>CAZTSI010000019.1:0-61576 GCA_964616755.1 uncultured Saprospiraceae bacterium | reverse complement strand
TAAAATATTATCCCATAATATCCCCCCAAAAGTTGCATTTGTGACTTGAATCTAAAGGAGTTAATATCTATGATAATGGATATTCGGCCAGATACAACGAAGGCCGACTATTTTATTTCACTTTTCAATCTGGAAAATGAATTGAATAAGAAATTGTCCACGCTCTCTGGAGGCAATAAACAAAAAGTAAACTTGCTCTTGGCCTTGATGTATAAGGCTTCTCTAATTATTCTTGACGAACCTACGAATGGATTAGATCCCTTGGCTATTATCAAATTAAAAAAATATTTATTAGAGCTGAAATCTAGCCATACACATGTACTAATCACTACTCATAGCATGAGTTTTGCTGAGGACATTGCGGATCGAGTACTATTCTTACTTGACGGTAGTATTTACTACAATGGATCATTAAAAGAACTGCTTTTGAAGGAGGAATCTACTAATTTAGAAGGGGCCATTGCGCACATACTCGGGTCTAATGATTAAGATATTCAAATATTCGTTTTACGATATGATCCGCAACCGTTGGATGTTTGCCTATGCCATTTCATTTTTGATCATGACGAGTGCGCTACTGTTCTTAAGTCGTGATTTTGCGTCGGTGATCATCAGCATGACCAATGTTGTCTTAGGCTTAGCGCCATTAGTCGGGATGCTATTTGGTGTTATGTATTACTATAACGCACGAGAATTTTTAGAACTTCTACTCGCCCAACCGATATCGCGATTTTCATTGATTTCAGGTATTTATTTTGGCCAATTAGCCGCGCTAACCTTAAGTATTATTATTGGTATTGGGCTGCCGATGATTTTCTTCGGAATACTAACAACTCCTTTTCTCGCGGCATTTCTCATACTCTTAAGTATGTCTATTATTTTGTCCGCCATTTTCTCTTTAATGGCTTTTATCATAGCGTTAAAGAATGAAAACAGAGTCAAAGGATTTGGAATTGCAATATTTGTCTGGTTATTTTTTGCGATCATTTATGACGGCTTGTTTTTGATGGTTTTAATATTGCTAAAGGACTACCCTTTAGAATCCTTGTCGATTACCCTGACCATGCTTAATCCCATAGATTTAGCTCGAATCCTCATTATACTAAAATTAGATATCTCTGCCATGATGGGTTATACCGGCGCTGTCTTGCACAAGTACCTCGGCACTCAAGTTGGCACCATCGCTATTGCCTTGTCGCTGATATTTTGGTTAGGATTACTGACCTTAAGAGCATTCTTTGTTGTCAACAAAAAGGACTTTTAGTTGAGATTAATTGTTCCGTAGGATAGATGATATGAGATAGGCCCTCACCTCATCACGCATATTAATAACCAAAAAAACCTAAGACCTCAACCACCAAATAGAATCTCCGCATCTTGATCGACTCTTGATGCTGAACTGGATAAAGTGAGTACTTCAATACTAGAAACGCATACCTACCCCATCCGATTAACGGTTTGTATTCTATTGTTCACCCCCATTTCCATTAGCTAGGAAATTTGGTTCCTTTTAAATGACTGTACCCCAACACAAATCGATGGCCAAAAAGTGATCATATTACATTAGATTTGTACTATCAGAGCATTTAGACACATATCGCTATTGGTCGCGGCACTTCTTCTCTTGCTGCATTTCTTCGTGCCTCATGAGCACCACGATGAGTTATCGGACATTGAACATGAGATAGAGCACAATTCAGCCGACTCCCTTTATGATTTGATCCGATTAGTCTTTCATCAAGATCTTGGTGACGGGCATCTAGAGTACTTTCAATTAGAAAGCAGCGATCTGCTGCCAAATTTGAGCTATACGCTGGATCATTTCTTTCATTCTGGACTAATGTCTAGCAGAATAGAGTTTTTAGCTCTTCCTGCGTCCAAAGCACAAAACCACATCTTTCATACACGGCAGATCTCGAATAATGATCTTGCCAAGAATCTTTCCCTTCGCGGACCGCCACTATTTTCCTAGTACGACTTACTTGACATCTTGATGTCATCAATGGTGGGGTTCATCCTCCGCTGACTTCTGCTAAGAAAATAATATACATGATACAACAACTCGTAGGTTTTAGCCTTAAGAATAAGTTTTTGATCCTCTTATTGGTAGCCATAATCGCCGCTTGCGGCATTTTTGCTTTGTTGAAAATTCCAGTAGGTGCTGTGCCTGACATTACAAATAATCAGGTTCAAATCATTACTACTTCGCGAAATCTAGCCACAGAGGATATTGAAAAATTCGTAACCGCCCCGGTAGAACTCGAAATGGCAAATTTGCCCGGTGTCAAGGAAATACGATCCATTTCTAAATTTGGCCTTTCCGTCGTAACGGTGATTTTTGAAGATCAAATGGGTACCTATCTCCCAAGGCAGTTATTGACCGAAAAGTTGACGGCCATTGGCGAAAAGATCCCCAAGGGATTTGGCACGCCTTCTATGGGGCCGATCACTACTGGCTTAGGCGAAATATATCAATACGTCTTAGATGTAAAACCCGAATATCGAGACAGATATTCTATTACAGATCTCCGAACCATTCAAGATTGGATTGTCAAACGACAGCTATCGGGTATTCCTGGCGTCGTCGAAGTAAACACATGGGGTGGTCTGTTAAAAACGTACGAAGTCGCCGTAAAGCCAAAGCTATTACTAACGCATGGCATAACGCTATCAGAAGTATATGAGGTACTCGCCACCAACAATAGTGTGGCGGGAGGTGGCTATATTGAAAAAACGAATGAAGCCTTTTTTATTCGCGCAGAGGGACTATTGACCTCCATTGACGACATCAAAAATATTGTTGTTCACACAACAAATGGCTTGCCTATTTTTATAAAAGACATCGCCGATGTAGGCTTTGGTCATGCGACACGATTTGGCGCCATTACTGGAAATGGCGAAGGAGAAAAAGTCCTAGGTCAAATCATGATGCTCAAGGGGGCATCGAGCAACACGGTAATCGAGAAAGTAAAAGATCGAGTAGCGACGATTCAGTCTATCCTACCCGAAGGTGTTTTTATCAACCCCTTTTTAGAGCGCAGCGAGCTTTTAGATAGAACCACTTTCACGATTGTCGAAAATCTGATCTTAGGCTGCCTTATTGTGATTTTTGTTGTCATCTTGCTCCTTGGCAATTTTCGCTCGGGTCTTGTGGTGGCATCCGTAATTCCTCTTTGTTTGCTCTTTGCCATATCCCTGATGTATGTTTTTGGTGTAGATGCCAACTTGATGAGTCTTGGAGCCATCGATTTTGGCATCATCATCGATGGTGCGGTTATCATCGTGGAATATATTGCTTTTAAAATAGCACAACATTCAAGTCAATTTGTAAGCCTTGACAATCATTCAAGACAAGAATTAGTCGACAATATCAGCTTGAAAGGAACAGTCAAAATGATGCGCTCAGCCATTTTTGGGCAATTGATTATTATCATCGTCTTTATCCCCATCCTTACACTTTCAGGCGTAGAAGGCAAAATGTTCATTCCGATGGCACTGACTTTTTGCTTTGCACTACTTGGCGCGATGTTGCTTTGTTTTACATATGTACCCGTCGTTTGTGCCTTATTCATTAAAGGGGAAGCATCTTCGAACAGAAATATATCCACCATCTTATTGTCCGCGCTTGAAAATAACTACGAGCGAGTGATCAGAGTTGCCCTTGCCTATAAAGGATGGGTACTGAGCTTCGCCTTGCTGCTTCTGGTCTTTGCGGGATATCTTTTTAGCCAAATGGGCGGCGAATTTATCCCAACCTTAGACGAAGGCGATTTTGTCATTCAGCCCGTATTGAAAACAGGGATGTCGCTCGAACAAACCGTAAAAATGACTACCCGAATGGAAAAGATCATTAAGACCTTTCCTGAAGTAAATCAAGTGGTAAGTCGAATAGGTGCCGCCGAAATTCCCACCGACCCAATGTCGATGGAAGAAAGCGACATTATTATCACCTTAAAACCCAAGAGAGAATGGACGAGTACGTCGAGCAAAGATGCCTTAGCAGATAAAATTAAGCTAGCGATCGAACATGAAATTCCCGCCGTTGAAATAGAATTTACGCAACCCATAGAGATGCGTTTCAATGAGCTCATCACTGGTGTGCGCGCTGATCTTGCCATCAAACTTTTTGGGGATAATCTTGAGATTTTGAATAGTAAGGGACAAGAAATTAAAAAAGCTATTGAAAATGTCTCGGGCGCTTCTGATGTAACTATTGAGAAAACAGTGGGTCTGCCACAAATGAAAATTGCTTACGATCGTCAGAAAATGGCTCGTTATGGAGTCAATGTAGCATACTTAAATGACTTAATTTCTATGGGCATCGCTGGAAAAACTGCGGGAGTTATCTTCGAAGGTGAGCGTCAATTTGACTTGACCATCCGCTACAATCACAAAGATCGAGATCAATTAGACGACCTCAAAAATGCTCTTGTGAGTCTTCCTGATGGCACTCAACTTCCTTTAAGTACCTTCTCTACAGTCGAATACACCACGGGCCCAGCAAAAATCTCTCGCGACGACACCAAGCGAAGAGTAGTAGTAAGTGTAAATGTGAGAGGTCGCGATCTCCAGTCAGTGGTGAATGAAGTCAGAGCTATCATCGAAACTAAAGTAAGCTTACCCGCCGGCTACATTGTAGAATATGGTGGGCAATTTGAAAATCTTACTAGCGCCACCAAACGATTGCAAGTAGCTGTACCTGTGGCATTATTACTCATTTTCATACTTCTTTACTTTGCTTTTCATTCATTCCTAGAAGCACTTTTGGTCTTCAGCGCTATTCCTCTAGCATCCGTAGGTGGAATCTTCTTATTGCATCTGCGCGATATGCCCTTTAGCATTAGTGCGGGAGTAGGATTCATAGCCTTATTTGGTATTGCCGTACTCAATGGGATTGTACTGATAGAACATTTTAAAGAACTAAAACAAGCAGGCATGACGAACCTTGAACAAAGAATTAAGGTAGGAACAAAGGAACGCCTTAGGCCAGTCCTTCTCACAGCGACAGCGGCTGCACTAGGCTTTTTGCCTATGGCCATTTCTTCATCAGCAGGAGCCGAAGTACAAAAACCTTTGGCTACTGTCGTCATTGGCGGCTTGTTTACCGCTACATTATTGACTCTAGTCGTCTTGCCCATACTTTACGCATGGATAGAGCAACGAAACTCAACACCAACGCTAGGCACCACAGCTATCATATTCATACTCTTATCATCGGGCTATACTCCACTTCACGCACAGACTACCATGAGTCTTGAACAGGCTATAGCAAAGGCGGAGAGCGAAAATTTACAATTAAAATCCTCAGAATTAGGCATACAAAAGAGTAATGCCCTCGTCAATACCTATGCCCAATCAGAAAAAACGGGCATCTATTATCATTTTGATCGCAACAACTTAGCATTAAATGATCGCCCCATCCATGTGATAGGTTTTCAACAAAACTTTAAATCCCCAAGCTACTTCAATGCATATCGAGAGTTTAATCAATCTCAAGTAGGCATAAGTGAATCTGTGTTTGAAATGGATCGCTACAGCATTGCACGTGATGTTAGCAACATATATGTTGATATACTCTATTGGCAAGATGTTGTTGAGGAGTATGCTTTTTTGGACAGCTTGTTTCTCCATTTTGAGCAAGCCTCAACAAGAAAATATCAATTAGGCGAGGCATTTTTATTGGAAAAAATAACTGCAGCATCTAAACATCGGAAAATAACTTCTGAGCTCAATAATGCCATCAAAAACGAAGAGCTCGCCCGCATTAAACTTCAACGATGGATACAAGACGATAGCGCATTTACTTTGGATAGGACTTCTATTGATTTCACTAGCTCAGCGTCAGACATTTCGACACACCCGACACTCACCTTTCAACAAAAGCGATTGAATAGTATGATACTCGGTCACCAGGCCTTGGAACAAAATAAATTGCCCGAATGGAATGTAGCAGTATTTGGGGGAGCTAATTCCTTCAGATCATTAGAGTTTTTCCCAGGCATACAACTCGGAGTGTCCCTTTCATTGCTTAATCATAAACACAACAAAGCTTTGAGCAACGCGTCTAAAATCGAAATCCAACTTCAAGAAAATGAAATCGACAAGCAAAAACGAGCACTTTCAAAATATCGAGAACAGTTATTATCTGAATTATCCATTGTCGAATACTCCATCGAGCAATATATTCAATTTGACCAACAGTATCAATCAGATATTATACTGTCTGCAAGCTCGCTTTATCAAAATGGCGAAATAGATTACTTCGCATATATTCAAGCTATAGAAAGTGTCATAGAAATAAAACTACTATACCTGTACAATACTCTCCAAGCCAATCATTTAAAAATAGAGCTCAAATATTTAATGCACTAATATTAAAATAACCTTTATTATGAAAAATATACATCTGATATATATACTAGCGGCTTTCCTTTTCACCATAAACGCCTGCCAGCAAAAGAAAGAAATAATACAAACCGATCTAACGGAGATCGCCGAAAATCTAGATATCATTAATATTTCGCAAGATCAATTTGTCCGTTCAGGGTATGAAATAAGTAAAATAGAGACAAAAGATTTTCCTTTAGAATTGCATGTCAATGGGCATTTAGATATTCCGCGCAAAGATCACTTTACCATATCTAGCTATGTTGGCGGCATAATTCAAGGCTTAGATTTAATCGAAGGAGAATTTGTCCGAAAAGGGCAGCCTCTTTTCACTTTATCAAGCACCGACATCATTACTTTACAACAAGAATATCTGCAGTTGCGCTCAGAAATGGACTTTCTCAATGATGAAGTGGCCAGACAAAAGCTATTAGCGGATGAAAACATTTCAGCCTCCAAAAATTATACGAAGGCAAAATATGAGCAAGCGATTGGCTCAGCAAAATTAGCTGGCCTTCAAAAAAATTTGCAGCTAATAGGCATCAATGCCTCAGCGCTCACCATTGATCGGATAGTCGACAAATTAACATTTACGGCTCCGAATAATGGCTATGTTGATTTGCTCCAAATCAATAACGGGGGCTATTTGCCAGCGTCGGTTAGGGCACTTGACATTTATTCTATGCGCGGATTACATTTAGAATTAAAAGTATTAGAAAGCGATATCGCCAAAGTAAACATCGGTCAGGCGATAGAATATACGATCTCTTCCTTTCCTGGTAGCGTATTCAAAACGACCATAGAGTTGATCGAAAAATTTGTAGACGAACGAGGAATGGTCAATGTCCATTGCGTGGTTTTGCCCAAAGACATTCCCTTATTAAGTGATGGCATGGTGGTAAATGCCACCATACGGATCGATCATTCCGCGCAGCAAGCCCTGCCTGAGGAAGCCATTGTTATGCTAGGCAAAGTACATTATATCCTTATCCAATCGACAGACGACCCTACAAAATTTGCAAAACACCGCGTAATCCTCGGCACAAATTATCGAGGATATACACAAGTCACTAATGCTGAAGATTTGCCTGTTGAGGCAAACGTATTGACTAAAGGGGCGTATTATGTATTGTTAGAACAATAAACCATCAAACGCTGTCGGTAGCATTATGTAAGACAAGGGGACGTACAATAAAAAGTCATGATGAACGAGATCGTCTTAAGTCTAGGCGCAGCCCCACCCTAGGAGTAGCTCAACAAAAAAACTAAAATTATCTTAATTTTTTCACAAAACATTATAATTCGAATCACGCCATTAAACGTTCGATGTTCGAATCTGTCCAACCGATGTTCTGTATCAAATTAATCATTTAAAAAATTAAAATCATGAAAATTTCAAAAATTATTCTTTTAGTATCTGTAGTCTTATTCCAGATACATGCAATAGCGCAAAGTGAGCCTTCTAAAAATTCCAAAAAAGCCGAACGTACCGAAGAACGAGAAAAAAATGTAAAAGAAAGAATGGATAAACGCATGGATCGAATGAGTGAAGAACTTAAATTAAGCGAAGAGCAAAAGTCAAAATTTGCCTCAATCCAAAAAGAATCCCACAGTCTAATAAGTGAAAAAAGAAAGGAGCACATGCAAGAGATGAAAGGCATAAAAGAAACCCATCAGGCGCAAATAAAGTCGATCCTAACAGAAGAGCAATATGCCAAATATCAAGAAAAAGCTGATAAGCAAGAAGGTAAAAAAGAGCACTTCCGCAAGGGTAGAAAAGATCGTAAAAAATAGTTATAGCGTATAAATCGAAGTAAAAAGGGGGCCAATGTTGCCCCCTTTTTGATTGGACTTATCGAGCAACACCCTCATATTTTCATGCGTTCTAGGCAATAAAAAAATCCATTTTCGCTCGTTCATCACAATGTTGACCTCAGGCCAATACCATGCCCTATCCCTAGCGTGTGTAACCTCTGTTACATTCAACTGACTCGTACGGATCATATTTGCAGCTAAATACGTACTATGATAGAATGGTTATCTCAGCCGTGGCCGTGGTTTGTGGCAGGTCCTTTAATTGCATTGGTAATGCTCTTATTGCTTTGGCTCGGCGGAGGATTTGGTGTTTCATCAAACTTTAGAACGATATGTAGCATGGCAGGCGCGGGCAAGAATTGTGATTTTTTCAGGTTTGATTGGAAGTTTCATATTTGGAATTTGGTTTTTGTACTTGGTGCCATGATTGGTGGTGGAATTGCTTGTACTTTTTTGGAAGGTGATAAAGGACCATTGCTAAGTCAGAGCACCACCGACAATCTTATATCTCTTGGTTTTGATATGAGTCAAGTGAGTACTTTACCTGATCGAATTTTCTCATTACAATCTATATCAGATCCCACGGGCTTGCTCCTTCTAATAGGTGCTGGATTTTTAGTTGGTTTTGGCACTCGATACGCTGGTGGTTGCACTTCGGGTCATGCCATCAGTGGTTTGAGTAATTTACAACTTCCCTCGCTGATTGCTGTCATCGGTTTTTTTATTGGAGGCTTGATTATGACCCATTTTGGTATTCCCTTACTATTTAATTAGAAGACATGAAGTATTTAAAATTTTTACTAGTAGGCGTACTTTTCGGCATCGTTATGACAAAGGCAGAAATTATCTCTTGGTATCGCATTTACGAGATGTTTCGGTTCGAATCCTTTCATATGTATGGGGTTATTGGCAGTTCAGTAGTTCTTGGCGCCCTCATCGTGTTCTTGATCAAAAAATGGAACATTCAAAATATAGATGGTGTCACCATTCCCTTTTATGATAAAGAAAAGACCTACGTACGTTATTTGTTGGGCGGATCACTGTTCGGCCTTGGTTGGGCATTGGCAGGTGCATGTCCAGGCCCCATGTTTGTGTTATTAGGTAATGGCTATTTATCGATACTAGTTGTTATTGTCGGTGCTATATTAGGCACCTATTCATACGGTATATTCCGAAATAAATTACCACATTAGCGCATGGAGTTACAGTTTATAGCTGGATACGTTTTTGCCGTCATTATCGGGGTAATTCTCGGATTAGTGGGTGGTGGCGGATCAATATTGGCCGTGCCTGTTTTAGTCTATTTAATGGGCATAAATCCAGTTACATCAACCGCCTATTCGTTGTTTATTGTTGGGGCAACGGCTTTGTTCGGGGCGCTACAACATTTCAAAACTGGACTTATTCATTTGCGTACGGCTATTGTTTTTGCTATTCCAGCATTTATAGCAGTTTACTTGACTAGGCGCTTTGTTGTGCCTATGATCCCCGATATTATCTTTAGTACGTCATTTGTCACGTTCACTAAAGACATGTTTATCATGATCCTTTTTGGAGTGATTATGTTAATTTCGGGTGTGTCCATGATTTGGGATAAAACCCCCACAGAAAGCAAGGAAAGTATTCAATACAATTATCCTTTAATACTAGCTGAAGGGACGGTGATTGGTCTAATTACAGGCTTAGTAGGAGCGGGCGGCGGATTCTTGATTATTCCTGCGCTCGTGCTAATTGCCAAGTTGCCTATAAAAAATGCAGTGGCGACCTCCTTATTGATTGTTGCGGCAAAATCACTGATTGGATTTATTGGTGATGTACAAAATTTAGCTATTGACTGGCCCTTCTTATTTCGTTTTACGGGTCTATCTATTTTAGGTATTTTTATTGGGGTCTTTTTATCTAGATATATAAAAGGAAGTACGCTTAAAAAGGCATTCGGATATTTTGTGCTCGCAATGGCCGTTTATATTATCACACTCGAATTTCTCTAGGCGCAAATCGACTATGTAACCAAAGTCACCCTCACATCAAAAATGAAAGCGTATTTTTGATAAAAATTTCTACCCATGATTATTGAACAAATCTATACTGGCTGTTTAGCTCAAGGGGCTTACTACATTGAAAGTAACGGAGAGGTCGCCATCATTGATCCGCTAAGAGAGGTTCAACCCTATATCGACAGAGCTAATCGTGCTGGCGCTAAAATCAACTATATATTTGAAACTCACTTTCATGCTGATTTTGTGAGTGGACATTTAACACTATCTGAGCTCACTGGCGCACCAATCATTTTTGGCCCCACGGCCAATCCCTCCTTCGATGCGATCATCGCCACAGATGGACAAGAATTTAAACTAGGAGAATTAACATTAAAAGTCTTGCATACTCCGGGGCATACGATGGAGAGCAGCACCTATCTATTAAAAGATGCTACGGGGCGCGATCACGCCATTTTTTCGGGTGACACCTTGTTTTTAGGAGATGTCGGTCGACCTGACTTAGCGCAAAAAGCCGCGCATATGACACAAGAGCAATTAGCCGGTCTGTTATTTGACAGCCTGCGATCAAAGATTATGCCTTTGTCTGATGATATTATCGTTTATCCAGCCCACGGAGCAGGATCAGCTTGTGGCAAGAATATGATGAAGGAGACTGTAGACACATTGGGCAATCAAAAAAAGATGAATTACGCATTGCGCGCAGATATGACCAAAGAGGAGTTCGTTAAAGAAGTGACAGACGGTTTATTACCACCTCCATCGTACTTCCCGATGAATGTCAAAATGAATAAAGAAGGTTACGACTCTATTGATGAAGTAATTAAAAAAGGAAGCCACGCTATGAGTCCAAGAGAATTTGAAATGGCTGCCAATCAAATTGACGCCGTCATCTTAGATGTGCGACATCAAAATGAATTTGCACAAGCGCACATCCCGCGATCTATTTTCATAGGATTGGATGGTAGTTTTGCTCCTTGGGTAGGAGATCTGATCCGTGACGTAGAGACCCCTTTATTATTAGTGGTCAATGAAGATCGCATCGAAGAAACCATCACTCGGCTTTCTAGAGTGGGCTTTGATAATACCATAGGCTATCTAAAAGGCGGCATCGCAGCATGGAGGGAGCAGGGCTTTGAAGTGGATTATGTCGATCAAGTCACTGCTGAACAGTTAGCCGATGTGCAAAATGCGAGGATTGTCGATGTACGCAAAAACTCGGAATACCTGTCAGAGCATGTCAAGGATGCAGACAATATTACTTTATCAGAATTGAATGACCACCTATCAGCGCTGCCCAAAGAGAAGTTTTATGTACACTGTGCGGGAGGTTACCGGTCAATGATAGCTATTTCGATGCTGAAGTCGCGCGGCTATCACGATATGGTGGATGTAAAAGGTGGTTTTGCCGCCATTAAAAATACCAAGCTTCCCATTAGTGACTTCGTTTGTCCGAGCACAATAGCTTAGAAAAGCAGTTTTTATGGGCGTAACGAATATTCATATTAAATCCATGTGGGACTATAAATGTCCTAGGTGTAGGAAGGGTGATATGTTTATTACACCGTTTAATATATCAAAACCATTGGACATGCCTCGAACCTGCTCGCATTGCGGACAGCGAATGGAGCCAGAGGTGGGCTTTTATTATGGCGCTATGTTTTTATCC
This sequence comes from uncultured Saprospiraceae bacterium, assembly GCA_964616755.1. Classification (GTDB taxonomy): domain Bacteria; phylum Bacteroidota; class Bacteroidia; order Chitinophagales; family Saprospiraceae; genus CAYNFR01. The sequence goes on along the minus strand of CAZTSI010000019.1, from coordinate 49,708 downwards.
TACATTGCGTCTTGTGTATTCTTTTTGCCGATAGCCTTGCTGCTTATCTTCTATTTCAAATGGTCGATGATTAGCGCTGTAGGAACAATATCCTTATTATATGTTATCTTGTTCTACCGAATTCTTAGAGGTTCAAGAGCACTTTGGTTGCACATGGTTGTTGATTATGATCATGATCGCGCGTAGGGCTTTATAAGTAAGGCCTCAGGTAAAGTATCGTATTATTGCACGCAACTGTGTAGTTTTACACTCTTTACTTCATGGTAATCTATAATAGATGACAGATTCTAATTTTATCCCCTTTGACTTAAAATGCTACAACACTTTAAAGGATCGGTTTGAATTTTTATTTGAACCGCAACTTATCAATGAATTGTGTCAATCAGGAAAGCTTCAAAAGTTTAAAGAAGATGATCTTTTGATCGACATTGGTCAAAAGATCACTCATATGCCACTCGTCATCTCTGGTTCTGTCAAGATTATGCGCGAAGACGAGGCAGGTAACGAACTACTCCTTTATTATCTTGAATTGGGCGATACCTGTGCAGTGACCCTTAGTTGCTGTACCAAGTCGGCAAAAAGCAGTATCCGCGCTGTGGCTGAAACGCATAGTGAAATGCTCTTTTTACCTGTTGAAAAAATGGAAGAATGGATGATAAGATACCCTTCTTGGAGAAATTTTATCATGGACAGTTACCACTCGCGTTTAGCCGAAATGTTAGAAGCGGTTGATAATTTGGCCTTCAATAATATGGAAGAGCGTCTTTTCAAATATCTGAAAGATAAAATGTGGGCACAAAAAAATGAATCGCTAAACGTTACACATTATCAAATAGCGCAGGATTTAAATTCCTCGCGAGTAGTCATCTCAAGATTGATGAAAAAACTTGAAAAAGATAGTAAAATAAAGCAATCACGCAACAAAGTGACCATTACCATCTAGGACAGGTGGATCAAAGAATAGAGGTGTATACCCCAAATTTTTATAATTATTGAGGTGCTCCTTTCCCAACTATATAAGCTTCCGAGCAGTAATAGCGGATGAAGAGCCTCGCGAGATAACTTTCCCCTTTTTAATAAAATTAAATTGCAATCCTTTATCTAATGGTTCAATTCTATATCGTTGCATATGATCATATCCCAACCACGAGAGTGTGCATTCGAAAAATAGACCTCATAAGGTTTTCACAGCAAAGGTATCCCCCTTTGTTACGTCACCAGTCTCAAGACCCCTGCGCAACCAGCGCATGCGCTGTTCTGAGGTGCCGTGCGTAAACGATTCCGGCACCACATAACCACGAGATTGCATTTGTATGCGATCGTCCCCGATCGCTGCGGCCGCTCGCATGGCTTCCTCTAAATCACCGCTTTCTAGGATATTAGATTTCCTATGAGCATGATGCGCCCACACTCCCGCAAAGAAATCCGCTTGCAATTCCAATCGTACAGAAAGATCGTTATAGGCCTCTTTACTGATACGGCCTCGTTGGGCATCCATTTGAGAAGTGATACCTAGCAAATTTTGTACATGATGCGCGACCTCGTGAGCCACTACATAGGCCATAGCAAAATCCCCAGGCGCATTAAATCGGTTGCGTAATTCATTATAAAAGCTTAAATCAATGTATACTGTCTGGTCAGCTGGACAATAAAATGGACCACTGGCGCGCTGAGCATGACCACAAGCAGATTGATCCATCTCGGTATATAAAACTAACGTGGCTGGCTTGTAGGGTCGACCAATTTGATTATTAAAGATATCTGCCCAAACATCTTCTGTATCTTTTAATACCACTTTGACTAATCCAGCCAATTCTTCTTCCATCTGGCTAGGTTGATAATTAGTTTCTTGGCGATCTATCTGGCCTGAGTTGCCCGACATGAGTCCGCCTAATAAGGCACTCGGATCTTGACCAAAAATGACCGCCAAAATGACCAATAATATCCCTCCAATACCTATCCCCCCCCCTACTTTGCGCATACTCGTGCCTCTGCGGTCATCGACGTTTTTGCTTTGTTCTCTTCCTTGCCAACGCATATAATATTTCTTATCAATGATTAAACTCGCAATATCGCGAGTAAAACCAAATTTCGTCCAATATTCTTAATGGATCATAAAAATTAACATTTGGTATGTTCTCCTTCTTAGAATAGTTGGTCGTGGCGAACTAATTTACAGATATATGCGTTACAGAATTGTGCGACTAATGCAACTCATATCATCGACAAGATTATCCTTGGTCTTAGCCCTATGGTTAGGTGTTATGTCTATGGGCTGGACCATAACGTTTCATTATTGTAATGATCATCTTGCTGGCGTAACTATTTTAGGTGAAGTAGATCAATGTTGTTCAAGTCAGAAGAAAACTTCTTGTCCAGCCACAAAAAAGGAATGTAGTAACAATAGCTATTCTCTCGATATTGAAATCGACGCTTATAGCCAAGCCGTTATATTATCCGATTTTGCGCCCTCTTGTGCCCTGTTGCCAAGGAGCCATGCTTCGAAGAGTCTTACCATTCGAAAGGATTTATCGTCCATTTTCTTGGATATTCCACCTTTGATTCCAAAAGACATTCCCGTTTTTAATTGTAGTTTTTTGTTATAGCTAGTACTCGAATGTCACGTTAATACTTTCCCTACTGAAGTATTTTTTCATTTTATCTAGCAACAAATCATGAAATCTCTTACGTTTTTCTTTATACTTTCCTTGAGTCTTATAAGTCATCGAACATTCGCTCAAGGACCACCTATCACCGTTGACAATCCCATTATGTTGGGGTCTCAAAATGTGATTTTACGCAACTTGACGGAATTTAGGCATACCGAACTTGGTGACTTTGTACGAGTACCATTGATGATCAGTTATTTACCCTCTTCTAATATTCTCGTAGGTACTGTTTTGCCCTATGTGAACTACAATGTCAACGAAGATCTAACAGGATCTACCTTGGGAGATATAAGTCTTTTTGGCAAATATCAAATCTACAGAAACGATATGACGGCCAAAACGCTCAGAGCCGTCATAAAAACGATTCAAACACTTCCGACAGGTAAAAACCTAGACTTACCGCGAATCAGCACTGGACTGTATCAAAGTTATCTTGGCGCTGTCGTAGGTTATGAAACCATCAAATATGGTATATCGTCTGAATTAGGGTATAATTGGGTGCCAGAAGGCGATATGGATGAACTTATGTTTAAATTAGGTTTTGGACTGCCTTTGCTGAGACCCTTATATCCCGTCAATCAAATAAATCTCTATTTTGAATACACCAACTATTGGCATACCGAACACGGTCATTATGAACTCTACTATGCTTCAGGCATCCAATATGCTAAAGGACAGTTAACCTTAGAAGCTGCAGTAGAAGTTCCGCTAGTTCGCCGTATGGCTATGAGTCCTCTGAGATCCATTTATGTAGGTTCGACCTACGTTTTTTGAATCATTAAAAAAATAATTATGAAAAATCTAATATTCCTATTCATTGCATCCATATCCTTCATGCAGATAAGTGTTGCCCAATCCAGCAATGACAAATTTACTGTACAAGTTGATGGTCTGGGCTGTCCCTTTTGTGCATATGGCTTAGAGAAAAAGTTTAAAGAACTAAAAGCCGTAACCCAGGTCAAAATTGATATGGAGACAGGTGTTATGACATTTGAATCTCCGGCTACATCGGCACTGGATGAAGAAATCGTCGAGCGACAAGTTGAATTGGCTGGTTATACACCCATGTGGCTCGAAGTGTTAAGAGCAGACGGTACTAAAACCAAACGAGTCAACGACATCAACGAAAAGGCCAAAAATGTGGTCCCAAATGCTACTGCAGAAATGACTATTTATGGAAAATGCAATATGTGTAAAAAACGTATCGAGCGAACGGCCATAGGCGTCGGCGGTGTGGCTAGCGCAGAATGGAATCAAAAAAAACAATTACTGGTGATAAAATTTGATAAAAATCAAGTAACGCCTGATCAGGTCGAAAAGAAAATAGCCAGCATAGGTCATGATACAGAGCAATTCAAGGCAGAAGATGATGTGTATAAGAGCCTACCAGCATGTTGTAAATACAAGCGTAAAAAAGCATAAGTATGAATCGTAGAAATATGCCTATTCTATGTCTTGTCTCTGTGGTCATCTTGAGCATTGCATTATCCTCATGTGATCAAGGTAAGCTGCTGAAGTATGCCTCAACGATTGCTCTTGGAGATATAAATCCCTTGGGCTTATACGTGCGACATGACTCTATTTGGATTGCTGATAGCGATCATAACAATCTGCATATCGTCGACTTGAAGGGCAACAGCTTGGTTCGTTCGGAGGGTTTTGAGCGCCCTATGCATATTATCTTAGATGGTGACGATGTGTATGTGCCATCTTATGGGATCAATGCAATCATAGTGACGGACCTCCAACATAAATATGACACATTACATATTGGACAAGAACTGGACGCCCCCGCAGCGATTGCACTCCATGGAGAGCAAAAAGCCATCGCCGATTTTTATAATCATCGAGTACTTTTATACAATGGCGCTAAATGGATCGTTATTGGCTCTGAGGGAGATTCACCTAAGCAGTTTTACTATCCAACAGATGTTCATTTTCACAATGAAGAGTTGTATGTCGCTGATGCATACAACAATAGAGTTCAAGTGTTTTCTCAAACTGGCGAGTTTCTAAGAATCATTGGCGATCAAGACGACTTAAATGCGGCTACAGGCATACTCGTAAACGATCGAGCTCTGTACGTAACAGACTTTGAAAATGATCGAGTAATGGTGTATTCACACGCCGGCAAATTGATACAGATATTAGATATGAACATTCTGAAACCTACAGATATCGTCGAGTCAGAAGGGGTGTTTTATATCGCCAACTACGGAAATAAGACGCTAGCAGTATACCGTTAAAGCGCAAGAAAATAGTTGTCAGACATTAGTGTTTGACAACTATTTTTTCTGTGGAATAAAGTCCATTCGCACTGTACCAGCGAACAACATATAATCCAGAGATCCAATCAGCTACAGAAACTCGCTCGTGACTAAAGGCTTCTACGCTAGTCGTGAGTTGTACTTGACCCGAACTATTGTAAAATTCTCCGAGCAATTTATATTGACTCTTGTTTTGAATATGCAGATTGTCACTCACAGGGTTCGGGCTAGAATGTACTGAAAGCACTTCTTCATGTAGACTTAGGTTTTCGTCGGCATGCCCTCTTGATGAGCGAGCCCAAGACTGTAGGTATGTGGCGCGGGCAGCTGTATATTCAGAAACTACGATCAAAAAAATATCTTGTGTATTACTTCCTTGATCTGCAACACGTATGTAGATGGTATCACCGGGACGTTGGTCTGTGAGTCGAATAAATGATCCCCATACCTGACTAAATTGATCGCATCCTAATAAAGTCATATCATCACAATCACCCAGATATACCTCGAGGATCATGTTATTCTCATTATACAAAAGTGGTAAACTTATATCCACACCACCCGTTAAGGGAATAACCGTTTTAAACCATACATCTTCAGGACGAGAGCCGCTATTGCCGCAATCAAATTGTGTACTGTGAGTCTCGGACCAAGTCGCCCCAATATTCGTAAACGTATCTAGTTGTATGTCATCAGAAGGCATAATAAAAATAGCACCTTCGCATTCGTCATTAATCAACGCATCACTCAAGCAAGGCTCAGGGGATAAGAAAGCATTTCTTACAAAGTGAAAACTCTGCTGCCAACATTCACTATTTTCATCATTACTTAAGTTAGCCACTATATCGACCCATTGTCCATTTGACAACAGATCTTCTAAGACGATTCGCTGTGGATTAGTTTCTATATTATATATGTCGTCATTGACCCACAATACTGTTTGAGCGTCAGGGCTGTTGTAATGAACAAATAATTCTTGGTCAAAGGTATTACTTGATCCTTCGCACGCATATGTCTCTCCTAAAACGATATTCGTTATCCCACAAATTGTAGCATTTTCATCTTGCAAATAAGCACTTAAATTAAAACGCCCTTGAAGAACACTTCCTGAAGCGCCCACTCGAACATAAATGACTGATTGAGGGGTGAGGTTGTATAAGGATAGTCTCGAAAAATCGTCATAAATGGGCCAGTACGATTTATTATCGCTGCAACCAATGGCTGTCAATTGAGAACAATCTCCGACAAATGCTTCTAATACGGTACCGGTCAATCCATTTTCAACTTGAGCAGTTTCTATTGTTACTCGGCCTTCTACTGGCACTCTCAACACAAACCATACATCTGGCTGAATCCCGCCATCCCCGCAGCCAAAATAAAAACTAGGGGTATTTGATATTCTCGCACCCTCATTTGTATATTCTTTCATTCTTACGTCCTTTGTCACATCGAGTATGACGGAGGTAATACAGTCATCATTCCGAAGGGGTGGCTCAGTGACACAAATGGCAAATACACCTTTATCTACATCATCGTTAGCATTGACTACTCTAATAAAAATTGTATCGTTTGGGGTTAGATCATATCGACGAATAAAATTTATGGGTCGGCTATCGATGCAACTAAGTTTTTCAGATAATCCCGAACGAGTGAACAACTGCATTCGTGGTGGAGCAAAACCATCCTCTAATCGATACGCCTCTAACTCTATGGCTCCGTTTTGTGGCACTACAACAGTAAACCAAACGTCCTTTTTGGTCGGATCATTTGAGCATAGCAAATCAGACATATTACTTGGAGTAGCTTTATGAATATAAAACTTCCTTTGTCCACAATCTTGCGCCGTCAACAAAAGAGACCCTTGAAGTGAGTCATTAGCAGGCACTCCACAGTCTGTAAGTACCACTAGCAAAGTGCCCGCATCTGTTTCCTCTCCGTATCTCAACCTTATTGGATCCCATAACATTTGTCGCAATTTGAGAACAGTAATTTCAGAAGAAAAACGGTCTCTATGAGATAAGGAATACTCGGCTAAATCGATTCCGGATATCTTTTCAATTTGGTTTCCGTTATTTGTAGTCCAATAATAGAGGGTTGCCCCGCCATTGACTTGAGCGCCATTATTTGTAGGGTACCATTCGCGCATGTATTCTAAAAGATTGATACTCGTATGACATTCAGCGTTGATAATGCTAAATCGACTCGATTTCAACATCGAGTCTTGGCTATTGCGACTATTATTCTTGAGTGATTGTTGATCAATATTTCCACGCTTATAAGATCCCAGCAGACTTGTCCGATTATTCATTAAGACAGCATTCATCATGGCTGCTTGCTGAGCTGTGAACATAAGCTTGACACAGTCGGCTCCATAATCCATGAAGTTATAGACGTTGTCTGGTGTTTTGCATGAAGAAGGAATGCGCAGCGAATGGCATACCATAAATTGTTGATTTTCCTGCGGAAAGGTATCTTCAAAACCATCATCACCATCGCAGCCACCACCTCTTATGTCGCCGTTGACATGCGGTAAACCGAGCCAATGCCCTATCTCATGTGCTAAGACGCCACCATGTCGATTCGCCTCTAAAGATGAGCGATTAGGTATCAAAATATCACGGTGAATTGTAACACCATCTGCACTCGTGTTACACATGCCAAATAAATTGGGAATGCACGACGCAATGCCGAGAAAACCATTCGATAAATCATGACTATAGAGATTCAGATAATCGTTAGGGTCATTTTTACTACCTATGCCCGCGCCACCAGGCAAACAGACATACAATTGGTCGTGATTTGCGCCGCTAATCGCCTGTGGGCAAGTGCGTCGATCAATCCGGTTGATCTTACCGATGGCAAACTGGATACAAGTGTGCCCAGCATCCACCTTGTCAAACATTCTTGCGATAAAACGTCTATTAACATCATAGCCATTAAAGTCTTCGTTTAGTTGATTAACTACTTCTACTAGATCGCCTCTGCTATAATTATACCCCTGCCCCTCTTCTTCACCCTCATGAAAAATATGAAACGCAATAGGTATGATTGCTATTCCCGTAGGACAAGGATTCTCCGCAATACGCTTTTGAACCTGAGCGTGTATTTGCTTGAAACGATCAAACTTCTTGAGATTTCGTTCGTGCTTGACAGGCTCTTCCGTAATAAAAGAGACAATATCTCCTTCTAATCGGCAAGGAGAAAGGGATTGCGCTGACATGCTGGATGTCATCCAACACAAGCATATGATCAAATAAGTTAGACTACGCATTCTGGCAAAATTACATATTATATATAATTGTAATGTTTTTTTAATTGATGCACAATGCTTTATGTACAAATATTATGCCTTATTTGCGTTTTATTCCTTTTTCTAATCTTTTCTTCAGACATAAGGCGGCCTTTTAGAGTTATCGTGCGTTGTGTGATACAAAGGAGAGGATATATATCAAGCCACGATGGCTAAGAAAACGGAGACACGCCTACCCTTAATGAAAACGTCTATATTTGACCTCCAATATGATTGAATTTATGGATAGAAGAATTGTGATATTAGTGATGGGATGGATGATTTTATCTCTGAATGTTTCAGCCCAAGACTGGAATCTGGGTATCCGCGCGGGCATCAGTCAATCGAAATTTAACGGCCCATTGATCGAAACCGAGCAATATGGTTTGTCTGGCGGATTTCATTTCGGAGTAAATTTTCAATGGAATTTTAATGAGCTCATAGCCGTTCGTTCAGAAATCATCTACACTCAAAACGGCAGTAGTTATAACATCAGAGACGAAAACGGGTTTTACGTGTTTAATAGGCAGACGAATCCGCGCTATATTCTAAGGGATAGTATAGATATGAACTTAAAACATTCAAATGCCTACATTCAATTTCCGCAAACATTTCATGTGCGCATAGGCCAGAAGCTCGAATTATTTGGTGGCGGGTATATAGGCTTAATGCTAAGTCCAACAGCAACAGGCACGATTATTTTTGGTGGTCAGCGCAGTGAGCAGGATCATGCCTTTAGGCAAGGCTTAAACTTTAACTACAACTCGGATCTAGCAGGACAACAGAACACTAATTTCAGCTCCTCTACCATAGAGATAATCGTAGACGGAGTCGATATCAATTTGCCAGGACTCGTAGGCGCTTATTACTTATATGAGACCAAAGATGCTAATCGATTTTATAATATTGATTATGGACTTATTGGTGGTGTATCTTATTACCTCAACAGGGGTTTATACCTCATGGGTCGAGTAGAATATGGGTTGCGCGACATCACAAATAGAGCCGCAGATGTCTCTTACACAGATATCAATCCGAATGGAACCCTCATTTTTGATGATCATAATGACCGAAATCTTTCGTTTAATTTATCACTTGGTTTTCGCTTTTAGACCTTTTATCTCTATTGTGATGTTTCGTACTGAGATAGCTGAGGATGATTTCCCACAAATTCTCGTATGGGATAATTTCTATTTCAAACGGCTGATCGATAAGTTGTATTTCTGATTGAATCATTCGATTGAACAGGGGAAGCGATGATCTTTCTACAGCCTTTTTATTAAATCCCTGTTTAGGGATAATGAGTAACATACGGATAAAGCAATTACTACGAAATGTTTCGTCATTGCGCAAATATCGCGTGGTGTATCGGCCGAGTGCATCAATTCGATCTATGGCCTCAATATATCTTTTCTTGGTGATAAGAAAAAGGAGCTGTACAATCAACAGTGGAATATTCATTGCTCGCTTATCTTTAGAAAAGCGTGGGAGATCGTTGATCAATTTTTGGACATTAAAACGTTTGACAAGCACTTTGGCCTCCCCTAATCCTAGTGCCATTACTAATTGTATGTACGCTTCATATAATTTCCATCGCTGTTGATCAAGCGAATGAATTGATAAAAAGGCCTTTTTTGCATATTCCTCATAAAACAGATCAACCGCTAAATCATAGCTCCCTTGATGAAAGTAAAGCAATAGCTCATTTTCTTTCATTCTGAACCAAGCTTGCGTGTTTTTTGCAACTATGTTTGAAATATGCTCCAGAATCCTCTTGCAGTTGTCATACAATCCCTTCTGGATAAAGTAGGTTATCTGTACATTGCGAAAGGTCAAAATGCCCGGAAAGTATTTAGGGGAATGTATATTCATCCATTTCAAGGCTCTATTAGCGTTGGCCAAAACTTCTTCATGACGTTTTTGAATGACCAATTTAACATGAATGATGAAAAAGTAGTGATTATGAAAATAGAAGGAAGGAATTACACCGACATAGGCTTCATACTTTCGTTCAATCTGTTCACATTGTAGAGCAACCTTAGCGTCATTCATTTTTGAAGAGCTATAATGCGCTAAAATAGTGTGATAATCCATTTCCATCTCGCTCTCTATCTGATAGTACTCTAGATATAACTTGAAATTCACTCGTGCCCTTTCTGCCCTCTTTAGCTCCCCAGAATAGTGCAAAATTTTATATTGAATTCTATAGGCTTGATAGCAAATACTCATGAAATTATTGGCTATGGACTCTTTAATGACCTCCTCAGCAATAAATAAACTCGCCCGTGGTTTTGAAGTGCGGATGAGCAACTCTGCCACTAACAATAATTTGCTTACTCGATAATATGCTTTACCTAACTCTGTAGAAGAAGGAAATTTGTCGTTCAAAAGAAGAATAGGATCGACAAGTTGATTTAATAGGTCAATCATCTCTCTTCTCTTAAAATCATCATTGACAATCTGACCGGATGAATACCGCTGCAGTTGAGACTGGATCTTGACTAAAATTTCGGTGTCCAACGACTCAATACGTTCCTTACTGCTTAAGTTAACGTCGGCCTTTTCAGCCATTTGGATTAGCTCGTGTAATATTAAAGCCTTCATTTCGATTTGTAAATAATTGATTTACTGCAATTTATAATTTATTTTAGCTCTTAGCCTCGTAAATATACCGAAATTTTCTCACGACCTTGGAGGCGTTCATCAGTCTCCAACTAGAACAATTGAGTCATTGCTTTATGCCGAAAAAATCTCAACGACTCAGCTTCGTGCGTAAATATGGTCTATTCTAACCACAAAGAGAGTCGTAAGTATATGGCTGCCCTCCAGGCCATGATTCATGCGAATCAAGAAGGAGGCGAATATCTCAATCGTCCCGTAGGATGAGAGAAATAAAATATAAACACCTGACGTACATGCTTTTGTTATCTCTTTAGAGATCAGTAAAACAAGACCAATACATCATCAGCGCCTTATATATAATAAATAAAATATACTGACAGTGAATAAATTTGACTCGATTTTATAATTATATTTATTTGATTATCAATTATTTATGAGTTATTTATCTCCACAAAGCACATAATATTTTAAATTATTTAGTGGTTCAGCTGTCCTTTTTTTACTCTAAGAAGGCAACATAAATTTGTACTATTAAATAACTATAATAATTAGACCATGATTTTAGATATACTACTAGCCGTACTGAATATAATAATCGAGGATTGCGAGAACATATAAGTTAATGTTCTTCAATTTCATCCCCTTTATTAGTAACGACGCCTTACTTTCAGATCAACAATAGGTCGCAGAGTTGTTATTGGCGAAAGTAAAACAAAACAAAAAATGTGACTATTAAAAGTAATAGTCCTATGACTACAAATAGTTGGGTCGTGTTGGCAACAGATATTTTCTGATTTTTGAATAGGCCTGTTGTGCTTGCGCCCAATAGAAATTAACTATTGCATTAAATCATTTATATGAAAAATAGAAAGAATCGAAAAGCGAATTCAAAGATTATCCGAGAAAGTTCAAAATACTTCTTAGCGGCCAGTCAAATCACCTCTTCCAACGCTAAAAACGGCTTTGAACTAATGTGGGAATCAACACCCCTTAGTTCGGCCATACTGCTAAACGAGGCGCTGTAGCCAAATTTGCAAAAGTGTAAGAACAAAATGAAGCAATGTAAAACTGCTCAAAAATGCAGCGGAGACGATTTTCTTCCATTTCTTTGATTTAGTCCCCGCGGTTTTCGGATTTCAATTGTTTGTTGTGTTCAACAACAGCAAATTTTGAGAAGAGATAGGTTGTGCAGGACAAACCTATCTTTCTCTTTTTATTCTTTATCTCTGATCATTCCCCACTTGACTGGAGAAGTCAATGTATCTTTGACTCTCTAACTCATATCAATGGATTTTCCAAAATTAGGCATTACTGTAGGCGACATTAACGGCATAGGCCCCGAAATAATCATCAAGGCCTTGGCACATGATTACTACGTGGAACGCTATATCCCGATCATTTATGGCTCCACTAAGGTGATGGCCTACTTCAAAAATATCGTCGAACTCTCAGACTTTTCCTTTATTACTGTGGAGCATCCTGACGAAGCCCGTGCGGGCAAAATCAATGTTATTAATTGCTGGCACGAAAATTTGCGCATTGAACTTGGCACCGTGTCTGAAGATAGTGGTAAAGCCGCTTATATTGCACTAGACAGGGCTACAAATGACCTTAAAAACGGTCATATTCATGCCTTAGTTACAGCACCAATCCATAAAAAAGCCATGCAGTTGGCAGGATTTGGTTATCCTGGTCATACAGAATATATAGCCGAAACATTAGGTCAATCTGGCAAAGAACTCATGATGTTAGTAACCGATCAATTGCGCGTAGCACTACTTAGCACTCATGTACCTATAGCTCAAGCAGCAAACCTCGTCACAGAAGAAAATTTGATCGCTAGCGTTCATACTTTACATCAAAGCCTAAAGATAGATTTTGGAATAGAAAGACCTCTTATAGCCATCTTAGGACTAAATCCTCATGCTGGCGACGAAGGAGTGATCGGCCAAGAGGAAGTGAACGTAATCATTCCAACCATCCATAAACTCAAGAAGGAGGGCATAATGCTATCGGGACCTTTTGCCGCTGATGGCTTTTTTGGTTCAAATCAACACACGAAGTTTGATGCAATACTTGCCATGTATCATGATCAAGGACTAGTTCCTTTCAAAACCTTGGCCTTTGGATCTGGAGTAAATTTCACTGCAGGACTCAATGTTATCAGAACCTCCCCAGATCATGGCACCGGTCATAATATAGCTGGCACCAATATGGCTGACGAACACTCTTTGCTGCATGCCATCTATATGGCTTTAGATATACGCAAAACCAGAGATCTTTTTGAAGATTCTCACAAAAATAAAGTCGAACGCACGACGATACGCTCAGAACAAAATGCTTAATAGTCAATAGCCTATGGTCAGTATTTTTAAAACCAACGATCTGGTCAATGTGCTTCTCTTATTGCCCTACATCATAGCTATAAGGATTTATGGTGTATTTTTTCAAGTCACAGCCATGGAGCCTACAAGAGAAAGTTTTATATCCTTTGAGATACTCAAGTTGGTGCAAGGATCTGTCCTTTATAATTTTGTTATCGGAGTATTATTGGTCTATCTTCATTGCCTTCTTATCAATTTGTGGTGCAATCGCAATGGGGTACTCGCTACACCATCCGCTTTGCCAGGTATGTTTTACGCGTTGGTGGTCAGTCTGAGCCCTAGCTTTCAACAGCTCTCATCGACGCTAATTGGTATGACATTTATCTTACTAGCCTTGCTGGATATAGGCAAAATCTACAAAAACCAAATTGCCGCTGGAAATATTTTTAATATTGGGTTATTTATCGCTTTAGCCTTCTTTTCAGAGCCCCCACTATTATATATGCTTTTCCTAGGCATTGTTTCCCTTCTAGTACTGCGGAGCTATAATACCAAAGAGGTTTTGCAACTTCTATTCGGTTTTATCTCCTTACTATGGATCTACCTTAGTAGTTACTTCTTTTTTAGCGGCAGACTAAATAGCGATCTTTTAAACTTTGGATGGATTAATGACTTGAACTTCCTACTGCCCGGCTCTACTAGCGACAAGATAACTTTAGCCACATACAGTCTTTTAATGATCATTGGCTTGTTCAGCTATTATTCCTATTTGAAGAAAAAACAAATTGACGCCCGAAAAAAAATTGACCTTCTGTATTGGGTATTATTAGTCGGGCTTGTTAGCGTATTGTTCTACAATCAAGTTCATGAGTCTTACATTATGGTCATCGCTTTCCCCTTGAGTATATTTCTCGCGATGAAATTAAATATCTGGAAGAATTGGGCGGCGGCTGAATTAATTCATTTAGGTTTTCTATCACTTGTGATAATAAATCTATACGGCCAGTCATTAGGGATTATTTTTTAGTACTTTGTTAATCCTAAATCATCATTTATGACTTTGGATAGACGAAAATTCCTTTTTTCTACAGGATCATCGACGCTTGGCGCTATTTTCTCAACGAAGTTTTTGCCCTCTACTCATATAGATCTAGGACGATTGAAAGTTGCTGACTGGGCCTATATTAGAGAACTGTTTCCTATTGTGCATTGGAAGAAGGTACATTTTAATAGTGGAAGTGCTGGTGTAATGCCTACCTATCTTATCGATGCATGCTGCAACTTAATGAGTGAATTACATCAAGCAGCTCCATACGAAGTATGGACTCGTTGGCAAGACAAACGTCAAAATAATTTAGATGCCCTAGCGCACTTATGTGGTACATCGAGCAAGCAAATACGATTTGTTAGAAATACAACTGAAGGGCTAAACTCCATTATTTCCCTTGTCAATTTAAATATCGGTGACGAAATTTTGATCGCCGACCATGACTATCCTTATGCCGTAAATGCCATGCAAAACCGAGCGAAAAGAGATCAACTTTTGCTCAATAAAATCATTGTTGACTTATCAAAATCGGATGACGAGATCATAGATCAATACCGAAAGGCCATTCATTCCAAAACTAAGCTTGTCCTCCTCACACATATGACCCATAGAGAGGGTCAATTATTGCCTATCAAAGAAATTACTAAGATTGCTCAAGATATGGGTTCGCTCGTGGTCGTAGATGGCGCACATATCGTTGGCCAAAAATCACTAAATCTAGATGATATCAAGGCAGATTTTTATGTCAGCAGTTTGCATAAATGGTTGAACGCTGCTCATGGCACTGGCATGATCTATGCACGAAAAAGTGCCCTGAAGCATCTGCATGCCTTTTCTTCTAGCAATGCTGCTGACGAATACACAATTCAACAATTTGAGCATTTAGGCACAAGGGGCTTTTATACGGAAATTGCTCTTTCTGGAAGTTTAGAATTTCATTATTCGATCGGCCCAGAAATAAAAGAAGAACGATTACACGCATTGACCTCCTATTGGGTCGAAAAAGCAGATAAAATAGAAGGGGTAAGAATTCATACTAGACCACACAATGATCTGTACGGCGCGGTTGCTACTTTTGCCATAGACAAAATGGGCGCTGGTGAATTACTCAAACACCTCGACGAAGATCACCATATACATGCAAAAACCGTAGGAGCAAGTTGGGGTAGCGGAATTCGTATTAGCACAAATGTCTTTACTTCCTTTGATGAGCTCGATCAGTTAATAGAAGCCATTGACATATTGTCAAAAATCGCTGCTACCAAATAACCATAGTCTTCCTATTTGTACCGATTGATAAAAGTTATAAAATAATTATAGTTCATCAACATTTATCCAGTCCACCCCGATGATTAATAATTCAAGCCATATATCAGGTTTGCCGGGAGTACCCCACGGCCTAAACCCTTGGTTGCTGGCATGAACGTTTTTAATGATCAATTGCAAATAACTTATGCGCTGCCCTTTTGTCTATGTCAGCCAAATTTTAAGCTCTCATACTAATGAGCGAGACCATAGTTTTTATTGTATTTAGATACTCCCGATTGAAACGGTTAACAATGAAAAAAAGGTGAAGAAATGGTACACAATGCTGCAAGATCGGGGTCACCTGACAATAGCGCTTGAACATAAGATTGCTAAACTCCATTTTCAGTCAAAGAATTCATTTAAGGAAGAAACGGTTTGATCGCAACATCCAAGGCACACAAGATCATAGCACCTGAAGTCTCTATATTGATTATTAAAATCAGCGGCATTGAAGATCTAACGTCCAATAACCATCGATTATATTTAACAAAACTATCTAAGGACTCAGGATACAATTCAATTAGTAAAGAGGCGGTATCCAAGCCTTCATCATCATCATCACTGACAACTCAAGACCCCTTATGTAAGTGAAAATCGGCCTCAATATTTTTATGAACTAGAGCCAAAGCTTTATAATGGGCTGTGATTGTTCGTAACCATTGTGTGAAAGCCGTAGTAAATTAAGCTATTGACCGAAAAGCATGGTCGTCGCTGCGAGCTAAGAGAAGATTAGGTAAAGCGCACAGCATTGAGTATGCTTATGACATAACACGGCGTCGCATCATTTTCGGTTTTGATAATATTCTAGAAAACCAAATCTCTTATAAGCGTGCTTGATGAAGACTAAACGTAAGAAAGCCCTCACACTTACGCAAGGGCTTTCAATAACTGCATCAACCAAAAATTCTTTATTACTAAGTAGTAATATCTTATAACTACACTTGAGACGGGGGTCTTTTGATCAGGTCACCTAAATACCCAAAAAAATTTCGTTTTTTTTCCTACTCCTCTCAAGGCAATCTTTTAAGGATTATGGACAATTAAGTACAATAGTAAACTAGACAATGTTTATGAAGTGTTGTGCCCGGAGCGGGACTCGAACCCGCACATGTTACCATACACGCCCCTCAAACGTGCCTGTCTACCAATTTCAGCACCCGGGCTTTCAAATGGGATAGCAAATATGCAGTATATTTTGTACTAATAAAAACATCGCTAGCGCTAAATTAAAGCTGCTCCAGTGCTTGTGCTAAGTCAGCCATCAAATCATCGACATCTTCAATACCGATACTGAGACGAATAAGTGAATCGGTCAAGCCCACTTCAAGTCGAGCCTCCCTCGGAATACTAGCATGTGTCATACTTGCTGGATGGCCAATAAGCGATTCAACACCACCTAATGACTCGGCTAAAGAAAAATAATGTGTGCCCGTAAGTACTTTTAAGGCTTCATTATAATCGCCCCCCATTATGTCAAAAGAAACCATAGCGCCGAATAAGCGCATTTGCTTGGCAGCAATGTCATGATTGGGGTGATCCGTAAAACCTGGCCAATAAACCTTGTCAATTTTAGGATGCGCTTTTAAAAAATGGGCAATTTTCTCTGCATTCTGGCATGAACGCTCTACTCTCAGATGCATCGTTTTTATGCCTCGCAAGACTAAAAAACAATCCATCGGTCCAGGTACTGCTCCAGAGGCATTTTGTATGAATTTTAATCGTGTGGCAAGATCATCATCGTTCGTGATGACACAGCCATGAACAACATCAGAGTGCCCATTTATATATTTTGTTGCTGAATGCAGAACCATGTCCGCACCTAAATCCAATGGGTTCTGTAGGTAAGGGGACGAAAACGTATTATCAACACACACCTTTATACCTTTAGAATGAGCTATGGCAACGGCTGCCTCAATGTCCACAATGCTCAACATCGGATTCGTGGGCGTTTCAATCCAAAGCAATTTCACATCTGAAGTCAGATGTTCTGCCAAGGAATTCAAATTTGTCATGTCAACGAATTTGCCCTTTATCCCATATGCTTCATATATCTTGGTGATAAGTCGATATGAGCCGCCATACAAATCATTCGTACTGACAATTGTATCTCCAGGTGCGTATAGCTTTAAAATGGCGTCCATTGCCGCCAAACCACTAGCATAGCAAACAGCAGCTTTGCCATTTTCTAATGCAGCTAAATTTGATTCCAGGACTGTCCGTGTAGGATTTTGAGTTCGAGCATATTCGTAGCCTTGATGGTCACCAGGAGCCGCCTGAACATAGGTCGATGTTTGATAGATAGGAGTCATGATCGCCCCTGTAGACGGGTCAGGAACTATGCCTGCGTGAATTACTTTAGTACCAAACTTCATTGCTTATTTATTAGTTGAATATGCTGATTATCAATTATTTATATACAAATTATCCTTTTCTATTAACCGCCCTTTTAGCTGCCTCAACAATATGTTCAACCCCTAAGCCATACTTTTCGAGTAGATCTATGGGAGTACCACTTTCACCAAAGCTATCGTTTACAGCGATATATTCTTGAGGAGCCGGACAATTTCTGGCAAGCACTTGGGCTACGGCGTCCCCTAAGCCACCATTTATTTGATGTTCTTCAGCGGTCACTACTGCCCCTGTTTTTAAAATAGATTTTATTATGGCTTTTTCATCAAGCGGTTTGATAGTATGCATATCAAGTAGATCAACGGTCATGCCCAAATTTTCTAAAATTTTAACAGCCTCTACGGCGTGATACACCATGTGTCCACAAGCAATAATGGTTAAGTCACTCCCTTCTGCTAATTGGATAGCCCTACCAATAATAAAATCCGCGTCATCCGCCATTAGAACTGGCCAACTCGGTCGACCAAATCTAAGATATACGGGGCCATGATGATCTGCAATGCTTATAGCCGCCTTTCTTGTCATCGTAGCGTCACTGGGGTTAATAACGGTGAAGCCTGGCAACATGCGCATCATACCTAAATCCTCTAATATTTGATGCGTAGCACCGTCTTCACCTAAGGTAAGTCCGGCATGCGAAGCACAAATCTTTACGTTCTTGTCTGAATAAGCTACGGATTGACGGATCTGATCATACACGCGACCAGTCGCAAAATTGGCAAACGTAGTGGCATAAGGCACTTTGCCTGCTATGGCCAGCCCTGCGGATAAGCCTATCATGTTTGCCTCGGCAATACCTACTTGAATGAACCGATCTGGACAACTCGCAATAAACTCTTCTAGTTTTAGTGACCCAATTAGATCAGCGCACAAGGCGACAACATTCGGATGGCTATGTGCTAATGAAGCCATTGCTTCTCCAAATCCATCGCGCGTTGCTTTCTTACCGTATATTTTAATTTCATTGGCCTTTTTCATGTCTATATTTTTCTTTCGGATCTTACTCCAAGTATTTTATTTAATAATCCCCTAAGGTTTCGGTCAGCTGCGCTAAAGCAATGGCAGTTTGTTCAGCATTCGGTGCTTTGCCATGCCATTTGTGTGTTCCTTCCATAAAATCTACGCCCTTCCCCATCACAGTGGTCATTAGTATACATACGGGTTGTCCATTAGTATTGATCGCTTGCCTCGTAACACGTAAAATTGAACGAAAATCGTGACCGTCCATTTTTAGAACCTTCCATCCAAAGCTTTTCCACTTAGCACTTAGGTCACCTAAGGTGATAACTTCATCATTTGCGCCATCTATCTGTTGCCCATTCCAGTCAACTATGGCAACAAGATTATCTAGTTTGTAGTGATTAGCAAACATGATGGCCTCCCAATTTTGACCCTCCTGAAGCTCACCGTCTCCTGTCAACACAAATACCGTATGTGGATCATTATCCATTTTTTTTGCCATGGCAACCCCAGCAGCTACACTCAGTCCCTGACCCAATGAGCCGCTAGACACTCGGACTCCAGGCAAGCCTTCATGCGTCGTAGGGTGCCCTTGCAAACGAGAGTTGATTTGTCGAAAGGTAGCTAACTCTGAAACTGGAAAATATCCACTGCGAGCTAATACGCTATACCAAACAGGCGAAATATGGCCATTGGACAAGAAAAACACGTCTTGATTTTTGCCCGACATTTCAAACTGCGGGTCATGTCGCATGATATTGAAATATAAAGCAGTCAAAAAATCTGCACAGCCCAATGAACCTCCTGGATGTCCACTTTGCGCAGAACTAGTTTGACGAATAATATCGCGCCGCACTTGAGAGACAATGCGGGTAAGGGTTGAGATCTTTTTGGTCATATCCTTTTAATTAAAACACAAAAAAAGGCAATCTATCGTAGACAGATCGCCTTTTTTGATACAATAAATAGTCTTGTGATAATCTATTTCTTGTTGACTGACTCAGTTAATGACTTTCCAGCCTTAAACTTTACGCTAGTCTTAGCTTTGATTTTCATCTTCTCTCCTGTAAGAGGGTTTCTTCCTTCACGCGCAGCACGCTTTGAAGTTGAAAAAGTACCAAATCCAACGAATGCGGCAGTATCGCCACCTTTAAGTGCTGACTCTATTGATGCAAAAACGGTATTTACAGCATCCCCTGCTTGTGCCTTAGTAATTCCAGCTGCACCTGCTACTGCATCGATTAAATCTCCTTTGTTCATAACTTTTATTAAGTTAGGTTATTGAATAATTTTTAGCGAAACAAAGGTATAGCTTAATAAATATAATGTCCAAGTTATTTGTCCAAAAAAAGGGGAAACCCCAAGTTGAAGCACTTTGAGGGCTTATATTAATTATTTTACTTATTAAAATATATCTAATAATTCATGCCCTTCAATGAATACTATTCTAAACTTTACTTGCCTCGTCGACAATAAACTAATTGCATTTTCTATAAGAAATACCGATTAAAAGAGGCCTAAAATCATGGCTTAAACTCTTGTATACGCTCGGACAAGCTATTGATCGTAATAATCATCGAAAATATTATGAATCCAGATGGCAATACCACCCACCAAGCTCTAAAGTATTCCCTTGATTGAGCTAATAACCTGCCCAAGCTAACCACCTCACCATTTAACCCTATTTGTAAAAAGGATAAAGACGACTCTAATAAAATAGCCGCACCAATATTAAATGCCGCTACTACCATAACAGAAGGCAATACATTAGGCAAGATTTGTTTGGTCGCAATATGCCAATCAGACAAGCCCAAGACATATGCTGCTTTCACGAAATCTTCCTCCTTATATCTCATGTATTGCGCTCTCGTAATGCGCGCCATCGACGTCCACGTGAGCAATCCTATCAATGTACTTATACCCCACACAGATAATGTACCCACTAAAGACAAGATAACGATAAACAACATCAAAGATGGTATGGCTCTCTTTATTTCTAAAAACTTTATAAGCAGCTTATCCAGCGGCAAGTACACCATAGGCTCTAAACGAATTTTAGACAATAGAAAGCTTATGACAATCCAGCCTGAGAGATAGGCCAATACTATTATTTTGGGCTTGAATAGATCACCATTAATGGTCACATATTGTAAACACCAAAGTTGATATCCGATTACTCCTCCTGCAAGAACGATAAGAACCAATGAGATTAAACTTACGCGCAACCGATTGCCATAATAACCAGCGATTCCCCCCAAGAGCAATGCCACCAACAGTCCAATAGCTGTGGCAGAGACGCCAATAATTAAAGCGGGTCTAATTCCATGAATGACTCGACTTAAGACATCATGACCAATATTGTCCGTTCCTAAATAAAACACACGACCATCCTCCAATCGACTTCCCGGTGGACTAAATACTTGACTATCCTTAGCAATTTCGGCTGGAGCAAAAGAGCTCCACCAACCATTCTGTGGGTTCGCCAAAAGATCCGCACCTAATCCAATAATAACCAAACAGCATAAGTATAGCATGCAACATCGGGTAACATATGTGCTCCTCTGCCAGAACTTTATCATTCTACGCATGATACAATTGTGTTTGGGTGCGAGGAAACAATATATAGGTAAGTATATCTGAGAGCACGTAAGCAAAAATCGTAATAATCGCCGTTATGACCACAATAGGCAAAATGACTGGCCAATCACCCCGTTGTACGCTGACCATCAATAATCTGCCGATACCTGGAATATTGAAAACTAACTCGACAATGACGGAACCAGATACGATAGAGGGAAGCGCCCCGCAAAACAAGGTAATGAATGAAAGAAGTGCATTCGGCAGCACGTAAGAAATCAAAATCTTCCATTCATCTATACCTCGAGCGCGCGCCGCCACGACATAGGGACGTTGATGCAAGTGCTTCATATCATTGAAGAGAACCTTTGTCAAATAGGCACTCGTGGGAAGAGTAATAACCAAGATGGGTAATAACAATTGACTCAAATGCATTGTAAAAGTGTCCCAAAAACTCGCCACCGCAGAAGAGTATATAACGCCCAAACTAGGAAAGATATGCATCCATTCGGCATAATAATCCGTGGTCAAAAATACAAGCCCCAGTGTCGCAATCCAAAACAAAGGCATACTGGTGACACCAAAGATTACCACTTCCATGTATCTAGCTATCGGTGATTGTTTGTAATACATCATCAGGCATGCCATAACTATACTGCTAAATAGACTAAGGATCAGTACAATCATCCCGATAGAGGCCGTCCAGCTCAAGGCTTGTCCAATTTTATCGATGGCGGGTCTACCATCAATTATGGACACTCGAGATTCCGTTCGTGTGATCTGCGCAAAAAAATGATGAAATCTGTTAGCTGAACCATTCCAAGTAATCGCAGGAATCGTTATGGCCTGATTGCTAGGAGTCATTCGCGGTATCAGCTCAAACAATTCATTCCATGGGTACTGATCATTTTGTACCAGTGGCGCCATTTTAAGAGCAAAAGATGAAAGCTCTACAACATTATCTTGTACCACCATCTGATTGAGCACACGCCAAAGCTCGTTGGAAACAGAATCCTGTTGAAGTGCTATACTGGTAAGATGTAAGTATTGTTCTGCTAAAGTCCTACTTTTGATAGCACATGAGATTTTTTTGATGGCTAATCGTCTAGTCAGTGGGTATATTTGATGAAGATTGCTGGGCATATAATTAGGAACAAGACTGAAATAAAACACTGGTAAATCATAGCCCAACTCGCGAGCTTTATGGTCATACGATCGCATGTATTGCTCTATTCTTCTATCTGCGGATATCCCTTCCAACTCGAGGTAATGCACCACCCTATCACCTGGCGCCAGCTGATCTAAGCTAAAAATAATAACTAGCACCAAAAGGATAGTCATTATCACATCTATGCATTTTTTGAAGACGAATGTCTTCATAGGCCTTTATTATTGATTACGGGTAAATGCATTAGCGAAGTAGCCTGGCCTCTTGAGAGACAATAGTGGTTTCAAGTCCTTATCCACCACATATCTGTTTTGAGGCGAGTATAAAAAAATTGCTGGTTGCTCTTCGTAGATAATCTCTTGGAGACGCAAGTATGCCTTACTTCTATCGTTTTCATCCTTTGCCATGCGGATGGTCTCGATCATCTGATCAGCTTCTTTATTATTAAAAAAGCTTTGATTTAAGCCTCCCTGTCCTACGCTGGTGCTATGCCAAAAAACAAATGGGTCATATGGGGCTAAGTCTGGGGTGGCGGCTCGTGTACCTATCTCATAATCGCCCGTATTGTAATTTTCTACATTGGTTTGAGCATTTGGCTTTATGATTGGCTCGATCTTGATGCCTACCTGCAGCGCACTTTGTAGCAACGAAGTAGAAATACCCTCGCCCAATGCACTACCCGTGATAAAAAATCGTAAACTCAAATCTAATTTCTTGCCATTGATCATTTGATCGCGAATCCCGTCTTTATCTGTATCTCTCCAGCCTGCCGCGTCAAGAAGCGAAGCGGCCTTCGCTAGGTCATAGTTGATTGGTTTAAGAGTGTTATTGTACGCCTTTTGGGATGGATGAATCATTGTATTACTCCGCATCGCATAGCCACCTTCAATTTGACTGATTAATCGGTCAACATCCATGCAGTGCGCTAAGGCTCTGCGTACTCTTTTATCCGATAATTTTGGGCTCTCGGTATTGAGAAAAAGATAATAATAGCGCATAGTGGCTTGTCGCTCAAAATGAAATTCTCGCATCATTATAGAGTCTTGCTTCAAATCTTCAAACTGTACATAAGGTTGGCTTGACATATCCATAAACCCTATTTGCTTATTGCGCAACTGCACCATCGCAGCATTATTTTCATTGATAAATTGAAAAATGAGCTTCTTCGGATTATTATGCAATAACATTCGATCCGGATATTCTTGACCCCAATAATTTTCTACCCGATCTAACAAAATATATTGACCCGATTCCCACGCACCCAGTTGATAAGGCCCTGATCCCACAATTTGATCGCGTGTCAATCGAACACTTGAAAATTCGTGCCCCACACGCATAAATGCACTATCAGAAGCGATGACCTTCTCCACAAAAGCTTTATCAATAAGATCAGGGTATGTATATTTAGCCAATACTTTTTCAGGGTCCAGGATGTGTTCTGGTAAAATTTCAGCCGTCATAATCGCTTCTGCATTCAAGAAGTACTGTCCTTTAGTGACGATTGAAAATTTCTTCTTGTTGCTGGTTGACACATCGATACGTACAATGTCTTCAAGAATCGTTTCCCACGCGCCGGCATTTACGGCTGGATGCGCAACGAGTTTGAACGTAAAGACAACATCATCAGCCGTAATATCTTTGTTATCAGACCATTTCGCATTTTGTAATAGCTCAAAATCATATATTTCCAATCCTTCTTCTACTCTTTTGGTGGGAAGTTCTTTTGTTAAGACAGGCGACAAAGAGAGCGATGCAGGATCATGATCACATAAGGACAAATATATGTACTCATGAATCTCGCGAGCACTAGAGCTACTTGAAAAAACAGGGCTTAGGTTTTCTGGCTCTGCTTTAAGCCTAAACACTATTTGGTCAATTGCTACCGGCGTAGTGACTTCGCTGCGCCGACAACTCGAATGAACGAGCAGAATGAATGAAATACCCATCATAATGGCTACACCCTTATTAAAAGAAATATTGATTCTAGATTTCATTATTTTTTGCAATTAACCAGTAAAAGTAATAAGCCGTAAAGCATCTTTTTGGTGAAAATAGTCATTCTCCAAAGCATTCAGTAGAACAATTTGATCTTTTCGCCCATTAATCAAAGGTTACAATAAAACGATATGGAAACTATTGTCATTGCCGGTGGATCTGGGCTGGTGGGCCGAACACTACAAAGACTTATTGACCCAAAACAGTATAAGGTTTACGTCCTAACGCGAAATCCAAAGAGCCCATATGAACTAGGATGGGATTATATACGTCAAAAAATTGATGACAGAGTAAAAGAAGCTCAGCATGTGATTAATCTGACTGGCGCCGGGATAGCCGATAGCCGGTGGACAGATAGTCGTAAGGAATTAATTCTTGAAAGCAGGATTCAAAGCACACATTTCCTAATTCAAACTTTTGAACAAGCCAAAGTCAAACTTGAAACCTTCATTAGCGCATCAGCCATTGGCTATTATGGTGATGGAGGCGATAAATGGTTGGGCGAAGAGACGCCCCCTGTGACAAAGGAATTCTTGTCTGATGTATGTATTCATTGGGAGAATGCAGCGCATCATGCTACATCCGTCGCTCGCCACCTATCTATTTTGCGCATAGGAACTGTCTTGTCTAGAGAAGGAGGTGCACTGTCAAAAATGGATATGACCATTCCAATTGGTATAGCTAACTACTTTGGTAATGGTCAACAATACATGAGTTGGATACATGCGGACGACTTGGCGAAAATGATGATTTTTATTGCTAATCACCGTTTATCGGGCATATATAATGCAGTAGCCCCAGACGTATTGACAAACAAATCCTTTACCCAAAAACTCGTCTCAGTTATGAACCCGAAAGCTTTCACTCTTGCCGCCCCGAGTTTTGCGCTAAGGTTGGCGCTTGGCGAAATGTCACGCGTCATTTTGAATAGCTCTCGTGTACGTAGTGAAAAGATACAGTCCGTAGGATTCAACTTCGACTATCCTTTGGCGGGATCTGCCTTAGAGGCCCTATATCAATCTTAAAGTCAGGTATAGTATTGCAATACCTACCTACATCTCAATAAAATATTATGTCCACGGGGCGCTAATATCGACCTTGGTCATGATTTAAACTGTCATTATCGGCAATGATACCCTCATCAATCCTAGTGAACTACACAACGCATCTTAAGTTGCCTTCAAACAACTTGATCTAGAAAACAGGCAATTTGAACTGGCTACACTTGTATGAACTCAGACTAATAAAAATTAATCACTTGCCTAGAAAAGATAGCAACGTGGATACTCGCCAGTAGTAATAATCTGGTTATTGCTCATATTGAAGAGTGATTAGTAAGAATTTGACGCACTTTATCCCACTTTTGTAGAATTGTATGTTGTCAAAAGCCTAACAGGGCTACTAATACTAGCCTTTTTTGATTCAATGTCTTATCATTCGTTTGAGACACCTTTCAGAGGCCTACAAGATTTAGTGCTTCTCAAACACTTCTATTTCTTTAGTGACCTTAATCAAGTCGGTAAATCTGCCCTTAAATCGTGTAGCGCGAACCATATGGTTGTCTATCCAATGATAATTGCCCCCTCGCGGTTTGTTGAGCAATAAGCCGTGGTATTTAAAACCATATTGTTTGAGCCAAGTCTCGGTGATTTTGCGATGCTCCTCTGTTCGAGAGGTAAAGAAAGTAATGATATGCCCTTCATCATACCACTTATTAAGAGTCTCTAGCGCATCTGGATAAGGCTCACACGTCACCATTCTTTCTGGTTCTTCATTGGGAACATCATCGCAAATGGTGCCATCAATATCGATAAGATAATTTTTCACCTCTTCAGGAAGGATCGGACTCAGCGTCTTTCCGGTCTGATCTTTTAAAACTTTTAAACTACGATCACTCATTATTTCAAATTTAGATAATCCGCTGGATTCACAGAAGTGCCATTGTGCCACAATTCAAAGTGAAGATGGGGCCCTGTCGAGAGTGTGCCTGTATTTCCGATGATGGCAATTGCTTCTCCAGCGGACACAAAAGTACCTTTCTCTTTTAACAATTGCGAATTGTGTTTATAAAATGAAAGAATATTTCCCTTGTGCTGCACCCCGATTGTATAACCCGTTTCAATATCCCAACCTGCACTGATCACATAGCCCTCCATCATAACTTTGATAGGAGTATTGGCCGGGGCTAAAAAGTCAACCCCATAATGCTTGATAGCTGGGTTGTACGCAGAACTTATAATGCCATTAACGGGCACATAATGCCGCGTTGTAGACAAAACGCCTATTATGTCATTATTCTGTGCTTGGTTGGAGGTTAATTCATTTCTAGTGACTTGCGGAATCACCACATCACTTTGAGCTGTTATAGGCACTGATTCCCCTTGCACTCCATTTCCTCCTTCTATTTCCTTCTCCTCCGGCACACCGCTCGTCACTATTTTTTTAAATGCATTCATATAAGTTTGACGTTCATCGATGGATTTTTCGAGGGCGTCTACTGATTCAACGAGCTGCACAAACTGCTCATTGGCCTCAATTTTGGCGTAGCCTGGTATTAATTGTCGCAAAGGGGTGTGCGAAATGGCTAGCCAAGTAAGCCCGCCAATTAGGATAAATATGCTACTCACCAATATATAAATACCCGCTAAAGAGAGGTCAAATGATTTGACTTCTCTAAGATCATCTGATCTTAAAAACACCATTTTGAAATGTCGATCTTGCGAAGTCCCTTGTTGCTCGGCCATATTGCGAAGCGGATTAGTCCATTGTAATGACGCTCAAAGATCGATCATTATTCCTTTCATTATCAAGTATTTGATGCATCAACTACATTTAGAATCTTGCAATTGTTGGAATAGCCATAAAATCAGTCGATAAATGACCTGACTTATAAGATTTTGGCCAATTTTGACGTTTTATGCAGCTATGGGCAAAAACTATTGGATATATACGCTGACAATTTTCTTCTTGCTAGCAAACTCTTCATGTGTGACTAAGCGCAAGAGCAAGCAAGAAGTGGGGTTCGTGGGTAAAAAATATCATGACATGACAGCTCGATACAACGGCTATTTCAACGCCAAAGAGCTCTACAAAAAAAGTGTTTCGATCATTCAGGAGCAGCACCAAGACAATTTTAGTCAAATCCTGCCCATATACGAATACAATGCTGAGTTTGATCGCACATCACTTGAGCCTGATATGGATAAAGTGATTGAAAAGTCAACAAAAGTTGCTGCTCTGCACGAACCAAGTAAATGGGTAGACGATTGCTACGTCATGTTGGGTAAGGCGCAATACCTCAAGGGTGATTTGGCCACAGCTCAAGAGACCTTTGAATATTTCGTTAGCGATTTCAACCCTCAAGATCCCGATTCGCGTGTTTACATTACTCCAGACATAAAAGAGACAAAAGAAGACAAACAGAAGAAAGCCCAGGATCAACGAAAAATACAAGAAAAAGAGCGCGAACAAGCCAAAAAGGAAAAGGAAAATGAGCGCAAAAAGAAAAAGAAAGAACGCGATAAGGAAGCCAAAAATAGAAAACGAAAGCCAAGAGAAAGGCTTACAGATGCCAAGGGTGCCATTGCCGATAAATTAGGCGATGTACAAGCGCCTGACAACTCTTCAAAGCCCAATACTAATGAAATTTCTTTTGATCCTGATGAAGAGTACATAGCATCATTTGAAAGTAAGCCCGAGCAAAAACGGCCTACAGAATTACAAAGCACTACAGGCGGATTTTTAAAGCATACTCCCGCTTATCAAGAAGGTGTGTTTTGGCTTGCCAAGACCTATGTCGCACGAGCACTATGGTTAGAAGCTAATTATTATCTAGATAAACTAGAAAAAGAAGAAATCTTAAACGATAATATTAAGGAACTTACGGCAATTGTGAGAGCTGATTATTTCATGGGGCAAGAAGACTATAAGAATGCCCTTCCGGCACTAAGAGAAGCCATAGACTTAAGTAGTGATGGGCATATTCAAGCAAGAATGGCCTTTATCATGGCACAATTGTATGAGCGACAAGGATATAGTACAGAAGCATTTGCCGCCTTTGAGGAGGTAAAAAAGCATAAACCGACTTTCGAAATGCGACTCCATGCAGACATGAATCAACTAAAAAATTCATGGGCATCTGATCGAATCACAGAAAGTCAAGCCATTAGCCAGTTAGACAAATTGGCACGAGAAAATAAATACGCTGAATTTAGAGGCAGCATTTATTCGACAATGGCTGAAATAAAACTAGCTGTAGGGGATGAAGTAGGTGCTCTTGAGTATTTTAACAAAGCGCTCGAAAGCGGAGGAAACTCTGACAGAACTGAAATCTATTATCGCCTTGCGACTTTATATTATGCTAAAGATCAGTTTATAGAAGCCAAGAGTTATTATGATAGCACAGCCCAAGTAATGACCGAACGTGATAAACGCAAGCCAGAAGTTACGAAAAGGGCTTCAAGCCTGACGAGAATAGCCCTTAATCTACAAACGATAATCGCCAAGGACAGCTTGATCTCTTTGTCTAAATTATCGGACAAAGAATTACGCGATTACGCCGAGAACATCGCTAAAGAATCTCTTGAAGAGAAGGCCGCCAAAGAGAATCCAAGTGAGGCGGGCGGCTTTTCCGCCACCACCACTGTGTTGGTGAGCGATAGTAAATTTTTTGCCTATAATGCAAGCACTAGAGACAAAGGGTTTAGAGATTTTGTAACGAAGTGGGGCAATGATCGAACTAGAGAGAATAATTGGAGGCGGCGCAATCGCACGGACAGTCGCCTAATGGATCTTGGAACAGAAGAAGGGGCGGCACCCTCATTTACCGCAGAAGACTTAGACAAAGAGGTAAGCAAGGTGCTCAGAGATATCCCCCGAACTGCAGAAGAACTGGCTAAAGTCGATGCCGCCCGCGAAAAAGCTTTGTTCGAACTTGGCACAGGTTTTCGAAATCTAATAGAGAATTACGAAAAATCAACCGCAACACTCAATAAGCTTTTGGACGATTATCCAAACTCAGCATATAAGGCAGAGATCTATTTTTATCAACATCTAAACTATGTAGATCTCGACAATAAGGTGCTGGCCAATGAGTATTTCAATAAACTGATGGAAGAGTTTCCGACGTCGGATTTTGCCCAATATCTTAAAAATCCCAATGCCAAAAATGGCTTGATGACTGAAAAAAGAAAGGTGGAAGTGTACTACGAATTGACCTACGATATGTTTACTAGTGGGCAATTTGACGAAGCATATGAGCGGTTGAATGTCGCGACAACGCAGTTCAAAGCTGACCATCATATGGTAGCCAAATATGATTTACTCAAAGCCATGGTCACCGGCAAAATCAAAGGTCAAGACGAGTACATTAATGCGCTTAGAGGAGTTATTTTGAAGTATAACAATACCCCTGAACAGACTTATGCTCGGGAATTAATGCGTTTTATTAAAGGAGACGAGTCGGCTTTTGGAAAAGAAGTGACAACCGAAGATTTGGCCCAATTTATATTAGAAGATGATCGCTTGCATTACGTCATAATGGTCGTATATGATACAAACCCTGCAGCTGTGGACGAGGTAGAAAAATTAATGGAAGCCTTTAATGAGAAGTATTATAAAGATAAAAGACTTCGACAAGCGAGCATTGCTTTGGATAGAGATGCTAATTCGCATCTAGTGCTCATCCGTCGATTTAACAACAAGGATGATGCGATGGTTTACTTTAACAATGCCACTAGAGCAGGTTCATCTTATGTTAATACCGAAAAATATAGCTACGAATTATTCGCTGTAAACCAAAAGAATTATCGCGAAATCATCCAGCAAAAAAATGTGAATAGCTATCGAAATTTCTTTGAGCTAAACTATCTACAGGCAAAAAGATAAGTAAGCTTTCGAAGTCTTGAAATAACGCATGACTTGAGCGATAGACTAGGCTACAACCTGGCTATAGCACTGCTTAACAGCCAAGTATATAAGGTGAAATATCGCTTAGTTAGTTGAATTGTTAAGTCGCATCAGATAGCTGACTTCATAGATTAGATGAGCTACGACTACGCATACGCCTAGGATAACATGCTGTTGTCCAGAGAATGGAAAATTCCATCGTGCCCATAAAAGTACAAATGCAGCGATGATCGATTTACTAATGAAGGAGTACAATAAACCGGCCATCAAGCCATTACCCATTTTCGAACCAAAACTCCGTTTGGCGATGCCAAAAATGCCAAGATGATTTATGACCAATAGAAAACTTAGTAACCATAACACAAAAAAACTTGCATTGCTTCGTGGTTGATCAAATATATAGAATAATGTAAGCCAAACCACTCCAGAGAAAACGATCAATCTAGTTATGAATGTATACCACCTCATGACCATTCACGGCTGACATCACGATAAATTTTATAAAAAAAGAGAACGAGAAAAACAATGATCAACAATGCCGTAAAATATGGCTTAGACAGTTCTAAATAATGATCAATTTTTTGACCCAACCACAGTCCAATAAACAACACTACGAATAGCTGCATCGCTAAACCTGAATATTCCAGATATTTTTTGGAGCTTTGTGGATTGTTGATATTTTCCTTTTTAAGAGGCTGTTTTGACATCAGGAATCGCTTTAGGCGCAATGATTTGTCCTCCCATTTCGCACTTTACATTAAAACTTGCTCCATTTTGAACCATCAGTTTATCCGTTTGGATATCTCCGTTTATTTCGGCAGTTTCCTTTACTTGGAGTAATTCCTTTACGATAATCGATCCCTTAATCACCCCTTCAACAACGGCGTTTACGCATCTTACTTTACCGATGATCGAACCTTTAGGGCCTAAAATTAACTTACCATTACAATCTAAGTCTCCTTCAAGCGTGCCATCTAGCCTGAAATCAGACTCTGTTTTTATATTGCCAACAATAGAGGTGCCTGTTCCAAGGCTGTTTAGGCCGCTACTGATATCTCTTACATTGGAGACAGAATCGTTAGTGGGTTTCTTATTTGAAAACATGTCCTTTATTTTAAGCTCGTAATAGAATGTGCCAAAGTAACTATTTACTGTCGAAATAAAAATAACTATTTACCCTAATTAGCTTTCACTCTGTTCTCTTATGTAGGCTCGCAAATCTGCCAATTGTTGCTCAGATAATTTCTCTGCCGTGTAGTTCGGCATATAAGATCGTTTGCCATATTTAGCATACGTGCCATATCTCGTAACCTGATATAATGAATGATTGCTATAAGTATCTGCCTTGCTGTTTAAATGCCGAAAACTCATAGGCTTAGAATCTAAGTGCAAGAACGAATACTGCTTCTGGTAATGACAATGGAGACAGCTATTCTCGTAGATTAACTTGCCATTAGCTGAATTTCCTTTTAGTCCTGTACCTAATTTGCGATCTGAGGGAGGTAGCAAAAAGGTAGCCGGCGAATAAGTCAAGTACTTTGATTTTATAATAGTTTTAGCATCAGCTTTTAATTCAGGATTGGTCAAAGCTTCTGCTACCTTTGCTATTTCGGGCTCGGAAAGAGCTAAATCCTCGATCGTTAGCTGAATTTTCCATAGATAGGCGAGGACTGATTCTAACTCCCAGTCATCAAGTTTTCGTCCTTGGGCGCACTCGGTTGCGCAAAGCTGAATGGCTTGTCGAATATCGTTTCTAGCAGGCTCAACAAGCGCACCATATTTCTTCTCGTAGTCACCATTATAATATTTCTCTCTATTCACTGCACCATACAAGGTGGTTCCTTGCAGAAAAGGCATATTCTGTGCATTTGTATATTCAAGCCGTGCTTGAGGATTAGCCTTCGTCAAATCGGGATCTTCTTTGCGAATATTATGGCAAGAGGTACATACGAAGTGCTTGCTCTGGCGCTTTGATTTAGACAAATTATCCCGTTTAGAAAAGCCATTCTTTACGATATCCTCACCTACTAGAGCACTTACCCCTTTTATTGTTGTTTTGGGCATTTTGGTGGAATAGTCTTCCCCCAAGTTTTTTAGGACATCAGCTACCCCTTCACTTTTAGACAGTCCCTTTTGATTTACCTGAAAAGATAGAGCGACAAGGAGCGCGAAGGGTATGATGAAATATATTTTCCTATTCATGATCACATGCTAAAGAGTCGCGAAATCGTAAATCCCAATCGATATTGACCATCTCCCCAATTACTTCGTGTATAGGGTATAAAATCAGTCTCGTTTATTCCTGTCGCATTGGTCAAATTGACTTGAAATACGTGTCCACCACTCGTATCAAATTCAAAACCGATACCGATAGCAGGGAAGTAACCATTTTCTGAAGTGCGAAGCGTAGATAAGACAGGAAAAGTTCCATCGAAGATCAAGCCAATGGATTTTGTTATTTGCAAGCGCAAAGCGCCACCAACACTTGCCAAATCATTTTGATCACCAGCTAAGACCAAATTTCGATATGTCCACGCCGCATGTCCTTGTACGGAGATGCGATCAGAAAATTTACGCGCAATGTGTGCCCCGATGTGATAAGCCAACCTATGACTTGACACCTCAAAAAAATTAATGGTTCCCGGAATCGTATTTTTTTGCATCGTACTGACTGACGCAATGCCCACGATAGCCAAGCTCAAAGGAATGTTACCGTTATATTCTTGTGTCATGATACGCACTTTGGCGAGACCATTAATATTCTGTTTTAATGGACCGGAGCCTTTGGTGCGGTTGACGCCAATCATGATATTGTCATTAAGGCCATATTCTAGGCCGATAGATATATCTGAAGCACTCTCTAAGCCATAAAAAGTGGGCCACCCGCCGCCATTTCCTGCAATATCCCCAAACTTATGCACGACTCTAAAATCCAGCTTTCGTGCAGGCAATGTTTCAGTGCTATGACTATTGATTACCCTAGTATGGCGAAATGTTTGGATGATTGTTTCTTCTTCTTGTTGCGCCGTAAGCACCCATGAAAACAGCACTGCTAATACAAAAACTACTATTTTTTGACTCATAATGAGGAATATCTTCGGAATTTATAAACTGAAATGTTCATAATATTGTAGTACAAACGTAAGACTTGATTACTATTTGATCAACATTCGTAAAATTAATATAAAAATATGTACCCTGTAGAATTAACCATCCCTATGTCAAGGGATCTAACGGACTTCGGATTCGTTAGTCTTACATCAACTGAGGAAGTTCAAAATGTGCTCGACAATATGAAGGGTACAGCTCTTTTGGTCGTAAATTCTGTCTGTGGCTGTGCTGCAGCTAATGCTCGCCCTGGAGCCAAATTAGCCATTCGAAATGAGAAACATCCCGATGCTTGCTATACAGTTTTTGCTGGTGTAGATCAACAAGCCACTGCCATGGCTCGTGAATATTTGTTGCCTTATCCCCCGTCTTCTCCTGCCATAGCCTTGTTCAAGGATGGTAAGATTGTACATATGTTAGAACGCCATCATATTGAAGGAAGATCCGCTCAAATGATCGCCGCCAATCTTGTAAGCGCTTTTGATATGTTTTGCTAATAATTTGGGTGGTCTCTACTTCATCTTAAAAAAAAGGGCGATCAACACTTGAAATGGTTGGTCGCCCTTTTTATTTTCTACGGCGCTTTATAAGTTCCCGATTATTCTATTCGAAGCATTTTTTGGCTTATACGCTTTCCTTCCGCCTCAAGATGATAGTATAGCATTCCTGTTGCTGAAAGGTCATTTCGATTAATCCGAAGCGTATTCTCGCCTTTATCTCTGTAAGAACGGTGCTTGAATAATAATTTGCCTGTCAAGTCAGTGATAGTTAATGTCACCTCGCCGTCTTGTGTCAATGTGAATGGAATGATCGTTTCATTACCAAAAGGATTGGGTGTATTTTGACCTAAACTTAAATCAGTGACCCAAATACTTTCTGCATCTTTCGTGTATGACCATTCTATACCCAGCTCTTCTTCATCACCAGAATATGCTACTGCTGCTGTGACGGTTGAACCAATTGAAAGAGCTTTGCTCAACAACACATCTTTCTTAGCTCTTAAAAGTAGCGTGAATGCACGACCACTAGATGAAAACGCAATCGGCGTGTACCAAGCTAGCGTTGTAGTAGCATTGTTAATTTTAGCAAAATTATCTTCGTTCATCTGTATTTCACCAGACTCGATCCCCAAGATTTCAATATCCTTTGTCTCAAAAGTCCATTGGAACGCAGCGATATCCGACAAGTTTGACGTCAATACATGGACGGATACGGTTTCCCCTACCTTAAGCAATTGATCTGATACCTCGAAGCTTAGATTTCTCGACGTTCTATTTTTGGCTTTTAAGGCGCTGTTAGCAATTGCGTTGCCACTGACATCCCCAACTTTTACACCTATAAAATCTTGTCCCATCATGTTATCCGTAAGAGGGTCAATTGAAATCCGCTCTGTAAATGGCCAAGGTCTGTTAGCATTTGAAAACGTTTGTTTAGCATCAACAAAACGCCAACTCGTATTCTTACGGAATTCTGTGATGACTCCGAGGATCAATTGTCGCATTTCAACCAAATCTATGGCACTAACGCGCTGATCCGCATTGACGTCTGCAGCAATTACTTTGTAAGGATTGTCGAGTAGTTTGTTACCAAGAATATGTCGCTGTATTTGAACAAGATCGAGCGTTGATACACCATTGAGGTGATTATCATTCTTATAACTATTCACTTCATAGCGAATATCCGTAATCAGTTCTTCAAAGGCATATTCACCTTCCACCGTTGTTAGCTCAACACGATCATTGTCTAACCTCACTTCTGCACGTTCTATCATTTGACCGCCTTCAGTTCGAAGTTCTCCGGCAATGAGCGCTGCCCCCGTCTCGACATCAGGACAAACGTCTGAATTATCGTCAATTCTGAGTTTTACTAAGCAATATTCTTCATTACCCGCTTCATCAGCTACAAAGAGTCTCAAATCCTTTATGGTGGTACGACCATTAGGTATATCAGCGCATGTAAAGATCAACGATGAGACGGCTAATCCCGTAGCGTTCTTGAAGAAAATTTTAATTTCACTGCAATTGTCATAAGACCCATTGTTAAAGTCCTCCGCCCAAATAGTAGCAGTACCATCTGTATTCATGGTAGCCGTACTTAGTGAGGCTTTGCACACGGGTGTCGGCTTCCATCTGTCGACAAAATTTACGGTGGTTTGTAAGGTTGCCTTATTACCGCAAGCATCTTCTGCGAGCCAGTTGATATAATACACATCCTTAATACCGCCCACTCCTGTCGTCATGGTAGCTGTAGCGCCTCTGGCTGACTTTGGCCCAGCAATGAGTGTTCCATCCGTAGATACCACCCGGATGCTCCATGTAATACTTGACGGATCAATTTCGGCCTCTCCGCACAGGTCGGCTACGGTTGCTGATACAATGCTAGAAGACTTACAATCATCAAAATCATCATCTTTTGACACTGCACCTGTTACAATATCCACATCGACTACCTCCGGTGCAAAAATAGAGGGAGGTGTATCATCGACAATTTTGATAATCTGATCAAAGGTATAGAAACCGTCCTTGTCATAATTCTTGTATCGGAAGTATACTGATTTACGCTCGCCCGAGAATTTTTCGCAATCTTCACATTTGCTATCCGGTGTAATCCATAGGTCATCTACCAACTCAAATGTTTCACTACCGTCGTTATTATCTTCAGGTGTCCCGCCTTGATTTGGCTTATAATTACACCAATCGATAATGGTCCATCGACGAATGATCTTTTTGCAAGCATCGCTATCGGCCACTTCTTCATCTTCATAGCCCATAATGGCTAGCGAACAATAGGTATCACACCACACTGGCTCATCATTTACGGTGCCGACACACGTCAGTGGGTCATTTTGCACTATAAAGTCATTCTTTTCTTGTATTCCGTAGATGTCATTTCCTCTCGCGTCTTTTCCGGTTACTACGCATTCTCTTACTATACCTGGAAGCGACTCCCCTGTATAGTGCAATGGCCAACGAATTGTAGACGGGTCAAAGCCTTTATCGTTGACAACA
This sequence comes from uncultured Saprospiraceae bacterium, assembly GCA_964616755.1. Lineage (GTDB taxonomy): Bacteria > Bacteroidota > Bacteroidia > Chitinophagales > Saprospiraceae > CAYNFR01. Next base: position 13,049 of record CAZTSI010000019.1, on the reverse strand, counting down.
TTGATAACGCTACGGCACAAGACTTTTCCGTCATAGGTCCAAATGACATCAATTTTACCTGCTCCACAACTATTAATATCTTCGAGGAGTGTATATTCTAAACCTTCGCTACTGCAAGGCCCGTCTATAACGGTCGGTCTTGGTATTTCGTAATCTTGACCGCAAGAAACAGTTATAGGTGAAGGACACGTCACTACAGGCGCTAGTTTGTTTTCGACGACAACATCTGTCCAACCAATGCCGGGAGGAGAGTAGCTTGACTCATCGTTAACGATTAGCATCACTCTTTGTGTGCCTATGTCTGCACAACAGAACTTAACAAAATCCTTACAAATTACATAAGGGATATTTTCGCGGGTTGTATCCTTACGAACGATCGTAAGGGCCTCAAAAATACCGTCATATTCGCACTGAGAGGCTCTATAGAGCGGATGCCCATCCGCATCCACAGCCTGCACACCTGTTTGAGGGTCGATAATCGGATTATCCCATTCTTCAGGCAAAATCAAGCATCGTGTAAAGTCACCACACTCAGAATCATGTGATCCAGCATCTATGGCATCTACCGTAACCTTGACTGTGCCGCCATCTATACCCCCTGGAATAATGGTTGCAAAAATTCGATCTTTTGAAACCGCCACAGGAGCAGAACGGTCTACAATAAACACAAAGAAAGTGTCACGTGCTATATTGCCGCAAGCGTCGATCGCTTGAAGTTCTACCGTCACTTTACCTTGTGCAAGGTCTATCCCCGTCAACTTGCCCGTAGAATCCACAGCACCATGCGACACAGACCACTTATATCTCACATCAGTGCAATTATCTGTAGCACTACCCGGCAATTGAGCCTCTGCCCGACATGTCCATGGTTCGGCGGTGACATAGACATCCTCTGTAGGCTTAATAACCGGAGGTGTTTTATCTGTAATCGAGATCCATTGCTCACATTCTTCAAAAACACCTGAACACCAATTTAGTATCGTCCAAGTTCGTTTAATTTTATTGCCTGGACCTGTACAAGAAACAAAGTTTTCATCAAAGTACTTTATAGCCAAATTACATGTCTGTCCGTCTTTTAATGGCAGGTATACTCTTGCTGTATCAAAGACTTGAGCTATCTGTATGCTGGTGTCCTTAACAACTACATTATAAATCCCCGTAACTCCATTAACTGTTAATTCTCGTCGTTCGACGCGCTCTGTTATTACTTGTCTTAACACATTGCGTGAACTGATGACCTCCCCTTTATCTACGTGTGGGTAGGCAGCATTAATCCCTGCTAATTCTTCTATTTTAGCTGGCGTAGGATAGCCATCTAATGAGCTACACTCTAATTCTAGTGCATTTTCTAATGTTCCCGTTCCCAATGGGCAAGTGATCATATTAATGGCAATAGGCAATTCGGCAATGGTATCAATCCGAAGCGTTATTGTTCTTTTGCGATCTTCGATATGTGAATCGGCTAAGACTGTTCGCAATACTAGCACGGTATCACATTTGTCTCCAACCGTTCTGATATATTCTCTAAATCCAGATAAAGGCGCAAAACAACGGCCATTATAAACTGAATCAAGTTGTGCAAGCGTGAGTAGATCTGGATAAGTCTCCCCACACATGACAAACACTTTACTAGTCTCCGTTTGAGGCTCTAGTTTTAATTCTAGATTAATGTCACCCCAACAGAACGTATTCGCACAGGTATCCTTAGCATTATAGCCAATTTGTAGTCCTAAATGTTCCTTATACAGTGTATCACCAAGAGATCGACCGGTGGATTTGTCAAAGAACTCCATGACTAATCGAACACCATTAGCCATACTGATGTCTCTAGGGTCATAGGTGGCATAACAATTAGGCCCGAGGGTCATATTAATCTTGCCTGGGCAGGCCAACGAAGGGGCAGGCGCTGTAGGATCGCAGTCACAGGCTTCATTACATAGACCACTAACCGTTTCCGTAATGATACTATTTGTGGCTTCAAGGGTGTATGCTTCTCCAATGAGAACCCAAAAATCCATTTCATATATACCGGATCCAGGCAAAATTTCATTGATACTTACTGCAGACAAGGGCACACCACTGGGATCATAAATACCAATAGATCCCGCACCTAATGTCCAAGATTCTCCGGGATAACTGCTGATCACCACTTTCTCATGAAAATAATAATCTATTCCTTGCTGCGTATTACGTGGATCATCACAATTACATGGATCTGTAATACTTATAAGTGATATATACGGTAATTTAAGAGTAATACTCCCCTGTGCAACAATGGGCTCGCCATTACAATCGCCCTCAGTTGTAGCTGAGTTGAAAACATATCCGTTTTCAATATCTGCTGAGGATATAGGATATCTGAATTTCATCGAGCCACTATCCATAGGCATAAATATTGGAGAGCCACTTCCTATAAAGAAAGGGCTACCATTATAGCTAGAAGGTGAGCCGTAATTGACTCCACTACCTGTAAAAGGCCCTGAAAAGTCAGTCCCTACAAATAGTCCACCGACCAAAGGATCGATGACCACCACCTTGTCGACAGTTTCCGTACCTGTATTTTCAACAGTAAACATAAACAAGATGCTGTCTCCAATATTGACCGTTCCGCTCGCATCATTATCTTGATACGTTGCCATTTTAGTCAATAGTAAAGAACCGCTTCCCGACATTGCCGTAGTCGAGTGTCCTGTCATAAGCGCAATATTCATCGCTTCATCTGCTGTCGATAGACTCGAAGTTACCTTACCATCAGAGGTCATCTCGTCTCGATGATTAAATGAGGAGAGCAGGACTGTGGACATCGCTACAATGCACAAAGCACTTAAAAAGGTAAGTGTATGGCCCCGTCGAACGAAATTTGATCTTAGCAGATCTAAGTAATATTTGCTCATTACGTATAGTTTTCTTAAAAAATCGAATACGACAATAATTGAGCCAATGATGTATTTAGGCTCTATTGGTCGCTTTTATTTGGTTCTCAGGTATGACAGTGAAAAGAAAAATATACTGTTGGTGGGATGGGATAACAAATAATTCAGCTTCTTTCTGAGTATGCCTAAAAAAGCTTCTTAGGACACAAATATGACATAAATAATTCATATTGTACATTATACATGTTATTTTTTTTTGTAATATGTTATTTCTAGGGTTTTCACTCCCCTATCTGATACCGCGAACTCGACAATGAGTCCAAGATTGGGTCAAAATTTATTGAAAAAAGGATATCTTCGTATTGGTCAATTCCCACCGCTTTTAATAAAAGCAACATGATATAACTAATGTATTTTCGTTCCAAGGCAAGTAACCTTGGATTATTATATTTAAAGTCATCAAGAATAAAGGTACATGAAGACGATTCAATCGACTAGTCTCTACACGCCGCAGCTCGAGTCAGATGCATGTGGTATCGGCATGTTAGCGCAATTAGAAAACATTCCAAGTCATCAGATCATAAGTGATGCCCTGACCATGCTTGAAAACATGGAGCACAGGGGTGCCTGTGGTTGCGATCCAGAAAGTGGAGATGGTGCTGGCCTATTGATTCAATTGCCAGATGGCTTTTTTAGGAAGCTACAACTTCCTTTTGAGCTTCCGGCCATAGGGAAGTATGCCGTTGGGGCGTTTTTTATGCCCAAGGGACATGCTATGGACGATATTATGCTACTTATCAAGCAAACGGCCATAAAGTTGCATTTCAACTTGATCGGTCATAGACGCGTACCAACAGATAGTAGCATATTAGGCTTCGCATCTGCTAGCAGCGAACCTGATATTTATCATCTCTTTTTCAGTACCGATGAATCACTGAAAGTGGATGAGGTCGAGCGCAAGCTATTGGTCATGAGGAAATATGTCACTCATGAAGTCAACCGACAATTTCCCTCAGCTCGAGAGCATTTTTATATTCCTTCGTTATCGGTGAGAACCCTAGTGTATAAAGGTCAACTTAACTCTAGACAAGTCAGAAAATACTATCTCGATCTTCAACAACCAAATATTAAGTCCGCCATTGCACTGGTGCACTCTAGATTTTCGACAAATACCATACCGCGGTGGCGCTTAGCTCAACCTTTTAGAATGATTGCCCATAATGGCGAAATAAATACTATTGAGGGTAATAAAAACTGGTGGCGCACGAAAGAAAAGTTTATGTCCAGCTCCGTTTTTACGGAAGAGGAGCTAGAAATGCTTCGACCTATCTTTAACGAGGCCAGCAGCGACTCAGCCATCTTCGATAATGTGGCCGAGTTCTTAGTCCTTGCGGGTCGGTCTTTGCCGCATGTCATGATGATGATGATTCCAGAAGCTTGGCAAAATGCCGATTATATGGAAGATTATAAGAAAGAGTTTTATGAATATCATGAAGGGCTCATGGAGCCTTGGGATGGGCCTGCGAGTATGTGTTTTACGAATGGTGTTTTAGTTGGTGGCACTTTAGATAGAAATGGCTTGCGTCCATCAAGATATTATTTGACGACAGACAATCGCCTGATTCTTGCTTCCGAAACGGGAGTATTACCTGTAGATCCCAGTATTATTTCACACAAGGGAAGATTAGAGCCAGGGAAGATTCTGATAGCCGACCTAGAAGAACAAAGTATTGTCGGCGATGAAGAATTAAAAAAGATCATTTGTAATAGGCTCCCCTATAAGGCATGGCTAAGCGAGAGCAAGGTAGACATTAGCGAACTTCCGGCCAGAGTCAACGATAGTCGACCTAGCCCTGTGCCGCTACTTCAGCGACAAACCGCTCAGGGATTTACCCTAGAAGATGAAGAGCTGGTTATCAAAGGAATGGTAGAAACACATAAAGAGCCTGTAGGATCTATGGGCTCAGATGTTCCTTTAGCGGTATTATCACGATATGCCCAGCACATTGCTAGCTATTTTCGCCAACAATTTGCTCAAGTGACCAATCCGCCAATTGACTCATTGCGTGAGAGCGAATATATGACCTTGAAGACAATTTTAGGTGGCACATCTAATATTTTAGAACGGCACAAGAATACCGTGCATTTCATACGTATTTCAAGTCCAGTTCTCTCTGAGAGGGATTTTTATAAATTGAAAAGCATTGATCATGACCATTATAAAACAGCAGTCATTAATAGTTTTTTTCCTAAACATCTCGACAATAGGGGTTTAGAGGAAGGTATTAAACATCTCTGCGCTCATGCTTTTCAACAAATCGATGAGGGAGCGAATCTATTGATTATTGAGAATACCAATATTGATAAAACAAGTGTTCCGATTCCGTCTCTATTAGCCTGTGGAGCGATTCATCATCAATTAGTTGAGAAGGGTTTGCGACATAAAATATCCCTTATTATAAACGGGGGTGACGTTTGGGAGACTCATCATGTCGCCACTTTGCTAAGTTATGGGGCAGATGCCATATTTCCCTCACTCGCAGTAGAAACCATCAGGCATCTGCATAGCAGTGGTCAACTAGAAGGAATAGACAACGCCGTCAAAGCGATAACCACCTATACCAAAGCACTAGATCAAGGCCTACTTAAGATCATGTCAAAATTAGGCATTTCTACCGTAGGATCGTATAAGGGAGCCAAGACATTTGAAGCGCTTGGTCTTTCTGACGAGGTAATCAACTTGTGTTTTAAGGGCACCATCTCTCGCATTCAAGGGATGACCCTCGAAATGTTAACAAAAGAAGCTCTTGTCAAGCACAAAGCTGCCTTTGAAGACGACCAATTACAAACGCTCATTGATATGGGTATCTACCAGTGGAAACAACGAGGCGAATACCATCTATTTAATCCTCAATCCATACACCTCCTACAAGATGCGACTCGACGAAATAAATACAGCACCTACAAAAAATATACAGAGGTCATCAATAAGCAAGAAGATATTGCGTGTACCCTTCGAAGTTTGCTTAGTATAAAGGAAGGGAACGCAATACCGATCGAAGAAGTAGAATCGGTTTCTTCCATCATGAAACGATTTGCGACAGGTGCCATGTCTTTTGGGTCTATTTCTCATGAAGCGCATACGACTTTGGCTAAAGCTATGAATCGGATTGGTGCCAAAAGCAATAGCGGCGAGGGAGGTGAAGACCAGTCGCGCTATCCAAAAAAAGCCGATGGCGATTGGGAGCGCTCAGCTATTAAGCAAGTCGCCTCTGGTCGATTTGGTGTCACGATACATTATTTGAGTAATGCTGCTGAGTTACAAATAAAAATGGCGCAAGGTGCTAAACCTGGCGAAGGCGGGCAACTTCCTGGCCATAAGGTGGATGAATGGATCGCCAGAGTAAGGCATTCCACTCCTGGTGTCGGCTTGATCTCTCCCCCACCTCACCACGATATATATAGTATTGAAGATCTAGCTCAATTGATTTTTGATTTAAAAAATGCTAATCGAAAAGCACGAATTAGTGTAAAATTAGTTTCTAAAGCCGGAGTTGGTATTATCGCTTCTGGTGTTGCAAAAGGGAAAGCTGATCATATTTTAATCGCTGGACACGATGGGGGCACAGGAGCTTCGCCGCTGAGTTCTATCCGTTACGCTGGCCTTCCTTGGGAGCTCGGCTTAGCTGAGACCCATCAGACCCTGCTGAGAAACCAAATACGCAACCGAGTTACATTGCAAACGGATGGGCAGGTCAGAACTGGAAAAGATTTGGCTATCGCCACATTGCTTGGCGCTGAAGAATGGGGCATCGCCACAGCAGCACTTGTCGTAGAAGGTTGCATTTTAATGCGAAAATGTCATCTAAATACCTGTCCGGTTGGCATAGCCACCCAAGATCCTGACTTAAGAAAGAAATTTGATGGTCGCGTCGAAGATGTCGTCAATTTCTTTACTTTTCTAGCACAAGATTTGCGCGAAATAATGGCATCATTAGGCTTTAGAACTATAAATGAAATGGTTGGTCGATCTGATCTACTATCTCTTCGACAAGATGTGGCCCATTGGAAGGCGGGGAGTCTGGACTTATCCCCTTTATTATATCGCGACGAACATTCCAGTAGCCAAGATAATTATTGTACGGTGGCACAAGATCACGAATTAGATCATGTATTGGATAGGGAATTGATTGAATATGCCAACCTTGCTCTCGAAGATAAAATTACCATATCGAGTGAATTTCCTGTCGTGAGCACGAATAGAGCCGTAGGCACCATGCTGTCTAATGAAATAGCCGTCAAATATGGTAGTGCGGGACTTCCAGAAGATTCGATCAATTTTAGATTTAGAGGCTCTGCTGGTCAAAGTTTTGGTGCTTTTGCTGCGGCAGGCTTGACCTTTACTTTAGAAGGAGATGCCAATGACTATTTTGGTAAAGGGCTCAGCGGGGCAAAACTGATAATCATTCCCGACAGAGAAACGGCCATCATTCCGGATAAGAACATAATCATAGGAAACGTGGCATTGTATGGAGCAACGTCAGGGCAGGCTTATATTAAAGGAATGGCCGGCGAGCGATTTTGTGTACGCAACAGCGGCGCGACAGCAGTCGTAGAGGGCTTAGGAGCTCATGGATGTGAGTATATGACTGGTGGGCGTGTGGTTATTTTAGGAGCTATAGGCAGAAATTTTGGAGCAGGCATGAGTGGTGGCATAGCCTATATTTATGATCCTGAAGATCGTTTTAATAGCCACATCAATCTCGAAATGGTCGCCATTGAAACCTTAGACGAAGAGAGTAGAGAAGAATTAAGAGCTCTTGTGCGAGATCATTTCAAATACACAGGTAGTATGGTAGCCTTAGAAATTTTACAAAATTGGTGGGTGGCGCGTGAAAAATTTATCAAGATCATGCCCATTGAATACAAAAAAATCTTAACCAAAATAGCCACCAAAAATTCAGTTGAATCATTAACATAAAACGGATGGGAGATATTACTGGCTTTAAAACATTTGATCGAGAGTTACCCGCTAAGCGTGATGCCAAAGAGCGTATTGACGATTATCGAGAAATATACGAGCCCTTTGACGAGAAAAAAACTAACCAACAGGCAGCTAGATGCATGGACTGTGGCATACCCTTTTGTCACAATGGCTGCCCCTTAGGAAATCTTATTCCCGATTTTAATGACGCCGTACATCAGGGTCATTGGAAAGAAGCCTACGAGATATTGAGTAGCACGAATAATTTTCCCGAATTTACAGGAAGGATATGCCCTGCTCCATGCGAACAATCTTGTGTGCTCGGTATCAATAATGATCCCGTGACGATTGAACTTATCGAAAAAATCATCGCAGAGACCGCCTTCGAAAATGGTTGGGTTCGCAGTCAAATCGCACCCAATCAGACTGGAAAGAAAGTCGCCGTAGTGGGCTCTGGTCCTGCGGGTATGGCTGCGGCTGTTCAGCTCAACTTAGCTGGCCACGAAGTGACCTTATTTGAGCGCAACGATCGAATTGGGGGTCTCTTGCAATATGGTATTCCTGACTTCAAACTCGAAAAATGGGTTGTAGAACGTCGTGTTCAAATCATGGAGTCTTCAGGTATTCAACTAAAAACAAATACCAATGTAGGGGTTGACATAACCGGGGAACAACTGTTAGCGAATTTTGATGCAGTTGTTTTAACTGGCGGCAGCACCATCCCCCGTGACCTCCCCATAGAAGGACGTGATGCTAAGGGAGTGCACTTTGCCATGCATTTCCTCGAACAAAAGAATAGGCAAGTGGCTGGACAGGTGGAGTTTGATCACGACATTATTTCGGCCAAGGATAAACATGTTGTTGTCATCGGTGGTGGCGATACTGGCGCCGATTGTGTTGGTACTTCTAATAGGGAAAAAGCAACATCGGTCACTCAAATCGAATTGCTGGCCAAACCCCCTGTCAATAGAGATGCATCGACCCCTTGGCCACTTTGGCCTATGCAGTTGCGTACCTCCACTTCACATGAAGAGGGGTGTGACCGTCATTGGGCCATCTTGACAAAAGCATTTGTTAAAAATGCAGCGAATGAGTTGACAGGTATTATTCTCGTTGATATAGAATGGCATTATGACGTGGAAAGCGGCAAGTCAGGATTTAAAGAAATAGAGGGCTCGGAGCGAATTATCCCTTGCGAGCTTGCCTTATTGGCAGTAGGCTTCGTTCACCCACAGCACGAAGGGCTCTTGACACAACTAAACGTCGAACTGGATGAAAAGGGCAATGTAGCCGCAAGTAACTATCAGACTTCTGTTGAAAAAGTCTTTTGCGCCGGAGACATGCGCCGAGGCCAATCGCTAGTAGTATGGGCGATATCAGAAGGACGAGAAGCGGCGATTGCTGTTGATCAATATCTGCTTAAAGCGAGATCTAATTTAAATTCTAAGTCCTATTCGAAACTTTTAGTATAATTGAGCTTGTTTAGAGCAGCAAATGAATGCTATGGAAGAAACTATCGAAAACATATTAGAAAAAGGGCAAGATTCGCTCAACAAGGTTATCGAGCATTTGCGCAGCGAATTCGTGAAAATTCGCGCTGGAAAAGCATCCCCTGACATTCTTAATGGAATACTTGTTGAATATTATGGTTCTCCTACACCTCTTAGTCAGGTAGCCAATATTTCGGCCACAGATAGCCGAACATTATCTATTCAGCCTTGGGAGAAAAAGATGCTCGCACCTATCGAAAAGTCCATCTTTGAGGCCAATCTAGGTATGACACCCATGAATGATGGGGAACAAGTTCGTATTTCAATACCCCCATTGACAGAAGAGCGACGTAAAGATCTTGTCAAACAAGCTAAGGCTGCGGTCGAAGAGGCTAAGGTGGCCATGCGATCAAACCGCCATAAAATGATTGAATTTATCAAAAAGGAAGTTAAAAACGGTTATCCAGAAGATGCTGGAAAACGCAAAGAAACGGTAGTTGAAGATTTGATCAAAGAATGTACGATACAAGCGGAAAGTCTTTTCGGCATAAAAGAGGCCGAAATACTTAAGGTATAGCTTTCACTTTTTATTGCATACTTTTTTTTACGTTTTTGAGCTACAGGGGTGACCCCGCCAGGACTCGAACCTGGATCAAAAGTTTAGGAAACTTCTATTCTATCCCTTGAACTACGGGGTCGTAGATATTGTCACGCAATGTAGCGTCTATTTCCGAGATGATTTCCTTATTCACACACTAACTCAACGAAGCACCATCATCGATGAATCTGCTAAGAAAATCTATTATGGGTTTAAATAGAAACAAAATAAGACCTTACACTTTATTTTACATGTTCATCACGAAGACCTAACGCATAATTACGGTAAATACAAATAAAATGGACACCAAGCTTCCCAACTTGATGTCCTCTCTTTCAAAAATTACTAAAAATCTCATAGAAGCGTAGCTCCTGAAACTAGAGTTTATACGTTATATCAAAACTAATTGATCTTCCTGGTCTAAATACGGTAAATGGCTGGTCTGCAGCGTTAAATGACTTGTAGCTCTCTTTTAAAGAACTGTTTAGAATATTGCTTACACGTAAGTCTATTGAAGTACGATTATCCGTTCCGAGTTTTTTGTTAAAAGTAAAATTCAAACTATGAAAAGGAATAGTATAAATATCAGGAAACAATCCTGCGCCTACGATAAATAGTGTAGTCCCCTTAACGTTGTAGAAAAGACCTGCATTCATTCCTTTCTCTGGCAAAGCATAACTTAATCCACTATTAATTACATAAGGAGCCTGGCCGGCCATCTGGCGGGTAGATTTAAGGGTCTCACCAGTTTTTATATAGCCCCTACGCGATTCAAACTCAACATCCGTCATATCAATAGAAGAATGTACTAATGTCAAATTTCCGCTAAAATCAACATTTTCAAATGCACGACCCATAAAACCCAAGCCCTTTCTAAGTTCAAGTTCTGCTCCAAACAGTTGACCATTACCCACATTTCTTGGTTGATATTCGGTACTAGTTTGTTGTTCGGGTATTCGCACAAGTTCGATAGGATTACTAAATCGCTTGTAAAATGCGCTAATTGTATACAATTCTCCTGTAGTTGCGAAACTCTCCCAGCGCAAATCAATATTATCGACATCCGTAGATACTAGCTGACCATCCCATTGATTGTAAGTAAACAAACTACCGTTAAAGATACGATTGGTAATTGGATCAAGAATTTGTGCAAATGATTGTTCTTTAAAGGCAGGTCTTGCAATAGTACGACCATAGCCTAGACGTATATTTTGAGTCTCTTTGATGCCAATTATAAAATTAGCCGTAGGGAATAGATTGAAATCGTTCATCACGATCTCATTGTCCAAACTGCGTCCATTGACTAAATCGCCTGATGAATAACGCTGATCGCGACCAGTATGTCTTTGGACAAATCGCTCTGCCCGCAAACCAATTATCGCCTTTACATTACCAAACAATGTGGATTCATGAGACAAATAAGCCCCTGTGTTCATCACATCCGAATTATATTCATTTGGATTCAAAACAGGATTTCCAGATTGGTAGTAAATATTATTTCTTGAACTTGGAAAAATATTCTCTGGGCGCAAAACTAAAGAAGCATCGTTGGCTTCCCAGGGTGATTGAGCACCAAAAAATTGCACATCAAAGAACAATATTTCATAATCACGAACCTTATAATTTTGACTCACTCCAAACTTCAATTTGGCCTCTTCGCCATTGAGCATGTATCTTCTCAATATATCCACTTTGGCGGTGGCATTTATTTCTGAGAGGCTGCGCCAAATTCTGCTTGGGTTTCCACCTGCGCCTGCATTAAAAGTTGGCATACCATTAAAAACTGTAAATGCCGTTTTGCGGATGTCGGGATCTGAAGATCTAGAATAAGTTGGTGAAATTCTCCAATCTATCTCCCACTTGCGACCAGCCAATACGTGGTATCCATTTAATAGCACATTCGACAAGCCGCGTTCATTATACTCCAAATTGTCTGATGTAGCAAAATACCCTGATTGGCCTACTCGTTCGCCGTCATTTTCTATTTGAAATTTACCTGCGCGACTTTCACCATTTTGTAAGTGCATGGCCGTTAATCTGATCTTGGTGTTTTGCGTCTTATAAGCTAGTCCTCCTAAAAAACCACCTAAAAAACTTCTTTCCCCTATTTCACCTTGTTGAACGGTGGCAAAAGGCATCTCAAAAGCATTCGGATCTAACAAGCGTTGAAACTCACCAAAAACCACATCGTCATAGTATCGAAACTCGGATTTATACGATAATGACATCATATAACCCAATTTAGGAGAATTTGCGCCGCCTCCTTTTTTTAAGCTTAATTGATTGGCAAATGTCATGCTACCATTCAAATCAATAAAACTCTTGCTCCTTACTGCACTCAATTGTGGGTCAAAACTCTTGACGAAACGATTCACTTCATCAGGGGTTGTTCCACTGATCGGTGTAGGAATATTCGGGCTAGTAGCAAAACGAGGCAAGCCCCTATGTCCATCATCAAAGCCTAGAAAGTCCGTCCTAGAGCCCGGATAAGACAAAAAGTTATTATTAAAGTGCATATCAGGGTTAAAATTCGTTCCAATGGAAACAGTAAATAAACGCTCCTCAGGAAAGTCCTTTGTTTCCAAATTGAGTAATCCCCCAGTAAAATCCGCAGGTTGATCAGCCGTAAAATTCTTGCTGACAATGATACTATTAATCAGATTAGTAGGAAAGATATCCATCTGAAGCGTGTTCTTATCTGGATCCAAACCAGGAATTTCAACACCATTTAGCGTAGTCTTTGTATATCGATCCCCCAATCCTCTGATATAAACATACTTGCCTCCTTCTACAGAAACACCAGTTACCCTTTTTGCAGCATCTACAGCATTGCCATCTCCCGTCTGTCGCATTTTGGCCGCTGAAATACCGTCTAGCATAACACTTGAATTTTTCTTCAAAATAAGAAGTGCGGTCTCAGTAGTTCTTACCGATCGAGCTGTCACTACAACTTCAGCAATTTGAACGCCGTCTTCTATTAAAAATAGTTCAGTCAAAACCTTGACACCACCTGCTTCAACTTGGACATTTTCTAATGTGATGTTTTGGTATCCGATATAAGATACCAATAGTGTATAAGTTCCGGGATCTAAGCTTACTTCAAA
>CAZTSI010000018.1:9125-62803 GCA_964616755.1 uncultured Saprospiraceae bacterium | reverse complement strand
TTCCATCAGGTAATCCCACCCCCCCCCCGCAAAACTTACAAAACCTTGTCGATACCAATTTGGCAAGTCTAATTCTGGGTCACTCGTCACAACTTCTTGCAGCCCCCCCGCATGATACATAGAATTGAAAAACACCTCTGCAATCCCTTCGCGTATTCTGCGCTCAAGATGTTGGTGGTTACCGTCGAAGTGTACGAATATTTTTGAGCCGATAACCTTTGTCCGCTCATGGCGAGTTTCAAAGATCTCTTGAATGCCGATATTGCTTTGTTTTAAGTCGGCCAGATCCACATAGACGATAATTTCTATTTTATCATTGATGCGATGCTCTACGAGATTTTGAATACTCGGATAATTGGCCTCGGCTATTTGTATGGCCGACTGTGCCACATTCAGACCTTTTCCGTACCAATAAACAAAGAAATTCTCCGTCTCATATTCCCACCATTTCGAAAAGTCATCATGGTACTGTACGCGATTTTTGCCGTACTCTGTACGAATACTCTGTCCCGAGACTATTAGCCTTGCGGCCATTAGGCACAAAAGAATCAGTATGGGCTTTTTAGGTAACACTATTAAGACATCTTAGCTCTACAAGATATTAAATATACTACATTCCAGTTTGTTGAGAAGAACAGCTATACTAAAAATGAACAAAGGAAAATAATTCGAAGCTCATAAAGTGTGCCATTGCCCTAGATATAGATTAACGCTCTCCCGTGAGTCTTTGCACCAATTTGAATTCACTAAAAAATACTTTTGCCAACACACGTACGACGGTAAAAACGGGAATAGCTAATACCATCCCGAGAACACCTCCAAGATTTGCACCAACAAGTACTGTAATAAAAATCTCTAGAGGATGAGCCTTTACGCTTTTTGAAAAGATATTAGGCTGTAGAAAAAAGTTATCAAACATTTGCATAGAGGCAAAGACAGCCAACAACAAGCCAATTTTGGGCAAAAGAAAGTCATAAAACGAAACATCAAGATTTGCCGTTATGGTGATCAAAATACCAAATGTAGCCCCCAAAATAGGTCCAACATAGGGTATAACATTCATCAGTGCAGCAAAAAATCCAATCAACACAGCATTTTTAAATCCTAACAAACTGAGTATAACTCCTACAAAGGTGCCCACGCAAAATATTTGCAACAAAACACCAATAAAATAACGCTTAAGCATGCTTTCACTTTCTTCAAGTGCATGCATCCATTGCCCCTCTTTATCATTTGGCACAACAGATTTTATCGCATCAGAGAACAAACCTTCCTCTTTGAGAAAGAAAAAGGCGATAAAAAATGCAGAAACGATCGTAATTAAAAGATGACTAATGGCCCCGAAGACAGAATTTACCACTCCCGTTATTTTGGCAGGTTGCAATATCCGAAGCAAATTTTCTCGAATATTATTGATAAAACCTTCTGCATCTTTTGATGCAGGTGTATTGGGTGTGGCGGTTTCATAAGGGATGTAGACGAATAAATTAATTTGCTGATGCAGCGAATCTTTACTTCCGATTAAAGTGTCTAGCCGCATAATTTCCATAAATGCAGAGGCCGAGAGGGGGCTATGCAAGCTGTCTTGTCTTACTTCTTCAGTACGACTCGCGACAATTCCCTTTTTCTCAAGCCAAGTTTCTATATCCTCTATTGGCTCTTTGAGACTTTCAAAGACATTGTCATAGTTTAAGCTGGACAAATTTCGAGCTTGCTGTGCCATTGGCGGTAAGAACACCAAAACTAATCCAAAGAGAATCAGCCCAAAGGACAAGAGCGTGGTTAATGCGGCGATGTTCTTTCCAAGGAAACTCCGCAAATAACTGTTAACAGGACTGCCAATCATTGACAACACCCATCCCAAGATAACATAGGTGATTATATCGCTAAAAAAATATACCACCAAGCTTACAAGAATAAGAGGTAAAACAGCAAAAGCGATTCGAGTAAAAGTAGACCAAGGCATAACGCGAGTTTCAAAAGACCAAAATAGTGAAATATATGACTAAATCAGTCGACTTCTGCATCTCAAATAGTACATTAGCCATAATGTAAAGGTCAAAATAGAATAATTATGTACAGGGCTCTATTTTTCATTTTTATGCTAGCAACATTTGTCCTAACAGGGCAGTCAGAATTGCCATTAGACACTCTTTTTGCTCCCGTAAAATGGCGCAATATCGGGCCGTTTCGGGGGGGGAGATCCGTCGCTACGAGCGGTGTTAAAGGCGACCCGCTTACTTACTATATGGGAATTACCGGCGGAGGTTTGTGGAAAACAAACGATGCAGGCCAACATTGGAACAATATTTCCGATGGATATTTTAAGACAGGATCAGTCGGCGCCATTGCGGTTTCAGAATCTAACCCCAATATTTTGTATTGCGGTATGGGTGAACATGCCCCCAGGGGGGTCATGACCTCTTATGGCGACGGTGTGTATAAGTCTTTAGATGCTGGAAAAACGTGGCATCATATGGGGCTAGCAAACACACAACATGTTTCTAGAATCGTAATTCATCCCCATGACCCAAATATCGTTTATGTAGCAGCCCAAGGCGCGCTTTACGACAAAACGAAGGACAGAGGTATTTATAAATCAACTGATGGAGGAAAAACATGGAGCAACAAATTATTCATTAATGAACTGACAGGTTGTGCAGAGTTGTCAATAGATATGAATCATCCACATATCATGTATGCTGCCATGTGGCATCACCAGCGCCTGCCTTGGCAAGTAGTCAGCGGTGGCGAAGGAAGCGGTTTGTACAAGTCAATCGACGGTGGCGAAACATGGTCGCAAATGAAGGAGGGGCTGCCTAAAGAAATGGGAAAGATGGCTATTGCCGTAAGTCGTTCTAACTCTGATAAAGTATATGCCCTGATTGAAAGCGATAGCAACAAAGAGCAAGGCGGACTATTTGTCTCAGATAATGCTGGTAAAAAGTGGTCTCGCATTAGCGACGATCATCGCCTTATCCAGCGAGCTTGGTACTACATTGAAGTATTTGTAGATCCTCAAAATGAAGAGAGCATTTATGTTCTGAGTGCTAGCGCCTACCGTTCGGATGACGGGGGAAAGACATGGACAGGAGTGGAAGGACAACATGGGGACTATCACGATCTATGGATCAATCCAGACAACCCCAAAAATATGATCTTGGCGGACGATGGTGGGGCTTGTGTAAGTTTTGATAAAGGACAGACGTGGTCAAGACAAGACAATATGCCTACCGCGCAGTTTTACAGATTAAATGTGGACAATCACATACCGTATCGAATTTATGCCGGACAACAAGACAACAGCTCCGTTCGCATCGATAGCCGAAGTTTTGGATCAGGAGGCATCGATGAAAAATCTTGGACATCTTCAGCTGGCGGTGAAAGTGCCTTCTTGGCTTTTGATCCTGACAATCCTCGATGGGTGTTAGGGGGCAGCTACCAAGGCACGATAGAAGCATATGATTCTGAATCAGCTGCAGGCACCAGCATTATGGCCGCACCGATTCAATATCTAGGCCGCGACGCCAAGGATATGAAGTATCGATATAACTGGAATGCTCCAATAATTCGATCCCAACATGAACCCAACACTTATTATCATGCCGCTCAGCTTATATTGAAAACCTTGGATTATGGACAAACATGGGAAGAAGTTAGTCCCGATTTGACGCGCAATGATAAAGGAAAACAAGGCAAAGGGGGCGTTCCCTACACCAATGAAGCAGTAGGGGCTGAAAATTACGGCACGATTAGTTATGTCATCGAGTCACCGCATGAAGCAGGAGTCATGTGGGTGGGCAGCGATGACGGCCTTGTTCATCTAACACGAAACAATGGCAAAACATGGGACAATGTGACCCCAACTGGACTATCAGAATGCCTTATAAATGCTATAGAAATCTCTCCCCATGATCCAGCGACAGCATATATTGCCACCACCCGATACAAGTTTAATGATTATACCCCAGCACTATATAAAACAACAAACTATGGCAAAACATGGACAAACATCTCTAAAGGCATACCCATAGGCGCGTTCACAAGGGTGGTGCGTGAAGACCCGTCTCGTAAAGACTTACTCATTGCAGGAACAGAAACAGGTCTATATTTGTCATGGAACGGCGGAGTACAATGGAATCCTTTTCAACTCAACTTGCCCATAACCCCTATTACCGATATACTTATTAAACATGGTGATATTATTGTAGCCACCTCGGGCAGATCATTTTGGATACTGGATGACTTAGGTCTAATTTCACAGGCGCCTCAAAAGGCTCAAAAACTAAGCTTGTACAAACCCGAAGAGGCTATATTGGCCAACGGCGGAAGTGAACTCAACAGTTCTAATCCCGAGTTTAAAGGAACTCACCCCTTGCGTGGCATCAACCCAGCCAATGGCGTAGTTATATATTATCAAATCCCTGAAGGCGCCGATACGAGTACCCTGACCCTTCAAATCCAAAAACTATCAGGTGAGGTCGTCCGAACGTATTCTTCCCAGAAAGATATGACAACAAAAAAATATAATGGAAGCCCACCGACCTCTCCGGTTTTGACCACCCACAAAGGGATGAATCGCATAGTTTGGGACATGCGACACGAAACATTGCCAGGTATACCTAGCGCGTATATTGAAGGTAGTTTTCGTGGGCACAAGGTGGCGCCAGGCACCTATACTGCCATACTTCGACATGGAAATGCAGAAGAAAGACAGAACATCAACATTCTAACTCATCCTAAATACAATAATACCGAGGCACATTATTCAGAATATGATCAAGTCATGACAGAGATGGAGACGTCGCTGCGCGATATGCATACGATGGTAAATGAACTTTATGCGACACAGACTAAACTGATTGAAATCGCCAAGAGAATAAAGGATACAGACAAAACCATGACAACTACCGTAGAAGCGGTGGTCTCCGAAATGGACACCTGGGATAAGGATATGGTGCAGCGACTATCTAAAGCCTATGATGATGTCGAAAATTACCCAAACAAATTTACAGCGGAATATCTCTTTTTGATCAACCAAACGGAGAGCGATATTCCTAAGGTCAATGCAGCTTCTCTAGCAAGAAAAAAGGAATTAGATGCTCAATGGCAAGGGCTAAGAACAATGGGGGAGACTTTAAAAAAACGGCTTGCTGAACTGAATATAAAGCTTTGGCAGTCAGGTATAGGGGCTATCTGGTAAACATTACTAACTTAAAATCAAGCGCCCTATCAGCATGAAATCATTTTTTTCCAAAGGTATTATCGAGGCAGGCTGTGATGAGGCGGGGCGAGGATGTTTGGCAGGGCCGGTATTTGCCGCGGCAGTGATATTACCCAGAAGTTTTCATCACCCAAGGCTGCGAGATAGCAAAAAAATGACCGAAAAAGATCGTCTTCTATTGAGGGACGTCATTTTACACAAGGCTGTAGCATGGGGAGTGAGTGCTGTCTCACCAGCAGAAATAGACAATATTAATATACTTAATGCCAGTTTTAAAGCCATGCATATGGCCATAGATAAACTTGCCGTTCGTCCCCAACTTCTTTTGATAGACGGCAATCGATTTAATCCTTATCCGACTATTTCACACCAGTGCATCATTCGGGGCGATGATTTATATGCAAGTATTGCTGCTGCATCAGTGCTGGCGAAGACATATCGAGATGATCATATGAGGGCACTAGAAAGGAATTTTCCACAGTTCGCATGGGCGCAAAACAAAGGATATGGCACGCCAAACCACAGGGAAGTTATTTCAGAGCTGGGGTATACACGGGAACATCGCCGGAGCTTTGTCTTAAAAGAGCCATAGTAGCTATTTGAGATGTTTTAGTGAACTGACCCCAAGCGGGTCAAAATCGCAGACCCACACTAATCCCTAATGTTCTGGGAATCAAGGTTGCTTGATTGCCGATAACTGTATTTATAGTTCTATTTTGGTCTTGCAGAGTATTGGCAGGAATGGAGAAAATGTTTTGGATGTAGCTTACGTTTTCCCTATTTGTAACATTAAATAGCTCAACAGCGAGAAAACCAGTCATCCTTGCAAAGGTAAACGGGTATTCAATGGAAAGATCCATTCGAAAGTAATCAGGAAGCCGACTCAAGCGTTCGTCAGGCGAAAGATCTTGCCTTTGTCGAACAACGCGAATTTTTTGTAGATCCGTATACGCTCGGCCAGAAGCATAATAAGCATCACCTTTCAGGTTCAATATGCCCAGTCGCCATTCATTTGACCAACTGATCCTGTGTCGCCTATCATTTTGAGAGGGGAATGGCAGGCCTCTAAAAATTGCCAAAAACCGAGACTCTTCTTTACTCAAGGTATATGCCAGTTGACTACTGAATGACTTGAAGTCGTAATCAATGGATACATCAATCCCCCACGTGTTTAATTCTCCAATAAAAAATTGAAATCCGTTAACTATATTAACGGGCCTAATTTGATCATCTTGGAGAGGGCTTTGTGTTAGCGCCAATTCAATATGTCCTGTCGTGTGGCGGTAGTAAGCCTCGATATCTAGAGAAAACCGGCCAGACACCCATCGGGAGCCAAGCATTATCTTGTCAGCCCTGCGCGGTAGCGTTCGTCTACTGCCGTCTGCAATAACCCAAATATCCGTTGACCGACCTAGAGTGTTTTCAAAATTTAACTCACGTACAAACTGGTATTGCCTACCGACGGAACCTTTAATTATTCCCCCAGGAGCAATGCGATACCCCACTTGAGCTTGCGGAGCCAGATACCATTGATCTGTTCTCTCATAATAACCACCCCTAAGGCCTAAAGAATAAAAAAAAGTTTTTTCCTGAACACTCGTATATTCACCAAAACCACTGATTTCTCTCGAATGACTATCGGCAGAAAATACATTATTGTCATCTTCTGAAATGTTGATATCCGCCGTATGGCCTTGATACTGAACACCTGCTAGCACAGAGGCTTTACTAGGCAATTGAATTCGAACCATTTGTTTTGCAGAAAGGTTTTCTATCTGATTGTAGCGATCACTATCGAAAGCATAATACCTTGTCATCAATCGTGAAATACGCTCCAAAGAAATGGATAAGGCGTTAGAATTCGAGTATCTTGAAAAACTCAAGACCGTTTCAAGATCGATATTTGATGAAAGCGGCGACGTATAAAAGGCCGAACTTGCGATGTTTTGCCAAGCTTCTATATTACTATACGCTTCTTTGTTAATGGCCGTTAAATTTTGTAAACGACTTGGAAACTCATTGGTGTATTGATCCGAAAATTGGTCAGAACCCATATAAAAATGAATACTCCCTAAATGGTTTCCTGTCCTGAACTGAAGCGAACCGTTGATATCGTAAAAGGAAAAGTCGGGCAACCGTCCTAGAAGCGTCATCCTATTGAGCAATGCAAAACTTTGATTGTCTGGCGTACGTATAGGTTCTGTATTGAATAGATTAAAAAAGGAAGTAGTTGACACGTTTTTTACCGTACTCCTTGCGGCCAAACTAATATTCACCTGCTCTGAGAGCGGAGCGACGAGCGACGCACTGGCAAGAAGATTATTCAACCTAATCTCCCCACTCACTGTACTGTCCATGGCCGTAGTAGGTCCAGAAATATCTAACAACCCTCCAGTCCGACCACCATGTTCAACAGGAAGATTATTCTTGTACAGCTGAGATTGATAGACGTAAGCGTCATTAATGCTACTAAAAATTCCATAATAATGAGTTGAGTTAAACAGGGTCATGCCATCCAAAAGTATCATGTTGGCATCAAACGTGCCACCCCGAAGACGTAATCTAGCGGAATTATCATTCGTAAAGTCTATTCCAGAAACCGTCTGCAAGGAACGAAGAAGATCATTTTGCAACAACCCGGCTGGTTTAGCATCGTATCTAATGATATATGATTGAAATATGGAGTTGTATTGGTGATCTTTTAACCTGTCTTTAATCAAGACTTCTTGGATATCAAACTCTACAGGGTCAAGATGAATGATACAACTCTCTTGAAATGGTGATAAAGCGATCTTTTGGGACTGATAACCTAGGAAGCTTACTTCAAGTAGGGTATCTTCAGGATAATGCAAGTGCAAAATACACTGGCCTTCGGCGTTGGTATAATCGCCTTTTCTTGTCCCTAAGATTGCCACAGCTGCGAGCTCAACAGGTTGTAAAGACGAGCGCTCTTTTACCATTACTTTCACTTCTGTATATAGAGCTTTAATGTCTTGTGAAAGCAATTTTTGGCGAAGTAATACGGTTTCAGCATCTGGCATCAAGACGTATTCTAAGTTGTGATGGGCACATATAAAGGTCAAAAATTCACTTAGCGTGTTTTTTTCAGAAATAAACGACAGAACCTGGTTATCAGAAAGATCTGAGGCATACGAGAATTTTACTCCATATAGATTGGCTACGATAGTCAGCAAATCATCAAAAGTTTTGTCTTGCACAGACACATGCGGACGAACCTGGGCGTGCATAGCGCTAACCAGCGCCCCCAAAAGTGAAAAGATTATTATATTTCTTAGCACTCGGTAGTATTATTAAAAGATGCGTACGTTAGAGGCATCAACGATTTCGTACTTTAGGTTTAGCGGCCAAGTAATAATGTTCAATATTACATCAAGCTTTTCATTTGCCACATAAAACCCTGTAAAGCGTTGTTGTTCATTAGTATCAGCTAGGTTGATACGAATGCCTTTTTGCCATTCTAGGACAGCGATTATCTGAGTTAGAGAGGTGTTCTGAAAATGCATAGTAATGGGGGCATTCTTTCGAGAGCCAAACATCTCAATGAAGTTTTCCGTGAGTTGAGCATTTCTAGCGTACCCTTGATTCGCCTCCAACAATTGTTCGTGCAACTGGCTGCTTACGGCAACCAGACCTTCATCAACAGCTACATAAAAATGTCCCCCACGCGCATCGACGTTAAACTCTGTTCCCAAAACAGATACGGTTCCCTCTTCTGATAAGACTTTAAAAGGGCTTCCCTTGTTTACTTTAAAGGATGCTTGACCATTAAGCGTTACAGACCGTTCATTTTCCCATACAGAGATATCATATTCAATGGAGGATTGTGAGCCCAGAACACATGAAGAACCTGCCAAAGCATATGTCCCCTCCTTGTCTTGTACAACAAAGGAAGAAGATGGCTTGAAGAGGATAAAACCAACGATCAAACTAGCAGCAATTGCCCCAGCCATATATAGGTAACGCATGATAACGTTTGGCTTTTGTGTGCCAAGGCTTTTTGTAGAGATCGATTGCTCGACCCGCAACCAAGTTGCCTCGGTTTTCTTATCTATATTGGCTTCTTGTTTAAATTGAATATGTTGGATTAGTTGTCTAGCTAACCCGGCCTGTTCATTTTTTAGACACACATTTTCCCAAGGGCTATCTGGATGTGGACACAAAACCCATTCGACAAAGCCGGCGTCCGCAAAAAAATCATCAATTGTATAACTTGTGTAATCTTTCATGTCATAGAATCAAGGGATAAAAAGTTCATCTAAATAAGAATTTCGCGTGGACAACGAGTAAGTGAACCGACATTTGTTGCCACCACTATTCATTATACTACTACAACGACCGTCTAAACCCTTATCATCAAAGTGGCTGCGGCCAAGAAAACAGTGCCCTAGCTCATGAAAAACAACGAATTCTTGTTCCAGCGCTGATGCTCGTGCCCAATAATCAGCGTCAATATAAACTACTTTTGCCCCACTTACAAACTGAGCACATTGCCCTACAATGTTTTGTGGCGTGGTGCGAAATTGTGCACTTATTTTCGTTGCCGATAGGTCCACAGAAACACCCCTTTTGGCACCCTCTAGCTCAAATAGCTCAAAATACACACCTATCGCTGGATCCACAAAGACAAGTTCTTCTTCTTTATCACAAGAGAGTAAAATAAAAAACAGAAGAACAGCCAACCAATATTTCATAATGCAATCTCTATATGTGCATAAGTAATGAAACCTCGAAATGTACTCAATAACAACGACTTTTTATTCACAGTAGTTATAGTAGGCGCATGTTAATAGAGTATGTCGTATTTTTGTGGGACAACAAGCAATTAAGCATTTGAGTGGATCAAAAGGGGCAGCATCGATTTCAACGCATCAGTTGGCATTGAATGATCTTATCGTTGACAGTATACAAGATATAAAAGGCAAGGAGATCGTCTTATTAGATATGCGCAAGCTAGACGAATCTCCGACAGATTATTTTGTTATTTGCCAAGGAGACTCTACAACACAAGTAAAGGCAATTGCTAATAATATTCAAAAAAGAGTCAGAGAAGAATACAAACTATCGCCCAATCACATCGAAGGAGTAGATGGAGCTAAGTGGATATTGGTAGACTACTTTGACACGATTGTTCATGTATTTTATCCAGAAACGCGAGAATACTATGATTTGGAGACTTTGTGGAGTGATGCGAAGAAGATTGCATTTCAAAACGTCTAGCGCCAACTAAATAGTACAATTGACCGTTTAAGAGTTCTACATAGATTAATATCAGGATGGCTGACGACAATAAGAAGAAGAATAACACACCAGACAAAAAGGGCAACTTTGGTTCCTATTGGTTTTACGCATTTATCATAATCTGCTTATTAGGGCTGAATATGGTTATGTCATTTATAAGTAAACCCAAGGAAATTACCCTACTTAAGTTTGAAGAAATCGTAAAGGCAGGCGATGTAGAGACCTTAAGAGTTATAAACAGCAGAGATGCAGAGATTGTAATTAAAAGCCAAAGCGTGGGCAAATATCCAGATATCAATCAGGATAACCGGCTGAGCAACTCACTAAGCCTTAATGCGCCACACTTTACCTTGCAAATCGGGTCAATCGATAATTTTGCAAATAAAATAGACGCTTTAAACCAAGAAGGTTTTCGAATAGATCCTATCTATGAGCAGCGGGTCAATTGGGTAGCGAACCTTTTAAGCTGGGTGGTGCCTTTATTGATTTTTGTGGGTTTATGGTTGTTTATTATGCGCAGAGTAGGTGGCGCTGCTGGAGGGCCAGGGGCGCAAATCTTTAATATTGGAAAATCTAAGGCCACGCTTTTTGATGAAAACGCCAAAGTGAACATTACTTTTTCAGATGTAGCGGGTCTTGACGAAGCGAAAGTAGAAGTAATGGAAATCGTGGATTTCTTGAAGAATCCAAAAAAATATACCGCCCTTGGTGGCAAAATACCAAAAGGTGTCATTCTAGTAGGCCCCCCTGGCACGGGCAAAACCCTCTTGGCTAAAGCAGTAGCCGGCGAGGCTGGCGTGCCTTTCTTTTCAATATCAGGTTCTGACTTCGTTGAAATGTTTGTTGGGGTAGGTGCTTCAAGGGTTCGAGACCTTTTCAGACAAGCGCGAGAAAAGGCTCCTTGTATTGTGTTCATTGACGAAATAGATGCCATAGGTCGTGCACGAGGCAAAGGAAACTTTCAAGGCGGCAATGATGAAAGAGAAAATACCTTAAATCAGTTGTTGGTAGAAATGGACGGATTCTCTACCGATAAAGGCGTAATTCTTATGGCAGCCACCAACAGAGCAGACGTCCTTGATAGCGCACTTATGCGCCCAGGTCGCTTTGATCGACAAATAGGTATTGAAAGACCTGACCTAAAAGAGCGAAAGGAGATTTTCAAAGTTCACCTTAAAAACATTAAAGTTGATCCTTCGGTAGATGGATCTGTGCTCGCCGAGATGACCCCTGGATTTGCAGGAGCCGACATTGCCAACGTGTGCAACGAAGCAGCTTTAGTGGCAGCAAGAAGAGACAAGGAGGCTGTACACATGGAAGATTTTAATTACGCATTAGATCGTGTGATTGGAGGATTAGAGAAGAAAAACAAATTTATCGCACCCAGAGAAAAGGAAATTATTGCCTATCATGAGGCTGGACATGCGATCTGCGGATGGTATCTCGAACATGCCTCGCCTCTCGTAAAGGTCACCATCGTTCCACGTGGTATTGGAACACTTGGATATGCTCAATACCTACCCAAGGACGAGTATATAACTCGCACAGAAGCGATGAAAGACCGAATATGTATGACTTTTGGGGGCAGAGCTGCAGAAAAAATCGTTTTTGGAAAGATATCAACAGGAGCTCAAAACGACCTAGACCAGGTCACTAAAATGGCTTACAGTATGGTTGCTATCTACGGAATGAATGATAAGGTTGGCCAAGTATCTTTTTATGGTCTCTCGCAAGATCAGTTTAATAAGCCTTATTCCGACAACACCGCGGCATTAATTGACGCGGAAGTACGTAACCTTGTCAATGAACAATATCAACGAGCTCAAAATCTATTATCCGATAAGCGAGAGCAACTAGAAATATTAGCTAAACAGTTGTTAGAGAAGGAAGTCTTAGTCAAGTCGGATGTTGAACGGTTGATCGGACCACGACCCTTTCCCGAACCTGAAACCATGCGTGAAATAGCCGAGGAAGTAGCTAGCCATGTTGCGCTAGAGGCAGAGGGGTCGTAAACGCGAATGGGTTATAAGTAACGAAACGTGTGAACGACACAACAGATAAAGTCTCTTCGCCTTTTACGCTTCCCTGCGGGGTCTTTGTGAAAAACAGGTTGGTCAAAGCGGCCTTAACTGAGCGTATTAGCAATGTCCGGCTCGAGCCTACACGTAGACATGAACAACTATACAGCCGATGGGCACAGACGGGTGCTGGAATATTGATTACAGGTAATATATTAGTGGATCGTAACCATCTTGAATCTTCGGGCAATGTATGCTTTGATGATATTACTAAGATCTCCGACAATATCAAATGGGTAGAAGCGGGCATTAGCGGCAATAACCATCTCTGGGCACAATTATCGCACGCCGGACGACAGACCAATCGCTTTTGCAATAATCGCCCATTAGCGCCGTCTGCCGTACAACTGCAAAAAATGGGTCTCTTTGGCAAGCCAAAAGCAATGACTGAAGTCGATATACTACAGGTCATAAAAGCTTTCGTTACTGCAGCACATATCGCAAAGGAGTCTGGCTTTACGGGTGTTCAAATACACGCAGCACACGGTTATCTGCTTAGTCAATTTTTATCACCATTGACGAATAGACGCACTGACCAATGGGGCGGTAATCCAGAAAACCGTAGACGCCTCTTGATCCAAATTATCAAAGAGGTTCGAAAAATAGTAGGAAGTGCGTTTCCGATATCGGTAAAACTTAATTCGTCTGACTTCCAGCGTGGAGGATTTAGCGAGGAAGAATCTCTATCGGTAGTCAATGTGTTGGCGAATGAAGGGGTGGATTTGTTGGAAATATCAGGAGGAACATACGAAAAATTAGCTTTTTTTCTGATGAATGATCAGGAGGATCAAGTCATAAGGCCCTCAACACAAGCCAGGGAAGCATATTTCATCGACTTCGCTAAACAAATAAGAAACCAATGCGGTATTCCGCTCATGGTTACAGGAGGATTTCGAACAAGGAGTTTTTGTAACCAAGTGATAGCCCATGGGGAGCTAGACTTTATAGGGATGGGGCGCCCTTTTATTACAGATGTAGATATCATCAGCTCATTTATAAGCGGTGACATTGAACTGGTTGAAAACAGGGTCATACGTACCGGCCTCCGCCAACTAGAAGATGCAGCCGAAGGAGGCTATTATGCGCGCCAAATTATTAGGCTGGCAAAGGGTGCCAATACCAAGACAAAGATGAACCCACTGATAAGCGCCCTCTACTTGACAACCTATGAGCTCATCAAAAGCCTCCAGCGAACTAAATAGTGGGAAGACAACTAGGTACCGATAAGCTTCTCAAAATAGAACTAAAGTCAACACAAACAAAATTTTTGGACAATGCCATCAAGCTCAATAAATTGAACTTAAATACCTCTTTCTGACGAAGGGCATTAACCTCAAGGATGGTGCATTAGAGCTATTATCTCTTCTGCACATCATCGGTAGGCACCCAGAAGTGCGCATAATGATACACTTGTGCCCGCGCCTTTTGGCGTGGGGCAAGATGTCAGAATGATAAAAATGAGACAGCTAATACCTTAAGCATTCATCATGTCTGATCAAGAGATAAATATCAAGCGCCGCAAGGCGCGGGCTCGTAACGCGCGGCGTTTGGAGTTGCGACGGATGGCACCACGATCAAACAACCGCCGATGCGCGCGCAGGCGGCATTTGAGTGGGACCTAGAATATAACGTAGCGGTGACGGGCGGTAATACGAATTCAAACACAGGCGGGTATTGGCTATACGCCGCCGCCAGCGCCGCTACAGAAGCCGCTGATATCAACACCAAACAAAAAGGGCGAAGGCGTCGAGTCTTAAATCACCCAGCTATGGGAGCAATTAAGACAAATCAGAGAGCGCATTGCGCAATTGGAAAAGTTGATTGAAAATTATCAAAAACAAAAGGATGCACTTCGTCTTGAGAATGCAAAATTAACGATCCGCATTGATCAAAAAAGGCGTTGCTGGCTGATTATTATAAGACGGGTGAACTCGATCGTGAAGGCTAGTGGCGATTCATATAGACGTATATGATCTTTTCTTGGACTCTATGGGGCAAAGTATTTAGACCAGCGTTGTGCCGTAATGATGCCCGACAGCACTTGTTTTCGAGGTAGTATATAGGAGGGAACGGCCATAATAGGCTGCGACCCGACAAAATTTGTCATAGCGGTATTGCTGTGATCTTGTGATCGTTGTATAGTTAAATGAAAGGGTAATACTGCGCCCAAATCAGCCATAGTCGAGATAGGTAGATTATGTTCCCAATAAGCGGTAAAAAGGGTCTTGGCGCCTTCCCATTGTTCCTTTTGCCCTAGATGACATATGACACGATGGGCCAGGGCCGTGTTGGGAATCAAGGAGGGCCATATTATATGGTCAATGCCCGCTTCTTTCGCTGCATTCTTGACTAATTGGCCAGTACCCTTTTGTGCTTTTTTGGTAAACGAATCTCTGTTTATGCCCTCGATAGGCAATTCAGGGTGAAGTTGATAGGGTAGAATTTGTACATACTCATGAGGAGTTTTGCCTGCCGAGGCGAGGGCGGTCGCTAAATGCCTAAAACCAATAAAACACCAAGGACAGGAATAGTCCAAAACAAAGCCTATTCTATAGTCAGTGGGCAAGGGCATTCTAAACGAATCGAGTCACCACCGAGGGTACAGAGCTATTGCGACTGGCCGCCCATTCGTACAAACCAAAAAACAGGGCAGAATAGATAAGATTGCCCAATAACGTGTTTCTAAAAAAGGGTATCGCCATCTCAAAGCACAGCACTAACCCAGCCCAATCTTTAGTGTAGGGTGAAGTCGCGCCTATCCATACGGCTGCGTTTGTGATCACAAAAAATGCGACGGCGGAGACGAAACTAGCTATTAACACCTTAGCCCAAGAAGGCTGCTGTAAATAGAAGAAGGCAAAACCAATAATTAGGGCAAAACTGATATAGACCGAGGTGACCCCAAACCATTGAAAGCTATCGTAGAAGGCTGCGTAATAGAAATTGTTGAGGATTAAATCAGATACCCACATCAGAAGGAAAGGAAGCGTCCAACGCCAATGACTCTTGAGATAAGTGCCACTAAAGAGGGCAAGAGCCCCAATGCCTGAAAAGTTAGCAACGTTCTCGTCTCCTGTCCAAATGTAAAAGAACCTTGAAATCAAACCAAGGAGAAGGATACCACCAATAATCCAAAATGACTTAGTTGCATTCATAAAACCTATTTTCTGCCTACAAAGAAACAAAAAAGACAAGGCATATGCCAAAGCTATTTAGTTTCTTTGCGGAAAGTAGGTGCTAAACCCGCGCGGGAGTGGTTCGACCCATGAAGTTATTGACAGCGATATGAACCTTTCTTATTATATCGTAGTCAATGTTATAATGTACTTTTTTTCCATCTCTTCTACATAACACCACACCCGCCTCTCTGAGCACTTTTAGATGCTGACTTGTGATCGATTGTTCTATATCAAGGGTATTGTAAATACAGTTAACGGGTGTTTCCGGATTTGCATCTATGTACGCTAGAATTTTTAAGCGCAGCGGATGCGCCATAGCTCTCATTAAGTCACAGGAGTAATGTAACTTATCTTGGCTAAAGATAACTTTAGTCTGTTTCATGTAGTTTTCTTAGTTTCTTATCGACCTTGAGACAAATATGGAACTAAATTTCAACTCCACAAAGAAAATATTAAAAAAAAATCTAATCTGATTACTAATATAATCAGATTAGATTTGATAAAAGAGCTATAATGTCTTATTAGTTAAGTTTTTAGCTCATAATCAGTGATTTAGACACCTTTGCCTTAAGTAGACGTTTATCCTGCTAAATCTCCTACAAGTTTAGATATCTGCCCTAAACGTTCATTGTTTAAAGAGTAGTAAATAAACTTGCCATTTCTTTCGGTAATGACCACACCGGCTCTGCGGAGAATGGCCAAATGCTGTGATGCGACCGACTGTTCTAATCGGAGCTTGATGTAGATGTCTGTCACGGTCATAGATTCACCCGTCTCAAGAAGATCTATGATACGTTGGCGCAGTTTGTGATTGACGGCGCGAAGAACCAATACGGCCTTACGGAGTTCAGTGTAATCGAGCTGTACATCATCTCCACCTCGTTTTAAAGTAATTGTTTCGTTTTTTTTGCTTCTCATGTTGCGGTTTTAACTATTGAGAGAAATTATTTATTAGTGAGAAGCATAAATTGTGCCGTTTGAAGAATGCTGTTAGATATTGTTTTTTTTAATTGTGTAAACTTTCTGATTATCAACACTTTAAATAACGCGGCGTCAGAAAAATAGTTCATTATAAGGTTAACGGACCCTTTGAACTTTTGGTGATATTAGGGGACTTGAAGTAATAAGGCACATGGTATGCCGTGTTGACAAACCGATGTTCTCTAAAAAGTCTATCTGCTAACAAACCAATGAGATCGCTATGACAAACACTTTCCTTCAAATTCCACCCATCGGGCATAGAAAATTGTTGCAAGGCTTTTTGTAAACCATTTCCGCAAAGAATGAGCATAGGATAGTCCTTCGCTAGAGATTCAATCATTCCTTCAGACCATATATAGTTGTGGGCGGAGGCCATAGAGAGCAAGTGCTCATCGTACAGGCCACCATAAAATTCCATCCTTCGAGCATCTAAGGTAGAAAGGATTGGCATTCCCTGATTCGCAAAGGGCAAAGCAATAGCTTGTAGTGTGGGTACGGCAATTAAAGGTATATCCAAAGCATAGCACAGCCCCTTAGCCGTTCCTGCCCCCACGCGCAAACCTGTATACGACCCAGGCCCATCACTAATTGCAACAGCGCACAAAGAAGATACTTCTATTCCTGCGTCATCCAAACATTGTTGAACGAGGCTCATTATTGCTCGACTGTGGGTATTGCTTTCTTTTGAGGTCATTGAACTAAGAAGAACCCCCGTGTTTGTGATACTCGCTGAGCACCTTTCAGTTGCTGTCTCTAAAGAGAGAATATAGGCAGACATGCTCTATTTAACCTTTAACAAAGAATTATATTCAGAAGATTCTTGAAGAACCGCAATGGCCGAACTAATTTCCTTGTCTGTTCGTAAATTTTGCCGGGTTTTGCCTTCTTGGTAGTAATATCTTGCCGCCATATCTAATTCTATCTCTCTGATTATTTGATCCTTATACTCCTGAAGATCATCAGATTTTTCTGATTTAATCGCCTTTGCAATAGATGCGATGGACGCATTTGTTTCTTGGATAGGTTTTTCAACGAATGAATTTTGTAGACTAGACAAGGCCTCTTCAGCTTTCGTTCGGTACTCAAATTTCTTGCTCTTTACAAATGAAATAAAAGCGTCATACTTCTCAAAACGAAAACTATCAATAGAAGGGGGAGAAGGGTTCTTATGCACATACTCGGTGACAAAATCGAATAATATGTGTTGATCTTCTAGGGCTTTAAGAATTTCAGGCTTAGAAGATTCCTCTAAGCGTACATCGGGGGTTATTCCGCCACCATCAAGCACTGGTCGACGATTTTTCGTATAAAAAACAGCACGTTCATTATCTGGAATGTCCTTTGGCTCTCCATTGACATAGGCTACGCTCTGAATACATCGTCCGGAGGGAACATAGTATTTTGATATAGTGACTTTAATCTGGGAGTTATAACCTACCTCTTTAAAGTTTTGAACGAGACCCTTGCCATAACTACGTTGACCTAAGATAACTCCTCGATCATAATCTTGAATAGATCCAGAGACGATTTCAGATGCTGAAGCGGAATATTTATTGATCATGACCACGAGTGGGATCTCCGTATCAATGGGCAAAAGGCGTGTCTTATATTCTTGATCTCGATCTTTTACTTTGCCCCGAGTGCTCACCACAAAGGTTTCTTTTGGTAAGAACAAGCCAAGAATATCGATGGCTTCAGAAAGTAGGCCACCTCCATTATCTCTAAGATCAAGGATTACCCCTTTCAGATCATTTTCTGACTTAAGGGTACGCAACGCATTGCCGATATTTCGTGAAGCCTCGCGCGTAAAAGTTGTAAGATTGATATATCCTATATGATCGTTTAGCATGCCAAAATATGGTACATTGGGCATATCCACCTCTTCTCGGGTCAATGTAACATCCAACTGACTAGTAGTCAATGGTCGCTGAACAGAGAGTTTTATAGAGCTTCCAGGAAAACCACGCATAAACTGAAGCACTTCATCATAACTCTTGCCATCTGTAGAGGTACCATTAATTCTAACAATTCTATCCCCAGCTTTTAGTCCTGCTTTGTCGGCAGGGCCATCTTGATATACCTCTTTGAGGGTTACTCCTAAAGGGGTGGCCATACTGCTAGCTCCCAAGCCACTATATTTATCATCTAATGAGATACGGGAGCTCTCAATTTGAGACTCCGAATAATACACTGTATAAGGGTCTAATTTGTCCATAACAGCATCGATGGCAGTTTTCATGACCACATTAGGGTCTAGCTCGTCAACATAATGCGTGTTCAGCTCTCTATATACATTGGTAAATATTTCTAGGTTCTTAGCGAGCTCAAACAGCTTATCGTTATTAAGCGTAACGGCAAACGTGCCGAAAAGGAAAAGCGCTAAGATGATTATGGAGGTTTTTTTTTGTAAGTTTATCATGATTAAGAAGCTTTCTATTATATAAAAGGGGGATACAACTCCACGTCTTAAACGCTTATAGCGCGGATAAATGTCTTAAAAATATCTAAAAGTTCTTTTGGGCGTTCAGCATGCACCCAATGCCCAGTATCAAGATATGTCACCTTTAGGTTAACAAACAGCTGCTTTGCTACACTTATCCCTTCTTCGGAGACGTACGGTGACTTTCGACCGACAACCAGCATTGTAGGACAAGATATAGTGCCCAACACTTCGGGACGATCCTTCAGTTGATCGTAATGGCTATACAAAGCATTAAAATTTGTGCGCCACTCAAATCCGGATTCGGTTCTAGAAAGACCCTTCATTAAAAACTGAACCACTGTTTTGTTAGGGATTTTTTCGCTAAGAACATGTTGTACATCTTGACGAGTCGCCATTCTATTTATGTCTATGGACAACACCGCGCTAAATATATCATCATGGCCTCTTTCATATGAAATAGGGGCGATATCTATTACGCTAAGACTTATGATGCGTTCAGTATAGTCGGCGGCAAATTGGATAGCCACTTTGCCGCCCATAGAGTGCCCTATAATATGAATTTTCTCAATGGATAAGTGATCAAGCAATATCGCCAAGTCTTTGGCCATAATCGGATAATCAATTTCAGGATGATGAAATGATCTACCGTGATTGCGAAGATCCACACTTATTACACGAAATTCTTGCGCTAATTCCTTAGAAATGGCCTGCCAATTGTCTAACATACCAAAAAGCCCGTGCAAGACCAATATTGGTTCACCATTACCATTTTCTTTAAAATGAAGTATCATAATACTATTCGTTTTGTGTGATATAGGCTTTTTTAAATAACGACCTATATCTAATTTATAATCGCGGTGTTGAATCTCTGATAATAAGATCAGATTCAAAAATTCTTTTTTGTTGAACGGAGGGATCATTAATTTGTTGGGTCAAGAAATCCATTGCGGTTATACCCATTAAATTACCATCTTGATTGACTGTCGTTAATTGAGGTAATAAATAAGTGGACAACTCGGCATTGCTAAAACCAATCACGGCGATATCTTTAGGGATTTCTAATCCAGCCTCATAAGCATAAGCATAGACCCCTGCAGCCATATGATCTGTGATGGAGAATATCGCATCAGGGGGCTCTTGTTCGGAGTCAAAAATTGACTTAGTCATTAGATAAGCTTCTTCTTTTGTTGTGCCAGGACAGTGTTTTACGTAGCGATCATCTATAGGCAAAAGGGAATGATACAAAGCGTCAACATATCCCTTGTATCGTTCATTGCTGATAGAGCACTCCCCATCTCCTCGCAACAAGGCAATTCTTCTGCGTCCACACTTAATTAGATAACTCACAGCCTTATACGCCCCAGCATAGCCATCGTGAAACACAAAACTGCCATCAAAACCCGAAAATTGTCGATCGATTAATACAAAGGGCATTTGACGATCTTGAAGAAGTAGGACATTGTTGCGAGAAGCCTTGTTTCGACTAGGAATAAATATAATGCCCGACACATAATGATCATTAAATTGATTGATGATTTCGGTTTCGCGCCGTGTGTCGTGATTGCTCTCACCAATAAGGGTCAAGTATTGGGAAGAGTGCGAGGATGATATAGCTCCTTTCAGTATAGTAGAAAAAAAATAATGATCCACGGTTGGAATAATCAGCCCAATCAAATTGGTAGAAGACTTTTTGCGAAGACTAATAGCTATACTGTTGGGTTTGTAGTGTAAAAACTTAGCTACTTCTTTTACCTTTTTGCGCATTTCAGCGCTAATGTCTTCCTTATCATTTAAGGCTCTAGAAACCGTAGTGGTAGACACATTCAGATAGTTAGCGATATCTTTTAACGTCGAACGTTTTGCAGACATATTATATATCATTTATTACAGAAACCTTAACGTTAACGATTAAGTTCCGAGTTTTTTACCTGCTGGGGATAGAGCCTTTGCCGCGGCGAGGTCATTATTGACATAAGATTGAGAACAAAGTAGATATACTTTATCCACGTTGGTTTCATTCTACTTTTGTAAGGGGAAGATTTTATAAGGGGTAAGAAAGGACATCTCCGTCCCCATTTTCCATTTCTTAATCTTCTGATTTATTACCATGCTCAATGGCCTATTGTCGCTGACTTTTTTTGACCCTTATCATTTCATCTGTATATACGCAGAATCTTCTTCTAAAGTTTTAGGGTATTTTATAACTGTCATGTAGAAAAGATGCTCTCGTATTGAATTTAAGATGCTATATAAAATATTAAAATTCAGAGCATTACACATGTATAAGGAGCATTATGTATTAATCTGTTACAATGAAGTATGCCAATCGGTATATTATACATATATGCAAAAAATGGCATGGCATCGTTTGTGCATCTGAGTAAATAACCAAATCAATTATTTGATCAGTGAGGTTTGTCGGCAAACGTGTCGATCAAAAAAATAACAGGGTTCTGAGCGCCCAAATCGGTCGCGAGGAGTCATTAGACCCATTTCCAAAACTCACTCATGATTCAACACAACTCAACAAATGCTTTTAAAGATGGCCGCTTTTGGATAGCGCTGATCTTTTTTGGGGCATTACTTATTTTTTTAACCATAACTTACCCACAGTAATGCGGGGCAGATTTGAAGGGGGTATCTAGAAAACAAAGGAGAGCTATTGAGAGAAATTAGCTTTTTTACCTTCTGGATACCCCATCAAGTCAAATGATAATCACAAGTTATTCTTCAACCACCTTCAGACTGATATCTAGGCATGGCGCAGAGTGTGTCAATGCACCGACAGAAATATAATTAACACCTGTGGCCGCAATAGCGCGCAACTTATCAAGCCTTACTCCCCCAGAAGCTTCAATTTCTTGCCGGCCATCAATGATTCTAACGGCCTCATAAAGTTGCTCTACACTCATGTTGTCAAGCATAATTCTTGCCTTTACATCAAGGGTTAATACTTCATATAATTCTTCAAACGTGCGAACCTCTATCGTCATATCTAAACAAGTATCTTTAGCGGCTTGATATTGCTGACAAAGCTTTACAGCCTTGGTAATGCTGCCAGCGGCTTTGATATGATTATCCTTGATCATAAAACGATCATACAACCCACTTCTATAATTTTGGCAACCTCCGATGCTAACGGCATACTTTTCTAAGAAGCGCAAAAGAGGGGTCGTCTTTCGAGTATCTAAGATAGTAACTGGCATATCTTTTACCTCCTTCGCAAACCGACGGCTCATGGTGGCGATACCACTTAAACGCTGAAGTATATTAAGTGCTAGACGTTCTCCTTGCAGTAAGGTTCGACTATTGCAGTTGAGAAAAAATGCAACGTCACCGTATTCTACCTGAGCCCCATCATGCCATATGATGTCGAGTTCCGACTGGGGGTCTAGGTATTCAAAAATGGCCTTCGCCACAGGCACTCCACACAAGACTCCGCTATCTTTAATCAAGAGTTTTCCCTTGCTGATTTGATTTTTGGGTATACAAGCATTGCTCGTATGATCACCATCGCGCACATCCTCCTTAAGACCTTCGAGGATAAACCACTGTAAGCTTTGTTCGTCTAATAACATAAATCAAGAAGTATAATCTTTGTTAAATGTAAGACGTTAGATCAATTTGAAGGACAAGAAAAACACATATGCGCTATCGCCCTTTGACAATCATTTTTTTGACGGTTATGTTTTTGGCATGTCAGAAGACTAATGTGGAGGATATTGCTCCTCTTAATCTCTCTTTAACAATACCAATAATTAGGACAGAGAAACTAATTGATTCGCTTATTCAGTCAGCTCGTGTTGATGAGCTTTATCAAATTTTAATAGCTACAGACTCTTCATTTTATGATCTGTATATAAGTTCAGTACTACAAATAACGGGAGACTCTGCACGGGTTAAAACCGAGATAATAGGCTTGCATACGGATACTAGCTACTTACAATTATACACAGATGTGCTTTCTAAGTTTTCTTCCATGATAGCCCACGAACCAGCAATCGCGCAGGCTATTCAGCGCTTCAGAGAGCTTTTAGAAGAAGTAAATGCCCCCCCTATAGAGGTTTATACGTTTATTAGTGGGTTCGCGCTGCAAAGTTTTTTGTTTGAAACACCTCGCGGCGAGGGGTTGGCTCTTGGTTTAGACATGTTTATGGGTCAGGATTTTCCTTATGCCAGCATAGATCCGGGCAACCCACAATTCTCATCATATCTCTCGCGGACATATGATCCGAGCTATTTGGCATCTAAAGCTATTGACGTTTTGATTGAAGATCGTATGGCACCACTCACGAAGAGCGACTTTTTGCATATGATGATTTGGGGAGGTATAAAGCTCTACGCAAAGGATCAGATCTTGAACTTTTTGCCCGATTCTATCGTGTTTGAATATACCGCGAGCCAATTGGAGTGGTGTAAAAACAATGAAAGAGAAATGTGGAACTACTTTTTTGAAGAGAATCTTTTTTATGAAACGGATGTACGAAAATTCAGCAAATTAGTTTCACCAGCGCCAAACTCCCCGGGAATGCCTATCGAAGCTCCGGGGCAAACAGGAAATTACATGGGAATGCAGATCGTCAAAGCCTTTATGAGACGACACCCCGAGATTTCACTTTCAGCCTTATTAATGCTGACAGACCCTCAAGATATTTTGGATCAGAGTAAATATAAACCACCACGATAATCTTATTGGCCGCTTGACTGTTACGCTACTATGCTACACGAATTTTTTGGATCGAAAAAGCTACTAGATCGTCAGGTACTGGATATGTCAGTAATCATCTGTCAACAAGCGTCTAGAGCTGTACAAGCGGAGGTTGATTCGTTTTTGACAAAA
The DNA here is from genome assembly GCA_964616755.1 of uncultured Saprospiraceae bacterium. Classification (GTDB taxonomy): domain Bacteria; phylum Bacteroidota; class Bacteroidia; order Chitinophagales; family Saprospiraceae; genus CAYNFR01. The sequence continues at coordinate 38,799 of CAZTSI010000018.1, read as the reverse complement.
TGGCGAGACATTGGGCTTGCCGATATGCAACTCGGTGAATTAACAGGGATGAGTTACCTTATTGATCCTATGAATAGGGGTATTCATTGGGATGCCAAGCGAATGGTCATGAGTGATCCCGCGTGGAAGGAATTATTCTTTCATTTGATTAGAACCCTTTTGTCCAACGAATATGTCTCTGGACATGCAGAAGTAAAAACGAAGATGGAAGAAGGGACTGTGCAGACCCATTACTACGCATATCTCAAACCTTCAATAAAATACAGGGCTAGAAACCCAGTCTTACAGCTTTATGGTAATATGTATGTCGAGTTAGATATACATAATGATAAAACCAAACGATTAAAAATTGTGAGCAATGTTTACCAAGGTCGAGGGTATGTTCCAGCAGAAGATTTTGAAGAATTTATCCGAAAAATCTATGCAGAAAGAGAGAGTTTAGGCTAGCTAGGCAACTCTCGCCGCATATCCCGTATTCTATACCTGTATAATTTGGATTCAAGGCCATAGGTCAATCGCCTTGCGTACATATTAAGTATAAATTGTTTGGAATTCCGAGGATTGAACACTACAAGGCCTGCATTTGGGATGCAATTTGACGATTCGTCAACATAAGTCGTACCCAACCCGATGACCGAGGCTTGATTAGCATAATCTTTCCCCGTCGAAGTATTGGGAATTTTCAGAAAATGATTGGCTAAAACATGTGGGCAGGTCTTTGAAGCGCCATTGATGTCGCCAACGGTTTGAACCTGAGCCATACTTTTCTTTTTTAGACTATTATGACTTTGCGGGGAGTCAAAATAATTAGGTACAGCTAGAAGACGATGAATAATGTCTCCTTTTTTATCCATTTCGACAAGTTCGGCATTTCCATTAATAAGGATTATGTCCGTAAGCGTTTCATTGCTAGCCCTAAGGAAAGCGAAAGGAAGGCATAAAAGTAGCACGAAGAGCATAGCGCTCTTGTTCATAGAAAACAAGCAACTATTCATGGGCAACACGTTTTTGTGTTATAGTCTTCTACGGCGTAAGGGATTAAACTACTAATTTAAGACATTTAGATGCGATAATCTACAGTATAAACCCTAGGCTAGTAAAAATCATTAAAAGTAAGGGTTCATCCTTTGTCTATCCTCCGGCTAATTGCCATCAGCTACTCGAAGAAAACGAATGAGATATAAGCATAATAAGCAAAAGAAAATCGATAAATAACCGACGATGGGGTAGCCTTCATAAAGGCCTTCTTCGTTAATGACGACCACAGCACCACTGATCAGGGAAGCTAGCGCAATAGCCAACTGTTGTAAAGCAGATTTCATACTCATAAAGCTTCCGCGCGATTCATTGCCTACGGAGGCGGTAATAAGCGTGTTGGCGGGAATCATGCGCCCGCTACCAGTGATAAAAAATAGAGTGGTGAAAATTAATGCATAATGCACAGGACGCGGTGTCATTTGAGTAATCGCAATCGTCGGAATAAATGACAAAAGAATAAAACTTGTAAATACCGGAATCACCCCAAAACGATCAGTAGCCTTTCCGACCAAAGGGGCAGTAAACACCATAGCCAAGCCACCAAAAAAGAATATTTTTGTCACGTCCATCTGACTAAACCCAACGTTTCTGATCAAACTCGGTGAAATAAAAGGAATAATAATAAAATGACCTAAGATTAGAACAGCCCCCAGCAATAGAGCAAAAAGCTGATTTCGATCAGAGAAAAGTTGGTGTATAGTTTTTCTAAACGAAGGTTCTTCAAAACGATTCTCCAAATGTGCAGTCATTGAAGGGAAATAACGGATAATGCCTATTAATAAGATAACGCCCAAACCTCCAAGTACTAAAAAAGGGGTACGCCAAGAGTAAACAGCTGCCAAATACAATCCGAAAGGAACACCTAATGCGGAGGCTGCGCTAAATGCACCTACCAAAATACCCATAGCACGACCACGCTCCGTAAATGGATACAAATCTGCAGCAATAGCAAATGCCAAAGCTCCTATAACCCCGCCAAATGCCCCCGTCAAAAACCTTAAACTTAAAAGTAGCCAATAGGTATTGACCACTCCACACAACATCGTACCGACAGCAAAACCGGTATACAGCGCTATTAAAGATGTCTTTCGATCAAAACGATCCATATAAAAAAAGGCTCCAACACTCGTCAACGTCGCACCTAGGGCATACGACGACACCAAAAAGGAATATTGCTGAGCATTAATATCAAAAGCTTTGATAAATATATCTCCCAACGGCATAATTAGCATCGAATCAATGATGTGCGTAAAATTGATAAACGCTAACGAACAAAGTGCCCAAAAACGTGACAATGGATTAATTTAATGACATACTTGGAACGAGTTGCACCGAATTATGAAACATCAATTCATGATAATCATAATCCAAATAGCTAGTCATTGGCAATTGATCAATTAAAGAAATAAGTTCGCTCTCACTATCGGCAACAAATAAAACCCATAATCGAGAACGATCCATAGCAAGCGAATAACTCATCAGTTTCTCTTTAATAAACAGTTCACCTACTTTTGCCTGTTGTTCAGGAATTAAACCCAGCATATCAGCACTCATCTCTGAAGGCAATGTAAACGTAACCATGTATTTGTTCTTCTGTCTATTCCGATTTGCCATGTACGTTAAAATTCATTTGCATCCTAGTATCTATCTCAACAGGGGTTATGCCCCTGAAGTTTATTCGAACCTCAATATTGAAATATTCTTCACTTAAAATATCTTTCACATCTGGCAAAGAATTGAATAATCTCAATTCTCTTTGCCTATTAGGTTCGAATATATTTTGATAAAAAATCTCTTTTCGATTTTCAGGATTACTAGGCGAAACCGCAAATATGTACACTTCCCGCACGAGTGACCAATCTATGTTGTTAAATCGCGATGTTAAGAAGGCATTCGCGGGCAAAATAGCCCCAAAATCGGCCACATCCCCAGACCAATAGCTTCTGATCCGCGTAGGTACTCGCGGGATAGTAAAATAATAAGTGTCGATCGAATTCAAGCCCGCGGGGATAATAAAGTCGGCCTCTACATTTATTTGAAATAAGTTGATAGGCTGATTGGTACAAGAACCAATCATGATCATTAAACCAAAGAAAGACAAATATCTAAACCTTATTATGTACTTCATGAACTCATATAACGTCTTTTCTGTGCCAAACGCATATTATATTGCTAAATTCCCAAGGAATAGAAGCTCATCTGCTATTTATTGTACAGCAGAATTAAACTATTTTCGCCACTTTTTTAGCACGCCTTCAAAAATATCAAATGATTACGGTTTCTAATTTATCTATGCAATACGGCAAACGCGTATTATTTGACGAAGTAAACCTAAAATTTACCAACGGCAACTGTTATGGTGTTATCGGTGCAAATGGTGCCGGCAAATCAACCTTTGTTAAAATTCTATCTAGGGAAATTGACCCTACTGGTGGGTCTTTTTCCCTTGACCCAGGAAAGCGAATGGCCGTACTGAAGCAAGATCACTTTGCCTATCAAAATGAGCAAGTCATCAATGCGGTAATGATGGGGCATGAGAAGATGTATAATATCATGCTCGAAAAAAATGCCATTTATATGAATCCCGACGCCAGCGAAGCAGATGGACTGCGTGCAGCAGAACTAGAAAATCAATACGGAGAAATGGGGGGATGGGAAGCGGAGAGCTCAGCGGGAGAACTGTTAAGCAACCTTGGCGTACCTGTTGAAGACCACTATAAACTCGTCAAAGAGCTTGATGCCAGCAATAAAGTAAAGGTATTATTGGCCCAAGCCCTATTTGGCGACCCAGATATTTTGCTTTTAGATGAGCCTACCAATGATCTTGATGCTGAGACCGCCACATGGTTGTCTGACTTTTTAGCCGATTTTAAGAATTTGGTAATCGTCGTCTCACACGATCGTTATTTTCTCGATATGGTCTGCACGCATATGGTAGACATTGACTTTAAGCGGATACGGATATTCACAGGCAATTATACTTTTTGGTACGAGTCCAGTCAGCTAATGGCTCAACAATTAGCCAACAAGAACAAAAAAGTAGAACAGAAGCGCCAAGAAATGATGGAATTCATTCAACGCTTTTCGGCCAACGCTTCTAAATCTAAGCAAGCTACGAGTCGAAAAAAGGCACTTGAAAAACTTAATCTTGAAGACATTCAACCTTCTACACGCAAGTATCCATTTATTCACTTTAAGCCAGAACGTGAACCTGGGGATCAGATCATTAAATTGACTGATCTCGGCAAAAAGGACAAAAATGGACAATGGCTATTTAGAAACGTAAATGTAATGCTAAACAAGCAAGATAAAATTGCATTGATAAGTCGTGACTCCGGAGTATTATCGGGCTTTTACGAGGTATTATCGGGCAATATGCCTCCAGATGAGGGTGTCATAGAATGGGGACAGACCATCACTTTTGATTATTTGCCCAATGATAACACCCCCTTTTTCTCTGGCGATCAAAATCAAGAGCTTGTCGATTGGTTGCGGCAGTACTCTAAAGACAAGGACGAACAATTCATACGCGGGTTTTTAGGGCGAATGCTTTTTTCTGGTGAAGAAGTCTATAAAAAAACCGGAGTATTATCAGGGGGAGAGAAGGTGCGATGCATGCTCTCCAAGATCATGTTGAAATATCCAAACTTTCTTCTCTTAGATGAACCGACCAATCACTTGGACTTGGAATCTATTACAGCGCTCAATAATGCGTTAAAAGAATTTACGGGCAACCTTTTTATGACGACGCATGACCACCAATTGTTAGAAACAGTTTGTAATCGAATCATAGAAATAGGCCCTAAAGGCATGATCGACCAACTAATGACATTTGATGAATATATTCGTTCCGATAAAATTAAGGGGCTCAAAACCAAAATTTACGGATAAGATGCTCAATGCTTGAGATTCAGCATTGAAGAGTGGAGCGTATTAGCTACATTTGAAAAAGACTCTTCAAAAATAACAGATGAAAAAAATATTGATCATTACTGGTGACGGCGGTGAATGTTACGAAACTCTTTATGCTAAACACAGGTTTGAAGAGGCCGGTCATATCCCAACCATAGCAGCACCTAGTCAAAAGATGCTAAACTTGGTCATACATGATTTTGAACCAGGCTGGGATACATATGTCGAGCGCAAAGGCTATTACGTTAAGGCGGATCTAGGCTTTGACCAAGTAAGCTCGGCTGATTATGATGCCGTATTGTTAATTGGGGGCAGAGCTCCGGAGTTTTTGCGCAATGATGCGCGGGTGATCGCCATCGTTCGAGCCTTTGATAAGGCCGAGAAATACATATTTGCCATTTGTCATGGCATTCAAATTTTAGTGACAGCTGGCTTAGTTAGAGATAAACAGATTACATGTTATGAGCACGTGCGCTTTGAAGTTGAATCTTGCGGTGGAACTTTTGTAGGAAAGGATCAAGCCGTTCGGGATGGACGTGTTGTTACGGGTCAGACGTGGCAGTCACATCCAGAGTTTTATCGACTTGTATTTGAATGCCTATAAACGAGGTATATGTACAATTTCCCTTAAAATTATCGTTTCATACGCTAAGCAATCATTTTTGCGTTACTAAAACATTGTATAAAAAACGCTTTTAAAGGCCACTTACGTCATATCGAGCTGACAATTGAGGGCACTAAAGGTTATAAAATTCTATCTCTTTACGGGGTCTCAAGTTTATGGGTGGCAGTCGTTCGGTAAAGTACAAATGGACGTTTTTTTTCACTATTGGAATTGTTTCATTGCAATGGCTAAGTGCATCTATAGGCCCTTCATTGGAGGTGTCTTCGCCGGTCATTACTTCTTCTGTTGTTGACACATTTCCGATTAAAGATCGACAAGGGGACTTTTTGACCGATCCGTATCGCAACCCATTCGATATAACCCCATCGATCATTGAACAGACAGTAGAATACGATTTTGAGGTAGGTAAGTATGTCGTTATGGAAAAAATAGGCAACGAGTATTATCGAACGCCTACCTATCTTACCATGGAAGAGTATTTGGAATGGCAGCGAAAAAAGCAAGAAAAAGACTATCTTAATAAGCTATCAGGAATTAAAAACCCAGACTTTACGCGTAGCCTCAAATTAGACCCCATGGCCGAAGTGGACATTGAGGCATTACTACAAGACCGTCTTTTTGGCGGCACAGATATTACCATTAAGCCAACGGGCAATATAGATTTGACGCTAGGCGGCGACTACCAACGTGTCCAAAATCCCAATCTTTCGCCAAGAGCACAGCAACAAGGAGGGATAGATTTTGATATGGATATCAATATGGGAGTCGAGGGCAAAATCGGCGACAAAATGAACTTGGGGTTCAATTATAACACGCAGGCATCATTTGATTTTGACAATAGGCTGAATCTTGGATATCTCAGCGACGCTTTTGATGAAGATGATATCATTAAGTCCATAGAAGCGGGCAATGTCAGTATGCCGCTTAAAACTCAATTGATACAAGGCCCAAGAAACCTTTTCGGTCTAAAAACCGAGTTGCAATTTGGAAAGTTTTTTCTTACCGCCATCGCATCTCAAAATCGATCTGAGGCAAAGCAGATAAAGCTTGAAAATGGAAAGCAAATTCAAGAGTTTAACCTTCGGCCCGATGATTATGACGAGAATCGACACTTCTTCTTATCTCATTACGACAGGGATAACTATGAGGAGGCCTTGCTCAATGCCCCGCAAATCCGTTCTCTCAAGCGTATTACCAACCTTGAGGTTTGGGTAACGATAGATCAAAATGCCGACTTGAGAAATGCGGCAACCGTAGCTGCGATTGCGGATCTAGGAGAATCTAATACGGCGCGATTTAATAATCCCGCCACTCGATGGCAACCCGTATCACCTGGCACCAACTTAATGGATATTGATGGACGAACATTGCCCGAGAACGACAACAGTGACCTGTTTAGAGCCCTGATCAATGATCCCAATACGCGCAAAATAATCAACATCGCCAACAATCTTCAACGACAGTATGATATGACTCAAGTTAGAGATTTTGAGGTGCAAAGTATGCGTAAGCTAGACCCGTCTGAATATACCCTTTATCCTCAGTTGGGGTTCATTTCTCTTAGGACGAGGTTGCGGCCTAACCAAGTGCTGGGTGTATCGTTCGAATATACCTACTCGATTAATGGCAATGAAATATACAAGGTAGGAGAATTAACGAATGAGAGTAATCGAGGGGGGATTTCGGACCAAGGACAGCCCGAGCCAGAGGATGTCGTCTATGTTAAGATGTTAAAAAGCAGCAACCAAGTCCCTGGCAATCCTTCGTGGGATTTAATGATGAAGAATATTTATTCTCTTAATACAGCCCAATTAACACAAGATCAATTTCAGTTTGATATCTTCTATGAAGACTTTGCCAATGCTGCCTTGCTAAGATATATCCCCGAAGCTAGCTTTCGGAATATTCCGTTATTAAATTTTTTCCAATTAGACCGACTCAATGCCTATGGCGATCCACAAGAAGACGGGATTTTTGACTTTGTACCAGGCATCACTGTCAATCCAAGCACAGGGTCCGTCATTTTCCCAGTTCTCGAGCCTTTCGGCTCTTCCCTTTTCAATCTATTTGGGGGCAACCAGCAACTGTTTGATAAATATGGTTTTCCAGAATTGTACAATAATACTGTCACACAAGCGCGACAAACTCTCGATAAAAATCGATTTTTGATCAAAGGAGAGCTTAAATCAAATTTATCATCAGAGATAAGCCTTGGGGCATTTAACATTCCACGAGGGTCGGTGACCGTAAGAGCAGGAAGCCAATTGCTGAGAGAGGGAATTGATTATGAAATAGATTATGGTATTGGTCGGCTCAAAATATTGAATGAATCCTATTTACAAGCGGCAACACCGATTATTGTACAATTTGAGAATCAAGGCCTTTTTAACCTACAGCAAAAAACAATGCTGGGTCTTAGAGGCGAATTTCGATTCAACGAAAATGCATCTATCGGAGCTACCTATATGCGCCTTTTTCAACGACCCCTCACACAAAAAGTAAATATTGGAGAGGATCCTATCAATAATAGGATGTTTGGCTTGGACTTTAACTACACTACTGAGTCGCAATTTTTAACCAATGTCGTAGATGCATTGCCATTTATTAGCACGAATGCAAAATCAAGCTTTAATGTATCTGCCGAATTTGCTGCGCTTAAGCCTGGTCAATCTCGAGCTATAAATGCTCCAGGCGAAGATGAGGCCTTGGTGAGTATTGATGACTTTGAAGGAGCCGTTAGCAGTATTGCCTTGGGCGCACGCCCTAACCTATGGTCACTAGCCAGCACCCCGTCAACATTCCCTGAATCAGAGCTAAATGACAATCTTCTATACGGCGCGAATCGAGCACTCTTGAACTGGTACGTGGTAGATGATAGGAGGGTAAGAACGGAAGCGGATAGAGCAGACCCTTATTCACGATTAATAAATCAGGACGAACTCTTTGACCGCGACATTGATATAACCCAGATACCAGATCTGTTTACCTTCGACATTAATTATTATCCAGAGGAACGAGGCCCTTACAATTTTGATTTGCCAGGGGGAACACCTTTTTCTTCTGGTGTAGAATATGATCAAGTTTCTCAAAAGCTAAAGCTCTTAAATCCACGATCTCGATGGGGGGGTATAATGCGATTTATCCCGAATAATGATTTCGAATTAGCCAACTATGAATATATCGAGTTCTGGATGCTTAATCCGTTTATGGCTCGAAGAGATTCTGATCAACCCGCCAATGAAAATGGCTTAATCGTATTTAACCTCGGTAATGTATCAGAAGACATCATGAAGGATGGACTTCAGTTTTATGAGAATAGCATTCCCACACCAGGGGAGACAATTCCTGAACAGCCCACAAGCTGGGGTAAGGTGCCATTAAAAATTCCAAATGTCAAGGGTTTTGATTTACAATATCAAGCGCTTCAAGACAAGGGATTAGATGGAATGGATGATGATGAAGAACGAATAAAATTTGCTGAATATATCAATGCTATAGAGACTAATCTTCAAGCAAATGTATCAGACGACCCCGCCAATGACAACTTTAAATCGTATTTGAGTCCTGATTTTTCTTCAGATGCGGCATTATCCGAACGTTATCGGCTGTTCAATCATCCACAAGGAAATGCACCGATTCAAAACGACCGTATAGGCTTGGGTAATCCTGTGCCAGACTCCGAAGATATTAATGACAATCGATCGCTAGAACAAAGTGAGAGTTACTACGAATATCAAATCTTAATTAGTAACGACGATGGCAAAATTCGACGAGCGCAAAACGACTTTATAACGGATGAAAGAATATTAAGAAATCCAACAACAGGAGAAGAAGAAATTTGGTATCGTTATCAAGTGCCTATCATGACAGCCGGCAATCCCGTGGGCGGCATTCAAGGGTTTAGAAGCATTCAATTCATCAGGATGTATATGACCGGATTTAGAACCCCAAAAACATTTAGATTGGCCGAATTTGAACTTGTTCGCAACCAGTGGAGAAGACTTGCGATTGATCCTTCATGTCTAGGGGATGCGCCCAGGGGTACCATAGACTTTATCGTGAACGAAGTAGGATTGCAACGCAACGGAACAAAGCAACCCTTTAACTATGTGTTACCTAGAGGGATAAAACAAGAGCGCATCTTCAACACCTTCAATAATTTATTGCAAGATGAAAATTCGATGAATATCAACTTGTGTAATTTTCCTGATAGTTGTGAGGCCATGATATCAAAGCTGACGGAGCTAGATATACGACTATTCAAGAAATTGCAGATGTTCGTTCATGCGGAGAATAAAGATATTGAGCCTATTGAAGACGGCGACCTCTCTGTCTTTGTGCGGTTGGGCAAAGATTTTTATAACAATTACTACGAATATGAGGTGCCATTGACCTTATCAGATTCTTTACTGATAAAGTCAATCGACAAAAACACCAACTTTATGGCGTATTCGGATGAAGTCTGGCGACCTGAAAATATGTTTGATGTAGACCTCTCCCTTTTTACGGAAGTTAAGATGGAACGAAATACGCAACAAGTGGCCATTGCAGATTTGTATGAATTGATGGGGGGTGACCCCAGCCATCCGACGGCCAAAGTTAAAATTAAAGGCAACCCCAGCTTAGGTTATATTAAGGGCATCATCATTGGTGTCCGCAATAATTCGAAGAAGGAAAATCCGCTTTGCGCGGAGGTGTGGATCAATGAGTTGCGCCTTCAAGGATTAGAGAATAACGGGGGTACAGCGGGTATAGCTAGGATGGACTTACAGCTCGCAGACCTCGGAAATATTACGATGAGTGGCAATTTTAGCACTATAGGTTTTGGCCAAATAGAAGACCAACTAAAAGACCGTAGGCAAGATAGGCTCTTAGAATATGATATAGCGACAAACTTGCAACTAGGCAGGTTCTTTCCATCAAAACTGGGTTTGAACATTCCCTTTTATTATCAATTCTCACGATCCATAAGCGATCCGAGATTTGACGCCTTTGAACTCGACTTGACAAAAGAACAGCTCTTAGAAAACCCCAACTTAAACGATGATCAGCGGACAGATATTAATGAACGCAGTCGCGAGATTACCACCACCACGACGCTGAACTTCACGAATGTCCGCAAAGAGCGCACCAAACAAGGAACACCTATGCCTTGGGATATCAGCAATGTCGGGCTAACGTATTCGCATTCACGGACTCGGCGCTCAGACCCGATCATCAAAAACGAAATAGCCGATGATCAAAGGGCGGATATCAACTATGGTTTTAATGCAAAACCGATGAATCTACAACCATTCAAGGGCATAAAATCAAAGGCATTGCGATTCATCAAGGAGATAAACTTTAACCCGATACCTAATTCTCTTAGCTTCAACTCGCAAATGCGCCGCTTTAAGAGTAATCGATTATTCAGATTGCCCGACCCCAAAGAAGGCTTTGAATATGTATTTGATGATCAACGTTTTGATTGGACACGTTCGTACGCATTGTCGTGGGATTTGACAAAAGCATTGAAGCTCAACTACAATGCCGTCGCTCTATCGATCATAGATGAATACAAACAAGTAGGAGTTGCCCCGACGGCAGATGAACGAAGATGGGAAGATCCATTTGGTGTAGATGTGTCAGATCAAGTAATGGATCAGCCGGGCTTACCAAATCAGTATAGAAACAACAATCTACGCGATTTGGGTCGAATCAAGAATTATACACAAGGCGTCACCCTCAATTACACGCTGCCGTTGAGATATATTCCTGGTATGGATTGGATTACCGCACGGGCGGCATACAACGGGGATTTCACTTGGTCTGGAGCTTCTTTGAATGCCATAAGTTTAGGTAACGTAATTCAAAACTCTCAATCGCGCTCAGTGAATACCGCCTTTGATTTTAAGAAGTTGTACGATAAATTAAACTACTTTAAGAACCTAGATGGCAAGAATGTCCGCGGCTCGTCTAGGTCATCACGTGGTTCGTCAGATTCGCCAGCAGATAGAGGAACAGATACTAAGCGCAGTGAAGGGAGGGAGATTAGTGGTTTTGAAAAGTTGTTTGTCAGACCCTTACTCTCGTTAAGGCAAATACGATTTAATTATCGCGAAAATTTATCAACAGCCGTGCCAGGCTTTGTTCCTTCGCCAAGACATTTTGGAATGGCAGGTGGGGCACCAGGATGGGGATTTGTTTTTGGACTTCAGCCCGATCTTAACATTAACAATCAGAATAATTTCTTGAGAAATGCCTCAGAGCAGGGATGGATTTCGGCGGATCGATTTCAAAATCAACAAATATTACAAAACACGAATCAAACCTTCGAAGCGGATATTGAGCTCGAACCATGGAAGGATTTTAGGATAGATGTCAAGTTGCGCAAGACGCTTTCAATTAACCATGTAGAAGACTTTTTGAATGTCTCACAAGATCCATTATCGCCTGATTTTCAGCAATTGGCTCTTCGCGACATCGGTAGTTTTGATGTAACATATTCTGGGCTTAACACCTTATTTAACGATGACATTGATGGACTTTTCAGAACATTTGAATCCAACCGCATCGCCATCTCCAATCGCCTGCCAAACAATACCACCGATCCGCATGCTACAGACAATGGCTATGCCCAAGGATATGGACGACAGCAAGCGGAAGTGTTGATACCCGCTTTTATTGCCGCATATACCGGACAAGACCCAAATGCAACAGCTTTAGACATCGTAGAAGATGTATCCAATACAGGATATTTTCCTAAGCCTAATTGGAATTTGAATTACAACGGATTGTCTAAATTGCCTGGATTTAAAGAAATATTTAGCAGCTTCACGCTAAAGCATGGATATAAGTCGAGTCTGAGCGTAAGTCGCTTTTCTACAGATCTTCAATTTCAACCAAACGATCCATATTTTATAGATCCGGACGTTGCTACCTTCAATTATTTTGCTCGATTTGAAATACCTGAAATCATTATCAACGAGCAATTTCAACCCATACTTGGCATCAACTTTAAGACGGTCAACAATCTAAACATGAATTTGGAATATGCCAAATCGCGAAATCTTCAATTTTCGACGGGTTTAGGCCAATTAACGGAGGGGCGAAGCACAGAATATACCATAGGGGCGGGCTGGACTTTTAATGATGTGGTGATTGGCTTTTTGTCGGGGGGAAGAAAAAAGCGACCGAGTAGAAATCGAGATCCCGAAAACACAGAAGGAGGTGAAACCCCTGAATCCCCCGCTAATCAGGGTCTTCAAAATAATGCTCAACGGCTAGTATTCGCGTTCAATCTTCAAATAAGAGATGATGTAACATTCATCCATGAATTAGATGACGGGGCAACGAAAGAGCCCACGAGAGGACTAAAGTCCTTGCGGATAAATCCTACGATAGATTACGATATCAACAAGAACTTTACCTTGCGATTTTTTGTCGAGTATAATAAGACGCAGCCCTATTTATCTACGTCATTTCCCATTACTAATGTTCGTGGCGGGTTAACAGCTAGATTTAACCTTAACTAATTGTTGATTGCTTTGTTAGCCGGAGGCTGCTTTTGTTAGTCAAGCAGGGAAATAGTATCTTTAGGCTAATAATAAAAAAGTATATGGGATTTATCAATTTCGGTAGCCGAATTAAAAATAGACAATTCGACTACATTCCTAGATATTATGATCCGGACAAAGAGGAATTAGAAGAGCGCTTGAAGCGTTATAACCGGATTGGCAATGATACGGAGCTGGCCAAAGAACGTATAAAAGGGAACTTTCAGCGAAAATACAGAGGAGGAAAAAGTGTTGGGAATTCAAGCAAAAGGAGTACCATCACATTGTTAGTGACCATTGTCATGTTATGTCTATTGACGTATATCTTACTCACACGTTATTTACCACAAATAATAAGCGCCTTAGAATAAATGTTTAGATGGAGTAGTGTTAAAGGTATCAAGGTTAGAAAATGAAGGGAATAATTAATCTATTGCCAGATGCATTGGCTAATCAAATTGCGGCGGGAGAGGTAATCCAACGTCCAGCGTCGGTTGTCAAAGAACTTCTAGAAAATGCAATTGATGCGGGCGCATCGAGTATAAAATTGATCATAAAGGATGCCGGAAAGACATTAATACAAGTCGTAGATGATGGTAAAGGAATGAACGATGTGGACGCCCGATTGTGTTTTGAGCGACATGCCACTAGCAAGATTAACTCTACGGATGATTTGTTTAATATTCGATCCTTCGGATTTAGAGGGGAAGCCTTAGCATCCATCGCGGCAGTGGCACAAGTGGAATTAAAAACGCAACAAGAGGGTTCGAATATGGGCACTCATATCATCGTTGAGGGATCAAAAGTAAAAAAGCAGGAGCCTATATCCATGAATGCTGGAAGCTCTTTTGTTGTCAAAAATCTCTTTTTTAATGTGCCCGCGAGGCGCAAGTTCCTGAAATCAGACCCCGTCGAACTTCGACATATACTTGATGAATTTACCCATGTAGCAATTGCTAATCCTGATATTTTTTTTAGCGTGCATAGTAATGACAATGAATTGTATCATTTGTCAACGTCAAATTTGCGGCAGCGCTTGATCAATTTTTTTGGCAAACAATTAAATGACAAGATCATTCCCCTTAGCGAAGAGTCGGATTTTATTACGGTAACAGGCTTTGTTGGCAAACCAGACTTAATCAAAAAAAGCCGCGGCGATCAGTATTTCTTTGTCAACAAGCGATTTATCAGAAGCAGTTATTTGCATCATGCCGTCAAAATAGCCTATGAGAACCTAGTTCCTAGCGATCATTTCCCGTGGTATGTTATCATGATTGATATAGATCCTGCGATGATTGATATTAATATTCATCCGACAAAGCAAGAGATCAAATTTGAAAACGAACGGCTTATTTACAACTATATGAAGGTTGCCATCAAGCATGCCTTGGGTAAGTATAGTATATCGCCAAGTCTTGATTTTGATGCCGCCGAACAATATGCCGCCCTTACGGCACAAGGAGGTCGAGCAATGAATGAGTCTTCAAGCGGAAACCCAAAAGGTAATTTATTGACGAACGAAGATTATGGCCGAGTCAACAAGCAAGAGCGCGCTGAGTGGATGAATTTTTATAAAGACTTAAATGATACTGTTGCACAGTCTGAGGCAGGAAGTCCTATGATTTTGAGTAGTGATTGGAAAGAAGATCATGAAATAAATGCCATTCAAGCTGTTAAGCCATCAGCGCATTCATTTCAGCTGCATGACAGCTTTATTATAAGCCCCATAAAGTCAGGTCTGCTTGTCATTGATCAACAAACGGCGCACGAACGTATATTGTATGAAAAACACTTGAGCAGGCTGAACCAACGAGAGGTCTGTTCTCAAAACAGTTTGTTTCCAGAGACGATTCAACTCGACCAAAAATATATTGACATTTTAGAAACCATACTACCCGACCTTCAATGCGTGGGTTTTAGTATTGAGCGATTTGGAAAAAACACTTTTGTCATCAACGGCATTCCCTCTGAAGGTTTGGAAGGTTCTGCAGCGGCATTTGTGCAAGGATTTTTGCATACATATGCTGAGAATTTAGAACTTCAGTTGGGCATAAAAGAAAACATAGCGCGATCACTATCAAAGCATGGTGCCATCAAGCGGGGCAGAGCATTATCTGTTGAGGAGCGACAGAGCTTGATTGATCAACTGTTTGGCGTTCAAATGCCCTATGTTAGCCCTTCTGGAAAAAAATGCTTTATCACCTTAGGCAAAGAAGAGTTAGACAATCGATTTAAGTAAATTGAGCGTTATTTGGGTGAACGCCAAAAAATATGTAGAATGATGTACAATCTTACACCGGTTACTAAGAATTTGATTTTTATTTGTGTAGCCCTTTTTCTGGCACTTCAATTGCCTTTTTTACAAGCTTTTCGGCATTTTTTTGTTTATCACCCTATAGGGCATCCGGCATTTCATCCGTCCGGCATTGTGACACACATGTTCAACCATGGCTCTATCAATCATTTGTTTTTTAACATGTTGGCACTGTTTTTCTTTGGGCCAAATGTGGAGCGCGTATGGGGCTCGCGAAGGTTTTTATTTTATTATTTAGCCTGTGGGCTAGGCGCGGTGGTATTACACATATTGTTTGGAGGCAATTCAGCGATGCTTGGAGCATCGGGCGCTATATCGGGAGTTATTCTCGCTTATGCTATGTTATTTCCCGAGGCAGAGGTGATGCTGCTCATCCCTCCGATTCCGATGAAAGCTAAGTATCTAGTATTGATCATTTTGGGCATAGACCTGTTTTATGGTATCAGCGGTGCACAATCGGGTATAGCTCATTTTGCTCACTTGGGCGGCGCCTTATTAGGATTTATTCTCATTATGATTTGGCGTCAGTATCCTGGATTTATGAGATAATAAGCCATGATTATGTGCAAAAAACATAGTGCGCGGAATTAGAAGTGGAGTGAGGTGCAATGAGAGTTTTACTGGGGTAATGGGTCTCAAGAAGTAGGAAGGATGTGCAAACTCCAATATAATCTACAGTCATTATTAGCGCCTTGGCTAAGATTACCTTAGAGCACGATAGCCATAAATGCTTGATCATTGCTTAAATAAAAGCGTTAGAAATTGGATTCGTGCACGGATATGTAAAAACCACGAGATATATTGACATCGCAACGGATCATGAAAACAAAAGCATTAGATACAACAAGTTCGTAGGCATTTCAAACGTAAAAATGTTAGAAGCGTAGTTAGCCAAATTTGCAACCAAGGAAGTGACGACACATTATTTCAATGTTTGTGATCTTCCTTTCTAACGTAAGCCATACCACAAGCCGGGCATTGCCCTTCCTTTTCGCTTCCACTTGCATCACAATGCATTGGGCAAATAAAGGCTGAGGTATATTCCTTTCCTATCTTCTCCGTTTCGGTGGCTTCCTTCGGTTAGTGTGATTTTGTACAAAGCACGCTAGACAAAGAGTCAGGACAAGCAGAGCAGGAATAATAATTTTACCGAAGAATTTGTCATTCTACAGAGTTTGATATAGAAACAACAATTGAATCTAAACATCCCAAAATCATTCAATCTTCATTATAGTCCTTCTGCACTTTAATGTTGAAGATTTCATTTTTTCTTAGTTCGTCAATTCATCTCCACATTCCTCAATCTCAAAGCATTGCCAATAACCGATACAGAACTGAAGCTCATCGCCATTGCTGCAATCATTGGTGATAATAAGATTCCAAAAAATGGGTATAAAAGCCCAGCCGCAATCGGCACTCCAAGCACATTATAGATCAGGGCAAAAAATAAGTTTTGCTTTATATTATTCATCACTGCCTCACTTAGATGGCGAGCTTTTACAATACCGCTTAGATCCCCTTTTACGAGCGTTATCATCGCACTTTCGATAGCTATGTCAGTGCCTGTGCCCATAGCAATACCTACATCACTTTTGGCTAAGGTAGGGGCATCATTGATGCCGTCGCCAGCCATTGCTACGACCTTGCCAAGCAACTGTAGCCTCTCCACTTCTTTAAGCTTTTCTTCTGGTAACATTCCAGCCTTAACGTCGGTCAGTTGTAGCGCTATGGCTACGGCTTGAGCAGTATCGTGATTGTCGCCTGTTAACATGATTACATGTATACCTTTGTTTTGAAGCGTTTTGATGGCCGCTGCACTCGTGGCTTTTATTTTATCTGCAATGACTATACATCCGCATACCTGATTTTCTATAGATAAAAATGAAACGGTTTTACCTTGAACTTGAAATGTTCTGGCTTCTTCGAGTATATGTGTCAAGAGCGGTGCATTAGCATACGCCATCATTTTCGGATTGCCCAAGGCTATTTGTTTGCCATTGATCTTCGCCTCTACTCCTTTGCCTGTTATGGCCTTAAATTCTTCTGTTGCCAACAAATCTATCTTGTTCTCCTTTCCATAGTTGACGGTTGCTTCTGCTAAAGGGTGCTCACTATTGCTATTTATAGAAATAATATATTGTAAAATCACCTCTGTGCTCATTTCACTATTGAAAGAAACCACTTTTTCAACCGTAGGCTTGCCTTCAGTGATCGTGCCCGTTTTATCAATGATCAGCGTATCTACTTTATTCAACTTTTCTAGAGCTTCGGCGCTTTTTATTAAAACTCCGTTTTGCGCCCCGCGACCCACGCCCACCATGACAGACATCGGCGTCGCTAAGCCCAAAGCACAAGGACACGCGATGATCAATACTGCAATAGCATTGACTAAAGCAAAGACATAAGAGGGCGATGGCCCCCAATAGGCCCAAACGATA
The DNA here is from genome assembly GCA_964616755.1 of uncultured Saprospiraceae bacterium. Classification (GTDB taxonomy): domain Bacteria; phylum Bacteroidota; class Bacteroidia; order Chitinophagales; family Saprospiraceae; genus CAYNFR01. The sequence goes on along the minus strand of CAZTSI010000018.1, from coordinate 20,937 downwards.
AAGGTGAGGACAGAAATGCCCATAACCATCGGGACAAAATATGCAGACACCTTGTCGGCTAATTTTTGGATGGGTGCGCGACTTTTGCTGGCCGTATTGACCATTTGAATGATCTGCGACAAAAGAGTTTCCTTACCTACTTTTTCGGCCTTCATCAAAAAGGATTGGTTGCCATTGATGGTGCCGCTACTCACTTCATCCCCAGTACTTTTGTTTACGGGTATAGGTTCACCGGTAATCATGGATTCATCAATCGTTGTATGACCTTGAGTGATAACTCCGTCTACGGGGATCTTTTCACCGGGTTTTACTTTGAGAATATCATTTAATGCGATATCGTCAGTCGCTACGATTATTTCAGCGCCATTAACTATTTTAGTGGCTTTGTTTGGGGCTAATTTGAGCAATTCTTTGATGGCTGAATTAGTCTTGCTGTGGGCTCTCGCCTCAAGTAGTTGTCCAAGCAAAACAAGGGTTAAGATGACAGTCGCAGCCTCGAAATACACATGAACTGCCCCAGACGCACTTTTAAATTGGTCGGGAAACATGTCTGGGAATAATAACCCCGTCACGCTAAACAACCAAGCGACGCCAGCGCCTACGCCTATCAGCGTGAACATATTTAAATTCCGTGAACGGACGCTATTGTAGGCGCGCTCAAAAAACATCCATGTAGCATAAAATACTACGGGAAGTGAAAGTGTAAATTGTATCCAATTCCAATATTGCTGATGCATGATTTTGTAGAGAGGATTGTCGTCAATCATCTCACTCATGGCTATCATGAAGATAGGCAGCGAGAAGGCCACGGCTATGCGCAACTTCTTTACGAGCCTTTGATACGCCTTTTCTTCAGCTGAAAGGTCTGCAACCGCAGGTATCAAATCCATTCCACAGATGGGGCAACTTCCAGCCTCTTCTTGCTGTATCTCAGGATGCATAGAGCACGTCCATAGTACTGTGCTGTGTGCCACCGAAAGGTTTATTTCTTCAACGAGATCCATTCCACAGACGGGGCAATCTTTGGGTTGGTCGTAGGTCTTATCTCCTTCACAATGCATAGGACAGTAGTACATTCCTGCACCGACACCTCTATGAGTGAGGGGAGTTTTGGCGAGGTCAGGCATAGGCTCTCCTAGTGGGTAAATACTGTATCGTCCTCCATTATCGGATAAGGCCTTTTGAAAGAGTTCAATAGACAGCGGTTTATCCATTTCAATAACGGCTTCTGCCTTTTGAAGATCGACGGACACTTGTGTCACGCCTGCCTGCTTAGAGAGTGTTTGCTCTACATGGGTTCGACACCCGTTGCAGGTCATTCCTGCAATGTGATAGCTTTGTTTCATGATATATTGAGTGTGCAGATAATTCTTGTGTTAGATCGGTTTGATATACGTAGGTATGTTAATTTACTTTTTGGTGAAATGGTGAAAAAATAATATCGCTTACTGTCGTAATTCTATCCATAAGAAAAATGGCGAAGCATCAAATATCTAATTAAAATAATATTACTAAAAAACAGATAATGCTTCTTCCATCAGGTTCATTGCAGGAGGACTCATTGACGTAAGGCAAGTAGAAAAAGGATAAATGAATCAAATAAGAAACCGCTGATAAAGTACAAGCCGATTTTTATCTAGGAAGGGATGTTTGTCAGGTACAAAAATCTGATTAGCACAAGAGGTATACTCATCTTTCCTAAAAGGCTCTATAAACAAGGTGATAAACGAAACCTCAACTTTGCATTTTTAGCGAATATCGGCGAAGTGACTCTTAGGTCGAATTTCTCGATCAGAATATTTTTATTCTGACAACAATTATCTAAATCTGAGAAAAGAGAGTATTCAGGAGCATGGTGACACGATTTTTTTGCCTTAGTGCATGACGCTAGGATTTGAGAGTCATGACAAGACTTTGCAATGCCGAAAAAGCTGATGCCTTTCATCTTGTTTTGGCAATAGTGTACATCCACAGAAAAACTTGTTGTGCTTAAAAACACAATGCAGGCCAAAAAGGAAGCCGCAAGCCTTGATGCCAAAGAATACCTCATTGTTAGTAAAGGTACAATGTTATGTGGATTATTGCAATCGATATACAATATCCTAAGCTGAGTCATAGATGTCAAAAATCTTTATTTTAAACGCAAGCACTCAGGGGTGGTTTCGTAGAAAGTCAATAAGTTCAATAGGAGTGAACATGGCTACCTTCGATTAGTGTGCGCAAGCGGAATACCTATTCGAGTCTAAGGCTCTAGTCGTTATCCCCGATACGATGATGGATTATGCTGAGTACAGAGCGGTGCAGATCAAGTCATGGTTATCACGGACCGACTTATCATGTTGGGCAATCAAAAAGAAGATGAAACGAGCTATGAAAAAGTAGATTTTATAGGGCAGGGCCCATTACACTTCATTGACAAAATTCATACCTAGCGACAGGCGCTGATGCAAAAGCAGCTTGATTCCTTTACGCAATTGAGGAATTAGGAGTATGTAAATTGAGCCTAGACTTAGTTTGCTATTTTCCGTTTCTCTCTTATACGCATTCATTGTTGACTATTTACTCGTAAAATCCATTGTATTCGTATAAGGAAGAGTCCTTTACGTAATATACGGCGCACCAAGCGTATCGTAAAGCTCGAAGGACTAATTTTGTCTTGTAAAATATAAAACCTAATTAGTGATATCAGAACTAATACAATCGCGGACAGGTATTAATGAAAAATCGATTATAAATGTCATTTCTCTCATAGAAGAAGGTGCTACCATACCTTTTATCGCTCGATATCGAAAGGAAAGAACAGGTTCGCTTGACGAAGTCCAACTTGATCAGATAAAACAAGAGTTCGAGCATATTCAAAAATTAGAAAAACGCAAAGAGACCGTTCTTCAGACTATTAAAGATCAAGGCAAGTTATCACCCGAATTAGAAAGCGAAATCAACCAATGCTATGACGCCACTACTCTAGAAGATCTGTATCTACCCTATAAAAAGTCAAGAAAAACTAAAGCTGACATCGCTAAAGAAAATGGCCTCGAAGGACTAGCGAAATTTATCGCTGCCCAACGCAGAAACGATTTGCAGGTCGAAGCTAAACGCTATATTCGTGGATCTGTGGGCACCGTAGAGGAGGCCCTAGAAGGTGCTCGCCACATCATCGCTGAATGGATACATGAAAATAGTCGAATGCGAAATGTTGTTCGCACCCAATTTTCAAAATACGCTGTACTCGAAGCTAAAGTAGTTGCCAAAAAGAAAGAAGAAGCTGAAAACTATAAGGACTATTTTGATTTTTACGAAACACTGAATAAATGCCCATCCCACAGATTATTAGCTATTTATCGCGGTGATGACGCCGGGCTGCTTAAGATGAAAATAACCATAGATGAAGACCGCGCACTTGATCGGTTTTATAACTATTATATCAAATCTAATGGACCCTGTGCCGAACAACTCGAGATAGCCATTAAAGATGGATTAAAACGACTCATACTGCCCTCTATTGAGACCGAATTTAAAAATAAAGCCAAAGAAAAGGCAGATAAGGAAGCCATTGCCGTATTCGTGACTAATCTTAAACAATTACTACTTGAGGCACCTTTAGGGCCGCACTCAGTACTAACAATTGATCCAGGATTTAGAACCGGTTGTAAAATAGCCATATTGGACGAACATGGGTCACTACTCGATCATACGACGATTTATCCACATCCGCCGCAGTCACAACTTGCCGAATCGCTAATCACGATTTCCAGTCTGATGGATCGATATGCGATAAAAAATATAGCCATTGGAAACGGAACGGCAGGTCGCGAAACTTATCAACTCTTGAAGGATGCAAAACTCGACGCTGAACTGTATATGGTCAATGAGAGTGGCGCATCGATTTATTCAGCATCCGCAATTGCACGCGATGAATTCCCTAATTTAGATCTCACCGTCAGAGGCACTGTATCAATAGGGAGAAGACTCATGGACCCACTAGCCGAATTAATAAAAATTGACCCTAAATCCATCGGCGTAGGGCAGTATCAGCATGATGTTCATCAAGGATTATTAAAAGAAAATCTCGACCGTGCAGTGGAGAGTTGTGTCAACACTGTCGGAATCAATTTGAATACCGCAAGTGAAAAATTATTGCAATATGTCTCTGGGGTAGGCCCATCTATTGCACAAAATATTGTGAACTTTAGGAATGAAAACGGCGGGTTCTCTTCTAGACTTGATTTGTTAAAAGTGCCGCGTATGGGCAAAAAAGCATTCGAGCAAGCTGCCGGATTCTTGAGAGTTAAAAATAGTGATAACCCTCTAGACAACACTGCCGTTCATCCCGAACGCTATGATTTGGTCAAACAAATGCTATCCGACCATCAGATAAATCTATCCGAAATCACCTCTGAAGACGAATGGATCCGTCAGATCGACCTTAACAGATACGTAAACGAGGAGGTAGGTGTCCCTACATTAAAAGACATCATCCAAGAACTACAAAAACCTGGTCTCGATCCTAGAGGAAGAGCTCAGCCGGTGCAATTTTCAGCAACCATTAAATCTATCGAAGATATATCACTCGGTATGAAGATTACAGGTGTCGTTTCAAATATTACCAAATTCGGCGCCTTTGTCGATATTGGAATTAAAGACGCTGCCCTACTTCATATTTCACAAATAGTAGATCGGTTTATCAAAGATCCAGCTGAAGTGCTAAGCATTAATCAAGTCGTACAGGCAACTGTCATCGAGGTTGATATCAAGCGCAAACGAATATCCCTGAGCACAAAGGAGCAAAAGTAAAGCCGCCTACAACGTCTAGGACCTTCATCAACCTTTCTGCCCTTACTAATCGCTTAACTATAGTACGCTATATAAGTCGAGTCATCCAACCAATAATAAAAACGGATTATCTTTAGACTACTTCCTAAACCGGTGACTTATCTCACTACTCGACAAGGAAGTCAGTTTATAGTTTTATACTGTACGCGACGCTTTAAATTGATAAATAGTTAACTTGACACTATGAAAAGCTATCCCAGTATTTTTAATGACGTGATCGGTCCTGTGATGCGCGGACCATCGAGTTCACATTGCGCTGCATCTATACGCATAGGTAGAATATGTCGCAATCTGATGGATGAGGATATTCAAGAAGTGAATATTGAATTTGACCCAAACGGTTCACTCGCCACTACACATAAAGGTCAAGGTTCTGACATGGGACTATTCGGCGGATTTTTGGGTTGGGAGGCAGATGACGTGCGACTACCCGAATATCTATGGGCGGTAGAAGAAGCAGGACTAAAAATCAATATCGATATCCACCCCATAGGTGCTACGCATCCCAATACTTACAAGATCACATTAAAAAACCAAAAAGAAATACGATCGCTTACTGCCCTATCCATGGGAGGTGGTATGATCGAAGTAATCGAAATAGACGGCGCTAGCGTATCGATGGCCGGCGATTTTTATCAGACTCTTATATACGGCACACCATCAGAAAAGCTCGTCGAACATATCAAAAGATCCTTTGTCTGCGACGAAATTGAAATCCGCCGAGGTGTTACGTCATTTATTGAAATAAAATCAGATCAATTTATTGACGATGACCTTTGCGCCGAATTACTGGAATCTAATGAAGTAGACTGCATCAAAAAAATTCATCCCGTACTTCCTATAAAATCCAGAAAAAATTTGTCTGTTCCATTTATAACTTGCCAAGAAATGCTTCAATATAACCAGGGTAAAGATCTCGAACTCTGGGAACTAGCGGTAGCCTACGAAAGTGAGCGAGGAAATATTTCAAAAGAGGAGGTCTTTGAAAAAATGAGAAGCATTTTCAAAATAATGCGTAACTCTATAAATGAGGGATTAAAAGGCACTAGTTACGTCGACCGAATCTTAGGTCCACAATCCCTCGGCCTTCAACAAAAAATCAAAGATAAACAGGTAGTCGAAGGTGACATTTTAAATCAAGTGATATTGTATACCTCTGCCATGATGGAAGTAAAGAGCTCGATGGGCGTGATCGTCGCCGCACCTACTGCTGGGTCCTGTGGGGCATTACCAGGGGCCATCCTTGGTGTGGGCACTTCACTCAAGCTTGGAGAAGATGACATGGTAAAAGCCCTCTTGGCTGCTGGAATGATCGGTGTATTTATTGCTGCCCATGCAACATTTGCGGCGGAGGTCGGAGGCTGTATGGCCGAATGCGGATCGGGTTCGGGTATGGCCGCAGCAGGTATCGTAAGCCTGAAAAAGGGTACACTTCATCAATCGCTGTCTGCCGCCTCCATGGCCCTGCAGTCGAGTCTAGGAATGATCTGTGATATGATAGCAGATCGTGTAGAGGCCCCTTGCCTCAATAGAAATGTTATGGCAGCAACAAATGCTATAGCGTGCACGAATATGGCATTGTCAGATTATGACCACCTCATACCCCTAGACGAAGTGATAGAAACTATGAAAAAAGTGGGTGATGCATTGCCCAATACGCTCAGATGTACCGGTCTAGGAGGACTCGCCATCACTAAGACTGCTAAAGAAATTGAAGCCCAACTAGAAAATGACGAATTAAAACAACAAAAATCATTTTTTAAAGTATGTTGATATCTTTGGTTAGCACTATTTCAGATTTAGAATAGGCCATTATTCAAAACTTTAAAACATCGCAATGATCACCGCCGTTTGGGTTTCATTAGCTGGATTGACGCTCTGGTTTTCAATAGTGTTGACGAGGGACTTTGAAGCACATAAAGATACCCTCGAAAATAGTAGTTGGTTAAAAACTGGGCTCATAGGGTTCGTAGTCAATTTTTTTGATGTGCTCGGTATAGGGGCTTTTGCACCACAGACGGCTCTTTTAAAGTTCACAAAACAGACGTCGGACAAACTGATCCCTGGTACGATGAATGTCGCTAACACCATACCTGTATTGCTACAAGCATTGATATTCATTACGATCATCGAAGTAGAGCCTGTCACCTTGCTATCGATGTTTATATCTGCTGCTCTAGGGGCTGTGCTCGGCGCAGGAATTGTCGCCAAACTAGCTGAAAAAAAGATCCAACTAGTCATGGGGGTAGCCTTGTTGATTACTGCATTTTTTATGTTGGCTACCAATATGTCTTGGATTCAAGGAGGGGGCACCGCAATCGGTTTGAGCTCTGGAAAACTTCTTTTAGCTGTAGTGGCCAATTTTGTGTTAGGAGCACTAATGACAGCGGGCGTAGGACTTTATGCACCCTGCATGGCGTTAGTCTTTGCCTTGGGGATGTCACCTAAAGTTGCCTTTCCCATTATGATGGGTTCATGTGCCTTTCTAATGCCCCCAGCATCAGTACGTTTTATAAAAGAAGGAGCTTATAATCGCAAGGCCGCAGTAGCCATGGCGATACCTGGCGTTATAGCAGTAGCTATCGCAGCGTTTATCGTAAAGTCCTTGGAACTAGAAGTACTGCGCTGGCTAGTTATCGCTATCATACTCTACACGGCAATCATAATGTTGCGAGCCGCAATTGCCCATCATGATAAGCTAGAAACGAACAAGGTTTAATCTTTTCTTTTAGTCGAAATGAGATAATATAGTGTTTACTCGAATTTTGTAAGGGCTTCGGCCCAAACGAAAAGCGCTCTAGCACGTTCATACTATATGCGTTACACCATTCTCTTTGTGATAAGTGGTATTCAGTTGATTGCAGCCCAAGGTTTGGGGCCTGAGGATAAAGTGATGAGCATTTTTTTTAGCGGCGGGAGTTACTTTATTGATCAAGATCAGATTAATGAGCTCACTGAATTTATTAACAGCGCTGTGCCTATCGAAGTGTATCAAATCGAAGTCCACGGTCATACTGATGATATTGGCCGCAGAGAATACAATCAATACCTGTCGCAGATGCGGAGTGCCGCCGCGATTCAAGAACTCGAAAAGCTAGGTATTGATAAATCATTTATCGATAAATATGATTTTGGCGAAGACAGCCCCATATTTGACAACGATACTTGGAAAGGTCGCCTGAGCAATCGGCGCGTCGATATAATTCTTAGGAAGATTATGATCTGAAATACAAACCACATACTAGCCTCAGTAGAGTCAATAGTGGGCAACAAAGAGTTTTCGAAAATATAAAGCCCAATAGAAAAAAGCCCATAAAATCAACTTCTATGGGCTTTTAGTGAAGTAGCGTGAGGCGGGCATGATCCGCCGACCTCAGGATTATGAATCCTGCGCTCTAACCAGCTGAGCTACCACGCCATCTTTAAAACGAGCGGCAAATATATATCAAAATTAAAATGACTACCTACTACGACGACTAGTTTATGACGATTGATCTCGTAGAATCCTCAATTTTTTAACTCAAATGAGAGTTGTCGCAATATGGCGGCGTCCTAGTGCGCTTACATTGACATAGGCTAACTACCTTGTCCGAAGCTACATGCAAGAGCAAAGGCTTGTGCTTACTTCCGTGGTGAGCACCATTACAAAAGGGCTGTTCAGAGCTGAAACCACATTGGCAATATAAGTAAGTACCCTTGGGTAAAACGGATTTGAATGGTTCATTGACGGTTTGTTGAACGCGAATATGATCACCCGAAAGCTCACTTTTGGGATTTTGAGCCTTTACAAAGGGATAAAATAACTGACTTGACCAAGAATCATTTGTATTTACTTGCATGCCATAACTATGGGGGAAGGCTCTAGCAAATGTGGCTGTGCCAAAAAGTTGATCCCAAAGTGAAAATGTATTGCCAAAATTTCCATTCGGATCACTTATGCCATCTGCCTTTGACTTGCCATGATGACCATGATGAAAAGCAGGTGTAATAAATATTCTTTCTATGAGACTTGCCAGGGGTCTTAACCATTTTGATTGATACAACGATCGATCCCAAGGCCAAGTGCTGTGTGAGGCGGTGACAATAATCTGCTTAAAAACTAAACCAAAAACTACAGCAGGAGCTAGACCCAAGAAGGTACAAATACCCGCCCACCAAATATTGGGCATAAGTAAATAATATGTCAAACTGTTGCGATACGAGACTAGGATGCCCATCTCTTCAGCGTCATGGTGAGACTTATGATGTTTCCATAACCATTGATATTCATGTGCCGTGCGATGATACCAGTATTGTAGAAAATCATCTATCAAAAGATAAAATAAACAACTCGCTAAAAATGGCCAACTACCTAAGGAAGAATTCGCTGTTGGCATCAAAAACTTAAATAAGTAAAACACTGCAGAAAACACGACTGTTTTTGCTATAATCACTACAAAAAAGCCTACAATCTCTAGTATCCAATCGTCTTTGTCTCGCCTAGTATGCTGATAATGACCCGCTAGGGTTTCAACGAGACCAAAAAAAATCAGAATTCCCAAAACCGCAAAGAAGTCAATATTAGGCTGGGTAAAGAATTCGCGCATTTTTGATGTTTTAAGTCTTGATAGTGCAAAATAATAACAGATATTCACATTTCATAAAAGGATCGCTGTAAAACGAGAGAATGAAGTCTAAAATGATTAAATGGTTAGCCTACAGTATAATTGCTATCGGATTGGTATTGGCGGTATGGGTCGAAGCCCAATATAAAGCAGACATTCCAGTTGAAAAATTAAGAAAAGAGTATGCCTTTGCAGACTCCAAGTTTCTTCATTATGATAGTACGGAGGTGCATTATAGAAGCACTGGTGTCGGTTCGACGCTCTTGTTGGTGCATGGGTTTGGTGGCAATCTTCGCAACTGGGCAGCATGGCAGGGCTTACTCTCAGATAGTCTTAACGTTGTCACGATGGATCTACCAGGATATGGCTTAACAGGCCCTATTTCTAGTGAGCGATACTGTGACAGCGCCCAAGTGGCGTTTCTCAGCGCTTTCGTCGATAGTATGGCTCTAGATACGTTTTATCTAGGGGGTAATAGTATGGGTGGCTCCATAGCTTGGCATTATGCTTTACAACATCCCGAGAAGGTTAAAAAATTGATTTTGGTAAACTCGTCGGGTTATGCTAACACTACATCGAGTAAGTCTACCCCTATCGGCTTCAAGATGCTTCAAAATAAGACTTTAAGTGGACTTATGAAGAAGATCACACCAGAGAGTGTTATCAGAAAAACCTTACTCAAGACCTATGCCAATGATTCCCTGGTGACCGCAGAGGAAGTAAAAACATATATGGATTTATTGTTGAGAGAAGGAAATAGAGAAGTATTAGTCCAGCGGATGCAACAATCTTTTGCAGGAAGAGATACCGCCCTGATTCAAGGCCTAAGTATGCCTACCCTTATACTCTGGGGCGATCAAGACAATATTATTAATGTGCAATCAGCCTATAAATTTCAACGAGATATCCCTACTAATAGGTTAATCGTATATGCAGGTATTGGCCATTTGCCGATGCATGAATTACCACTTCAAAGTAGCAAGGATTTGCGAGAGTTTTTGAAAGAGGAACATCCTTAATGAAGGTTCTTGAAGTAGCTCAAATAAAATCAAAGAGCAAAAAGTTGTGGCAAATAACCCCAAACGCGGCCTGTTTGGGTAGAAACCCTAAGAAATATTAAAAAAACATATATAATATTTTTTTATATATGAATTTGTATGTAACATTGTCATGAAATTGGATCAAAGGCTCAAGCTCACGGTCTATTTATACCTAACCTACCAACTTAAGTTCGATCCTAGAACCTCGTGGCACTATGCCAAGACTGATTGCTTAAACTTTAAATTTTTTTCAAATGAGAACTTTGCGACTATTATTGCTCGCGGCAGTTACTATCATCTGTGCCAGCGTCCTCCAGGCACAGGTCAAAATTGGTGAGAATAAATTAACAAATGGTATTCATCGCGATTTTGAAATTGAACGTGCCGGAGAATTTTTCCAAATAGACACATTATTACGCATTGGACGATCGACTAACAATAATATTTCGACCCCGTTGGATCCCAATGTTGATGCCTTGATGCTCAAGCTGTATGGATATGGTTTGGGTAATTTCACAGGAGATAACCATTACTTCTTAGGCACCGCAAATGATGGATCAGGTGATGTTATAGAATTTCCCTTGACGCTAGAGTTATTGACAGTAGACTCACTAGCCTTATACAATGGTGATCGCCATTTTTCAGTAGTTAACCTCGACAGCCTATTTGCCACAGACACGCAATTAAGCGATTCGATTGCTACCATTAGAACCTTGATCAATTTATCAAATGATGCTGACCAAGATACTGTTACATCAAACGAATACATATCAAGTATTACTGTTCAAGGTGATACAGCCCTAGTTTTTGTCGAGAACCCAACGGCAATCCTTGGGCCAACAAATACTCAAACCGTAGATTTATCACCCATATTAGGAGCAAACACCTTCTACCTAGCTGATGGTACACTGGATGAAGACAGAACGGTCAGCGGTAATGGCAACTCCTTGACATTCAATAATATCGACTCATTGACCTTTAATTCTACTGGTCAAGTAACGATTAATGGTGATGAAATGACCTTTCAGCAAGACGGTCAAAACATAATTTTAATTAATTCCGACGAGGAAGTAAAATTCAGATCCAGCACCACAGATAGTATACTCTTTTTGGATGATTTGGGGAGCATAAAACTAGGTAGTTACGGTGACACGGCTATAACGGGGACATTTACGACGTTTTTAGCGGTGGATGTAGATGGTAATGTAATTGAAGTAACAGCGGAACAGATATTAGCAACAGAGACAGATAGTACGATATACAATTTTGATGGTACGTTGACGGGAAATAGGACGTTAACGGGTGCTGGCAATGATTTGACGTTTACAGGTGTGG
>CAZTSI010000018.1:0-9025 GCA_964616755.1 uncultured Saprospiraceae bacterium | reverse complement strand
ACGGGAAATAGGACGTTAACGGGTGCTGGCAATGATTTGACGTTTACAGGTGTGGATGAATATACTGTTAGTGCTGATTCGGTTTCACACACAGCAACTTCAGGCGACGTGACAATAGCGTCTACTTCAGGAAGTACAGTAATCACAAGTGGTACATCAACCGATATAACCGCAGCTACAACAGCAAGTATATCGGCTACTAATGATATCACTTTGTCAAGCGTAACTGACGGTGTTACTATAAATGCGGATACTGTCAAGGTCTCTAATTTGGTTCAATTTGAGACCTACGGTGACACGGCTATAACGGGGACATTTACGACGTTTTTAGCGGTGGATGTAGATGGTAATGTAATTGAAGTAACAGCGGAACAGATATTAGCAACAGAGACAGATAGTGTTATTTACCGACATGATGGTACATTAACTAGCGATAGATACATGACTATGGATGGAAATGATCTTTTCTTTATAGATGGTTCTGATACTACGGTTATTACTAGCAATGGAAGAATGGCTATTGGCCGAGGAAGTGTTACTACAGCATTAATGCCAGGTAGAGAAATAAAGTTAGAGGTTAATGGCGACATACTAGCGATGCAGATTCACTCTAGTTCAGATGAGCGATTTAAGAAAAACATCACGCAGGTATCTGGAGCTTTAGAGAAGGTTATGGCCATCAATGGTGTCAACTACGATTTTAGAGTCGATGAATTCAAGGGCTATAACTTCCCGACGGAGCGACAAGTGGGATTTTTAGCTCAGAATGTTGAAGCGGTAATGCCAGAGGTGGTAAAAACTAATGGAGATGGATATAAGTCAGTAGACTACGCTAAACTAACAGCGGTTTTAAACGAGGCTATCAAAGAACAACAACTTTTAATAAAGGGTTTACAAAAAGAAATTTTGAGTGCCAATACACAAAATGCGAAGCTTGCAAGTGAGATTGCAACAATCAAAGAACTATTACAAGGATTGAGCAGTCAGAATGTATCGGATGAGGACTAATTCCTGATGCATTCATTTTTGAGGTTTTACATTGTTAAGGGATGGACACTTCTTGTCTGTCCCTTTTTCTTTAAGATATTTTACGATAAAACCTTCTGCAAGACATTTAGTGCTATTTGTTGTATCTGAGCACAATAGAAAACTAGAATTTTATTCGGGAAGAATTGGAATATTATTGCGGCGGTTCGTAAAGTAAATAGAGAAAGGTTTTTCTCTTGAGGCGCATACTTTAACACGAAAAATTGCAGAACTGACTATTTTAGCCACTTTACTGTGTTAACAGTACTATTCACTAATACTCCAAGGTTTTGTTTAACATCGATCCATCCACAAAGAGAAGCATCAGGGGGATTTGTCAAAAACGCATAATCCCGTTCACGTTCGTAACGATGAGGTGCGTCCTTTTGGCACACATAGAGTTACACAATTGGTCCAAACTATTGCTGTGGATTTGAAGGTAACCCCTTTAGTAGATTCTAACTTAGCGACAAGGCTTCGCTTAAGTTGACGCTGAAAATTGACAATGATATCCACCTATGAATAACTAGTTAATCAAGGTGTAGTACCCTAAATGTGCTACGCTGTTTTAGTATGGCTTTGCCGGGTTAAATCAAGCCAGTTTTAGATCGCTATTCACCTATGACAATACAATTCTGCAGGATTGTACAATCAATAGTGAATACCAATAGGTAAAAGGCTCCTTCATTATGTTTTTGCGACAAAAAAGAGCCTAGCATATGCTAAGCCCCCTTACATTACTAGCCCTACATATTCTATGCAGACAGTTTACTTCGTATGGTAGAATAATTACCATACTGAGATTTAATTTGATCTTTTAATTCCTTACGAGCGAAGAAAATTCTACTCTTCACTGTACCAAGGGGTAGTTCAAGATGATCTGCTATTTCTTGATACTTATATCCTACATAATGCATTTCAAAAGGCACCTTTAAGGAGTCATCAAGCTTAGCCACCATCGTATTTAGTTCTGCCATCATGATATTAGTACCCGCGCCGTTGCTTATTGACACGTCACCTGAATTGATGTAATACATATTGTCAGAACTATCCATGACCGTATTGGCCTTTACCTTCTTGCGATAATTATTAATGAAGATGTTCTTCATAATGGTAAACAACCAGGCCTTAAGATTTGTCCCAGCTTGAAATTTATCTCTATTCGTTATTGCCCTAAAGGCTGTCTCCTGATAAAGATCTTTAGCCTCATCTGAGTCCTTTGTCAAATTATACGCAAACGATCTAAGAGATGGGGAAAGCTTGTCAAAACTTTTCGTAAAATCTACTTTTGTCATTAATTCCATGGCCTTTATTTTTGATGATGTAAATGTAAATATTTTGTTGAACAAAAACAACTTCAGTCATAAACAAAAATAACGTCAAGCCTCATAAATTTTATACATAAATATATAATATATTGATAAAGAGCATTTTATACTTTTGCGCAGTAGTAATTGCTTTCAAAAATAATTGAAAATTAGAACCCTTTTTATTTTTGAGCCACCTTAACCAGCCACAAACTGATAGCGCCGAACAGGATATTGGGCAGCCAAACCCCTAAGAGGGGGGCAAATGAAAGATTGCTGGCAAAGGTCTCAGAGAATTTACTTATTACAACAAAGGCCGAACCCAAGGCTACGCCGGTTGCCAAATGCATACCAAGGCCACCACGTATTTTACGAGTGCCAATACATGCCCCAATGAGCGTAAGTATAAGAATTGTAAACGGAGCTGCCGTTCTTTTATAGACTTCAATGCTATACTTAGTAGTGTTATCAAGCCCTCTTGTTTTTTCGCGAGCTATATGTGCTCTTAGATTTGGAGTAGTCATAATCTCCATTAATTTGCTATGGCGAACAAAGTCATCTGGATGTATAGCTATTGTCGTATCTAAATTTTGACCACTGCCGAGAACAATTTTTTCTTCAAGCATATCAAAATGGCGGATTTCATAATCCACTGCCGTCCATAGATTTGGTTCTTCCTTAAACTTAAGACTTTTGGCCTTCATAAAGCTTTTAAGCCGGCCATTTTCATCAAAATGTTCTAACCTAAACGTTTGCAAAGAACTGTCTCGAGTTTGATAATAGCGGCAGTACAATTTCAGATTAGGGGCTATGTAAAATTGTACATTATTTGAAAGAGGAGACTTGATAGTTCGTTTGATATATTGGCTCTCAAACTCGGTCATTAAATGGGTGCTCTTTGGTATGATGAGATTTTCGCCGAGCCAATGTAAGTACGCGATAAAAAGAGCCGCCATCATCATAGGTTTTAATAATCGAATATAAGACACGCCAGCACTTAAAATGGCAATAATCTCCGATTCTCTTGCCATTCGAGAAGTGAAAAATATTACTGATAGAAATGCAAATAGCGGCCAAAGTTCACCGTTGATCCAAGGAATAAAATGCCAATAGTAATCGAAAGCAATTTCGTTAAGGCTAAGATCATTGGATAGAAAGCGATTGATTTTTTCACTAACATCCATGGCGATCGCCACCATAGTGATCAGAAGAATGGTGAATAAGAAGGAGCTCAGATATTTGCGAATGATATAGACGTCAATTTTTTTCAAACCGCTCAACCATATAGTTCATAATTAATGTGTTCTTTTGACACACCAAGGGATTGTAATCGCGCAGAGGCTTCATCTATCATAACTTGCCAGCCACATAAGTAGTATTTTCTTTCTAGATAATGCCCTTTATAAAGTTCTTCAAAGATAGTATGAACATATCCTCGGTATCCCTTAAAATAATCTCTAGATGTAGCTACATGATAGCTAAAATTACTTCTTCTTATCTGTAACTCTTCAAAAAAGGCTCTATATAAGATATCCTTTTCTGTTCTGCATCCAAAAATTAAATCTATTTGATGATCTGGCCAGGTGTTTACATCTAGATAGTTCAGCATACTCTTAAAAGGGGCAACCCCCGTTCCTGTACAGATAAAGCTTAGAGCCTCATTATTGTGATGAGGGAAGGTAAACGCACCATCGGGCCCTTTATAATCTACTTGACTCCCGAGATCTAGTGAGAACAAATATTGAGAACCACCTCCTGTTTCAAATTCAACAATACAGAGTTCTATCCAACCTTCTTGATTAGGAATACTAGATATCGAATATGAACGCCAACGATCCAGTCTTTTTGTGGCAATCGGTAAATCAAACGTAATAAACTGCCCTGGCATGAATTGCGCCGCATCTGCTATGTCAATGGACCAAATGAAGCTTCGCGTTGTCAACGAAAGTTCCTTTGTCTGTATCAAGGTGGCTTTTTTCCATCGAGGCATAGTTTCTATCGAATTTTTAGGATAATGAAATGCAATTTAGAGCAAAACGATTTTGTCTGACTTTTTGGGCATGATTATTCTAAGCCCATAATACAAAGATCCGACCAGATATTCTTGATCGAAGCTAAGCATATGGTAGAGCACTATACAACTGAGGGTTCCGCCAGCGATTGATTGGTAGGGTCAGCCCGCAAAAGCAAGGCAAAAAATAAAAAGAAACCCACACCAATGGATCGTTCAAAGGTATTTTCAACTAAAAAGGATAATGCCATACATGTATATAGAAGCCAAGCGAGAGGTTCGTGTTTTAATCCATACCAAAAGGGCAAAAGCCATCCCAATAAAAACATCAAGAGTCCAATGATTCCTGATCGGGCTAGTACTAAAACAAACTGATTATGTGGGAGCCGATCATCTATTTTGGGATGCTCAGAATTCAAAGACTTTTCCTTTATCACCGACAGCACATCACCCCCACCTACACCGAAAATAGGGTGCTCTAACCATACTTCCATAGCACGCTTAATATTTATCCATCGATTACTGTCTGAAAAGTGCTCTTGGCCACTACGCCAATCGTATAGACTATAGCCCCATTTAGCTCTTAACGTGGGTATAAACTTCACTGCGGTTAGACCTGACACCACCCCAGTCAAAAGGATAACCAAAGTAATTTTGTATGCTCTCGTTCGAAAACCTTGATAGATCAAAATTGCAGCCAAAAGTAAATATGTTACAACCAATCCTGATCTTACCGCTAAAAAGTGCATCAATCCAAACAATAATAATGCACCAACGAGTAAGCCCCTTTTATGCAAGTTGTTATCTTTCTTTAAATAAAGCCAGATAGCACTTAAAACAGCATAACTATTGAAAAGGCTAAATTTTACATGCTCGATGGGCGTATAAACAGCTCCCCCTCTGCTTATTTTCCAAACAATTTGGTCGTGCTGACCATCCATCACATCAACAAAAAGCACTAGGGCGGTTATAATCAAAATGACTAAGAACCATAAATGAAGACGGATGACATGATCTCTGTCTAATTTTGGCAAAGCAGTGAAAAATAGCGGAAGAAACAAAAAGGGTAGAAAAATACGCATTTGTTCAGCCCAAGCTGGAAAATAAGCGGTGTTCCATACGCTCATCAGAACACCAGCCCAAAGTATGGCATAAAACCAACTAGCGGCGGGCACAATACTTCTTATACGCATCCAAGAATAAATAGATAGAATTCCCCAAGCAATATAACAAAACGATATGCCCGCCTTAGAATAAATAAGTACCGTTAAAAAGACGACACTTATACTCCAATGAACTGTATAAATGTGCCTGCTTTTGGACAATGGGATCACTGAGGCCAATCTCTATAACCGCCTTCCATATTGTATAAAGTAACAAAACCAAGTTCCTTCATCTTTGCAACGGCTTTGGTGCTCCTTATGCTCGATTGGCAATAGACCAAGTATTTTAGATCCTTATTTAATAAATTTACCTTCTCACTAAAATCATCTGCCCGATAATCAATGTTAATAGCACCTTCTATAAAGCCATCTTCCAATTCTTCAGGGGAGCGAACATCCAAGACAACAATATCGTTGTTCGTTATTAATAGAGCTTTTGTCTCTTCGATGGAAATATCTATAACTTGTTGAGCAACTTGGGAAGAAT
This sequence comes from uncultured Saprospiraceae bacterium, assembly GCA_964616755.1. Lineage (GTDB taxonomy): Bacteria > Bacteroidota > Bacteroidia > Chitinophagales > Saprospiraceae > CAYNFR01. The sequence goes on along the minus strand of CAZTSI010000018.1, from coordinate 3,031 downwards.
TGTCCTGGAAGTTATTCGGGTGTTTGCAGCCCGTAAAGTACCAAGAAGAAGCTATCAAAAGAAATATGCGCCACATAAGCTTAAATTTTTGAAAATAAACGATTCATGTACAAAATAACAGCTAATTGATTATTACCACCTGCCAAATGATAATGATTATAGGCGTAATCTACTCTCAATAAGGATGTGTTTATACCAAATCCAGTACTAAAACCATTTAATGAACGAAAGTCATTGAGGCCTAATTCTCTTGCTCGTTGATGATCATAAGAAAATCGCAGTTGTACTTGTTCTTTCGACCCCAAGGATAACTCCCCACCAACACAAATATGTCGAAACAGATTGTCTACAAAGCGATTGAAACTTGAGGCTTCATCCGTGCCCACATTGGGGGATATTTTTATTCCATCTAAACGACTAGTACGAATATCCCATCGCTCTAAATGATCCATGCTCAGATAGTATCTAAAGGGCACATATCGCAATCGTTTTGAAAACGCAATGACAAGCGCTGTCTGCCAAGGCTCACGAACACTAAAGTGACTTACGGTGGTTCCAATATTTCGAAGCACAATACTTATAGCAGCATTGCTCTTGGGCATACGGTAATGAGCACCCAATGTTGCCCCGATCCCAAGTGCGCCATAGGTGTCAAAGGTGGCAGTAGCCGCGATTAGCGATATTCCGAAACTCAATCGATCTTGTACATGTTTAGCTAAACTCAATCGAAGGGCCGTTTCTCGCCCTGAAAAATTACCTTGGGTTAATCCAAATTCATCTGCCCGCCTAAATGCGCCATAGTCTATATACTGCACACCAAATCCTAGACTTAATTCACGAGAGGGTAGATGATATCCATAGCTAACATGGCCATTGCTGATACCCGCCAAATGAAAACTGTGACTCCACGCTAATTGTTGGTGGGTGACACTATCGTAGAGCGCTGGGTTTTGTAAAGCAACCCCGACATCGCCTCGTTGTGTCGCTATAATAGAATTACCCAAAGCACTACTTCGCGGACTAGAGGGCATTTCGAGAAATTTAAATGTCCCTAACCCTCCTAGTTGGGCGCAAATATCAGTAGACGGATGAAAGAGGAAAACACCACATAGTGCGAGTAAACTCTTACAATATCTTTTCATACTTCGACTAATGATCCATGTCACACCCTATCGGTGCGCCAGGTGGCATTTCGTTGTAGCTTGGAGTCTTAACAGACGAAGGATCACTTTTAGCTTGATCGTAAAGCCATTTTAAGCGTTCATGCATGGCCACGTTTTTAAGATGACCTGATAGTATGCGTTCAATAGAACTGAGTGCTTGAGCCGCAGCAAACGAATCAACTTCTTTACTCACAGCGATAGATAGAAGGTGCTCAAAATAAATACTTTGCACCAACTGTTCAATACTTGCCTTATGAGCATCCGCCGATTGTCTGCCAAATATATGAGTGGCTATTTGGTCGAGATATTCTTCGAGTTTCATCGAATGTCCATGAGCCACATTATGTCTATATATTCTGGCCAACCGGTCTGGGTGAAGGAGAAGACCAATAGCCATTGTGGCATAGCTCTCAGCAGGCGCTAATGCGTCAAACATTCGGTTAGTACGTCCCACAAACGTCTCTCGGTCACGTTCATAGCCTAGGGCAGGAGGTGGTATGACCGACAAAATACCCTCAGAAATTAATAATTCTTCGGGCGAGAGCGAACTTAAAATAGCTTGAATAGCTCGACCCTGAACCGTTAATTCGACAGGTTTTACTTGATGATTATAGGCATCTCCTTTGACGTAATATTCGTATTCAAGACCTCCGATCAATTTACTAACAGCTTCCAATTGATAGCGATGCATTAAGTATAAGGGAACCAACACTTTTTCAAGATCTGACAAGGGAGTACCCGTGACGATAGAGTTTTCCCCAAAATTTTTCAAGGCGGCCCTCCGAACCTGAAGTAATCTATTCATTTCGTTAATGGGATCAGCCCCGCCATCCCATAGGTGCGCTTGAGGATGCGCACCTCCTGTGGCTCGTGCGTCGGCATCTGAGATAAACTTAAATCCCGATTTTTGAAAACTCAATAATAAGGCATCCAGCGCTGAATCTTCGCTCTGAGTCGCAGGGAAAACAGCATATCCATACTGAATACTGCGTTTATCCCACTCGCCTATTTTGTCATCGTAGGCCTTAGATAAATCAAAATCACCACGATCCGTCAATAGTATTTGAGGATGCGGATAATCCATAACCGAAGACATTTCATTGGTGCTAGCAGAATAATTGTGGGCTAAACCAATCGTATGACCTACTTCATGTGCCGCTAATTGACGCAAACGCATGAGCGCTAGCTCTTTTAATTGTTTACTATTGTTGTCGTCACTACCAAATGGAGACAGTATCCCCTGAGCGATAAGAAAATCTTGGCGCACTCTCAAAGAGCCCAATGAAACATGACCTTTTAGTATTTCTCCCGTTCTCGGATCAACAATTGATGAACCATAGGACCAACCACGAGTGCTTCGATGTACCCATTGGATGACATTATATCGAACATCCAACATGCTTGCGCCTGCGGGCAAATCTTTAATTTGGAAAGTTCCTGGTGCAAATCCTGCGTATTGAAATGCTTGATCCCACCAAGCCGCACCTTCCATCAATGCAGATTTTATAGGTTCGGGACAGCCAGGATCCATATAATATATAATAGGTTCGAGAGCTTCACTCACTTTGGCATTCGGATTTTTCTTTTCTAACCGATGACGAGTAATAAATCGTTTGACAATAGGAGCTTCTATTGGCGTGGCGTAGTCGTTATAGGCCATCGAAAAATATCCAGCGTAAGGATGAAACTTTCGAGGAGTATAACCATCATCGGGTAGACGTATAAAACTGTGATGTTGGCGAACGGTGATAGAACTAGGGTCTGCAGCAACACTACGAATATAGGCGCCCTTAGGATCACCAGCAAACGTTAAAAGAGCTTCAAACTCTGTATTGTCAGGAAAAGTAGCGACCCCATCCATCCACACA
>CAZTSI010000017.1:0-64192 GCA_964616755.1 uncultured Saprospiraceae bacterium | reverse complement strand
AGAAGAAGAATTTAATTTATTAACTAAAGTTGCATTTGCCGCTTGAATTCAGGAAGTAAAAAAGCAAGCAATACGACATTTTTACTTTTATTTAACGAAGTCAAGAAAAATAGTAGTCGGTACTTCGCCTTGATTAAGTTTCATGATCGCAATTATTGCTGTCTATTCAAACCATTTATGCTTGACAAGCGTTACAGGTAGCTGCTATGCCCTTTTATCCTACTCGCTTAATCTGTCTAATTAATATCTTAATGACCAAAATAACCATACAAAGTTCTATAGCATTTATCACAATATTGCTTGTTTATTCATGTAGCCCTAAACCCTATAGCTTCATTACAGAAGCAGATAATGCACAGCTCGACTATAGTTCTCTACATCTTTGGGCGGCACATCCACTCAAAAATGATCCCTCTGATCTTATCCCCGGTGCTCTAGCACCCGCCACGGGACAATTGCCCGTCGACATCTTCTTTTTGCACCCTACCACCTACACTGGAAAAACGGATGACGGACGATGGAATGCACGTATCGACGATCAGAAAATTAACGCTCAAACCGACAATTCAACGATCAAGTTTCAAGCAAGTATTTTTAATGCAGCCGGTCGAGTATATGCCCCTCGTTATCGTCAAGCCCATATAAACGCATTTTATGACGAAGATACCCCTAGTCAGGGCCAGAGAGCGTTGGATCAGGCATATGCAGATGTATTGCTCGCTTTTGATCACTATATCAAGAATGATAATCAGGGCAGACCCTTTATCTTAGCGTCTCACAGTCAGGGTACGGTTCATGCTGCCCGACTTATGAAAGACCGTATAGACGGAACACCCCTAGCGCAGCAATTCGTTGTGGCATACTTAGTCGGAATGCCTATAAAAAAAGACCGTTTTACACACTTCGAAGCCTGCAAGTTACAATCCGATATAGGGTGCTTTGTGAGTTGGCGCACCTTCAAAAAAGATTATCTTCCAGCGGCTATTCCCCAAGGTGATAGCATCGTCGTACACAATCCTTTATCCTGGCAACTAAATGGCCCTCTGGTCAACAAAGAAAATAGCAAAGGTGCCGTTCTACGAAATTTTGATAAAGTATATCCCAAAGCTATAGAAGCCGAAGCTCATAATGGAGTCCTCTGGACGAATAAACCCAAGTTTCCCTTTAGTTTTTTGTTTACCCGAAAAAATTACCACATCGCTGACTTAAATTTCTTTTATGTAGATGTCCGTGAAAATGCAGAAGATCGAGCACGCGCTTTTTTGAACAAAACAACAACTACTTCAAATGGGCCGTCCAATCCTTAAGTCTATTTCACAAATAAATGAAGATTGTTTAAATCCAAGCGCTTTCATCTAATTTGCATAGATTAAGGAGCGGCAAGCAGGTCTATCATATGGTTGTACAATCTCTGAGCTACCTTAACTAACTAACTAACTACTTGGCTACCCCATCTGCCTTTCAATCTCTTGGCTTGAGGTTGGAATGTGGATACCGAGCAATTCGTACCCCGATTTGGTAATCAGATAGTCGTCTTCTATTCTCACACCACCAAAATCAGTATAAGCGGTCAATTTATCGTACTGGACAAAGTTTGTAAATTTTCCTTCTGATTTACGCAATTCGATTAAAGCTGGAATAAAATAAAGGCCAGGCTCTACCGTAATAGCAAATCCTTCTTGAAGACCTTTGCCTAATCGCAAAGATCGCCAGCCAAATTCACTTCTGCGCTGTTGCTGACGATCGTAACCGATCAAATTCTCCCCCAGATTCTCCATATCATGGACATCCAATCCGATCATATGCCCGAGCCCATGCGGAAAAAAGAGTGTATGGACTCCTTCTTCAAGCGCTTCATTCACATCACCTTTGACTAAGCCAATACTTTTTAGCCCCTCGAGGATAACCATGGCCGCCGCTCTATGAACATCAATAAATTTAATGCCGGGTTTCAATAGACTGACTGAGCGTACATAAGCGGCATGTACGATATCGTAGATTTCCTTTTGTTGTTGGCTGAATATGCCAACAACAGGCCAAGTTCTTGTAATATCTCCAGCATAGCACATACTATTTTCTCCCCCCCCGTCAAAGAGTACAAGATCACCCGCTGAAAGTAGATTGCCATGATAGTGGTTGTGTAAGATTTGTCCTCGCTTTGTGAGAATAGGTGAATAAGAGAAGCACATGTTATGCCGTCCTACAAATTCACTCGCGACAGCTACTAATTCATACTCATACATACCTGGTTTCGTTGCCTTCATAACATCGGCATGCATCTGCTGAGAGACTGTAGAGACTGCATGCAACTGTTCAATCTCTTCATTTGTCTTAATAGAGCGCTGACTAATAACAGCACGTATTAGGGTTTCAGAAGAACGCTCATTTTGTGCAGCGGGGTCAATACCCGTTAATTCTTGCAATAATATTTTATGCTCGCCTTGATAGGGAGGCAAAAAAAGTGTCTCGGCATTCACCCATACAGCCAACTCAGTCATACCTTTTACCTGCTCAATGCCAGCTGTATCTGCCAAGGCACGCATCTTGGGCAAGCCACCCATCCAAATCGTATGTTCTATACCGTGATCATCACCAAATAAGATCGTTCTGTTGGCATCGACATCTATCATAAGATGAATGTTGGGAATATTAATCCCACAGTAATAAAGCAAGGTGCTGTCTTGTCGAAACGGAAACGTATTGTCCACGTAATTTCGACCTATTTCAATATTGCCAATGAAAAGTATTCGCCCACTCCCCACCTTCTCCATTAACTTCTGTCGCCTGGCAATATAAGTTTGTGCACTAAATGTTGTCTGCATAATTTAAGTATTTGATGGCAATTTGTGATCGTTAACCTTAGATGTCTGGCGTAGTGAGTACAAGATACCGATTCCTAAGCTAACCACAATAAAACCCAAGCTAACAAATTCGGGCAAATGAATCCAATGAGATGCCAACATTTTGATTCCCACAAAACTCAATATTGCTATTAAGCTGTATTGCAAATAGGCAAACCGAGTCAACATATTACTCAAAAAGAAGTACATGGAGCGCAATCCTAAAATGGCCAATATATTACTCGTAAATACTAAAAAGGGATCCGAGGTAATAGCTAAAATAGCAGGTATGCTATCTAGAGCAAATAGAACATCGGTTATTTCGATCACTACCAGCGCCACGAATAGTGGAGTAGCTGCCCTCAGATACTTTATTTTTGCGATGAACTGATTGCCATAAATCTTATCTGTTATAGGGACAATTTTGCGAATCTGTTTAAAAACAAAAGATTCCTTTGGGTCGAAGGGTTTATTATCCGACTTCCACATAGAATAGGCGGTGTACAATAAAAACAAGCCAAACAGATAAATCATCCAACTGAATTGATTGACCAAGGCTACCCCAAATAAGATCATCAACGCTCTAAAAACAATAGCGCCGACGATGCCCCAAAACAAAACTTTATGCTGATATTCTAGAGGTATACTGAACGACGAAAAAATGACAGCTATAACAAAAATGTTATCCACGCTCAGCGATAATTCGATTAAGTAGCCAGTAATATAAGTGATGACCGCCTGACTGGGAGTCAAGGCCGTAGGGTTCGCCACTAGCCCATTTTGATAGATATAATAAACACCTATAGAGAACAACATGGCAATAGATACCCACAAAATGGTCCATCTCGACGCCTCCTTGACAGAAATAACATGTGCATGGCGATTAAATATGCCCAAGTCAATAGCTAAAAACAATAACACTGCAGCTATAAATAAGAGCCAAATCATCTAATCAGCTAATATTAATTGGTGGCAAAAGTGAACATATTTATTGACTCATGCCTAATTTTTAACAGTACACGACTTTCTTTCTGCTGGTATCCACCTAACGGAATTTTGACAGTAAATAACATGAACTCTGCTCCTTCATTTTACGAAGAAGCCTCTTGAAATGCCTGAATACTTTCGATGGAGTGAGAAGTAATGGTTAGTGTCAAAATCATCTATTCTTCTTGCAAAAAATAATTTTGCCCATCAATTCTATTACAACTCTCACCCTGTCGTATCAATGTTAAAGCAACGAGCGGCGTCCGTTGCACATTGAGGTTTTAGCCCTTGTCAAAGGCGAACAAATTGGTCTTGCCTCCTTTGCCTTTCGACAATATTTTACTGACCATTGCACACTTTGCATTAATCACTAATTAGTAAATCTGAAGTATTTTCGAAGGTTTTATCTGTTGACTCATGCCTATCTACTCAATATAAAGGGTACATATATTGGTATACCCTGTCGCGACCGAGGATCGAGCGCATGAGCTAACAGGAGTATCGGAAGTTATTGACTCAAAAAATAACGCATTTGATGGTCGTGTAAATTTTATTCAAACAGCGCCTTATCTTCGCTAACATTGTACGACATACATAGATAATTTATGAAGACGATTGTTTCTTTTCTCACCGTTATTTCTTTATTCGCTTGTCGCCAAGCTGTTGTAGTCAATGGCGATCTCAAAGCTATCCAATTCATTACTCCCTTAGGCGACACTCTGTATGATCCCGACATCACCACAGGAACTGCCTTTGAAAAATTTCTGTTGGCAAAAAGCCAATATGAAAAAGAACCAAAAAATGCAGACAATATCATATGGCTCGGACGCCGGACAGCCTATTTAGGTAAATACCAAGAGGCCATTAGCATATTTAGCGAAGGAATTAATCAGCACCCCAACGACGCCAGAATGTATCGTCACAGAGCGCACCGTTTTATTACAACACGACAATACCAAAAAGCCATTGAAGATTTAGAAAAAGCCAGTCAACTCATTCAGGGCCAACCCGACGAAGTAGAACCCGATGGCATGCCCAATGCTCAAAACATTCCTGTTAGCAGTTTGCATGACAATGTGTGGTATCATTTAGGTTTAGCCTATTACCTAATAGACGACTTGCCTAATGCCCTAAGAGCCTTTAACACTTGCAGGCAGCTCGAAAGGAATCCCGATATGATCGTCTCTGCTAGTCATTGGCTGTATATGATCCATAGAAGAATGAATAATGAGAGTGGTGCTGTTGGTGTATTGGCGTCTATTAATAAAGATATGGTCATTATCGAAAACACCGTCTATCACCGTCTTTGTTTATTCTATAAAAATGAACTTGACCTCGGTGCATTGCTTAATGATGAAGCGAATGGTGCTTCGCAAGATGCAATCCTCTATGGTGTGGCCAATTGGCATCTTTATCATGAGAAAGATTTGAATGACGCACGGGCATATTTTGAAAAACTCCTAAAAAATGGCAATAAAGCTTCTTTTGCCTACTTAGCCGCAGAAGCAGATTTTGTACAGATTTTTAAGACTTCTACTGATGAATAATTTGTTCATCGGCGCAATGATAGGTCATCATATGACTATTTTTTTAGCAGCTTTGAAGAGATTTATGCGCAAAATCCAATTCTTTAGTCGTTTCACTTGATCAATTGGACGAAAAAATGCTTAAAACATTTTATTTGTCTTTATCTTCAAAGGCATAACTATAAATAATGATCGTCGCCATCGAGTCCTTAAAAAGAAATTCGCAGAATTTAAATCGTCGACGCAAAGGTATGCAAGCCATTTATGTCCGTCGATTTTTCAAAACTGCTGACACAAGTATAGAGTTAGATGGGCATACCTATCCAAAGGATTATAACGCTTATGGTGAGCCGATCAATCTTAAAAAATCTGACATAATTGTACTCAGCTTCTTAGCCTTGAGTATCATCGCAATGATTGTTTACTTATCGTAATGCCTGCGATGATTGAACTAATTTACATGACCAACTTCGCGTTATTAGAGCGCTTGCGTTCATGCTCTTTGAGATGAATTTTGCGCAAGCGTATATTTTTAGGCGTCACTTCTACATACTCATCGTCTTCGATGTATTCCATGCACTCTTCTAGAGACATTTGAATAGCTGGGGCAATACGCACCTTGTCATCTGAGCCTGATGCGCGCATGTTAGTGAGCTTTTTGGACTTCGTCAAGTTAACGACCAAATCAGAATCTCTTGAATGCTCACCAACGATCTGACCCTCATAAATCGCTACCCCAGGGTCGATAAAGAATCGGCCTCTATCTTGCAATTTGTCAATAGCATAAGCAAAGGTATCGCCTGTTTCCATGGCAATCATAGCTCCCTTATTTCGGGTAGGAATTTCTCCTTTAAAAGGTTCATATCGATCAAATCGGTGAGCGACGATAGCCTCCCCTGCCGTTAAATTCATCAACGTTGTCGTCAGACCAATTAATCCACGAGAGGGTATATCAAACTCAAGATGTGTCAAATCACCTTTGGGCTCCATCACCTTCATCTCACCCTTTCGTTGCACAACAGCTTCTATGACCTTGCCTGCAGTAGTCTCTGGTAAGTCTATTGTCAATGCTTCGATAGGTTCATGCTTGACACCATCAATCTCTTTTATAATCACACGAGGTTTGCCTACTTGCAACTCATATCCTTCTCTACGCATTGTCTCTATTAATACGGACAAGTGCATGATACCACGACCATACACATTGGTGACATCGGCGCTCTCTGTATGCTCTATCCGTAAGGCTAAATTTCTCTGCGTTTCTTGTTCTAGGCGTTCTTTAATATGCCGTGAGGTCACAAATTTTCCATCTTTACCAAAAAACGGGCTGTTGTTGATGGTAAATAGCATACTCATCGTAGGCTCATCGATCGGAATGGCAGCCAAAGGCTCAGGAAATTCAGCATCGCAAATGGTATCTCCAATCTCGAATCCTTCTATCCCTGTTACGGCACAAAGGTCACCATTCTCTACTCTATCAGTTTTAAGCTTGCCTAGCCCTTTAAAGACAAACAGTTCCTTGGCCTTTGTTCGGATGACCTTACCATCTCGTTTGACGAGGCACAAGGGCTTCTTTAAGTCTATTTCTCCGCGATGCACGCGCCCGATAGCTATCCTCCCAACATAGGTCGAATAATCGATGGTGGTGATTTGCATCTGTAGTGTTCCGCTGTTTTCGACTGGCGCGTCAATATGCTTGATAATCATATCTAATAGATGGGAAATATCCTTAGATGGATTTTTCCAATCCGGCCCCATCCAATTATTCTTGGCTGAACCATATATCGTTTCAAAATCTAATTGCTCTTCATGCGCATCAAGATTGAACATAAGCTCAAACACTTCTTCTTGCACCTCGTCTGGACGACAATTTTCCTTATCGACCTTGTTGACGACCACAATTGGTTTTAGTCCTAATTCTAGGGCCTTTTGAAGTACATATCGCGTTTGAGGCATAGCCCCTTCAAAGGCATCTACTAATAACAAAACGCCGTCTGCCATATTCAATACACGCTCCACTTCGCCGCCAAAATCAGCGTGACCCGGAGTATCTAACAGGTTGATTTTGTACCCATTGTATTGAACAGAGATATTTTTTGCGAAAATCGTAATTCCGCGTTCGCGTTCTAGGTCATTGTTATCAAGAATTAATTCACCCTCTGGTATCTTCTCTTCGCCATCTTCACAAAAGTGAATAATCTTATCGACTAAAGTTGTTTTGCCGTGGTCTACGTGCGCAATAATAGCCACGTTGCGAATGTTCTTCATGTATCTATAATCTAAAAAAGCCGCGAAAATAAGCGAATCGGTGATATGTCTCTTGATTTATTAAGACAAGGTAGTAGATGAATAAGTGCGGCTCATAGCCCCTAACCATAGCTTCTTTGTTGTAAATAGAACTTAATGACCTACTGAAGGGTCGATTGATATGGATTTCAAAATTTAATATGGATTATCTCACAGAAATCACATCGATAAAAAAATGATTTAGCCCGTCACTAATTCTTGCGAAGGATTACATTTGACTAAATAACCACCACGTTAACATGCCCCAACCCGTACCCGTCACCATGCTCAAAATGGCTAGCAAGATGGCATGTGGCATCCATTTTACTTCATAAGCAGCCGTTACCGCTGGGGCTGTAGAAATACCACCAAGATTAGCCATGCTTGCAATTGGCACCCAAGCCACATGTACTTTTAATCCATACGCAAGCAGCAACATCACTACAAAATGCAATACTAACCAGACTACTATCAACACAACAAACATAATTGGAAGACTGAAGTTAGCGAAATTGAGTTTTAAACCTAGGATTGCCATAATAAGAATAATCAACACCCCGCCCACTTTTAATACAATCGAATGATCCCACCAATGAATCAGATTTCCGAGCAATAAACCACTGATAGATAGCAAGATTACCTGCCACAAAAAGCTATCGACCCAATAGCCAATAATCAACACCGTAAGCACTGTTACACACAATGTGAGTAAGCTTGTTTGAAAATTTTTATTGGACTCCTTATGTTCTGCCTGATCACAGGGGCGGACTCCTCGAATATTAAGAAAATCATTCAATTCATCACTTTTCTTTATTAATTGAAACATCAAAATAGTCCAAATATTGACCAAAATATTATCCACAATTAAAACCGCCAAAAATAAATTTTCTGGGCACCCAGATAATTCTTTGAGCACTAATTGGCTTGTGCTACCACCGATCCAACCACCTACTATAGGCACTAGACCCTTCCAATACTCTTGTTCGAATAAATAGTCCCTTAAATCACTATCAAAAGACCCAAATGCAATACTTAAGATCACAGGCAAGGTTGCTATAGCGAATGATCCCCCAACAAAAAGCACTAAGGGTCTCCAACCTATTATCTTTAATTGTTCGAACGACAAAGCGCTCATGACCGACACGATGGCTAATGGAATAATAATGCTCTTGCTCCAACTATGAAGTACTACCCCTGATAAGTCCCATTCAAATAAATGAGTAAACAACGCAGGAATCAGATAAGCAAAGAGTATGGACGGAAACCAATCAAGAATGGACTTGATCCATTTTTCTTCAAATCGATCGACCCGCAGGACAAAAATGACCGTACCAATGACTAGCAGAATCGACGTAAGGAATGGATTCAATCTAATTCTTTAGTTTTCTATCAAAAAAGTCTTCCGCAGCCTTGAAAGTGCGAAACCAAGATTGATATCGATAAAACCCATGTACTTCATCAGGAAAAACGACGATCTCATGATCTACGCCTTTTTCACGGAGTCGTCTTACTAAGTCAATCGTCTGGCCGAACATAACATTACGATCATCATCGCCATGCACAAAAAGCACTGGAGACGTCCAACCACTTATGTCCGAAATCGGTGATGAAGCATAGGCTAATGCCAGATCATCTGGGCCAAGCCCCCACCCCCCGCCGGGGCTGAATTCGCGAGCACGCCAAGCCCAGTCATGTACTCCATGAAGATCAACTCCCGCTTTAAAAATATTACTGTTTCGTGCCAACCCTTGCGCTGTTAGATAACCACCATAACTTCCACCCCATAAGCCCAGACGCTCAGCATCCACAAAGTCTAAATCTCTCAAATAAGCCGCGCCAGCTAATATATCTTGGTACTCTGTCGCCCCGCGAGGCCCCTGAAACTTTGCTCTCCGAAAATCGCGACCATACCCTATACCTGAGCGAAAATTAATACTTAAGACCACATATCCTTGATTAGCCAAATACTGATTGAATGCATACGCATTAGCATAATAACTACTGTAATGATAGCCTAACAACATCTGACGAATAGGCCCACCATGCATAAATATAACGGCTGGATTTCGCGCGTCTCTATCCTTCACAAAAAGTTGCCCATGCACTGTAGTGCCATCTTGTGCTCTAAATATCACCTGCTCTGGCATCACATGTTCAAGAGCGGCATTTGATATGGCAGGATCAGTGCTGATGATGGATCTCATGCTCGACTTATCGGCAGCAGACTTTCTCACAATCTTCGGAAAACTGCGATAATCAGCCTCTCTATAAATTATATCACTATTGGCCATCACCAAAGGGTCTGTCTCTATGGAGGTAGAAGTGGTCAATGGCGTAAGTATGCCAGAACTGACCGCATAAGAAAACAAATCTCTTCGATCGATGTCATCCTTATTACTGTTAAAGACGATGGTTTGTCCATCTGAGGATACATCCAATTGTTCAACTTCACAGTCACCCGATATCAAGGTCTTTAGTTGACTACCATCCGGAAGCATAAGATATAGCTTCATAAAGGCTTCATGTTCTGAGTAAAAGAGAATTTGATCACTCTTGAGCCAAAGCAAAGGATGCGACGGATAATATTGAGCAAATCCCCCGTCATCCTTCGGGCTAGACCATATGGTTTGTGCCTTGCCTGATATTAAGTCGTGCACCACAATCGAAAACATAATCCCCCCTGTAAGATTACTCAAATCATCTTGATCATCGCCGGGTTGTCGGACAAAAGTTACTTGCTCTCCAGATGGAGAAAACTGGGGATACATATCCTTGTCAACAGAAGGCGACAACCACTTAATTGACTCCTGACCAAAGGTGTAATGACCAATAAAACTGTGATCGCCACGATTACTCGTAAATACAATGGACTTATCATCAGGTGAAATAGCTAGTTGTGAAATACCACCACGTGCTGTCAAGATTAACTCGGTGGTCATTTTTTGTAGATCTATACGCCAAATAGATTTTCCCTTGGCCATTAATCCAAAAGCACCATTTTCAGACAAAACGATATTTGAATAATGACCGATAGTGTCTAGCTTGGCAGAGGAAATATGGACTCTGAATAAGGTCTGTTGAGGATAATGCACAAGAGAAGCCGGATTGGCGATAACTCCCTCTCTATTGACTCCGCTTCCGACAACGGCATACAAATGAACATCATCCCGACTAAATTGGAGATTACTCAACGGAAGACCGATATCATGTGCGTAAGACCAAATAGATGTGGGCGTGTAATTGGGGGCATTTGCGACGAATATCTTTAATGCACCAGCCTTATTCTCTACCCAAGCAATTTTATCGCCTTTCGCATTTTTCACTAATTCGCTCGTATATGGAGCTGACAAAAAATTAGACAACAAAGATTCTTGTGCATTCAGTAAAGACCAAGCGAATGATAGACCTATCAGGAAAATAGACTTATAGTACATACAGCGTCAATTTGATAAAGCTAAAGTAGAATAATTAAAGCTTAGGAAGGAACGATTGCGACAAAAGCTACATCGTAGAAAGTGGAGGATAGACAAGAATGCGAGCTTTGTGATTACATTCGCAGTACAAATGATATCAAAAGCTACTTTCCGTGCAGCATTGGTCACCACAAAAACTTGGTATTGCGTCATCCATCATTGCGGCCTTACTTTGGAGTACTGGAGGTCTAGGCATAAAACTTGTTGATGATTCTCCGGCGACCATTCTATTTTATAGATCACTATTTGCAGGTATAGTATTCCTTTTAGTTTATAGAAAAAAAGCACTTCAACTAAATCAATACTCATTGGTTGGAAGTCTGTTGTATTTTGGCCTATTATACACCTTTGTCAATGCCACCAAATTGACCACTGCCGCCAATGCGATCTTCTTGCAGTATACGGCTCCAATGATAATCTTACTCCTTGAGCCAAAGATTTTGGGTACTCAATTTGATCGCCGCGATGGCTGGACTGTTTTTTTCTGTTTAATTGGATTGGGCATTTTTTTGCTTGAAGATTTCACCTTAGAGGGGCATTTTTTAGGGATCGTTTATTCGCTTATCAGCGGGGTGATTCTGGCTTTTTTCTTATTGATTCAAAAAGCCAATCGATCTGAACACGCGGAGAGCTCTATTTTCATTGGCAATATTTGGGTGATATCATTGATGAGTACAACAGCAAATTTTGAGGCTATTTTTTCGTGGTTCAATTTTGGAATACTTGCTTGGCTCGGTATTTTCCAAATAGCTTTGGGGTATATCTTCTTTATTTATGGACAACGAAGGTTAAAGGCCATCGAAAGTTCTATTATCGCCTTCTTAGAACCCATGCTCAATCCTATTTGGGTCGTCATAGGCTATGGAGAAAAACCTGGAAAGTATGCCTTAATCGGAGGAGCAATATTAATATTGACTTTAATGATCCGTACCCTCCAAGGAAAGAAAATCTATTCTGCTAGATTAATGGCACCCCGTATCAGATTGCGAAAGAAGAAAAAATTACCTTAATAGCGTCAGTGAGCCACGCAAAACTTCAAGGCGATTTTGATCAAAATCATCTGAAAAACGAATGCGTACAACATACGAATACACACCGACGGCTGCAGGATTCAAACGAACATTGCCATCCCAAGACATATTTGGATCTTCTGACACGAACACCTGAGAGCCGACTCTGTCAAATATCTCTATCCTAAATTCATGAATTTGCGCATTGCTTGCTAATCCGAGCTCAAAGAAGTCATGTGTTGCATCGCCATTTGGCGTGAATATATCAGGCACATACAATTGAAATCTCTGACATTCTCTATTACTAATATCTATTTCATCTTCATAGACACATCCGTTATCTGACATGGCGGTAGCTACGATCGTGCCCAACTCATTCGTAGTAATGACCGATCCTATCTGCCCTGTTGACCAGAGCACATCTACATCATTTCGAGGTACGCCCAAGGTAATGGGTAAATTATCGCATGTAGAAATATCGTCGCCCAGATCAAATACCGGTAGGTCTTCGACGGTGATCATCACTTGATCAGTAAAAGAACATCCGTTCAGATCAACAACGGCACTAAATACACCAGACCTATCTACATTAATAGCAGAGCCCATTTGTCCGGTATTCCATTGTACATCTCCCTGACCTGATGGCACTGTTAATATTACCGTTTCACCTTCGCAAATAGTTCTATCAGCACCTAAATCAAAATTAGGTCTTGGAGAAACAGAAATATCGATGGTCGCCGTCACATTACACCCCGACGGACCAACCATTAAAGTATATAGGCCAGGTGTGTTGACCCTAAGATTTGGTCCAGTTTCCCCTGTTGACCAATTGAATTGGTTAGAATTAGTTGTGGGACTGACAATATAGGTATCCCCTTGACATATAGTTGTATCTCCAGGCATGGTTAAACTAGGCAGCTCCTGAACAATTAATTGGATGCTATCTCGGAATCGACATCCATTCAAATTGGTCTCTGCCCAATATATGGCTGGTTGATTCACAGAAATGTCATTGGTAGTCTCGCCAGTGCTCCAGGTTATAGTCGCAGCATTAAATGGCACATTAAGCATAAGTATTTGATTCTCGCACAATGTAGTATCTCGCCCTCCCAAATCAAAGGCAACCACAGGGTTGACTGTTAAGTTAACCTCATCGGTATTCATGCATCCAATCATATCTTCGATCATGACACTGTAAATGCCCGGTTGAGAAACATTAATGGTAGGAGTGCTAGCGCCTGTGCTCCATTGATAAACGAGTTGCCCTTGAGGGTCACCAAAATTTATGGACTCACCTTCGCATATAATCGTATCACGGCCTAGATTAATCTCGGGCAAGGGCGCAAAAGTAATTTGGACGCTATCACTAACCTGACATACTCCATTCATCACATTGACGCTATAAACCCCGTCTGCACTTACACTTATTGATTCAGTTATTTCCCCGGAAGACCATATATAACTGCTATTGGGCACGCGCGCATTCAAGTTGATCATTTCGCCCTGACAAGCCGTTTGCGGATTGCCTAAATCCAATGATGGAGCTATCTGAATTTGAACATCAATTGAATCGATCAACACACAAGCACCACGATCGGCCACTAAGGTATACACACCTCCTTGTTGAATAATTTCCCCTTGTATGGGGTCTTGAACGAGATTGCCCTGCCATTGGTAGTTTACAAAAGAAATACGATTACCAAGGCCATTCGTGGGAATAACTTCGCCTTCACATATAATGGTGTCGCTCGGCAAGACCAAACTAAAAATAGGATCTACATCAATACGTACTGTATCACTAACTTGACATCGATCACTTCCTACCTCAATTGTGTAAACACCAGTGGTAGATATAGAAAGCTGAGGATTTGTAGATCCATCTGACCACTGATAATTCAAGTTATTGCCAATATTTGCGTCAAGGACAATCGTATCCCCTTGACATATATTTCGATCTAGACCGAGGTTTAGGTTATCTAAGTTAATATAACTGACGTTGATTGTATCCGATTCACTACAAGCCCCTTGAGTGGCTGAAAGTACATATTGTCCTGTATTGGTCACCGTAATATTTGAGGTTGTCTCAGAAGTACTCCAACGATATTCAGAGGCCGTCACATTGGTAGTAATTTGCAATACTTCGCTTTCGCAAAGCGTAGTGTCATTACCTAAAAATAAATTTAGCTGTGGGTCAAAAGCCACCGTTACGCTATCTCTTTTAGTGCAACCTGAGTCTTCTATTTCGACCCAATAGATATTGGGGCTAGAAACCACTAGCTCGGACTGTGTTGAATTATCAGACCAAAGAATAGGTAGTGCAACATTGGGTGAGCTCAGCGATAATTGCTGACCATCGCACAGTATCGTATCTCGACCAAGGCTAAAGTCAGGCAAGGAAATAAAATTAATGTTCGTCGAACCTTCAATGGCGCAAGTACCATTTTGTAATCGCACTTCAAAATTTCCTGACTGAGTCACATCAATATTGCGGGAATTTTCTCCATTCGCCCAAAAATACTGATTAGCGACACCCGCATCCAAGTTCAATGTCTCACCTTCACAAGCCATTCCTATGGAGTCTAAAAGTAAAAGAGGTAAAGTATCAATAGTCAACACGATACTATCCGATACCGTACACCTTCCCTGAGAAATTTGCAAAGTATACAGACCGCTAACAGCAGGAGAAATCATTGGCGTACTAGCGCCGTTAGACCATAACAGATCAAAACCTTGTACTGGGCTATTCAAAACAAGATTTGAAGAGATGCAAACGGCTGTATCTCGCCCCAGAGTAAACGTGGGTAATGTAGTAACATTTACCGCTATAGTATCCCGTTGTACACAAGCACCTTGAGTAACTTCAATATTGTAAATTCCCTCAGCATTTATCTGGCGCATATTTGTATTCGACGCATCATCCCATCTATATTCATCGAATCCTGCCGAAACGCTTAAGTCTAAGTTCTCCCCTGCACATAATGTCGTATCAGGGCCAAGCGATATCGCAAAACTAGCATCAAACTCAACCTCTATACTGTCGCGGCGTGTACACTGCCCTTGGGCGACTTCTAACCAATAGGTGCCTGTCGACACAATGGAAAGAGTATTTTGACTCGTACCATCGCTCCACACATAACTGCCGTTCGTCACCGTTGGAGCAGCTAACGAAAATGGCTGTCCTTCACAGAGCGTCGTATCCCGTCCTAAGTTTATTGCCTGTATATCTATGACACTTACATTCACTTGATCCGTTGCCGTGCATGCACCGCGCGTTACATTAACGCTATACGCCCCGTCTGTATTTATGTTGATCATTTGGCTAGTGTCGCCAGTACTCCAGCGAAAAGATCCTTGTGTCGCATTCAAATCTTCGAGAACAATACTCTGACCCGCACAAATCATCGTGTCTACGCCCAAATTAATGGCGATCGCCTGATCAAACTCAACCTCTATACTGTCGCGGCGTGTACACTGCCCTTGGGCGACTTCTAACCAATAGGTGCCTGTCGACACAATGGAAAGAGTATTTTGACTCGTACCATCGCTCCACACATAACTGCCGTTCGTCACCGTTGGAGCAGCTAACGAAAATGGCTGTCCTTCACAGAGCGTCGTATCCCGTCCTAAGTTTATTGCCTGTATATCTATGACACTTACATTCACTTGATCCGTTGCCGTGCATGCACCGCGCGTTACATTAACGCTATACGCCCCGTCTGTATTTATGTTGATCATTTGGCTAGTGTCGCCAGTACTCCAGCGAAAAGATCCTTGTGTCGCATTCAAATCTTCGAGAACAATACTCTGACCCGCACAAATCATCGTGTCTACGCCCAAATTAATGGCGATCGCCTGATCGAAATTGATAATGACAGTGTCAGAAAGTTCGCAGGTATTAGGAAAGGTGACGGTAGCGATAACCTGCCCACCCGAGGAGGGAACATTATAACTCAATTGTGTGGTACCATCACCCCAGGTAATATTACTGATATCAGCAGCTTGAAATGGCCGCAAAACGATCAGGCTATCACTACAGGCACGAATATCTGCCCCAAGAAATTGCCGCACTGAGTTATTAAGATTGCTGTCGGGAAATGTCCATCCACTATTTCCTCCTACATTCACACTACCTATTCCCGCAAAAAAGTTTGCTCCACCAGTCGCAGACAAATCCCGTATTTCAAGATATTCTAAACGAACTGCAGCAGAAGGCGGCATGCTAAAACCCGCCGCAAAGCCAGGAGCATTTGAAGAAAATCCTATGGGTGCACAGGATCCCCCCAAGCCTTCTAAGTAATTATTGACGCTAATGTCTAGACCCACGCTAAGACGATAATTATGCCCAGCGGAGAAGAATAAAGAGTCTATGGAAAATCGAGCCTCAATTAATTCACCATCTCCAGCAAAACGCAAAGTCCTGATGCGCACATCACCAATAGATCGCAGTAAGGCATCACCGTCAGGATCTGTAAAGTAGACACTACCAATAGGCCCAGTATTTGCCTCTAATCCTGATACTGCTGCCGTGAGCTTGAATTCCGTGCCTTGAATATTGCTCATAATGACATTGTTGATAACAAGAGGCATGGCTAAATTCAAACGGGAGCCAGTAACTGTAATACAGGAACCTGATAAATCTAAACTCATCATAGGTGCATCTGTCGCAAAGAAAAATTGTGTCCGAATATCAAATCCTGCTGTTCTGAAGCGATCGACACCATCAATTTGCAATGTGCCGGACAGATTCAAATCGCTGTCCAATAGTATCTCTCGTTGACTCAACGTCGTGAGATTGATCAAGACATTTGAGCCCGAATTAATTCGCTGTCGATCTTGTGTAGCACCTATCTCATCGTTTCCAATTAAGAAAACATCCGTAATCTGCCAATTGACCGGGGTCGCCAAGGTGATATTATTATTTACATAAAGAGATGGTATAGCAATCGTTGCGCGAATGGAAGACGAGTAGGTGATATTTTCTACAATTCCAGGAGCTATTCCTCGCACTGTATCATTGGGCGAGTTAAATGAGTTATTATCAAAAAACACTCTATCGCCACCGGTAGGAATACAAGCTCCTCCTGGACCACCGCTTGTTTCAGACCAGTTAGCCCTATCCTTCCAATCTCCTGTCCCCCCTACCCAATATACATTGCGGCTAAAAATATCTTGGATATTCCAGCCAGTATTATTGCCTCCATCCCCACCACTAAAGACAATCACAACCCCTGAAGTAACGGCACGAATTCCCCTTAAGAACAAACCTTCAAGGGAAATAGGTCGAACGGGAAACTCTATTATGGCTTGTACTCTTGAGCCGACATTAGCAATAATGCTAGCAAACCCATCGCAAAAATCTCCCGTCTCGATCGTCCGAACAATTTGACGACTGCCATTCTCTAAAAAAAGAACAAAACCATTAGGTAACTGAAGGCGATCTATGATATGATTACCTTCTATCTGTCCATTGCCACTAAAAATAAGATTAGAAAAGGTCGGTGGGATATCTGTTGTCGAGTTTAACAAGGCATTTTGAACATCAAATAATACGGATCGAAAAGTCACCAAACTTGTGCCACTTAATCGAAGATTGCCAGCAGGCCCTTGAAAAATCAAGTTGCCATTGGCGCCATTGACCGTATAATTATCACCTGCCAAAACGAATGACGGCGCGTTGCCAGGAACTCTTTGAATAAGCGTAATGGTGCTTGTGTTCATTATGAGCTCACGCACACTCGCATAATCCGAGAAAAAGGTGAACACACTTATATTGCCCGTCCCTAAATCGAGTCTGCCCTGTCTAAAATCCAAGGTTCTCTCGACATATAAATCTCCTTCAATGACATAAGATTGAGTGCTATTGAAGATTAAATCTAGATAAAACTGTTGACCCGAAGCCCTTATGACATTGTCTGCTGTCACACTTGTAAGACGATAGTTGCCAAAGAATTCGTGTTGCATGGCTCCAATAAATCGAATCGAACCTGCGGCCGTAGCTGTCCAAGCCGCCACGCCAGAAAAAATAGGATTTCCTGTTGCCCCTGTCCAATCCATGGAGGCGAAAAAAATATCGGCTTGCGTAACGCTAACTATCTGACCTGGCCCCGTAAAGGATTGGGCATTAAAAATAACATTATTCATGATATTAGGCACGCCATCACCTCCAGGCCCTCCACTATTAAACGACCAATTATCAGGATCGTGCCAATCCCCACTCCCACCTACCCAATATAAATCTTGCGCAGGTAAAAAGCAGATAAACCAAAAAATACAAAAATGTACAATGAATACTTTCACGCTTTACAAAATATCTATAACTGTATTAAACTCCTTTAAGAGGGATATAATTGTATAAATGCTGTCATTAAGAATGTATTTTGTCCAGAATAATGCTAAGCTCAAAAAAAAATCTTAATTTCGTTGTGAAAACAGTTTTAGTCCGTTCTTTCTTTAACGGAATTTTTATACACCCCATCCTACCTTGCGAGCAATCTATTAATGCATCTATTTGGATGCTTGACTAACTACATTTATTAATATTGCCGCCATGAAAAAATATTTTACTTCCTTTTGGGTATTTGCATTGCTTGTTCTGTTCAGCCAAAAAAGCTCTGGACAAGATTGTTTGACTTCACCTGTCATCAGTTGCCCCGCCACTTTCTTCGGATGTCCCGATAGTGATATCCGACCATCTGTTATAGGTTTTGCTTCGGCTATCACTAATGACGCTAATTGCCTTACACCTATTGTAAGCTTCAAGGACACCGTAATGATTAATGATCCTTGTCAAGGAGTACAAAAAATTAAACGTATTTGGAGAGCAGATTATCCTAATAATGCGAACCCGTGGCTTTTCGCAGAATGCTCTCAAATCATCTACCTCCTTGATGATGAGGCGCCAGCGATTTTAGGTTGTCCATCGAATATTACCGTAGCCTCCGCTGACAATTGTGCTGCGATTGTGAGTTGGACAGCCCCAACGGCCACGGATGACTGTGGCATACAATCGCTCAGCTCTTCTTTCGCACCGGGCAGTAGTTTTGCTATTGGCACAACAACAGTAACCTACACGGCTATTGACAAATGCGGCAAACAAGTGCAATGTTCTTTCACCGTTACTGTGACGGATAATTGCTGCAATGATGTACCAATAATAAATTGTCCTGCAAATATTGACCTATGTTCAGGAAGCTCAACTCAACCAGCTAATACAGGAACAGCAACGGCTAGTTACGGAGGTAACAGCACATGCGTTGCGCCCGAAATCAGCTTTACCGATGTGACAACGGGCCAGGGATGTGCAACGGTGATCACAAGAACGTGGAGAGCCGTCAATCCTTCTTCTCCCTCTGCTGTGGCGACTTGTACACAGACAATTCGCCTTACAGATACTACAGCACCAGTCATAAGTAATTGTCCAAGCAATATAAGCGTAACGACCGATGAGAATTGCACGGCGGTGGTCAATTGGACCGCGCCGACAGCTACGGACAATTGTAGTCTGCAAAGTCTTTTATCTACTCATAATCCTGGCAATACTTTTGCCCCTGGAGTGACGACCGTGCGGTACACGGCAACCGACAATTGTGGAAACATGAGTGTATGTTCGTTTACGGTAACTGTCATTGACAATTGCTGTAAGCAAGTGCCCAACATTCAATGCCCTGCAGATGTGAATAGTTGTCCAGCGGCTTCTATTGATCCTTCAGTGACAGGCAGCGCAACGGCAAGCTATGCGAATCCGCAAGGATGCAAGAATCCCACTATAACTTTTACGGATGTTCAGAATGGTTCATCGTGCAATATGGTTATTACGCGGACATGGAGAGCGACAAATCCTGATGATGCAACGCTTTTCGCGACGTGTATTCAGACGATTCGAATGACTGACTCTAGTTTGCCGGTGATGAGTAATTGTCCATCCAATATCACGATTGCTGCTGACCAAACATGTTCAGCAAAAGTAAGTTGGACACCACCTACTGCCACGGATAACTGCGGGATTCAATCACTCACAGGATCTCACAATCCAGGAGATTTGTTCCCGATTGGTGTAACTACTGTACGATATACTGTTGTAGATGTTTGCGGTAATAGTTCGGTATGCTCTTTCACTATAACCGTTACCGGTAGCTGTTGCAATCAAACTCCTCGAATCACTTGTCCGCCTGCTTTTATTTCATGTCCAACGGCATCTATCGATCCAGCCAATACAGGTAGACCAATTGCCAGTTATGATAATGCACAAGGTTGTGCAGTGCCCACTTTGACTTATACAGATGTGATTTCTGGTACTGAGTGTAATCGAACGATCCTAAGAACTTGGAGAGCCACAAATCCGAGCGACGCTAGTTTGTTTGCCATTTGCGAACAACGAATCACTTTAGTAGACAATACGAATCCAATTATCATGAATTGTCCGAGTAATATTACGGTCAATTCTGATGGAAGCTGCAAAGCGAGAGTGAACTGGGCGCCACCAATGGCTATGGATGGCTGTGGCATAAGAAGCTTGACCTCTAGCCACACGCCCGGTGGCCTATTTGATGCTGGTGTCACCACAGTGACTTACACTGCCACTGACAATTGTGGCAACAGTGCGACATGTACTTTTACGGTTACAGTGATTAAGGCATGTTGTGATGAAAAGCCGACTATCATTTGCCCGGCTGACTTTGCTGGATGCCCAAGTGTTACGTCCGACCCTAGCATTACCGGACGTCCAATCGTTACCACGAGCAATAACTGCCGACCAGAATTGGTATATTCGGATGTAGTAATAAACGGAAATTGTACTGGCGCTCGAACCATCCGACGAACTTGGATCGCCGTCAATCAAAATAATCTATCAGATACTTGCGTGCAAATGATTGTATTGCAAGATACCATAGCACCGACATTGGGAGCATGCCCTGGAGATGTGATATTGTATGGAGAAAGACAAGCTTATATGTGGGCTATGCCTTCTGCTAATGATAATTGTTCGCTAACACTGATAACTAATATTCCTAACGGAAGTATTTTTGAGGTTGGCACAACTGAAGTAATCATAACTGCGCTGGATAATTGTGGAAATAAGACCAGCTGTTCCTTTATTGTGACCATAGAAAGAAAGCCTGGCAATGGTTTAATTGTAAACTGTCCAGAAGAACTCGTCATTGATTGCGGAGATAAAGAACAATCTATCCCTAGGCCTACAGTGAGCAGTGATTGTCCGGGTTGCGAAATACGCGAAATTCCTGGCTTTGTTTATATGGGGAGTTATAATGGTCATTTGTATTACTGTTCAAAAGAAAAACATATTTGGCCAGAGGCTAAAGCCATTTCGGAGGCAAGTGGTGGATACTTAGCTATCATCAACGATGCCAAAGAAAATCAATATTTGAAAAGTATCGTTTTGGCGGATGCTGCCTATATAGGTTTGTCAGATGCCGCTCAAGAAGGTACATTTAAATGGGTGGATGGCAGCTCATTGGGGTATACTAACTGGTACCCTGGACAGCCTAATAATTTTGAAAACAAACAAGATTATGTAGGGATGTTGAAAAACGGGCAATGGAATGATCAAAATAACGATGAACCATTAGAGTTTGTGATGGAAATTAGCTGTATTGACATTCACCAAATAGCCGGACCAAGCTCTGTAAAAGATATTCACACCAAGGCTCAAGTTTCCTTTGAAATTAAGGATGCCTGTGGGAATATTGATACATGTACATATGATGTGGTGCTGAAAAATCAATTTAGCTTAACATGCCCAGAAAACATATACGTACAGAGCGAGTCTAATGAGGCTGCGGTCTATTGGGACGAACCGCGTTACAATACTTGCTGTGATGATTGTTTTAGCGGTAAAGCAATCAATGGCTTTATCTATATGGGGTATTATAGAGGTTCTCATTATTACTGTTCCAAAAACAACTTTACGTGGCACGAAGCCAATCAAATGTCCCGAGAAAATGGTGGACATCTTGCCATCATCGAAAGTGATGAAGAGAATACATATATCGCACGTCAATTGGGGCAACAAATAGCTTTCATCGGAGTGTCTGATCAAAGTAAAGAAGGTCAGTGGATGAATGTAAATGGAAAACTTCAAACATATTTCAACTGGCGACGCGATCAACCCAACAATTATCAACAAAAACAGCACTTTGTTGAATTAGAACCAACAGGATATTGGAATGACAATGATGCGAGTTATCACAGAGAATTTGTCATGGAGATACCTGGTTGTTACCCTATTATTCAAACCAGTGGTAAAGCAAGTGGATCTGTATTTAATATTGGCAAACATGTCATTAGCTATAAAGTCACTGATGAATGCGGTAATTCTTCTACTTGTAGTTTTGAAGTAACCGTCAATAAGAAGAATTCTGCGAATCCTAATTATTGCTCATCATTAGGGCTCTCAACAAATAAGGCTTTTATCAAACAAATTCAAATTGAGAATTACTTATTTAAGTCTGGTAATAATGGAGGATACAAGCATATCAATACTCCTTGCGTTAGCATAGAACGCGGAACCGATCTTGATATCCTTATGCAGCCTGGATTCAACGGCAACGTGTTTCAATCATACTGGAAGATTTATATCGACTTAAATCAAGATGGTGATTTTGAAGATACCAATGAATACTTAGGCAGAGGGAGAACTTATAATGCCCTTCGTGGCAAATTAAAAATTCCTTCAACGGCTACTCTCGGTAAGACGACTCTCAGAGTGGTCATGAGCCTTGGTGATTATGCTGATAGCTGTGGTGCCTATGACAATGGTGAAACTGAAGATTATTGCATACAAATCGTCAATAGCAAGTCTGCCCATTATTTGAAAAATAATTTGACTGGTCAGTTTACAGAATTAACGGATATTGGCGAAACTGAACTTGTGATCAGTCCTAATCCAGCTAGTGGGCAAACTCAACTATTTAGCTCTACAGGAATTACTTCCATACAGCTGTTCAATGCGCAAGGGCAAATCGTATTCCAACGTAGCTATTCTGAAAACACAACAGCCGAAACCTTGCAACTAGCTCAACTTCAAGCGGGCATCTATTTAGTGCAAGTAACGGACGTATTAGGCTCAATTCAAACGAAAAAACTGATCGTTGAACCATAGAATACAATTCCTCTGAATTCAATCGAAGCCTCATGAATTAAACTTCGTGAGGCTTTTTTTATTCATAATTAGACATAAGTCGCAACGTTTCTCGGCATCGAGGATCGTACCTTTACTGATAGATCAAAAACAAGCCATTGTTTGACGTCGTTGATTCAAAAAAACTGAAAAGCAAAATCGTTAAATGAGTACTAAAAAGATTCAACAAATCGACACGTTAATTATCGAGCCTTTGTACAATGGCCCCCCGCAATCTGCTAATGGCGGATATCTCATAGGGCTATTGGGTAAATATTTGGAGGGCTCTTATATGAGTCGTCTATTCGCTCCGCCTCCTCTTGATACACCCATGAGGATCATGAGAAATGAAGATGGCTCGGTGGATGTATATGATGGTAACCAAATAATTGCACATGCAGAACAGGCTATATTTGAGAAGCCTGAATTACCCCAAAGCAGCATGGAAGAAGCCGCTAAAGGGGCTAGAAAATATGTAGGTCTTGACCTCACTTATAAATATCACCATTGCTTTGTTTGTGGCATGGCTCGACCGATTGCTGATGGTCTTCATATTTATGCAGGGCCAATAGACTCTTCGACATTTGGCGCACCCTGGTATCCTTTAAAATTGCATGCCGACAAAGAAGGCATGATCTTACCCGAATTTATCATTGGAGCATTAGACTGCCCTGCGGGCATAGCATGTATGGGCTCGCCACCAAAATTACTAATCCTTGGCAGCATGTGGGTGAATATAGTAGCTAACGCACCCACGGGTATAGATTATTTTATTTTGTCGGCCTGCGAAAAAGTGGAAGGTCGAAAGCACTATGGTTCGAGTATATTATATGACACCAATCAGCGATTAATTGCATATTCTAAGTCCATTTGGATCTCTATAAACGATTTCAAATTTTGATCTTATGATGCATATATCATTGCATATTGACGGCTGCCAATACCTTGCGGATCTACATCAAGCTCTACCAATAGCCATACCTCTGCGAGCGCAACCTCAGCAGGTCAAATGTTATGGTGCGCCTAACCTAGTTTTTCAACCCGTCAAGGATGGAAATTTCATTGGATCCATCGAAATGGGCAGCCCTGTGAATTACTTTAATATAAACATCAACCCTCATGGAAATGGTACCCATACCGAATGCTCAGGACATGTGTATAATAACCACCAAACGATGCTCGATCTGTCTCCCGTTAGTCACCAATTAGCTCAATTGATAACTGTCGAAATTGCTACGACAAAGTACATTTCAGCAAAGGAATTAAATCAAATCCATTGGCATCCAGCCATCACCGCTGTCGTTTTGAGGACAAGTCCAAATCCAGAGAGTAAAATGACACAAGATTATACGGGCACTGATCCTTGTTTTCTAGATATAACAGCCATAGAATGCTTAAACAATCTAGGCATCGAGCATCTTATTGTCGATTTGCCCAGTATTGATCCTGAGAGTGACGGAGGTGCATTAATAAGTCATAAAGCATTTTGGTCTAAAGGGAGTCCTTCGACTAAAACCATAACGGAGTTAGCGTATATCCCTGATTTTATTTCTGATGGCCTATATCTGTTGGATATCCAAATATTACACATAGCCCTTGATGCGAGCCCGAGTCGTCCGGTGATGTTTCATTTATCCCAGTCACCTGAATAAAGATTAAGTTACTTGTAATATATATTTTTGACTATGCAAGATTTTACGCTTGATTATGCGCTTTTACTCGATGCTCAAGATTCATTGGCATTGTATCGCGAGCAGTTTCACTTTCCTCAACTTAATGGGCAATCAGCCATCTATTTATGTGGAAATAGTTTGGGTCTACAACCAATAAACGCTGCGATTGAAATAAAAAAGGTGCTAAAGGACTGGTCTAAAAGAGGAGTTGAAGGACATTTTGAAGGGAAGAATGACTGGATAGGTTATAATGATCGTATCAAACCAATGCTTGCTATGGTAGTAGGAGCCTCCAGTGCAGAAGTAGCTATTATGAATACTTTGACCGTCAATCTACATATGCTGATGGTCAGTTTCTATCGTCCTACATCAAGACGCTACAAGATCATCACTGAACAACACGCCTTTCCGTCTGATACGTATGCGCTTAAATCTCAACTAAGACATCACGGTCTCGATCCTGCTGAGGCATTGGTCACCGTTCATTCGTGCAAAGAGAATGATCTATTGAATTGGGAAGACTGGAAACTAGTGATAGATCAGCATGCAGATACAGCATGTCTGCTTATGGCAGGGGGAATAAATTATTACACAGGCCAACTGCATGAAATAGAGAAAATCACTAAGTATGCTCAGTCCAAAGGTTTACTCGTAGGTTGGGACTTAGCACACGCTGTGGGGAATGTTGAGCTGACATTGCATGATTGGAATGTAGATTTTGCCGTTTGGTGTCATTACAAATACCTGAACGCTGGCCCAGGGGCAATAGCCGGCGCCTTTGTTCATGAAAAGTATCACGACAAATTAGTACCTAAACTAGAAGGCTGGTGGGGAAATGCCCTTGCGTCGAGATTTAAGATGGAGGACGATATAATGCCGGCTTGTGGTGCAGAAGCATGGGTATGCAGCACACCGCCGACATTGGCCATTGCACCGCTGAAAGCCTCATTAGAGCTTTTAACAAAAGCCACTTTGAGTAAAGTAATCCATAAATCTAGACATCTCACGGGGTACTTAGAAGAGCTGATCATACATCTGAACAATGATCGTATTGAGCTGATCACCCCTTCAGATAAGAATAAACGCGGATCACAAATTAGTATCCGCATCAAGCGAGGAGAAAAGAAAATTTTCAATACACTTATCCATTTAGGGGTTATCTGTGATTGGCGTGAACCTGATGTGATACGAATGGCACCTAATGCTCTGTACAATTCTTTTGAAGATGTGTACAAGGCGGTTAGGTTTTTGAATGCTGCGGTTTCAGAGTGAAACCCTTTTAAAGCATGAATCTATATATTCGTACAATTCAGCTTTCTTGCGAAACAAGCCCTAATGGACGCTTTTTGAGAAAAAATTTTTCCAAAGAAGAAAACTCCGCCTTCCAAGTAAAACCGGCTAGGGTCAATTCACTATATATGACATAGAATACAAGAAAATCACGAGCCCCATCATCACCAACTACGCCCACCGCCACCACCAAATCCGCCACCAACACTCCCGCCGCCTCTAAAGCTACCTCCACCCGTATTACTCGGAGCCGGTGAGCTATAAAAAGCTCTTTCGATTGCCTGTGGGTTAAAGTCAGTGGCAAAACGATCATACGTGCTAGGTTGTTGTTGAGGAAAGGCAGTATTCATGGGCATAGGAGTATACCAATCTGGATAAAATATTTCCCTAGAACCCTGCTGGTTTATCCATGTTTTGTCTAAACCGAAGGCTAGTACGTACGGAAAAACTTCAAACAAATAGTTAGGGCTTTTGGAGATGAGGTCTGCCATCCTATCCGTATTTGGCTCTTTAAGATGTCCATAAAAACTGGTCAATTGAAGATGCAACCGCTCGCCCTTTTCAGATCGAAGCGGAGTGATAAAATGCAAGCCAAAACAGACGATGCCGACAATGAAAACGCCTATTCCAGCTAAAAAGGCCTCAAACATTATCATCAATAAGATACCGATAAGCATGCTTATGGCAAAGGCTGCTATCATCCATCCTTTATGAAATAATTTATATGATTTTTGATCATACAATTCTCTCTCGAGGATATCTGATTTAATGTCTGCGGCTGCTCTCGCCATCGTGGTATATAGTTTTTCATTCACATCCTTTAGACGAACAATATTGTTGTGTTGAAAAATGGCATCAAACAACTCACGCTCATACGATTGTGCTGATTCGGGTAAAGAGCGTAGTTTTTCAAAGCGCATATCTTCAGGGTCTTCCGCTTGATAGATTCGCAAGGCGCCAAGCTCACCCCAATAAGGCAATAAAGCAATCAAATCTCTGCGATTGACATGATGATCAAAATATGTACCCACAAGTGCAGGTGACATTCCTTCGGGCGGATAATACTGGGGTGCTGACTCGAGATTCATTTGGCTAGGCACTCTAAGCCTTTTCCACAACCATAATAAAAGCGAGGCCAAAAAAATAGGTATCGCAAGAAGCCAATTAGCAACTTGATCCTTTGGCCTGTTAGATTCAGTATCAGCGGCGTCTTGAATGACAATTTGATCCTTAAAAAGAGCCTTTGGGAAGGCGACGGAAAGCGTCAGCCCTTCACCCGAAGCGAGAGTTGCTGGTACCATACCAGAAACGATATTGCTCTCATGGCTCATGTCTGGCACAGCGGTTACGGCATGCCTAGGGCCATATGTAGCTTTAATATCTGTGATTTGCCCTATCCATATTGAAGGGTATTGAAAAGTGAAGCTGGCTTCCTTTATTTCAGTTTGCCACTCCCCGCCAATCAAATTCCAGTATAATTCATGATGATCTTTATAACTCATGACTGCGCCCCTTACTTGGTAGGTGATTTTGTAACTTTGAGGGCCAGTTAAAAACTTATTCTGCTCACCGATTCGAATGCTTTTGGTCCCTCTCTGTGTTGAAACATCATAACGCCAATTCTCGACATGAATATCATTAATGTGTATGGTAACATTTTTCCCTTCGACGACGTAATTAGCTTCGATGTCTCGAATAATTCCACGTCGTTGTTCGGTGAAGACAAGATCTATATTCTCCGTAACATTAAAGGATCCATCTTCCGATTGCAAAACATCTACGTGATATCGGGTTATGTAGAAGGACTCTTGAGCAATTTGCTCAGAATCAGAAAATATGATTAGACAAGATAGTAGGAGTAAACATCGATGCATAATAGTAAAGATAGATGGATTCTGCTAGCACTTGACGATTTGGTTATAATTTTATTCGCTTATCCTCTAGGGATTTTAACTTTATACCTGTTCGAAACAACGGTTAAATTATTTTGTCTTAACCAAGGATTGTAGCGCTTTAGATCGCGGTAACTGATCTTGTGCTGCGCCGCAAAATCGGCCCAGCTCGGTATAGTTTTGTCTATTTCCACCTCGAACACATCATCTAATGGCGGATACAATTCTTCGGGATATACGTAATAGCCGAACGATTCTGGCTGCGACATGACCTCTTTTATGGCAATAAGTCTAAACACATATCGAGATGTCTCTTCATTGAGATTCATATTATAAAAACTCGTTCCTTTTTGCGCCTTCATCTGTGTACTATAATTTCCGGGTCCTGTGTTGTAGGCTGCCGCTGCATCTGTCCAAGTGCCATAGCGCTTTTTAAGCCATTTAATATATTTAGCAGCAGCGCGGCTACTCTTTTCTATGTGATAACGCTCGTCCACTTCATCATTGATTTCTAAGCCGTATTCTTTGCCCGAGGCTTTGAGAAACTGCCAATAACCACACGCATTCGCATATGAACATACCTCCCTCAGACCACTTTCAGCCACCGCTAAATACTTAAAATCTTCAGGCACACCCTCTTCACGCAACGCTCTTTCAATGATCGGAAAATAACGATTGGCTAATTTTATAGACAAAATGGTGCTTGAGTGAAAATATGAATTTGATAAAAGTTCTCTATCCAAACGCTCTCTTGCATCCGCCGTGAATGGCACTTTTTCACCTGCCCAATCAAATTGTTTATTAATATCTGGCGCCCTGACCACTTGGGGCAATGATGTATTTAACTTAGTCGCTAGGTTTTCTACTTCTTCGGCAAAAGACATGTAGACCCCAACTGAAAAAAAGATGCAAGCAATGATGCCAACTCTCAATATTATTTTTTCCATAGCTTATTATTTCTCATTTATGTAGCATAAATCGTTCCAAAATGATATACATGATACTTTTTTGTAATGGGTAAATATCTTTATATCAATGATTTAGTTAAAATAATCATATTCAACCCTGTATTCATATCCATTGACAAAAGAAGATAAACGCTAGGAGTTGTTCAGTATTGAATAAAAATTCTATTCTAACACCTCTTTAACGCGATTACAGCATCTGCCAAGTTAATAGAAAAACGAAGTCTAATATAAAACTGGATCTTTCAATATATCAAATAGTAGAACATAGTCAAGCCGATCATTGAACCGAGACCCAAAATGAGCGAACCTAAGGTCTGTGTCTTATATGCTTGTTGAACATTCATCTGACTCAATTGGGCTACCACCCAAAAAAAACTATCATTCGCATGAGAGACGACTGTTGACCCAGCCCCTATAGCTACAACGACCATTGCCTTTTCTATAGGTTCCTCTAACCCCATTGAGGGTAAAAGAGGCATAACGATGGAGGCTGTCGTTATTAGGGCTACCGTCGAAGAACCTTGGGCAGTTTTCAGAATAGCCGACAAAATAAAGGGCATCCAAAGTCCCATCGCTAAAGCGGTATCCCAACCACTGACAGAGGCGGCTATATCTGCATGTTGTAAAACTTTGCCGAAGGCACCTCCTGCGCCGGTAATCATCAAAATTACACCTGCACTAGTCAGAGATTCCCCCACCCATCCGGTGGTACTAAGCATCGATCTATTCCATCGCTGTGGTAGCCAAAAAGCAAATGCCATACCTATCATTAAAGCAATAACAGGATGCCCAGCTATGGATAAAATGCTTAAAGATTCCTTCCACTGAACTGGGAAGGAAGGATAATCAATCATCGATCGACCAACGATCAAAAAAATAGGCACGACAATTGGCAAGAAAGCTTTGATCGTGCCGGGGGGCTTCAGGATCTCTGAATCATTTTGCTGCGTCAGAGCCTCGCTGTCTATCTTGACTTTATGCCCGATATATTTTGCAAAGAAAATAACTCCTATTAGTCCTATAGCGCTTGATAACAAACCAATCAATATGACTTGACCTAGATCCGCATCTAACAAACTTGCAGCAGCTATAGGTCCTGGGGTCGGGGGCACCATCGCATGGCTTGCAAGTAAGCCCATAGACAATGCAACGGATGTTCCCGCCAACGAAAGGCCTGTTTTTTTAGATAAGACCTTATTGATCGATGAGAGGATAACAAAACCGCTATCTGCGAATACAGGAATTGAAACAACATACCCTATGCTCGCCAGAGCACCATGTGAACGCGTGACTCCAAACAGCTTAATAACATGATTGGCCAAGACTTGCGCCGCACCAGTGCGCTCCATAAAAGTACCAATCACTACGCCAAAAATGATGATCAAGCCTATTTTGCCCATGGTTTCTCCAAAACCTTCGCTGATGAGCCGAACGATATCCAAAATAGGAATAGCTGCCATGATGCCGAAAACAAAAGAGGACAGCAAAAGACTCAAAAAAGGATGCACCCCATATCGAGCGCTCGAGAGGATTATGATACATATGGCAATTAAAATGCAAAATAAAATCCACATGAATTCACAATGATTAAAACAAAAATAAGGAACATATCTTCAGCAGATCAATGATCTGCCAATGTGCCCCAATGTACTCAAAATTGCTTATTTCAGGCTTATTTGGCGCAGTCGCTCATACAAAACAATACCCGTCGCAACAGCAACATTCAATGAATCCAGTGTACCCACCTGAGGTATTTTTATTAACATATCACAGGCCATTGCCACATCGCGCGTCAGTCCAGAACCCTCTGAACCAAGCACTATCGCCAATGGCACATCCAATTTGGTATCAGGCAGCAGTTGATCGGTTTGCAATGAGGATCCGATAACTAGAATGCCTTGTGATTGAAGCAAGCCTATTAGCTCGATTGTAGATGGAGCACGGCAAATAGGCATACGCAAAATAGCGCCAGAAGAAGTCTTTATGGCATCTTCATTGATAGTCGCACCTTGTTTGCCTGAGATGACGATGCCATGCACTCCCAATACTTCGCAACTCCTAGCAACAGAGCCCATGTTTCGAACATCTTGAATGCCGTCGAGTATAATCAAAAAAGGATCTTCTCCTTGTCGATGTGCTAAGGCGATAACATCTTCCAACGACTGATAATCCACAATTGAGCTTATGGCAATAATTCCTTGGTGATTGCGATTTGGGGCAAGGCGCTCCAGCTTTATGTCAGGAACTTTTTTTAGAGGTATATCTCTTTCCTTACAAATGTTTCGGATCGTCACTTCTAGGTCGCCGCGGGTATCACTTTTCATAAAGATGCGCTCAACATCCTTACCAGAGTCTAATAATTCTAACACTGGGTTTCGCCCAAATACTATTTGCTCACTGATGCGTTTTGACATGATTACTCTTTTTTAAAGATCTCCTAATTGGGGTCGCATAATAATGGTTTCTACTACCGCGGCTGCGCTCATATCTAACGCTGCTTTCACAGCAATAGCAATGTCTTTGGCCTCCATTAGTCGATCGTGATCTTCCTGTACTCCAGCCCACGAAGCGCTCCAGGTAGGTCCAGGCAAAATAGCGGTCACTTTGATCCCAGATGTTTTCAATTCTTCTCTCAAATTATCACTAAATCCAAGGAGGGCGTATTTGCTGATACTGTAGGCGCCACCTGCTGGATAAGCTTTAAGGCTAGCAACTGAGCACATATTAAATATATAACCGTGATGCTGTTCTTGCATAATAGGAGCTATCCTTCGAGTCAAATGATATGCACTCATAAGATTTGTCTGTATCATGCTATCAAGCACACCTTCATCTTCTGTCAAAATATCTCCTGGCACAAAATACCCAGCATTATTGATCAAAACATCAACCCGAGACCAACGTTCCAAAATAAATTTAGCAAATCGCTCAACATCCAACTTCACACCCATATCCCCAGTAAAACAGTGAACATCTTGATCCGGACGTGCTGCCATTAATTTACTTTTCATCGATTGAAGGTCTTCTTTATTTCGCGCCGAAATTGTCAAATTAGCTCCTTGACTATGTAAGTAGTCAGCAATAGCCCTTCCTATTCCCTTCGTTCCGCCAGTAATAATTACATTCATTTTATTGCTCTATTCGTATTCCTGTCAAGTGTCAAACTAAAATAACTTAATTTCGCCTCTCAATTCATCCATCTCAGCAGTTTAAAATTAAACAGCTTCATGAAGCTTATAAAAGATCTAGGAAAATTTGTTTTATGGTTGCCGGATATTTTCTCTAAGCCTGAGAATTGGACCATGTACTACAAAGAAACCATTCGGCAAATGTACGATATTGGTATTGGCTCATTGCCCATAGTTTTTATCATTTCAGGATTTATAGGTGCTGTGACAGCGATCCAGTTCAGTTACCAATTGTCAGGCACCATGATTCCGAGTTATTATATTGGTTATATCGTCAGAGATATTATGCTCATTGAGATGGCGGTGACGTTGACGTGTATTGTCCTAGCTGGCAAAATCGGTAGTACCATGGCCGCTGAGATAGGTGGAATGCGCCAAAAGGAACATATCGATGCAATGGAAATCATGGGCGTTAATACGAGCGCGTACATTGTGATGCCTAAATTGATTGCTTCGATACTCATTATTCCTGTATTGGTAAGTGTTGCTGCGATCGTGGGTATTGCTGGTGGTTATTTTGCCGCAGTAGTGGTGGCAGGCTATACAAGTACAGAATTTGTGACAGGATTGCGCTCCTTTTTTCAACCCTACAATGTCGTAATTATGTACGTCAAGGCCTTCACGTTTGCCTTTATCTTGACATCAGTGGCATGCTATCAAGGGTATTATGTCAAGGGCGGCAGTATCGAATTGGGTCAAGCCAGCACACGTGCGGTTGTTTTTGGCTCCATTCTGATCTTAGTTGCGGATTTAATTATTGCCTTACTCTTAATGAACTAATATGATACGGGCAGAAAACATTAAACGAACCTTTGGCACTACTGAAGTATTAAAAGGTATCGAATTCACTTTTGAAGAAGGGAAGACAAATTTGATTATTGGTAAGAGCGGAGCTGGCAAGACAGTGTTACTCAAAATATTAGTCGGATTACTCCAGCCCACCAGCGGCAACGTATGGTATGATGAAACCAATATTTGTTGTCTAGATAGGGATGAACTTAGAGCATTAAGAATGAAGATTGGTATGTTGTTTCAAGGAAACGCCTTATTTGATAGCATGTCGATTGAAGAAAATATTCGATTTCCCTTGGACATGTTCACTAAGATGACGCCCAAAGAAAAACTTCACCAAGTTAATTTTTGCCTAGAGCGCGTAAGCTTAACCGGGGTGAATAAAAAGTATCCGGCAGAGATTAGCGGCGGGATGCAAAAAAGAGTGGGCATTGCGCGAGCGATCGTCCTCAATCCAAAATACTTATTTTGCGATGAGCCTAACTCGGGTCTTGATCCCAAAACAGCTATTACGATTGATGAATTGATTAAATCCATCACTAAAGATAATCACATGACCACCATTATCAATACACATGACATGAACTCTGTTATGGAGATTGGTGATAATATTTGCCTGCTTTCTGGTGGCGAATTAGCTTGGCAGGGTAATAGAAATGAAATATTGAACAATTCGAACAATGTGTTGATTGAGTTTATTTTTGCTAGCCCTTTTTTACAACGTTTGAGGGCACAAGCATTAGAGTATCAACAAACTAAAATGTAGCATTCGCTTTTCTAAGCAATAAAACGTGTCTATTGGCGAGCAATAAATGATAAAAGCAAAAAAATCTTACGGGCAAAATTTTCTCATTAATGAAGGGATTGTAGATAAGATCATCACACAGTTTGATGAGCACCGCACTTGTGATCGAGTGTTAGAGATCGGCCCTGGGAGAGGAGCGCTGACCCGTCATTTAGCGCGACGTCAAGATTTGGATTTTAAGGCCATAGAAGCTGATCGTGAGATGGTAGAATTCCTAACCGCTCAACTTCAAATGACGGACCAAAGATTGCTTCTAGGTGACTTTTTAAAATTGCCCTTGGAGACAGTCTTTGAACATAAGGAGTATAACATCATTGGCAACTTCCCGTACAACATATCCTCTCAGATCATCTTCAGAGTACACAAGTATGCCGATATCGTACCTTTTATGATGGGTATGTTTCAGAAGGAATTGGCTGAACGCATTGTTGCTGGACCCGGATCTAAGACCTATGGAGTCATTAGTGTGATAGCCCAAAGTGTTTTTGACGCCAAAATGCATTTTCATGTTGCACCAGACTCTTTTTATCCAGCACCAAAGGTCACCTCTGCAATTATTTCCCTTAAACGAAAAGAAAATTTTACCCTCCCTTGCAATCCAAAACTGTTTCGCACAATTGTAAAAGCTGCATTTAATCAACGTCGAAAAATGCTGCGCAATACCCTCAAACCTTTTATCCCCAATCAAGAAATTCTTAAAGAAGAAATATTTACGAAACGCCCTGAGCAACTAGCTCTTGACCAATATTATACATTGACTAACCTCATAGAAAAATTATCAACATGAGCCTAGAACAAATTATTATGGCTGACCTCAAGGAGGCCATGAAAAACAAAAATCAAGCGGCCCTAAGAGGCATTCGAGCCATAAAGGCCGGTATTTTACTACTGAAAACAGAACCTGGATTTTCAAGTTTGGATGAAGCTGCTGAAATAAAGCTTCTCCAAAAATTGGTAAAGCAACGTCAAGAATCCCTAGATATTTACACCAAACAAAATCGTCCAGATCTAGCAAAACCAGAAATGGAGGAAATAGAGGTGATTCAAAAATACCTCCCTAAGCAGCTAGGTGAAGAAGAGATAGTCCCTATGCTGCATCAGATCATAAAAGATCTCGGAGCAGAGGGTATGAAAGATATGGGCAAAGTGATGAGCGCGGCAAGTCAACTGCTCGCTGGAAAGGTTGATGGCAAGAGTCTTTCTACTGCCATAAAAAAACTTTTAAGCCATTAGCCTATTTATGGAGCGAATATTGATGTCTTTGTGAGAATAAAACGCCGATATCAGTGATCATGCAGTGTATGAATCATCGATGATGTGATTAGTATGTATTGTAATGTAAGGAATATATGAAAAACTGTTTTTGGCTAATTGGCCTATTGATGTTTGTGGCATGTAGCACACAAAAAACCACTATAAAAACACCAAAAAAGAATGCTGATGCTTCTACTGAAGTTTATTCATATGAAGATTATGAAGTAGATGACGAATTAGAGGAGAGAATCCTAGATCCCTTAGAGATTATAGCGCCACGCGATTTTGTGCTTCCTAGATATAATCCGTCAGCCACTAGGCTGTTTGACTTAATTCATACAGATTTGGATTTGCGATTTGATTGGCAAAACGAGGAGGTTATAGGTAGAGCCCAGCTCACACTTAAACCCTATTTTTATGAGCAACAATTTTTGACCTTAGATGCTAAAGGATTTCAGATCATCGGTGTATCGGACACCTTGTTTTCGCCATTTAGCTATACTTACGATGGCACACAAATTAAAATAGATCTTAAGAAGCCGATATCGCGCTTAGACCATGTGTATATCATTATCGATTATATCGCCAAGCCATCTGAAAGTTCAGAAGGCGGAAGCGCAGCCATCACAAGTGATCAGGGTTTGTTTTTTATTAATGCACAAGGTCAAGACCCCAATAAACCACAACAAATTTGGACTCAAGGGGAGACAGAAAATAACAGCCGCTGGTTTCCAACCATAGATAAGCCCAACGAAAATATGACCCAACGCATCAGCTTGACGGTGGCTGATACAATGGTTACCTTGTCTAATGGCGTATTAGTGAGTAGCAAAAAACATACGGATGGCAGCAGAACGGATGTCTGGGAACAAAAAGATCCACATGCACCTTACTTGGCCATGATTGCTGTGGGCAACTTTGCGGTTGTTAAGGAAAACTGGAACGGTATAGAATTATCCTATTTCGTTGAAAAAAAATTTGAGCCTTTTGCCAAAGAAATCTTCGCACATACGCCCGAAATGCTGCAATTTTTCTCAGACCGACTTAACTATACTTACCCATGGGAAAAGTTCGGGCAAATTGTAGTACGCGACTATGTTAGCGGTGCCATGGAAAATACTACGGCCGTTGTCTTTGGTGAATTTGTGCAAAAAACCGATCGAGATTTAATTGATAACAATAACGATTACATCGTTGCCCACGAAATGTTTCACCATTGGTTTGGCAACCTAGTTACTTGCGAGAGTTGGGCCAATCTCACCTTGCAAGAGGGATTCGCAAATTACAGTGAGTATCTTTGGGAAGAGCACAAACGGGGCAGAGACGCGGCAGATCAACACAGAAAAAATGAGCTAGCAGGTTATCTTTCATCTACCGCACAAACAGGTCGTCACCCTCTAATACATTTTGGCTATGACGACAAGGAAGATATGTTTGATGGCCATTCTTATAATAAAGGAGGGCTGGTATTGCATATGTTGCGTGATCAACTTGGGGACGAGGCCTTTTTTGCTGGGCTCAATAAATATTTAGTGGACAACGCTTATACGAGTGCAGAGGTCGATGAGCTGCGTATGGCCTTTGAGGAGGTAACAGGTCTTGATTTACATTGGTTTTTTGACCAGTGGTATCTTTCTTCAGGTCACCCTGAGCTAGAGATCGAGTGGGAGTATGAGGCAGAAGAAGGTACTATCTATTATACTATCCATCAAACACAGGATATAGAAAGCAACCTGCCGATATATCAACTTCCGGTAAGTCTTTCTATCTATGACGCCGCAGGCAAGGAAACCGTTCATGAACTATATATCAACAAACGCGAACAATTAGTAGAGATTCGTTTCCCGACAAAACCTAGTTTGATTGTTTTTGATCGAAAGGACGTTTTGTTATTTCAAAAAAAAGAAAGGAAATCGACGACAGAATTTGTGCATCAATATACATGGGCTAAAGCATTCGCACATCGTCACGAGGCTATTAGCCAATTAAAAAACAAGCCTGAGCTCCAAAGTATATTAAATACAGCCTTAAAAGATCCGCATCATGCCATACGTAGCATCGCAGTCTCAGGAATCACGGAAACTACTGACCCTGCTCTTTTAGCACAAATTATTAAACTCTCATCTAACGACCCTCACTCACAGGTGAGAGCTGCCGCCGTGAAAGCCTTAAGCCGCCTCAATTATGATGGCCTGAATGCTTCACTAGAGAAAATATTTGACAATGAACGCTCGTATACTGTCATCAACGCGGCACTAGAAACATTAGCTAAAATTGACAAGCCAAAAGCCATTCTAAAAGCTCAAGCATTAAAAAATGAATTCTCGAATACTCTTGTGAGCGCTATAGCACCGTTGCTTGCTTCAACCGGAGACATGACACATTCGGACTATTTTGAAAGCAGGTTGAATAATGTAAGCCTTTTTTCAGTGTTCAATTTTTATGACGCCTATTTCGAATTGTTGAATGCACAGCCAAGTGATGAGATAGTAAATAAAGCAGAGAATTTACAATCAATTGCTACTAATGAGTCAAATCATTTTTTTTATCGATATGCGGCCACAAGTTTGATCAATGATTTGAAGGAACTACTACGCGCAACTGATCCTACAGCGGCGCCAATATTGCAGGCCATGATTACGACGATTAAAGATACCGAATCCAATCAAATGTTGTTGCAGCGGTACAATAGCTTTTAATTATCGGAGTGACGAATATATTTGACATTCTTCATCAAGCCAAAGATACTCGCGCACGTGCTGGCATCATTAGGACAGCTCATGGAGATATTGAGACCCCCATTTTCATGCCTGTGGGTACTCAAGGTACTGTAAAAGCTGTTCACCAGCACGAATTGGATGAGTTGGGAGCACAAATCATCCTCGGCAATAATTTGCACCTTTATTTAAGGCCAGGTCATGACGTAATCCATGCGGCTGGTGGATTGCACAAATTCATCCATTGGTCTAAACCTATATTAACCGATAGTGGAGGCTACCAAGTGTATTCGCTCAGCGGCATGCGCAAGATTACAGAAGAAGGAGTCAGGTTTCAATCCCATATAGACGGTTCTTATCATTTTTTTTCCCCGGAGCGTGCCATTGAGATACAGCATTTTATTGGCGCTGATATCATTATGGCCTTTGACGAATGTACACCCTATCCTTGCGAATACGACTACGCTAAAAAATCCATGCACCTCACGCATAGATGGTTAGATCGATGCCTGATATACCACGAGCAAAGCAAACCAAAATATGGTTATCCCCAAATTTTGGCACCAATTGTCCAAGGCAGCACTTTTAAGGATCTGAGGCAGGAAAGCGCTAAGTTCATTGCTGATAAAAACGCCCCTATCAACGCAATAGGAGGACTTAGTGTAGGCGAGCCTGCCCCATTAATGTATGAAATGACTGAATGGGTAGTAGATATTCTACCGCAAAAAAACGCAAGGTATTTGATGGGTGTAGGCACTCCAGCTAATCTATTAGAATGCATAGATCGGGGCATTGATATGTTTGATTGTGTGCTGCCTAGTCGTAATGCCCGACATGGCTTACTTTATACTCACCACGGTATTATGAACATTAAAAATGCCAAATGGGCTAAGGACTTTAGCCCTATCGACGTCAATAGCACTAGTGCGTTATCTCAATCATTTTCAAAAGCTTATCTCCGGCATCTTTTCGCAGCAAAAGAGTATTTAGCTATGCAAATCGCCACGGTGCATAATCTAAGTTTTTATTTATGGTTAGTATCAGAAGCACGGAAGCAGATTCAAAATGACACTTTTGCCTCTTGGAAAAATGATATGATTGAGCAATTATCGCTTCGCCTTTGAAATTGTTTGGTAATAGAAAGAGGATGCTAACATATAAGCCTTATTGCTATACATAAAATATGCGGAAGAATACATAACCTAAGAGAGTTTGGCGTACCTAATTAGGCTATATTTGCATAGGCTCAGAGCAATACCCCAAACTGAGACACCCCGATAACTAAAATTTTTAAGATCAACCATGTTTTACAAAACGATTATTCAAGGACGACTGTCATTTGGTACACAAAAAAGCTATGATAAGGTCATTAAAATGTACGAGTATCGCACAGAGACTTATTATAAGTCAGATATCCTTTTGAATAAAGAAGATGTTTTTGACGAGGTAAATCTTTATCTCAATGTTACGCGATTTGTAGGCAACTCCAGCGATAAGGCTTTCAAAAACACCTTGGATTTATTGCAATACAGCGCACAATTTGCCGTCTCAGGGAGTATACAGATGTGGATGATTGATGAAGGCAAAGTAATCGGACAGGCGATAATCGAGCCCAATAGCGATAGAGCTGTCGTGCAAGATTTTATTAAAGGCGATGACCTCTTTAAGAAAGGGTACGAGCAATTTTCTGAGGCAATAAAATCTTTTGACAGTGCACTAGCAAAATTTGATAAACACGCACAGGCCTACGAACGACGAGGGTGGGTAAATCTAGGTTTGCGCAATTATAGCGATGCCCTCTATGACTTCAATAAATCCATTAGCCTAGATGAATCTATAGCATTTGCTCATTATGGCAAGGCCATAATCTTGCTTAATGAAGCAAACTATATACAAGCCCTAGAATATCTAGAAAATACTGTTCGTAAATCTGTTGCATTAGAATCTTTGCATTGGAGAGCCAGACTTAAGAAGGCAGAGTGTCATATAGAACTTCAAGAATTTGACAAAGCCGCTTTTGAGTTAAAGTTTTTTACAAGTCGTAAATTCGAAAAAGGTGATCCCAATATTCGACGCCGCGCCAAAGCTTATGCATTATATGGCCACGTATATTATGAATTAGGGGAGCACGAAAATGCTATTGCAGCTATAGATAAGGCCTTTCAGCAATATACGCCTGACTCAAAAGATTTTAATGAGCAAGAAAGCTTTTATTATAAAGCCTTAGCCAAAAAAATGCTTGGGAAGAAAGATTATCTCGAAGATTTAAAGAAAGCTTCTGCTGCTGGATTTGCACCTGCTAGCGAATTACTTTCTACCATCAAGTAATCCCTGCGTCCTTCAAGACTTCACTCATACCAAACATCGTCATGGGGCGTT
Source organism: uncultured Saprospiraceae bacterium (assembly GCA_964616755.1). Classification (GTDB taxonomy): domain Bacteria; phylum Bacteroidota; class Bacteroidia; order Chitinophagales; family Saprospiraceae; genus CAYNFR01. The sequence goes on along the minus strand of CAZTSI010000017.1, from coordinate 23,975 downwards.
TGAATGAGGAAATCTGTAGTATGGTCAGACATCTCCTTTTAGACACCTTTTTTTTACTTTCATTTTTACTTTTTTTGGTAGCCTGCAGTAGCCAAAAACCAACGAGTTCAGGCCCAAGTAAAAAATTGCCCCCACCGCGCAGCAATCAGCCGGCCTTTGTTTCTGATGAAATGATAAAGGAAAAGATAGCAAAACTTGAAAAAGAACACAAAACAAAACCGACCGACGAAAGTATAATTCTTGATCTCGCCGCCGCCTACCTTGACATTCAGCAAATAGATAAGGCAAGCTACTTTCTTGAATTACTTGTGCAATTGCCTTCTAAGAATGCTAAAGTATACAGCAGTTTGTCCAATATTTATAAAACTGAGCTTCGATTAGATGAGGCCCTTATGCTCATGGAAAAATTTGTAGAACTTAGCAAGGACTCTCCTGATGTGTTGAATCAAGCTTCTAAAGAACTGGCCGTGCTACAGAATATGAAACAAATTAAGGATCGAATATATCATGTAGATCTTATAGCCCTGCCTTCCCCAATCAACTCGGCTAATCACGAATATCTACCTCAATTTAGCATTGATCAACAAAGCCTAGTGTTTACAAGGAGGCTTTTTGGTCAAGAGGATTTGTTTGAAGTGATTTATCAAGATGGATTTCCACCAAAAATCCGACCCATAGAAGAATTAAATTCAGATGAAAATGAGGGCGCACATTGTCTTAGTGCAGATGGTCAGGCCTTATATTTTACTCGTTGCAATAAAGAATTTGGGTATGGCAAATGTGATATATATATGTCGCGCCGCAAGGATGATCAATGGTCGCCACCCGCAAATTTGGGCAGTGCTATTAACTCAGAACACTGGGAATCTCAGCCGTCGTTAGCCGCCAATGGACAAGTACTGTATTTTTCGAGCAATAGGCCCGAATCTTTAGGCGGGTCAGATATTTATTTTTCTGTAAAAAAAGGAAATGGCCAATGGAGTCTTCCTATAAATGCTGGAACGAATATTAATACAAAAGGTAATGAAGGCTCACCATTTATTCATCCAGATGGCAAAACGCTTTATTTTCAATCCGATGGACATAGCGGTCTTGGCAGTCAAGATTTATTTGTCTCTCGTTATGATGAAGTGTCAGGTTGGTCAATGCCCACGAATCTTGGATTTCCTATCAACACTGGCGGTAGTGAGGGGGCACTTGTAGTAAGCCTCGATGGCACAAAAGGATTTTATGCCACTGATCGAATTGGCAAAAAGACCTTAGGCAGTTTAGATTTGGTAGAATTCGTTTTACCGATAGAATTCAGACCTGAACCTATGACATTCGTAAAAGGGAGAGTAACTGACGTCGCTTCGCTATTACCCCTTCAAAGCACCGTGCGCATCGTTTCATTATCGAAAAATGATACCCTTTTTACCGTCGAAACAAATTACAATGGTGAGTTTTTAACTGCCGTCCCACTCGGCCAATCGCTCGCTATCCATATCGAAAACGAGGGATACTTGTTTTATTCTGAGCATATCAGTTACGAAACTGTTAGGGTCGGAGCTGAGCCATACTTATTTGCAGCCGCCATTGAGAAAATACCAGTGAATGAGGATATTCCTACGACACCTATAGTTTTAAGAAATATCTTTTTTGAATCCAATAGCGCAGCATTATTGCCTATTTCTGCATTAGAAATAGACTATTTAGTGAGCTTATTGCGCAGCTATCAAGACAAAAAAATAGAAATCATCGGCCATACAGACAATACAGGCAATACAGCTATGAATGCAAAACTTTCGCTAGAGCGTGCTGAAAGCGTCAAAAATGCACTTTTGGCGGAAGGTATTAGCGGGGAACGTATATTTGCCACCGGCAAAGGTGAAATTGAGCCCATCGCCGATAACAACACACCGGAAGGTAGAGAAAAAAATCGCAGAACCGAATTCAGGATAATATCATCCCAATAGAAATCAAGGAATTGAGTAGAAATAAAAGAACAATTGAGGGTGTCAGTATTATAGACATCGGTGATAAAGGTCATGCCATAGGTCGAACAAAAGAGGGAGAAATCTGTTTGGTTCAAGAAGGCCCTGTGCCTGGGGATATTGTTGATATTATCTACCTGCGTAAAAAGAAGGGACTCAAATTTGGAGTAGTCGCTCAATATATCAGTAAATCTCCTTATCGCACCACCCCATTTTGTCAACACTTCGAATATTGTGGTGGCTGCAAGTGGCAACACCTAAAATATGACAAACAGCTCGAACTAAAAGAGCTTGCGGTCAAAAATGCCATCCAACGTATCGCCAAAGAAGACCCCATCAAAGTGGCACCAATAATCGGATGTACATTGGATCGCGCTTATAGAAATAAGCTTGAATATACCTTCTCTACTAAGCGATGGTTGACACCTTTGGAAATAAGCTCACAAATAGCGATTGACAATCGAGATGGCCTAGGCTTTCACATTACTGGCGCTTTTGATAAAGTATTGGATATTCAAACGTGTCATTTGCAAAATGATTATACGGATGTGATCAGAAATGGTGTACGTCAATTGGCTGATGAAAACCAATGGACTTACTTTAATATTAAGGAAAATAAAGGGCTGCTTCGCAATCTTTTAGTACGAAATACAAGTCAGGATGATTGGATGGTCATGATGGTATTTGGCGAAAATAACACAAAAAAAATCGCCGAATTTATGCGTATTTGTCAACATCAATTTGTTAAAGTCACGAGTTGGTATTACATGGTCAATACCAAAGCCAACAGCAGCACTATGGATTTAGCGTCTGTACATTGGAGCGGGGATACCCATATTACTGAGACTTTAATTCCTTCAGATCCGCATTATCCATCGATCGATTATCGGGTGAGCCCGAAATCCTTTTTTCAAACCAACTCGCACCAAGCATCAAGGCTATATGATGTCGCCATTCAATATAGTGGCTTAACTGGTACAGAGACTGTTTATGATTTATACACAGGAACAGGGAGTATTGCCCTTTACCTGGCACGAAAATCTAAAGCGGTCATTGGTATTGAAGTCATTCCTGAAGCTATTGAAGATGCTGCAATCAATGCACGCCTCAATGATATAACGAACGCTACTTTTCTTGTCGGAGATGTAAAGGATATTCTTACTCCCGAGTTTGCCCAGACTTATGGCCGTCCTGATGTATTAGTTACGGATCCGCCACGGGCCGGAATGCAGGAAGAGGTGATAGACTCACTGCTCGTCTTGATGCCACCAAAAATCGTATATATAAGTTGTAATCCTTCAACACAAGCACGAGATATACTTTTGCTTTCGACCAAATATAATCTTGTCGCTGTTACACCTGTAGATATGTTCCCGCATACGAGCCATATAGAGTCAGTTGCTTTATTAACCCTCAAAAGACAATAGCCTTATGTCAAATAAGAATAGTTATGAACTTATTGAGAAAAAGCTGCAACAATATGTCCTTTTGATGACCAAGGCTCGCGAAACCATTCTGACGGAGGATGTGTCAAAATACCCTATCTTCGTTGCGCACCAACAAGAACTAGAATTGGGCGTACCGCTCGTTGAAAAAAATAATGAGTCGGATACTTGGTCTATCCATATGTCGACTCTTGAAGAATTCGTGCAACGACAAATCATTTCAATGGAAAAAATAGATAGCTTTCGTGATGTATATCGAAAATCCAAGGGTCAATTGTGCATATTCATTCTCGCCGATGTAGGGGCGAAGTTTCTATTTATACCCATCAAACATAAATCACAACAGTGATATAAAATAAGAATGAAAAAAATTACAGCCATCAATCACTAAAAAATGAAAGGAATAATACTAGCTGGCGGAATGGGTACGAGACTCTACCCTCTAACCTTAGCCATGAGTAAGCAGATGATGCCGATATTTGATAAGCCAATGATCTATTATCCATTGTCTACTTTGATGCTTTCGGGCATTAAAGACATTGCCATCATCTCTACACCCGAACATCTTCCACTCTTTCAACAATTACTTGGAGATGGAGCCGCTTTGGGCTGTAATTTTCAATATATCCCACAATACGAACCTAATGGGCTGGCACAAGCCTTTGTTCTGGGAGAACATTTTATTGCGGGAGACTCAGCCGCATTAGTTTTAGGGGATAATATTTTTTATGGTCACGGATTATCTAAAATGCTTCAACATTCATTTAACCCTAAAGGGGGAGTGGTATTTGCCTATCAGGTAAAAGATCCAGAACGCTATGGAGTCGTAGAGTTTGATGACCAAATGCGCGCCATTTCGATTGAAGAAAAACCGGCCAAACCCAAAAGCCATTATGCAGTGCCGGGCTTGTATTTTTATGATAATAATGTGGTGGAGATAGCCAAGAATATAGCCCCGAGTCCACGCGGAGAATACGAGATCACAGACGTCAATCGATATTATTTAGAGCGTGGATTGCTGAGTGTGCAGGTGATGGGAAGAGGCATGGCGTGGCTAGATACTGGCACTCATCTTTCTCTAATGCAGGCAGGGCAGTTTATTCAAGTGATAGAAGAAAGACAGGGCCTTAAGGTTGGATGTATTGAAGAAGTAGCGTACAAAATGGGTTTTATTGACGCGGCACAACTCGAGCAATTAGGCCACAAGTATGCTAAGAGTGGTTATGGAGAATACCTGTTAGAATTATTGCACAACTAGTCAGTAGCTATTGCGTTGTTTGTATGAGGGTGAATCGTTTCCTCAATTTAGGCAGGAAAAGCAATGAGTAAAAAAGACATCAATACTTCCGTTGAATTGGATCATCATTCTCAAGTCCTAGATAGTATTCGCGGCACAAAGGTTATATTACCTATGTTAATTGGTTTGGGGGTGATCATCTATTTGGTATCACGCCAAATAGATTTTGATGAACTAAGGGGGGTAGTATGGAATGTACATGCGTATCTATGGATACTTATTGGTATTTGTTCTTACAGTATGCGTCATATTCTTTATTCGTGGAGACTACGAATATTGTCTAACTATGAATTTAAATGGCTCAAGAGTGTTGAGTTAGTTACGATACTTGAGTTTGCCAGCGCCGTTTCACCGACAAATTTTGGTGGTTCGGCAGTAGCGTTTTTCCTTTTGATTCAAGAAAACATTGAAGGGGCTAAGGCAACAGCTATTGTACTGTACACAATTATCGCAGACACTCTTTTTTTTGTATTTACCCTACCCTTGCTTTACCTCTTGTTTGGAAGAAACATTTTTGTGTCCAATGTAGATATCATGACGGGTTGGGGTGGATTAGAAACGACGCTGTTTATCGTATGGATCATTATGGTCGTTTATGGAAGCTTATTGTCATATGGTTTATTTATTGAGCCAAAGCATCTAAAAAAGCTACTGTCATGGTTTTCAAAATGGAAAATCTTTGGCAAGACTAGAGAAAAAATTGCCCAAGCAGGCGAAGACATCGAGATCAGTAGCCGTCAAATAAGTCAGATGCCATGGTCGTACCATTTAAAACTGGGGTCAATTACGCTTTCGGCATGGATTTTTAGGTTTTTTACGGTAACCGCGATACTTATTGCGCTCACGCCAGGTATGCCACAAAGCTTGATGGATCATTTCATTCTCTTGGGCCGTGGCGAAGCTCTCTACGCCATCACTGCCTATAGTCCCACGCCGGGAGGTAGCGGAGTAGCTGAAATTATTTTCGGTCAATTTTATGCAGAGTATATTTCTCCTGGCATAGCTGCCGTAGCGGCCATTATTTGGAGAGTGATCACTTATTATCCTTATTTGATTTTAGGAGTAATTATTATCCCTATTTGGATAAGGCGTCTTGTCAATAAAAGACGAGTCTTAGACACTTTAGAACATTGAATCTACGGGTATGATCAGAAAAATTATTCTTATTTTATGCGTGGTTCTTGGCCTTTTTGCCTACGATTTCTTTATCAAACCACCTTCTTTTGAAACGGGAGAAGCAGCTCCAAATTTTGAAGCCACCTTGATAGACGATTCCCCTTTTACGTTGAGTGAGCTGAGAGGTAATTTCGTGTTGCTAGACTTTTGGGGCTCATGGTGTGGCCCATGTTTAAAGGAAATACCCGAATTAAAAACTTTTCATTCTAGATTTGAAGGTCAATTATTTAAAAACGGCGAGAAGTTAATAATCGTTAGCATAGCGCTCGAAAAATCCGATCAAAGTACACGAATAATTATCCAAAGAGAGGGTTTAATTTGGCCGCATCATATCATCGATGTACGGCCAATCGTCATGATGAGTCCGATAGCACAAAAATTTGACGTCAAAGAACTGCCGACGAAATTTCTGCTGAATCCCCAAGGCGAAATAATGGCAACGAATATGAGCTTTGAACAAATGACTAAACTCCTAGTAGATAGGATATAACATAAAACATTATGATGAGAGCTTATTTTTTAGTAAAAAATGGAGATGCCTCCAAAGCCTTTGAACTAAGAGAAACAGAAAAACCTGCTTTAAAGGACGGTGAAGTCATGATAAAAGTAGAAGCTTTTGGACTTAATTTTGCGGACGTCATGGCGCGCAATGGACTTTATCCTGAAGCTCCCGCAAAGCCAGGCATCTTGGGCTATGATGTGGTAGGTACTATCGTCGAACTTGCTAACCCACACAATCACCTCAGCGTGGGCCAGAGAGTGTTGGCGATGACCCGATTTGGTGGATATGCTGAATATGTAACGACACCCGTCATGGCAGTTGTTCCTATTTCAGACAAAATGGATCCAGTCATCGCGGCCGCATTACCTATTCAGGGAGCTACTGCCGTATTTATGATGGATGAGATGGTGTCCTTGCATCCTGGCGATCACGTTTTGATACATTCTGGTGCAGGTGGAGTTGGTTCTATCCTAATTCAATTAGCTCTTGCGGCAGGCTGCAGAGTCTATGCTACAGCAGGTGGCCCGGAAAAAATAAAGCGCCTCAATGATATGGGGGTCCATGTGCCTATTGATTACAAAAGTCTGGATTTTGCTAAGGTGGTGCAACAACGCTTGGGATCCTCAGAAAAACATGGCATTGACGTTATTTTTGACGCAGTAGGAGGTGCAAGCATAAAAAAAGGAATGAAGCTTTTGGATGCGGGAGGAAGACTAGTGATGTACGGCGCTGCTTCATTTACAGATGCACAAAACATCTTTTCTAAGGTCAGCACCTTATTGAGTTTTGGTATTTATCATCCTCTTAACCTTATGACCCCAAGCAAATCACTTATGGGGGTGAACATGCTAAAAATAGCGGATAATAGGCCCGATGTCATGCAAAGAGTGCTGCAAAAAGCCGTGGCACTAACCGAAAAAGGAATTATCAAACCCTTCGTTGGAGGCTTGTTCCCACACGAACAGCTAGCCGAGGCTCACGAGTTATTAGCGAGTCGAGGATCTATGGGAAAACTTGCCGTCAAATGGTAGGCTCTTGCAGAAATGGTTTTATAGTCTAAAAAGGCAAATCATCAAAGTCACTGTTGCCACCGCCATCCGCAGGTGGTGTCGCGTAAGCATCCCATGGAGTTTCATTTGGCGCCCCCACCTCAGGAGTATCTGAACTACTTTTAACGATTTTCCAAGCTTTTACGTTCGTGTACCATTTGCCATTATATTCGCGGCTTTCAATATCTATGCTTGCCGTAACCTCCTCACCTACGGCTAATTTGTACGATTCAATATTGTCTCCCCAAAGAGAAATACACACCTGTCGTTTATAATTGCTTGGAATATCCAACACGAAATCTTGTTTGCGCCAAGATCTATCACCACTCCCTTGACCTGACTGGATAGGTAATAATTGTACGACTGTTCCTTTTATCTCTAACATTTTGCTGAGTTTATAATGCAATGATACTACAAATGCAGTGTCCTTACAAATGTCCTTCTACAAAAGGCATTTTTACATTACTATGACAATCACCCCGCAGGGCGGAGTTATATTTGTATTCATAACTAGCGTATGCTCGACTCTTACAAGATTATCACAGTGAGTCATAAAGACCTCAACACTGAGGATTTAGCCCATTTCATCTGTCGCTATGAAGACGAGTCAACCTTAGCGGCCAAATTATTGGGTCTTTGTACGCGTTTTGGGCAATCAGAAGTCCTGTATCTAGCAACGTGCAATCGAGTTATCTATCTATTCTATGGAATAACATCTTTGGCGCAAGGTCAATACTTGGAGCTTCTTCAAGAAATTAATCCAGCGCTTAAATCTCAAGAGTCTCAACATCTTAGACGACTTGTACAATATTTGCAAGGGGAGGAAGCTGTTCGCCATTTATTTGAAGTTTGCGCGTCGATAGATTCTCTAGTGGTAGGAGAACGCGAAATTTTCCGCCAGTTTAGAGAGGCCTATGGTCTCTGCCACTCCCTCGGCGTCTGCGGTGATGCTATCCGGCTACTTGAGAAGGCAACTGTCCGTGCAGCCAAAGATGTTTATACAAGCACCGAGATTGGCGCCAAACCAGTGTCTGTTGTCTCGTTGGCGATTCAAGAATTCTTGAAACGAAAACTGCCAAAAGATGCGCGCATTTTACTAATTGGTTCAGGTGAAACCAATAGTACTGTTGGCCGATTTTTAAAAAAACATGGGTACAAGGATCTTATTATCTTTAATCGTTCTTTGGACAATGCCTTAGCCCTATCTAATGAACTCAATGCACGCGCAAAACATCTTACCGAATTGGGAGAATATCAAGAAGGGTTTGATGCCATGTTCGCATGTACTGCTGCTCAGGATGCAGTGATTCATTCTAGCCTTTTTGAAAATATAAACTTGGGTGATCACCAAAAGCTTATTGTCGATTTGTCTATCCCCCGCAATGTTAGTCAGACCGTAGCTAGTCATACCCAAGTAGATTATATCAGTATCGATAGTATACGCATCTTAGCCGAATCCAATCTCCGCGCGCGAAGTGGAAATATTGCCGCAGCACGCATCATATTGAATGGTCATCTGTCGGATTTTAAAAAGATGTATCGCATGCGCCATGTAGAGAAGGCGTTTAATGCCCTGCCGCAAGAAATAGATAAAATCAGAGAACGTGCGCTGACGCAAATTTATAAGGATAAACTCGCAGCCTTGCAGCCAGAAGCACGAGCTTTAATTGAAGAGATAACGTCCTACATGGCTCGAAAATGTGTTGCCGCCCCCATTCGTCTAGCCAAGGAAACAGTTAAGGATTAGCGTAAGAGTGTCTATGGCTCAAAAATCCTGAAGCTTTTATTTTGTCGCATAATGGTCAGACTTTATGGCAGCGGAATCTATTAGACACATGGATGAGTCATGATCAGTTAAAGAAAAATTTTATTGACAAATCTCAGTAGCGCTGACGCACATTGACCCATATTGCAATCCATCACTCAAAACGCTGCATCCAAGCCCTGCGCTCAGCACTAAAATAATCTTCTTTTGATTGTACAGGAGGTACATGGTGTTCTTGTAGCGGAAGTAATGAACTTATGGGAAGTGGCACGGGATTCTCAGGGATGTATTTAATTAGCCCATTTTTTGTCTGCGCCAATTCAGCGAGGCTAGCTAAATTATACCATTCTTCTGGATCTTTGTCAAGGTCATATAATTCCTCACTATCATCCACGTAGCGTATATAATGCCAGTTTTGATAGCGAACAGAATAGCTGCCATAATCATAGGTCGTAATGATCGGACGGTCAATGACCTCCCGGTTATTTCGTAATATCGGCACCAAACTACGTCCGTCCAAATTTTCACGCTGACCCAAACCGCATAATTCTATTAAGGTCGGATAAATATCTAAGAGCGAGGCAAGTCCAGCGCTCGTACCGTTATCAGATCCTTGAGGGAGGGCTATTGTACCTTTTGGTACTTTAATCATTAATAAACTTCGGTTGACATTCTCCCATAGGGCAAATTTGCGCCAATGATTCTTCTCGCCCAGTTGCCATCCGTGATCTGACCAAATCACCACGATTGTATTATCTGCATAAGCACTATTTGCTAGTGCAGTTAGAAGCCTGCCCACCATGGCATCGGCAAAAGCAATAGACGACAAATAACCGCGCACAGCCTCCTTCCAAAGACCTGCTTGTACAATATGTCTATGATAATTACCACCTCTCTTCATCAATTCATTCTTTGCAAAACTACCAAGGTCGGCTGTGTCGTTTTCCATAATCGTAGGTAACTGTATTTGATCCAACGGAAACATATCCACATATTTTTGGGGGACGTACCAAGGTAGATGCGGTCGATAAATCCCACAGGCCAAAAAGAATGGCTTGTCATGCTCGCGTGAAAATTGCTGAGAAATATAGTTTACACTTTGAAAATCACCTGTTTCTTCATCTTCAATGTCTAATCCCGCCCAGTCAAACATATTATACATATATGGAAATCTCGGCATCGATGAAGGCACTTTATAAGGAAAATTATCTTTGGGCATAGGCTGCTTGATCGAAGGGAAATAATCATTCCACCCACTCGTATCTACCTGATCATAGTGATAGATTTTGCCCGCACCTGCTGTATAATAACCATTTTGCTTGAAATGTCTGTTGAGCGTATTAGCCCCTGCTAACTTTGGGATCAATCTCCAATCTTGATAATTAGAATACAAGCCCGATCGATAAGTATGAATACCGGTCAGCACTGCGCCACGAGAGGGATTGCAACCTGGACTTGCGCAATATGTCTTACTAAAGTTAACCGCTTCTTTCCCAAATCTTAAAAGATTCGGTGTAAGCGACTGTTCGTTACCTGCCAGAGGCTGTGCCCAATCATTAAGATCGTCTAGCGAAATAAACAAAACATTGGGCTGACGTAACTTCGCATCTTTCGGCGCACAAGCTGTGAACATGATACCCAAAAAGACCAAGGGATAGATATTTATATACAAATGGTTCATTCCTTAATTTTTAATCCATCATCATCATTTTGCCCCATTATCTGATTGACGTTTCGTAGATTTAGTAAAAGGCAAGACCAAGTGAAAAATGGCAACTAAAGCTCACTTCCTTTTATCCTTGGCAATGTGCTATATAGCTCGCTAGCTCTTGGGTGATATCTAAACTTGGATTATGCCAAGCTGCATGAATACCAACAGATTTGGCGGTCTCTATATTGATCATCGTATCATCTATAAATAAAGATTCATGTCCATGTAGACCAGCATCCATTAAAACATGCTCGTAAATATCCCTATTGGGCTTGCGCATTTTTACTTCGTAAGAATAGTAGACGTGATCAAAAAATCGAGTTTCAAAATCAATAATTCCGTATGCTGACTTTAAGTATTTATGCACCCATTGGATATGGGTAAAATTTGTGTTGCTCAATAAATAAACTTTATACTCTTGGCGCAACTTAACCAAAAAATCGAGTCGATGCTTTGGGATCTGAACTAACATTCCATTCCAAGCATCGACTATGTTTCGTTCACTTATGGCATGATTAGCCAATGTTTGGAGACGATAGAGATATGTATCCTCTGAATAAAACCCTTGTTCATAATCGTCAAAGATTTTATAAAACTGAGGCGTATAATCCCTTTTTTCAAATTCAATATTAAATAAACGCTTGAACGCATTATCACATTTACCGAAATCGAGATCTAAGAGAATCCCCCCAAAATCAAAGATTAAATTCTTAATCATTGAGTCCTGGCGCTCGCTTTAAAAATTCATCATTCAGTAAAGTATGACGACTCTCTAATGGCACATTCCACCCTTTAATGAAAAGATGTGTAATCCTTGTTTTCATTTCGAATGGATCGCCAGTGGATACAAATAAGTTGGCCACTTTGCCTTGTTCGATACTGCCATATTTGTCACTTATGCCCATGATCTCTGCTGGGTTAATGGTAATAGCTTTGAGCGCTTCTTCGATGCCTAATCCATAGGTTGCAGCAAAACCAGCATTAAAAGGTAGATTGCGCACATTCTCGGTATCATCTGTTCTGATAGCGACTTTGACACCCGCTTTGTGAAGTACGGCGGCATTCGTATAGGCCGCGTCATAACGATCATATGAACGTCTTGGAATACTGATAACAGGCCCAGTAATCACTGGCAGTCCGCTAGCGGCAATTTTATCCGCTACCCTATAACCTTCGGCGACACCAAATAGGACGGCCTTGAAGCCTTTTTCCTTTACCCAAATTAAGGCATTTTCAATATCCTTTTCTCTATCCACACTGATCATTAGCGTAGCTTCCTTTCTGTATACAGGAAGAAGGGCAGCCATTTCTGGTTGATAGCCTTCATGCTTTTTGCCCATTGCCGTGGCTGCTGAGTCAAACTTGTGATACATCGCCACCTGTTCCCACACCTCGTTTATTTTTTTCGTTGCATTCTCGAGATCCTTCTTTACATCTTCTGCGCTTCGACGGTCACGGCGACTTCGAGCAGATGCGCTTGGAAAGTTCATCATTATTGCTTTATATCCAGCATACATCTGTTCAGGACTGTAACCATGCAAATCGATCAACGCTGCAGTTCCCGGGAATATACCTCCCGAAGGATACACCAAAGCAGTTGTGACTCCATTGACTCTGGTCACAGGTATTGCTACAGAGTTAGGGTTGACGGCAGTCAAGGCTTGCATCTGGGGAATCAAATCACCAATTTCGCTATAGTCGACGGTTAATGAAATCGAACTAATCTCTGCCATGCCCACATGAGTGCCAGCATCAATAAATCCCGGATATACATGTTTTCCACTACAATCTACCGTCGTTCCGTTTGTAGTTAGATTTTGCCCAATTTGCGCAATGATACCATCCTTGATCAGGACGTCCGTAGCTGTCAGTGTACCTTTGGTAATGGTATGCACCGTTGCATTTTTGAGCAACACATCCCCATAGGTTGATTTTTGGACTTGCTGTGCACTAAGAGTAAAGCACGCTAAAAAAGTCATCATCGCCACAAGCGAATATTGCATTTTGCCTTTTAGGAAATTCAAATTATAATTCATGCTCTTTATCTTTTTCGTAATAGATTTTAAATTCTTGCTGGCATTCATTTTGCAAAATTTTGTTTCTTTTGAATGCACCTTTTAATGCTTATGACTTTCAAAAAACTGCCATACATCTTGCATACATCGATCATGTTCATGACCTAAATGTTCTTCAAAATAAGACGATGAAAAATCTTCCTCTGGGTCAATATCTACCCGCGCATCATCTACATCATTTATATCAAATCGCACGATACCATCGACGATTGTCAACTGAGGAATGGCATAAATCGACAAAGGGTGATTGCTAAAAATAGCAATATCACCTTCTTTTCCCTTTTCGATACTTCCTACCCTACTATCGATACCAAGTTGGATGGCCGGATTCAGAGTGATCAGACGTAACGCTTCATTGTCAGTAAGATCGCCATAGCGCTGAGTCTTAGCTGCTTGATGAAAAAGATGTCTGATATAATCACCACTATCAGAATTAATCGAAGTAACCACCTTATTGCGTGTCAAAATACTAGCATTATACGCCGTCGAATAATATACTTCAAATTTGAAAGCCCACCAATCGGCAAAAACAGAGGCGCTAGCCCCATAGGCCGCTAATTCGGGTGCTACTTTAAATCCTTCATTGACATGTTGAAAACATATTTTTTTAACACCAAAATCTTCTAAAACATCTAACAACATAAGGATCTCATCCGCACGGTACGAATGGCAATGCACTATAATATTTCCTCTGAGTATGTCTGCCATTGTCTCCATCTTTCTATCATATTTCGGAGGCGCGGCAGCCGCTGATGGATTTCTTTTAAATTCATCCCATGCTCTCATATAATCTTGCGCCTTAGAAAAACCTTCGCGAAACACATGCTCAACACCCATTCTACTCCGAGGGATAATTCTGTTGCCCTCGCCATGCACTCGCATAGGATTTTCGCCCAGAGCAAATTTGATGGTTCTTGGCGCATCTTCCATTTTCATGTCGTCTGGATTAGTGACTCCCCATCTGTGTTTGATGGTCTCGCACTCTCCACCTACGGCATTGGCGCTACCGTGCATGGCATGAGACGCGGTTACCCCACCCGCTAAGGCACGGTAAATCGAAATGTCAAATGGGTCTAGCGCGTCTCCGACAAATACATTGGCCGTATTTGGATCCGTGGCTTCATTGACAACTGCTAATGCTATATGACTATGTGCGTCGATTATGCCCGGCATTACGTACATTCCTGTCGCATCAACAGTTTTGACGCCCGCTATTGAAATATTTTTTCCTATCTGGGTAATGATTCCATTGCGTATTAGGACATCCGTCTCTAAGAGATCCTGTCCAGTGACGGTGATCACGGTACCATTTTTTATGAGAATATCGCCTTTCTCCACTTGCGCGTTGACCGCACTACATAAAAGAAAAGCGACAAAAGCGAAAATCTTAGACATATTATATTCTTTATCTGTTATGGTCGAAATTGATTTTAAGTTCTTCATGCTCATAGGTTTGTAATTCATCTCAGTTTGGTTTTGATATTCTAGAACCTTTTATTGGGAATGACCCAAAGTCGCCTACACCCACTTTGCCCGAGAAAGATTCGCCATCGACGTCTACATCAGAGCTTAAGGTGAGATTCATTCCTTGGGTATTGACACTCCAGATAAAGACAACATTGTTGCCCTCGACGTCTACTTGAGTCGCCTCCACTTCCTCGCCAGGGGCTTGATTAGAAGTAATGACAATTTTGTAAGAATCATCTTGTTTCGTTACTATGAGCGTTCCTGTAGGAGTCATTCCAGGCACCTCAATTGTATAATCCCAAGTCCCACTGAGATCTGCGGATTTCCCGTCGTTATTGGCACTTTTTTTCTCTTTTACATCGTATTCATGCACTGTACCATCTACTATGACCATTTTAATTTTGGACTTTTCATCAAAAAGTGGAGCGGTAGTGATGACAAGATTTCCCACTTTACCATTTTCAATCGTCCCTGCCATCCTTTCTATGCCCAATATTTTTGCTGGATTTTCGGTTAAAGCGGCTAGGGCAGCATCTTCTGAAAGTCCTGCCTTAATCATTCTTCGAATATTGGTTAAGACATCCTTAGGTTTTACTTGCAAAAGAGAAAACCCAAAAGGTACTCCCGCTGACGCCAAAGAAGCCGCATAACCTTCATACGATAAAATGGCGTCCTTTTTTCTTTGTGTGAGTGCTTTCATTTCATCACTCATTTTATCGGCTTTTATCTTTGTGCTATCCTTTTCTTCTTTCATAGCTTCAGGTAATTTTAAAGACACTAATACTTGCGCCTTACTTAATCGAAGCTTTTCTTCTGCCCCCGCCATACTATTCGTCTCGGCTAACACTACATTGTACCCTAGATCCTTTTGCAACTGCAATCCGCGATGCAGGGTCAATTTATCGTCAGCTCTAAAAAATACTGGCTTCTGACGCTGAACTACAGGAAACAAAGCCTGAATGGCAACATCTGATTGAGGATGAGTTTTCCCTCGTGGGTTCACCGCAAATGCTTGTTGATGTGCCAAATCGAGCTCAGCCTGCTTGTACATTTCCTTCCACTTGGTCATCACACCAATAATGGTACCCGGAAACATCCGCCCAGAGCCCTTAAGCTGAAAATAGACGGACATATCTCTACTTACTGCTACACGGTCAAAATCAGCTCCTGACAAACTTATGATAGAACCCATGCCAGGTAACATATTACCTTCAGGTACGATATGGGCAACCGTATATCCGCTCTCACGAAAAGACGAAATCGATGATTGGTCTTTTTTGTATAAACTGGAGGCACTTCTCTCGGGCGTAATACCAGCGATAGAATTTTCTGGATACCCCACGCTTGTTGGGCGTACGGTCGGATCTTCTTTAGGTGTCTCGATACCTACTTGACTTAATCCGGCGATAAACCCAGGGTACACATACATAGAGTCGGCATCGATCACCTTAGCATCGTAGGGGATTGGCGTAAATGCCCCTATTGTAGTAATAATGCCATCGGTTATTAGTACCGAAGATAAGACCGGCGTGGTGCCTGCCCGAGTTACAATAAAAGCGTTTTTTACGTATAACTTATTGGTGATTTTGGGTACATCTTGTGCCGATATCGATCCAAACAGTCCAACAAAGGACAAAAAGAAAAAAATCATTCTCATAATCATATTTTGAATAGTCGAAGCGAATATAACAAAATCGTTTTTAGAACAGCATCCAACATCCAATAAGTCGACCAAGGATAAGTATAAATTAACTCGAATGCCCATAAGCTCAAATCTTAGCTTATGTCAAAGCAGCACTAAAAATCAATAAATGCAAAAAAGCAATTAAGTATATTTGCCTCAAAATCAGTTGGCATGAGTAAAGGTGGAGTGACAACAAATGATCATCAAGAAGAAAGGATCATTAGCTTAGGTGGCATGTACGAAAATTACTTTTTGGACTATGCTTCTTATGTAATATTGGAACGCGCCGTTCCGTCAATTGAGGATGGGTTAAAACCTGTGCAGCGTCGGATTCTTCACAGCATGAAGGAAAAAGATGATGGACGCTATAACAAGGTGGCAAACTTGATAGGTCACACAATGCAATACCACCCGCACGGTGATGCCGCTATAGGTGATGCACTAGTGAATATGGGCCAAAAAGATTTGCTCATTGATACACAAGGCAATTGGGGTGACCCCAGAACAGGAGATGGTGCCGCCGCAGCACGATATATAGAGGCACGATTGACCAAATTTGCTTTGCACGTTGCCTTTAACGCTCAGACCACCCTTTGGCAATTATCCTATGATGGGCGCAATCAAGAGCCGATCAATCTGCCGATGAAGTTTCCTTTGCTACTTGCACAAGGTGTCGAAGGTATTGCTGTAGGACTAAGCACAAAAATCTTGCCTCACAACTTTATTGAGCTTTGCAAAGCGTCCATTAAACTGTTGGAAGGTAAAAAAATAACCTTATATCCTGACTTTGATACAGGTGGCCAAATTGATGTCGCAGACTATAACGGCGGCGAAAGAGGTGGAAAGGTAAAGGTGCGCGCTAGACTAGAAATCACCGACAAATCTACCATTACCATTAAAGATTTGCCCTTCGGCGTGACGACCACAGCCCTCATAGAAAGTGTCGTAAAGGCTGCTGAAAAAGGCCAGATTAAAATCAAACAAATTGTAGACAATACAGCCAAGGATGTAGAGCTTATCATCGAACTCGCCTCTGGCACCAGTCCTGATGTGACGGTAGATGCTCTATATGCCTTTACCATGTGTGAAGTGTCCATCTCGCCTAATGCATGTGTCATCATTGATAACAAGCCTCATTTTCTTACCGTTGAAGAAATCCTTCGCATATCGACAGAAAGAACCAAGGAGCTGCTGCGCCAAGAGCTAGAAATCAGAAGAGGCGAATTAGAGGAGAAATGGCACATGGCGAGCCTAGAAAAGATCTTTATCGAAAACCGCATTTATCGCGACATTGAAGAAGCCGTGTCGTTTGAGGAAGCTATTAAGATTATAGATACTGCCTTAAAGAAGTTTATCGCCACACCATCTGATCCCGCTAAAAAAGGCGATTCAAGATTGACCCTCATGCGCGACATCACCGAAGATGATATCATTAAACTTACCGACATCCGGATCCGACGTATTTCAAAGTACAATAAGTTTAAGCATGATGAGGCAATGGCTAAACTGTTAGAAGAATTAGAAGAAGTAAAACATAACTTAGTCTATCTCACTGAATTTGCTATCGCTTATTTTGAAGATATCTTGGTTAGATTTGGCAAAGGCAAAGAAAGAAAAACCGAGATCACGAATTTTGAAACGATCGAAGCGGCACAAGTCGTGGCCATCAACGCCAAATTATATGTCAACCGTGCCGATGGATTTATGGGCACTGGGCTCAAAAAAGATGAATTTATCTGCGAGTGCTCAGACATTGATGATATCATCTCTTTTACTAAAGAGGGCACTTTTCAGGTCAATAAGATAGGCGATAAGGTCTTTGTAGGTAAGAATATTATTCATATTGGAGTCTTTAAAAAAGGCGACGACAGAATGACCTATAATCTCATTTATGCGGACGGAAAATCTGGTCGCGCTATGGCCAAACGTTTTAACGTGACTGCCATCACTCGCGATAAGCCATATGATCTGACCAAAGGTGAAAAAAATAGCCGCGTACTTTACTTTACACACAACCCTAATGGTGAATCAGAAAAAGTACAAGTAACCCTGACACCAGGGTGTAAGGCAAAAATCAAAGTGTTTGAATTCGATTTTATAGAGTTAGGCATCAAGGGGCGAAGTGCCGCTGGCAATATTGTAACAAAATATCCTGTAAAGAAAATCACCCAATTATCTGTCGGTAAGTCAAGTTTAGGGGCCATCAAAATATGGATGGACGAAGTAAGCGGCCGACTAAATGATGAAGAAAGAGGAAAATATATAGGAGAGTTTGATACAGGCAACCAAATTCTTGTCCTATATCAAGATGGCACGTACATGGTCAAAGATGCTGAAGTTGGAGCAAAAATTGACCTAGATAAGTTTATTGAAATCGCAAAATTAAATTGGGACACCGTAGTAAGTGCGGTTCATTATGAACCTGATAAGGCTTGGACCTTAGTTAAACGCTTTTTAGTTGAGACCACGACCACAAATGAAAAGTATAAATTTATTGCTGATACTAATGGCGCTAAATTACACTTTGCTACAACCGCCGAAGAGCCCGTAGTGGAAGTCACCTATAAAGTAGGTAGTAAAAAGGAAGCACGAAAATTGAGCTTAGCCGAGTTTATTGATGTGAAAGGATGGAAGGCGCAAGGTAATAAACTGATGGAGTATAAAGTAATATCCGTAAAGTTGATATCATCCCCAAATAATACGCCAAAAGGCACTCCAACAACTACTGAAAACAAAACTAAAGATTCAAAATACAAGCCGGGCGACACAATCGAACTTGAGTTTTAATCTCTTGAATTGTAATACGTAAATTATAAAATCCCTCTTGCAATTTAGAATTCAGCATTGCCCGGAAACCTTGGAAAAGGAATGACGTCTCTAATATTGCTCATTCCTGTTACAAACATGATGAGTCGTTCAAATCCAAGGCCAAATCCTGCATGTGGACAAGTACCAAACCGTCTAGTATCTAAAAACCAATCCATTTCTTCATGTGGGATATGAAAATCCGTCATTCTACGCTTCAACACATCAAGTCGCTCTTCGCGTTGCGAGCCTCCAACTATTTCGCCTATCCCCGGAAATAAAATATCCATAGCCGCGACGGTTTTGTCATCGTCATTTAGCCGCATATAAAATGCCTTAATTTCTTTAGGATATCCAGTGAGAATCACCGGTTTTTGAAAATGCTTTTCTACTAAATAACGTTCATGCTCTGACTGAAGATCTGCCCCCCATTTCTCTATAGGAAATTGAAATTTACCCTTTTTATTGGGTGTACTCTGCATTAGTATGTCAATGGCCTCTGTATACGTCAAGCGCTCGTAAGCATTGTCAAGACAGAACTGTAATTTTTCGATTAACGACATAGGTGAACGCTCTGCCAGAGGTTTTGATTTTTCTTCGTCGATCAATCGGTTTTCCAAAAAACTCAAGTCCGCGGCACAGTTTTCGAGCACATAGCGCAGGACATACTTCAGCATATCCTCAGCAAGATCCATGTCATCATAGATATCGGCAAAAGCGATCTCAGGTTCGATCATCCAAAATTCTGCTAGATGCCTAGATGTATTGGAGTTTTCCGCTCTGAAAGTAGGACCAAACGTATACACATCACTCAAGGCTAAGGCGCCTAATTCCGCCTGCAATTGTCCAGATACGGTGAGGTTCGTTGGCTTGGCAAAAAAGTCCTTTTTATAATTGACTTTGCCGTCATCAGTTATCGGTGGGTTTTGTAAATCCAAGGTTGTCACCTTAAACATTTCGCCAGCCCCTTCAGCATCTGAACCTGTGATGATCGGTGAGTGCAAATACACAAATCCGCGCTGATTAAAAAACTCATGAATGGCAAAAGCGGCGGCATGCCGTATCCTAAATACCGCACTGAATGTATTCGTCCGGAATCGAAGATGCGCTATTTCGCGCAAAAATTCTAAACTATGTTTTTTAGGTTGTAGTGGATATTTCTCAGGGTCACTTTCGCCCAATACTTTGAGTTCTGCGACCTTTATTTCTATAGACTGCCCGCGACCTTGTGAGGCCAGCACCTCCCCTGATATGCGAAGTGCCGCACCCGTAGCAATTTTCTTTAGTACATCTTCATCAGCCTGTTGATAATCCACCACGCATTGCAAGGTGTCAATACAACTCCCATCATTCAGCGCGATGAACTGATTGTTGCGAAACGTTCTTACCCAACCGCAGACCACAACCTGTTGCCCAATGGGTTGTTTGTTTAATAATTCTACTATTTTAATTCTTTTCATAGCCTAAACCTCACTTATGAATTAAGTATAGGAAATGGATCTTCTGCCCAGAGCCTATTTTTTGAATGTGGCGCAAATATAGCTGCATTCGATGTACTATATAGTCCTATGATAGATATTGACTTTATACGGCGCAAAATGATTGTCTTGCCCTAATGACTTTGAACTGTTTTGAGCCGTCATACTTCGCGCTTTCTTTCGAGCTAGTCGCTAGCTTTATCGTAAAACCTATTATTTACTTTTAGAAAAGTCCCAACGTCTAAACGCCTCCATGGCTTCATATTCTGCAAATCCTAGAGCACGATATTGCACGGCTGTATCTCGATTGCGATCTTCCGCTCTCTGCCAAAACTCTCTATCATCTTCGCCAGGGAATGGTGGCCGATCCTTTTGAGACTGATGCATGAATATAGCTCTGCGCTTGCGCAATAATTCACTAGGGCTAATAGGTACCGTCATCTGAATCTCATGGATGGCAAACTCGTGCCATGCACCTCTATACAGCCAAAGCCAGCAGTCATCAATCCAAGATTCATCCTTAAGTACTTCGTACGCGGCTAAGATGGCATCAAGACAAACTCGATGCGTACCATGTGGATCGGCTAGATCACCAGCAGCATATACTTGATGAGGCTTTACCTCTCTCATTAAATCAACAATGATTTGAACATCCTCATCGGTAATTGGGCTCTTGCGCGTCTTACCCGTTTCATAAAATGGCATATTCAAAAAATGAATTTGATCATCCGGCAGTCCGCAAAATCTAGCTCCTGCACGTGCCTCCCCCTGACGGATCAATCCTTTGATCTTTCGTACTTCTGATGGATCTGATTCTTTGTGACCTTTCTCGCGAAGGAATTTGAGCATCGATAGATTTAGCGTCTCTTGTTCTTTAGTCAACAGGCCCATTTCGCGATTAAATGCCTCATTGAATTCAATATATCGCTGTGCATCGTGATCGTGAACGGCGATATTACCCGATGTTTGATAAGCTACGTGTACTTTATGCTTCTGATCCACTAGGCGCAAAAACGTCCCCCCCATAGAGATAACATCATCATCGGGATGCGGGCTAAATATAATGACACGCTTTTGGGCGGGTTTAGCTCTTTCGGGCCGTGTGGTATCGTCCGCCTTTGGCTTACCCCCCGGCCAACCAGTAATCGTATGCTGTAGTCGATTGAATACCTTGATATTAATCTCGTACGCCGAGGTATATTGTAATATTAATTCACCAAGACCATTTTCATTATAATCTTCGTCGGTGAGCTTTAATATCGGCCGTTCTATTTTTTGCGATAACCAAATGACTGCCTTGGTGATAAGCTCTTCTGTCCATTCGCACATACCTACCAGCCAAGGTGTCTTCACCTTAGTCAGCTCCTCTGATGCCGCTCTATCGACATAAAACCGCACATTGCCATGCTTTTGCAGATATGTAGCTGGCACATGACCTGATATTTCACCTTCGACAGCTCGCTGCACGATAGCTGCTTTATGTTGCCCCCAAGCCATGATAAAAATTTGCCGAGCCCGCATGATGGTATCGATGCCCATGGTCAATGCTCTATAGGGCACATCTTCTTCTCTAAGAAAATCTTTGCGAGCATCCCTCATCGTCATGTTATCTAAACGAACAAGACGCGTCTTAGAATCGATCCACGAACCCGGCTCATTAAAACCAATATGTCCTGTTCGCCCTATCCCCAATATCTGAATATCTATACCGCCAGCCACTTCAATAGCCTTTTCGTATCTCTCGCAATAGTCCAAGGTATCTTCCATTTTAATGGTACCATCAGGAATGTGTATGTTTTGTGCAGGAATATCAATATGGCTAAATAAGTATTCGTGCATAAAATAGACGTAACTCTGCTGCGCATCAGGCTGCATAGGATAGTACTCGTCGAGATTAAATGTAATCACATTCTTAAAGCTCAAGCCCTCTTCCTTGTGCATCCTCACTAATTCGCGGTACAGATTAATGGGCGATGACCCAGTTGCCAAGCCCAACACTAGGCTTTTTCCGTCTTGTTGTCTTTGACGAATAGCTAATGCAATGGATTGCGCCAAATGCTTTGAGGCTTCGATGTCATTAGACCATACCCGCACAGGAATTTTTTCAAAGGATTTGAATTGAAACTTAATATGCTCTAACAGCAAAGGCTCTGAGGGTTTTGTCATGTTTTTTTACTTCTTGCCACGAAAATCCAACAAGTATACCATTCTTACAAGTAACTGAACAATTTTTGACAAAAACATCGCATTTAAGGCCTCAGCACCCTATTCCGGCCTCAGAAAGGAGAAATCTAAAAAATAATCGCATCAGATATATATTAGATAATTTTATAATATATAACTTAGCCGCTGATCTAATGAAAACGTATTTTGAGAGTTACTTACCTAGTGGTAGGTGCCCAGAAGTCTGGCACCACCTCTTTAAATTATTGCCTTGCGCAGCATCCTGATATTTGTACTGCGGTGCATAAGGAAGGACATTTTTTTGACAATGATACATTGTTTAATTCGCGCGAAAAAGTGGACTATTCAGGCTATCACGAGCTATTCGCTCCCAATGATAGAACCAAAGTCATCGGCGAAGCTACACCCGTCTATATGTATTGGGGTGAATGCATGTCGAGAATCAAAAAATACAATCCGAATATCAAACTCATCTGTATTCTGCGAAACCCAGTCGATAGAGCTTACTCTCATTGGCAGATGGAATACAATCGAAATTTTGAAATACTATCTTTCGAAGATGCCATACTTCTTGAAGGAGAACGTCTCAATATAGAAGGGGTCAATGGACAGCACATGGTCTATTCCTATTTAGACCGCGGATTTTATGCTTGGCAAATCAAAAAAATGCTAGAATTATTCGACAGATCTCAAATCTTGTTTCTAAAAGCTGAAGAAATGAAGGAAGATATGTCGGTGGCTCTGTACGAGGTATTTAGATTCTTAGGCATCGAATATATGCATGTAGACGAAACCGCCCAACACATAGGCGACTACAAACATTCCCTCAACCCACATCTTCGCAATCAGCTCATCGATGTATATCGTCATGACATAAAAGAAGTAGAGGACTTGCTCAGTTGGAAATGCTCAGATTGGCTCAAGCCGGCTCCTGTGCCTAAGCCAGTGTACGTGCAAATATAGCGGATCAATACTCGTACTATACATATCGCAACACTGCATTCATTACGGCATGATTGCTAAGATAGTCTACTATTAGACCTACGGTCATTCACTAAGCTGAGCGGCGTATCCATAATATCATCCCCCATCTTATCCCATCTTATCCCATCTTACCCCATAAGGCTCCCCTTTAATAGCTATAAGCTAATGCTTTACGATAGATGCCATGATGACCTGCTAGTATGGATAGTTTACATTCGTTTATGACCCACAGTTAAAACCTCAGAGCTGCCACCGAGAAAAATTCATCACCACCCTACCACCCCATGAATATCTTACCTATCTTAGTATCTCGCCAGCAGAAGATAAGCAAAGGCTCCTCATTCTGCCTAAGAGTAAATAAACGTTTATAGACGTCTATA
>CAZTSI010000016.1:0-65695 GCA_964616755.1 uncultured Saprospiraceae bacterium | reverse complement strand
CCGCAGGGAATGTTTTGTCCTGTACGATCATTTGCTCCCATCGTCTGTCGCTGCTATAGATATTAATAGTTAGATTATTTTCTTGTGCTAAGGACAGCATAAGTTTGGACTCGTGGGTGGCAGGATTAGGGAACACATAATAATGCGTCTGAGTAGGTATCTGCTCTTTTTTATAAGCATCGCTACTTCTTGCCGCATTGGTGCCGGGCGAGACATAAACACTCATAAACGATGTAGCTGTGCCACCCACACTAGTAGCGACCACTTTTAACGTAATAAAGGCGTTATTGACATTAAAGAAGGCGGGTGTCCTTGTGATACACTCTGTATTGCCAAGAATATAATACGTAAATCCATCAGGACTCCAAGACCATTGATAGGTCGTACCTACATTTGGCGTATTGCCGCACGTCAAGCTAGCGCACCATGTGTAATTGAAATGGTCATAAATGATAGAATTGCCCGAAATAGCTACCGCGACAGGGTCAGCACCTATCTGATAATTGGCAACAGTTTGGGCTTGGTAATTAGCCAGCATGTGAAAATTATTTCGACTATTCAGCGTGCCAAGTCGTCGATCCCCACTGGGTATATTATCGCCTCCACAAAATTCTTGAGGTACAAACATGGCAGGATTTGAAAAATAATTTATACGTGGTGGTACGCCGTAAGTGAGTTCGGCCATAATGGTACTACGCCCACAGACGGTAACGATCTTGCCCCTGGCAGCGCCATGAGGAGCTGTCAATAATGGGTCCTCACCATCATGTCCGCAACCCATAATATGTGCCACCTCATGCGCGAAGGTAAACCTGCCCGTATGATTAACCTGGACTACGGCATAAGCATTGGATGGTGTAAAGGTTGTTATGGCAAAGGGCTGTGTTGCTACCCCATATACCTGTTGATTGGGGTGATTAGTCACTAAGACGACTATATCGGCGTAGTGCTGTGCGCGTTTAGCGGCTACGGCAGTATTTGTTGCGATATGGTTTCGAAGACCTTCCAACGTGCCGGTCTGATCGTTTACCCCTGTATAGAGTTCTTTATGCGCTAATTGAAAATAGAGATTATTTTGGCCGACCTGCGTATTAGCTAGTGCGGAGTTCAGGTCGTTCATGAAGCCATCTATTTTTGAATTTATATTACCTGTAGCGGCGGCGGCGGCTGGTGTGTATAAAACCAAGATGCGCACGCGGATCGGACATAGGTTTAATAAGGAAGATTTTTCGTTGGATAAGCTGATGTTGTCATCCTCTTTGCCTTGCGTACTTTTTTCTGGCTGTGTAGCACATATAGCTTTGTCTAATTCTTCACTATTCTTTTCAACTAGATAAAGGTATTGGTTTTTAAATTGAGCTCCATTTTCTACACTAAGGTCTTCGATAGAAAATTCGCGCTGAGCTATCTTAAATTCGGCATAGTAGTTACCGTTGGTACGTGTCAACGAAAAGTCACCTTGAGCTTGTTTCTTAGTATTCATTATCACGCCATTCCAGTAATAATTGTCATCGTCATCGTACCGCACATGGCGAAACTCTGCGGTATAAACCTCAGCATCCCCAGGTACAGAAAGTTGAAAGCGGCCATTTTTTTGAATGTTTTTTATATCTCGAAGTTGTATTCTTAGTGTTGAAATATTATTGTCGGTATTTCTTGCTTCGCTAACCCAACGGGTAGCAATTTGTGTAAGCTCGCGAGGATTTTCTACCACACGATTAAATAAATATTGGCTGTTCAGAGGCGAAATAACGCAGATTGTACAAATGAAATTAACAAGAAGGAATTGAGGAATTGAGGAATTGAGGAATTGAGGAATTGAGGAATTGTTTCATTACATTACTTATTTGGTATGTCCAATAATACAACTGTTTTAAATAATTATCAAGAAGGGGCATGAATTAGATTTGTACTATTTGTGTACAGAGCGGTCATTTACATTTTTATCAATCAAGATCCACTGGATCTCCATATATAAGTCGATGACCATGACGCTTGCGTAGGATGTCAGCCCTATTCTTGCCATGAGTCATTTCGTCTTAAGGTGAGTTCAGTGAGTTTATCGCTGTGGTAAGTACAGTAATTAAAGCAGGCTTGTGAAGCCAAGTTCATGGTACATTCCTGAGTACACCAAATACTTCTCATTGCCTGTGGCGGGATTTTGGTTTACTTTGCAAGTTTTTATGTCTTATTTCAAGCAGCGTTTTTATGTCTTTCCGATTGACCTCAAGATATTTGCCCACAGGTGATCAACCTGAAGCGATCAAACAACTTGTCGATGGCATTCATCAGAATGAAAAGGCGCAAGTCTTGCTAGGTGTAACAGGGTCAGGCAAAACATTTACGATGGCCAATGTCATCGCTCAGCTCAATAGGCCGACGCTCATATTAACCCACAACAAGACGCTAACAGCTCAGCTGTACTCGGAATTCAATGAGTTTTTTCCCGAAAATTCTGTGGAGTATTTTGTGTCTTATTATGATTACTATCAACCAGAGGCATACATGTCTGTCTCTGATACCTATATCGAAAAGGATCTATCGATCAATGAAGAAGTGGATAAGTTGCGTTTGAGGGCAACATCTAATTTATTGTCGGGTCGAAGAGATATCATTATTGTCGCCTCTGTCAGCTGTATATACGGTATGGGCAACCCCGAAGATTTGAAAAACGGTATCATTCGTATCCAAAAGGGACAGACTATCTCACGCCAGCGGCTGCTTTATATGCTTGTGGAGGGATTGTACAGTCGGACAGAGACGGATTTTAAGAGAGGCACCTTTAGGGTTCGGGGCGATACGATTGATATTAACCTACCGTATGTCGATTTTGGTTATCGCATTATATTTTTTGGAGATGAGATCGAGGACATAGAAAAGATCGAGTTGACGAGCGGTAAGCGCATTACGTCTCTAGATCATGCCGCTATTTTTCCAGCTAATCTTTATGTAGCACCCAAGGATAAGCTCAACATGATATTGCGAACGATCGAAAAGGAGCTAGACGATCACGAGAAATTCTTCACCAAAGAAGGCCGTTACATAGAAGCGAAGCGCATTCGCGAGCGCGTCAATTTTGATGTAGAAATGATGCGCGAACTGGGCTACTGCAATGGTGTAGAAAATTACTCACGCTTTTTTGATGGTCGCAAGCCTGGGACTAGACCTTTTTGTCTATTGGATTATTTTCCTGATGATTATTTGATGATCATTGATGAGAGTCATGTTACAATTCCGCAGGTAAGAGGTATGTGGGGCGGCGACCGAGCACGTAAGATCAATTTGGTCAATTACGGCTTTAGATTGCCATCAGCTTTGGACAACCGGCCACTAAGTTTTGAAGAATTTGGCACCCTGATCAATCAGGTAGTCTATGTCAGTGCCACACCCGGCGATTATGAACTTGAAGAGACACAAGGAGTAGTGGTTGAGCAGATAGTTCGACCCACAGGACTTCTTGATCCGCCTATTGATGTGCGTCCTAGTTTAAACCAAATTGATAATTTGCTAGAAGAAATTCAACTGCGCATAGAGGCAAATGAACGAACCTTAGTCACCACCTTGACGAAGAGAATGGCGGAGGAATTGACCAAGTATTTAACTAATTTGAGTATAAAAGTGCGATATATTCATTCTGATGTCGATACAATGGATCGAGTAGAGATCATCAGAGATTTGCGCTTAGGTGAGTTTGATGTATTGGTTGGGGTCAATTTACTTAGAGAAGGCTTGGATTTGCCCGAGGTTTCTTTAGTAGCTGTTTTGGATGCCGACAAGGAAGGATTTTTGCGAAATAGTCGGTCACTAACGCAGACGGCTGGGCGCGCTGCAAGAAATGTCAATGGTCTTGTCATCTTTTATGCGGATAAAATCACAGACAGCATGCAGCAAACAATCGATGAGACAAATCGCCGCCGTTCTAAACAAAAGGCCTACAACGAAATCAACGAGATTACCCCCACTACGATCACCAAGACCCGTGAACAAATTCTTAATCAAAAATCCATTCTTGATATACGAGGTGTCAAACACAAAGCCTATATCGAGCCCGAAGAAGTCAATATCGCCGCAGATCCCATTGTGGCCTACATGTCTAAGGATCAACTTAATCGTATGATCAGCGCAACGGAAGATAAAATGAAGAAGGCCGCCAAAGACCTTGACTTTATTACGGCGGCCCAATATCGCGACGAACTGTTTGCCTTAAAGAAAAAGATAAAAGCCTCAGTATGATAAAATCTACTGTCAGCGATACGTCTCTCGCATCCTTGCAGCTTCTCGTAGATGAATGGCGACTGAAGGGCGAGAAAATTGTCTTTACTAATGGTTGTTATGATCTATTGCACAAAGCACATATTCAGAGCTTAGAAGATGCTAAATCACTAGGCGATCGCTTGATTGTGGGCCTCAATAGTGATAGCTCTATTCGAGCGCTCAAAGGCGATCAGCGTCCGATCGTTGGGGAAGCAGATCGACGCTACATCTTGAGTCGCTTACAAATGGTCGATGCGGTATTGCTTTTTGATGAGATTAATCCTGTAGAGATCATTCGCGCTCTGCGTCCAGATATTTATGCCAAAGGGGGCGATTATACTTTAGATACCTTGCCCAACGCTCACGAAATAGTCAATTATGCTAAGGAAATAATTATCACCCCCACGTACGCGTATAAGAGCACATCACAATGGATACAAAAAATTAAAGCCCTATGATTGTCTATGAGTTAACACAATACCTTGAAACCATCGCCCCCTTGAAGTTCCAAGAGCCGTATGATAATGCAGGACTTTTGGTGGGCGATCCAGATCAAAAAATATCTGGTGTACTTGTTTCCTTGGATTGTACTCCGGAGGTGGTGCTTGAGGCGGCAGCGCTAGGATGTAATGTTATTGTATCTCATCATCCTATCATATTCTCGGGAATTAAAAAATTTGATCCTCATTATTACGTGCACCAGTCCGTCATATTAGCTATCAAACACGATATAGCCTTATATGCCATCCACACGAATTTAGATAATGTATTTAATAACGGAGTCAATCAGCGAATCTGTCAGCAATTAGATCTTATTGATCTGGAGGTGTTGCGACCTAACGCTACTTTTATGAATGATGCGTATAGGCTCAGCACTGGCATGATCGGATCTTTGGCAACGCCCGTTTTGTTTAGTGAATTTTGTGATGTGGTCAAAGCTAAAATGCATAGTCCTATGATCAAACACACAAAGCCAATAAAAAGGGAAGTAAGACGAATAGCCGTATGCGGGGGCGCAGGTAGCTTTTTGATCAAAGACGCCATTCGCACAGAGGCTGATGTTTTTTTAACATCTGATATCAAATATCACGAATTTTTCGAGGCAAATGGCCAGCTCGTCGTAATGGATATTGGCCATTATGAGACAGAATACTTTACTATAGAATTATTATTTGAACACATTAAACAGAAATTTCCTAATTTTGCAGCCCATTGTACAAAAACGGTTACTAACCCAGTCCAATATTATTAAAAGTACCTTATGGCTAAGACGGTTCAAGGCGTAGAAGAAAGACTACGAAAATTATACGCGCTACAATTAGTTGATTCACAAATCGATGAAATCCAAGTCCTCAAAGGAGAACTTCCGATAGAAGTATCTGATTTAGAAGACGAGATTGCAGGCCTAGAAACTAGAGTATCTAAGCTCAAAGAAAGAGTGAAAGAAGTGGATACTGATATTAGCGCACACAATGCCAATATCAAAGAATCCGAAATGCTGATCGAACGATATGAAAAGCAACTTGATGCTGTCAAGAACAATCGCGAATTCGAAGCATTAACCAAGGAAATAGAGCTTCAAAAACTAGAAATCCAACTATCTCAAAAGAAAATAGGTGAGGCTAATGCTCAAAAAGAAGCAAAGCAGTTTACCCTTAATGAGGCAACCGATAGACTAACTACCAAACAAGAGAACCTTAGAATAAAGAAGGTAGAACTTGATAAGATTATTGAAAAGACTGACGCAGAAGAGACTAACCTAAGAAAGTTGTCTGATAAAGCGAGAACAGATATCTCCGAGGTATTGCTTAAATCATATGACCGTATTAGAAGTCGCTATCGCAACGGGCTTGCCGTAGTTACCGTAGAAAGAGATGCTTGTGGTGGTTGTTTTAATAGAATTCCCCCTCAAGTTCAAATCGAAATTGGTCTATACAAAAATGTCATGGCTTGCGAACATTGTGGTCGAGTTTTAGTCGATGAAGTGCTTGCCTTAGAGCTTAACGACAAGTTTGTCAAAGCTTAACCTAATAGGTTGATATTTTTATCCGCTGCTTTTTAGTGAGGTGCTCGACAAGCTAATAGCCAATTGTGCACGGTACCCTCTATCATGTTGAGTGTTTCTTCTCAGAATTACTATGTATTATCCCCCTATTGCCTATCTCAGCCTCTTAAAGTCGAGAATTGTCATTCTAGAGCTTAATGTCAAAAATCACCTAGGAGCACCTTTGTATTCCTTTATATTTTGACAGAACATTTAATCGGTCTCTGCCTTGATTTTTCAGCTTTATTTGAGCTAGCCAGCTACTCAAAATCAAAATTCTGTCACTTTTTTTTGATTTTAAGAATCTAATGTTCTACATTTATACCATTATTTTGTTTTACACTACTGGTGAAGGGGGAATCGTCTAATGAGATTGATTCCCCTCATTTTTTTAGAAACTCTTGAATCCCCTGAGAATTGCCGTTGTAGCGAGTCTATAAGTTCGGTAGTCTGTCCTTTATCTCCTAAAGCATAAATCCTCGCTCATATTTTACATCTTATTATATGTTATCATTCGATATTGGTTTAAACTAGTCGTTACTTTGTGAGTTTAAACTAATCATCCACCCAGGGTACGCTCCAAGGATGAAAAGTTATATTTTATTGACGCTTAAATGATTAGCATTTATGACCAAGATTCCTGTTGGCGAGCTTCTGAAAGAACGAATTCTGGTACTAGATGGTGCTATGGGCACTATGATTCAACGATACAAGTTGACTGAGGCGGATTACAGAGGTGACCGATTCAAAGATTTTCACAAGGATGTTAAAGGCAATAATGAGCTATTATCATTGACAAAACCGGACATCATTCAGCGAATACACGAAGAGTATTTGCTTGCTGGTGCTGATATCATTGAGACAAACACCTTTAGTGCTAATCGTATATCGCAGGCCGATTATGACATGCAAGAGTTATCTTACGAGCTCAATTTGGTATCTGCACAGCTAGCAGTCAAGGCAGTTCAAAAGATTTCAACACCTGATAAGCCCCGCTATGTTGCTGGAGCCTTAGGGCCGACGAATCGTACAGCTTCTCTCTCTCCTGATGTAAACAACCCGGGATACAGAGCCGTCAGCTTTGATGACCTAGTTGCCGCGTATTTAGAGCAGGCAAAGGGCCTTGTTGATGGTGGCGTTGATATTTTATTAATTGAAACCGTCTTTGATACGCTAAATTGTAAAGCGGCACTTTTTGCTCTTGAAACATTATTCGAAGAAATAGGGCGCAAGTTGCCTATCATGGTATCAGGCACGATAACAGACGCCAGCGGACGAACCTTAAGTGGGCAAACCACCGAGGCATTTTGGATTTCTGTTAAACATGCCGATCTGCTGAGCGTAGGTCTTAACTGCGCGCTTGGGGCAAAAGAATTAACACCTTTTCTAAAAGAACTTTCTAGAGTCGCGACATGTCCTATTAGCGCTTACCCAAATGCTGGTTTGCCAAATGAAATGGGGCAGTACGACCAACAGGCTGAAGAAATGGCGGAGTACATTCGAAATTTTGCCAAATCTGGACTCGTCAACATTATAGGAGGCTGCTGCGGCACTACCCCTGATCATATTAGCGCGATGGCGAAAGGGGTAATCGGCATATCCCCACGAAGCTATAAGATAGAAGAAAAATATGCTGCCTACAGCGGTCTTGAACCATTGGTCGTGAGAGAAAATCTGAACTTCATTAATATTGGCGAACGCACTAACGTAACTGGTTCAAAAAAATTTGCGCGTCTCATCAAAGAGGGTTTTTATGAAGAAGCACTAAGCGTGGCTCAACAACAAGTAGATGGCGGTGCTCAAATCATCGACATTAACATGGACGAGGGTCTGCTAGATAGTGAAAAGGAAATGGTCACTTTTCTTCATCTCATCATGTCAGAACCTGATATCGCCAAGCTGCCTATTATGATTGATAGCTCAAAGTTTCATGTGATTGAAGCTGGCTTGAAGTGCGTGCAAGGCAAATGCATTGTTAATAGTATCTCCATGAAGGAGGGTGAAGAAGAATTTAGAAGACAAGCCAGAATTGTACGAAAATATGGAGCCGCGGCAGTCGTGATGGCGTTTGATGAACAAGGTCAAGCCGATACGGCACAACGAAAAATCGAAATTTGTCAAAGAGCCTATCGAATATTGACGGAAGAAGTAGGTTTTGATCCTAAGGACATCATCTTCGATCCAAATATTTTTGCCGTAGCTACAGGGATAGAAGAGCATAATGACTATGCTAAATTTTTCCTCGAAGCTACAAAGGAAATTAAGCGAACCTGTCCAGGAGTGAAAATCAGCGGCGGCGTAAGTAATCTTTCCTTCTCCTTCAGAGGTAACGATAAAGTGCGAGAGGCGATGCATTCAGTGTTTCTATATTATGCCATCAAACAAGGCATGGATATGGGCATTGTCAATGCGGGAATGATGGAGATCTACGATGAGATTCCTCGTGATTTGAGAGACTTGGTGGAAGATGTTATATTCAATAGAAATCCTGACGCAACTGACAAACTTATTGTATACGCCGAAACCGTCAAAGGCGGTGGAAAGACAGCCGAAAAGGATGTGGCGTGGCGCGATCAATCAGTGACAAAAAGAATTGAGCATGCTCTAGTTAAGGGAATTACAGAGTTTATAGAAGAAGACGCTGAAGAGGCTCGTGTGCTCTTAGCGTCCCCACTTAAGGTAATCGAAGGCCCTCTTATGGATGGCATGAATGTGGTGGGGGACTTATTTGGCGAAGGAAAAATGTTTTTGCCGCAAGTCGTCAAAAGTGCAAGAGTTATGAAGAAAGCCGTTGGTTATCTGACTCCTTTTATCGAGAAAGAAAAAGACGGTGTTTCTCGCGCCAAGGGAAAAATACTCATGGCCACCGTCAAAGGCGATGTTCATGATATCGGGAAAAATATTGTTGGGGTAGTCCTAGCTTGCAACAACTTTGAGATTATTGATTTAGGCGTAATGGTCTCTGCCGACAAGATTATTGATACAGCTATCAAAGAGAATGTCGACATTATCGGGTTGAGCGGTTTGATTACCCCTTCGCTAGATGAAATGGTCTATGTAGCAGAATTGATGCAAGAACGAGAACTGAGTATCCCTTTGCTCATTGGTGGAGCTACAACATCAAAGACGCATACAGCATTAAAAATTGAACCTGCCTATAGTGGGATTACTGTCCATGTTTTAGACGCCTCAAAAAGTGTAGGGGTTGCGACTTCATTAATCACACAAGATGAAGATATGCGAAGTAATTTCGTTCTCGATGTCAAAAAGGACTATGAACGTGTACGGCAGATGCGGCTCGCCAATGTCTCTAAAAAGACCTACGTCTCTATCCAAGAAGCTCGTGGAAAGAAGTTGAACATCGACTGGACAGATTACCTTCCCCCTGTTCCAAAGAAAAAAGGGGTCACCGTGTTGAAAGATTTTGATTTAGCTCTTCTTGTCGATTATATAGATTGGACTCCGTTTTTTAGTAGTTGGCAATTAGCAGGTAAATTTCCTCAAATTCTGACAGACGAAGTAGTAGGTGCGGCAGCTACTAATTTATACAAGGATGCCCAAGAAATGCTAAAACAAATTGTTGGCGAGTCTTGGCTCACAGCTAATGGTGTATTGGGCCTCTTGCCAGCTAATGCTGATGACGATGATATTGTTGTCTATGCTGATGAAACTAGAAGTACTGAAATAAGTCGAACGCGGCACCTGCGTCAACAGCGCAAAAAGGCGCCAGGGTTGCCTTATTTCTGCTTGGCTGACTTTCTCGCACCTGTAGGAATGGGGGAGGATTACCTTGGAGCCTTTGCCGTAACAACAGGCGTCGGTATCGAAAAAAGGGTCAAGCAGTTTGAACAAGAAGGAAATGACTACAATAGTATCCTCCTCAAATCACTGGCAGATCGATTGGCAGAAGCTTTTGCTGAATGTTTGCATCAGCTAGTACGCACAGATTATTGGGGATATGCCCAAGAAGCAGGCTTGAGCAAAGAAGAAATCATAGCTGAACAGTATGTTGGCATCCGCCCGGCGCCAGGTTATCCAGCTTGTCCTGACCACAGCCTTAAGTACGATATTTTTAAATTGCTGGATGTTGAAAATAATACAGGTATATTCTTAACATCAAGCCTTGCGATGTATCCTGCCGCTAGTGTGAGTGGTTTTTATTTAAGCCATCCACAAGCCAAGTATTTTGGAGTGAGCCAAATAGATGAAGATCAAGTTATAGATTATGCTCAAAGTCGATCGATGGACAAGAAAGCCGTTGAGAAGCTCCTAATGCCTAATTTGCAATATAAAGAATAGCCTTAATTTCATGACTCATTCGCTGCCCAATAGCCTCCCCCCTCAAGATGACATAAGTCTCATAGATTTAGTTAGAGGTTTGGCAAAAACGGTTCGCGATCTGTTGATCCATTGGAAGGGTATAAGCTTCTCTATACTAATTGCTGGATTGCTCAGCCTTTTGTGGTATACCCGTCAAGACCCCGTATATCCAGCGACACTAAGTTTTATTTTGGCCGATGATAACAATAGCCAAATGGCTAATTTCTCGGCGGTATTTAGCCAATTAGGGATACCCATGGGTTCTGGCAAATACAATGTGGACAAGCTCATGGAAATTGCAAAGTCGAGGAGAATTGTCCAAGAGGCTCTCTTTCAACAGTGCACCGTTGACGGACGACAAGATTACACAGCAAATCATTTGATCAATCAATATGATTTACCTGCTAAATGGGCTAAAAAGCGCCCAGAGATGAGTGGCTTTGCTTTTGCTCATGCCAACAGTGAAAGCTTTAATGAACAAGAAAATTGGGCTCTAAAATCACTTTATCAATTGTTGATCGGTAGTCCTGATCATCCAGGTATTTTCTCAACCGACTACGGTAAAACTGATTATGTGATGTACCTTAAGTTAGAAGGTATTGAACCCGAAGTTTCGATCCAGTTTATAAATGATGTATATGACGCTCTAGAAGGTTTCTTCTATAATAACGCGAATAAGCGTCAACAAGAGAGTTTCATGCTCTTAACCCAAAAGCGTGACTCCATTTCATCTGCCCTAACCAATGTCAATGCAACACTGTCACGCAATATTGACCGCAACCTTGGAGCCATCGATCTGACATCAGGGAATTATAACCAGCGATTGCGCACTGAACAACTAATTTTGCAATCCGCTCTAGCGAAAGCCGAAGAACATCTCAATATTGCTGAAATCGCGATGCGAAGTCATGCCCCATTGATACAATTGATTGACAGACCTTTGGGCCCCATCAGTCCCGTTCGACCAAGAATTTTGCGGATTGCCCTACTTTCTTTGGCGCTTGGGCTAGCACTATACATGGTCTTTGCCTTTGCCAAGCTTGTAATACAAACAAAATGAAAATATTCCTTACAGGTGCTACCGGATTTCTTGGTGCATACATTATACGGGCATTATTACAAGAAGGAAACATTCATATCATCGCCAATTATAGAGCCTCAAGCCGATTTGATTTAGTAAATGATATCAAGGATAAAGTAGATTGGCGAGAAGTCGACTTAGATGATCTGATCGCTGTAACGACGATCTTGAAAGAGGTAGATATGGTGATACATGCGGCGGGTTTCATCTCTTTTGTCAAAAGAGACCGAGCCATGCTGCGCAAAGTGAATATAGATTATACCGCTACTTTGGTTAATTTGTCATTGGAATGTGGCGTAAAGCGATTTATTCACATCAGCTCTGTTACCACACTTGGACGTGCTAAGTCGAATGGAAAAATGTTGGACGAATCATCTGTTTGGACCCAAGAAAAAGCATACTCTATGTATGGTTTATCTAAATATCTTGGAGAACGCGAAGTTTGGAGAGGCTTTGCAGAAGGACTTAATGGAGTAATAGTCAACCCCTCCATGATCTTAGGAGCAGGGAGGTGGCAAGAAGGTATGAATAAGATATTTTATGAAATGGACAAAGGCTATAGGTACTATCCTTCTGGAGGAAATGCTGTCGTAGATGTAAGGGATGTTGCAAAAATGGTTTTGGTCTTGATCAAAAAGGAAAATTTTAATCAACGCCGCATCATTTGCTCAGGGACAAATGTTCCTCTAAAAGTTCTCGCCGAAAGGATCGCTAATGCGCTCGGTAAAAATGAACCAAAAGTTAGCCTGTCTAGTCTAGAAGGTCGTATGATAAAAGCGCTCATTGGTTTCATTAGCCGAATTGCGCCAAATATGGTGCCAATAAGTAGTGAAGAGCTGTCCATAGCTGATATGCCTTTTTCATTTGATAATAGCCAGTCTGTCAAGTTACTCAATTTTCAGTATCGTCCCTTGGAGCTAACGATAAGAGAGACCGCGGATGCATATCAAAAGGGTATGAGTACTTTTTAGACTAAAGCAAACCCAAAGGATGGAAATATGACATACAAAAGTTAATCATATTTTAAACTCCTCAGGCTGGCATGGATTATGAATATCTTTGAGCGAAATACCGATTACATGCGATTTATTATTCTTGCGGCCATCTTATTTAGTACGTTAATTCTTAAAGCACAAAAGGACGGCCCTGTGCAATGGTCTGCATCATTGTCACTTATCTCGGAGGGCGTATATGATGTAGAGGTAAAAGCAGATATAGAAAAGGGCTGGTTTATATACGCGATAGATACCCCCGATGGAGGCCCTATTGCCACAGCAGTCTCTCTCTTGCCATCTAATGACTTTATGCCCGAAAATGAAATGTATCAAGTAACCATTCCTAATGAAGGGTATGACGATTTATTTGAAATGACTGTCAGGAAAATGACAGATCAAGCGCTTTTTCGCCAGCGTGTTAAAATATCTACCCCAAACGCCGTTATATCTGGCGAAGCTTATTTTATGACCTGCAATGGACAACAATGTCTGGCACCAAAATCGGAGCCCTTTATGACGAAATTGCAAGGTTAACTTTTAACGAAACACAGTGATTATGCGTAGAATTTTTTCTTTAGGATTGCTACTTTTTAGTCTATGCCAGCTAACAGGCCAAATTTTAGATCCGGTAAAATGGACAGTGACCAAAGAAAAGATAAGCGATGACGAATGGCAGTTAATCTTCTCGGCCACCATTGATAAGGGTTGGAATGTTTATGGATTGGAAGTCGAAGATGGCGGACCCGTGCCAACATCTATATGGTATGAAGATGAAAGTAACGTAGAATTTATAGACTCAGCCACAGAAAAGGGCAAACGCAAAGAGGGCATGGATCCCGTATTTAAGATGAATGTGGTCAAGTTTTTGGCGGATGAAGCCTATGTGATCACCCAACGAGTAAAAGTTTTAGATCCTTCCAAACCCCTCCATGGGTTTCTCACCTACATGACTTGCGATGATGAAAAATGCCTTCCTCCAACCGATGTAGAGTTCAATTTTGATTTCACAACAACGGAGGCCGCTAGTGGATCTGCGGTTGGAACGATCCCTATGAATGAAGGTGGAGATAATATCATTAATCAACAACGGCAAAGTATTGTCGAAAGCTATGAGAGTCCAGCAGCGGACTGCGGTGTAACGACGGTCAAAAATACCTCGCTACCTTGGATGTTTCTGTTTGGCTTTTTAGGTGGTCTCCTAGCGTTGTTAACCCCATGTGTTTTCCCGATGCTTCCTTTAACTGTCAGCTTTTTTACTAAAGATACCAAACGAAAAGGTTGGGTCAACGGATTGATATATGGTTTGTCGATTATAGTAATCTACGTTACGTTAGGTTTGCTGATTACCCTTCTTTTTGGGGATGAAGCGTTAAACCGACTTTCTACAAATTGGATTGCCAACACAATTTTCTTTTTGATCTTTATTCTTTTTGCCTTTTCTTTTTTTGGATTTTATGAAATTACCTTGCCGAGTAGTTGGGCTAATAAGTCGGATACCATGGCCGACAAGGGAGGCTTGATTGGGATATTCTTCATGGCATTTACCTTAGCCTTGGTCAGCTTTTCATGTACTGGGCCAATTATTGGTACAGCCATTGTCCAGGCAGCCAGTAATCAGATCGGTCCATTTATCGTCATGTTAGGCTTTTCTTTAGCGTTGGCCATACCATTTGGTTTATTTGCAGCATTCCCTGCATGGTTAAATACTTTGCCCAAAAGTGGAGGTTGGATGAATTCGGTCAAAGTTACCTTGGGCTTTATAGAGTTGGCCTTAGCCTTTAAATTTTTATCTGTGGCGGACATGACAAACCATTGGGGTTTTTTGAGATATGAATTGTTTATGGCGATTTGGGTATTAATTGCGATTGCAATGGCTCTTTATGGATTTGGATTTATACGCTTCCCACATGATAGCCCTATCAAAAAGTTAAGCTTGCGACGCTGGGTTTATTCATTAGGTTCAGCGGCGCTCGCTGTTTATCTTATGACGGGATTTATTTATAAAGAAGAGTACAATAGCTATAATTCTTTAAAGCTGTTAAGCGGTATCGCACCTCCATCTAGCTATAATTTTTTATTGCCCGAGCCTTTACTCAATCCATCTCTAAAGTCAAAATATCCATCCCTTTCTAAGTGTGCCAACAATATAGACTGCTTCAAGAATTATGATGAAGGTCTAGCCTTTGCTCGAGAACAAGGAAAGCCCATCATGATTGATCATACCGGATATGGCTGTGTCAATTGTCGCAAGACTGAGGAGCACATTTGGGTAGATGAACGAATTCGCAAGATGTTGCAAGAAGATTTTGTTTTGGTATCCTTGTATGTCGATGATGATAAGGAGTTAGAGGTGCCACTTTACTCTAAATTGAGGGAGAAGGTCTTGCGTAATGTTGGCAATTTATGGGCGGATTTTCAAATTGTAAACTTTGCCCAAAACAGTCAGCCCCTGTACGTCATGGTAACACCAGAAGAGCGCGTTATCACGCACCCTCGAGGATACAAAGAAGGTATCGAAGGGTATTTGTCTTTTTTGGAATGTGGGCTTAATACTTTTGAGGAGCTATCCTCCAAATAAGGCATGTATTTCGTACGAGGAGATAACAAACTTAGTCTGATCGATATTACATATAAATAATTTGTTTAGCAATCGTTTGATTTTGTTTGTTGCATTTGCCAATATGATTGTTGGGCGCAACTGGTCATTATGGTACAATTAACGCGTAGTATATTTTTCGTCTATCTCGATTAAAAATCGGCGTCCAATATCACGGCACAATGATCGCTATGCTGTACATCCTTAAGCATCTGTACGTTGCGTATCTTATGGGCTAGGCTGTTGGCGCAATTGATATAATCAATTCTCCAGCCTTTGTTCTTTTGACGCGAACCAGCTCGATAGCTCCACCAACTATAAGCGTCTTGGCGATCGGGATATAGATGCCGATATGCATCTGTGAATCCTCCATCCGCAAACCAATGCCTTAGCCAGCTTCGCTCTTCTGGTCTGAACCCAGAAGGGTTATCGGTACGAGTAGGATTGTGTATATCAATATCAAGATGTACTATATTGTAGTCGCCAACTACCACCAAATTGGGATACTTTTTTTTGAGTGCCATCACCCAAGGATAGAAGTCCTCAAGAAATTTCATTTTAAAATCATGACGATCTTCGCCACTTGACCCAGAAGGGATATAGACATTTACCAGTGCCCAATCTTTAAAAACCGTGGTTAAAACACGTCCTTCGCTATCGTAGAGATCATGTTGCATGCCGACATCAATTTCAATCGCATCTAATCTAGCTAAGGTAAGCACACCACTGTATCCTTTTTTCTCTGCACTATGCCAATATGCCTCAAAACCCATATCCGTAAACACAGAAGCATCAACTTGATCAGGGAGGCTTTTAGTTTCTTGAATACAAATCACATCAATATCGCTTTCTCTTATCCAGTCGGCCAAGCCCTTATTGAGCGCTGAGCGCAGACCGTTCACATTATAACTGACCAGCCTCATAACGAAGGATCGATAGGATTAGACGAATGACCAAACTGTTGCCATGAATCACCGCCTTTAATATTACTCAAGTGTAATACCAGGCCGCCAATGTTGCCTTTATGCGTTGCTGCCAGCTTTGCTCCGCCAGGAAGGGTGGTCCAGTCTTCCCATGTGGTATAAACTCCTCCTATAGGAATGATACTCACCCACATTTTATATCCTGTGGGTAAACCATTTTGATCTAAGAACCACAAATACTGGTCGCCAGGGGTTACCCCACCTGATTCATAACGTATCAATAATCCGCTTTTCCCATCTTTGTCTTTTGCAAAATATCTTTTTGTGCCCAGGTCTCTAATCTTAAACGGGGCGGCTAGCCAAAACGAATCATTACACCATAAGGCCCACGCCTTTTTGATCGCCTTTTCTTTGGCTTTACCTTCTAACTTTATATCATTCTTGAAGGCGGCTCCATCCACAGCATCCATATCCAAATGAACAATATAGTCATCCCACCGAATTAAGGCATTATTGTTAATCTTATCCCAGAGGTAATGATTTTGTTCTCTGAAAGTCCATTGAACGATTGGCAGCGTATCCCATGCCTTGATATTGACCGCATCTAGCATTTGCTGTGCATAGAGTTCAGCCCCCGCCTCCACTACTTCTGTGGGGGCTGGTTCGTGAACAGCGATCCGCAGATAAGCAATGACTAAAAGTATGAGAAGGGCAATGGCTAAAAGTATGCCTTTAAGAATTTTCATATTAATGCAGTAAATAAGGTTTGATAATCACAAGGTAATTTTGAAGATGGGAAGATAACAGCTATTCTTTTTCTTTTATTCAGATTCCGGAAGATAATATCGAGGCACACGAGTATTAATGTTAGTCAAAATTTCATAAGGAATGGTATTTGCCCATTTAGCGAGATCCAATACCGATATACACTGGTCTCCATCCGTACCAATTAGTGTTACCATATCACCATTATACGCTGAATTCCACCCTATATCGACCATCATTTGATCCATACAAATAACCCCTCGTACTGGATAGGATTGGCCGCGGATGATCACCATTGCCTTGTGGCTCATAGCTCTCATATAGCCATCACCATAGCCTACCGGTAGCGTCACCATTCGAGTCATTTTATCAGCTGTCCAAGAGCCACCATAGCTCACAGTATGACCAGGTTTTACCACTTTAAAGTAGACGACTTTCGTCTTCCATGACAGTGCAGGTTTGAGCGTAAGTTGTTTTTGCTCCTTATAAGAATCGCTAATGCCGTAAAGGGACAATCCTATTCGCACCATATCATAATGCAATGACCGCGAGCACATCGCACCTGCCGTGTTGCTTATATGAAATAGCGGCTTTGGGTCTTTATGGTTATAGAAACGTATCACTTGTCTAAAACGCTCATGTTGAACCTCGGTGAAGGAATTATCCGCTTGATCCGCGTTTGCTAGATGACTAAAGACTCCTTCTACATGTGTATGGCTGCAAGCAAGGGCATATTCTAATAATGCTAATGCATTATAATAATGTATGCCAATACGCTCCATCCCAGTGTCAATTTTCAAGTGAACGATTGCTTTTTTGCCCAATAATTTCGCATGTCTCTCGATTTGATCAAGCTTTTCTACAGAAGAAGCACAGAGAGTAATGTCATGCTCGATAAAGTGAGGTATCTGATCGCCAACGATGCCCCCTAACACCAAAATTGGTAGACGTATCTCCGCTTTGCGGAGCATTACCGCCTCTTCCAAATACGCTACACCGAGATAGTCAGCCCCAATTTTTTGCAGCATTGCCGCCACTGGAATAAGGCCATGTCCGTATGCATTTGCTTTCAGGATCGCCATTACTTTTACTGGGCTCCCTACATATTGCTTTATTTGTAGATAATTATGCCTGATGGCATTGAGGTCGATCTCCAAAAAAGTCGGACGACCAATATCTAAATCTATTGTTGACTGGTGTAACATCATATACATGGGCACATGGCGGCGCCTTCAGATTTTTAAGAAAGCTTTTGTTGATCTGGTTTTACCATCCGTCCATTGAAGAATGTAACTGCCCGGCAATAAATGTATCGTTGGAACAGCATAGCTCCTTTTACCTGCTTGATTCTCCAGTAGTTGTTGAAACATCATGCGGCCTTGCATATCATATATTACCAATTGGATCCTTTGGGCTGTTTCGGTAGACCAATGCACATCCATGTATTCGCCCGCAGGCACTGGAGACAAAATGAGAAGCGAAGGATCATTCGCGAGGCTTGCTTCTGTGGTAGAAGTCGATATATCTTTAGCGAGGACATAAAAGGTGTCCTTTTTTTCAGCTAGGATCATGCCGTCATGGCCAAGGGAAAACGAAATTGGTAATTCTCGCTTCCCTAAGAAGCTTACATAATCAATCGACCAACCTTGTGTTTTTGGAAACTCCAATAGTTGTTGTTGAGTATAGTTAAACCGAAATTGAATCTCCTGGTTCATATAGGCAGATAGATCTATAACGGTGTTTGTCCAATCTTGTGTGCCGGTAAAAGACGGGATTGTCTGATTATACAATATATCAAATGTTAAAAAATCAGGATAGCTATTTCTTTTGATAGAGCTGCTCGGGATATCTATCCAATCCAAGCCATTATTCGTGGAGAGCTGTAGTCTTCCACCGTCTATGCCGAGCTGAGTATTATATTTATGGCGCAATACAAACAGATTATTGAGAGGACTGATAAGCATATTTTTAGGATATCGCAGAAATGATTCACCCATCAATGTGTCACCCGGCACATTGAAAACCCTTATTTTAAGCGTATCATCTTCTTGTATAGACCATGATTTCGTGTTGTCATTCGTGTTTTCTGCTACAAAAATTGTTGCCCCATCAAAGTTTTCGTTAAAAAATGTGCCGCCGCCATCAGCATGAATAGATGCTTTGAACTGAATAATCACCGGGATTTGTTCGCTAACATTTCCTATTGATAATCGAATATTATTCCCGTTGACTATTGGAATTTGAGTTGACAACATTTCTATAAATCTCAATCC
Organism: uncultured Saprospiraceae bacterium; assembly: GCA_964616755.1. Classification (GTDB taxonomy): domain Bacteria; phylum Bacteroidota; class Bacteroidia; order Chitinophagales; family Saprospiraceae; genus CAYNFR01. The sequence continues at coordinate 46,444 of CAZTSI010000016.1, read as the reverse complement.
TTCGGGCAAATCGATGTTGATGACATTATTGGTCAGTGGCTGACCTGTATAATTGGTTAGTTCATATCGGACAACGATCGTATCTTGTGTCTGTGCAAAACTCGGTAATTCACTATAAACAAGAACAGAACGAGAGCAATCTCCTGGAATATCAAAACCTTCTATATTATCAGATCTATTGTTGCTTCTGCCTTGGTCTGCATCGGCTCCCATACCTCTGCGTGCAAAGGCTTGCCAGATGGTGCAACGATTCTCACCGGAATAATTTAAAATGTCGGCCGTCAATATTGCATCACGAGCTTCCAAAATTCCCACATTACATCCTTGAATTTTCATGCCATCGATAACGAGCTGGATGGCTTTAAAATTCCCACTTTCTCTATCGCGCCAGGTTGGATCGTATCCGTAAAGATCAATCATGTCCCAGTATAGATCCCACAAAGTGACTGCCCAAACCTCGCCTAACGGATGGGGTCGTGCTGTTGCTCTAATATGGGCATGGGTTTGTCTGTTAAGTTGCATGTCCGTACTGTACACATGCCTTCTTATACCACGTGCGGTTGTTTTTTCTCCAAGAGCATATGTACCGATACCCCTTCCTTTTTCGCGGCTATCTTCAGGTTTTTGAGTTAATACAAGACTAAAAAAATCACTCCAGCCTTCTCCCAATTGTTCATCATTAGATAGACAGCCGCTATTATTAGCACCGCCTACTAACCGTAACGAAATACCATGGCCATACTCATGTACTACAATGCCGTTGTCGAAAGCAGAAGAAATTTCTTTTATAGGATTAAACGTCACCGAAGGTTGTAAATCTTGATCGATATAGGCCTTAATAATATCGCAATCCTCTTTGGTGATAAAGACAGATGGGATGGTGACACGACTGGCATCGTCACCAGCTGACATCGAAACAATGCCGCCATCGGGAATAATATTGCAGATGACACAGGCCTTCGCTCCTGCTTGCTGTGCTTTAAACACTTTGGCGCTAAAATGACAAGTGCCCCGATCAATAATAGCGATGTTGCCAGAAATATCAGAGGCATTAATAATTGGTTCGCAGATATCTGTAGAATTGCCAACATTATCAATAGCAATGACTAATTTGCCATTGATGAGTTCTCGGATTGGCGGGCCAAAATTAGCGGCACCTGTATTAAATATATTGTTGACTCCATCTTTAGCAGAAACATTGATGGCGCTTCCGCCGAGCCATCGGTACATTTGCATTCTACCGGGCGTGCCATCCCTTGGTGCTGAGAAATTAGCATTGCCGGTATCACCACCATCCAGCGTTTGCGCCTCTACCGCATCATCGGCTATTCCACCACGACCGTAATTGTTGAATTGAAAGTTGCCAGATGCTTCGTTAAATCCAAAACGATAGGACCAATCATGAATGAAATTATTCCAATAAAAAAGATTGGTTATATCTGCGTCTAGGTTATGTTGCAAAGAACTGTCAGCACTAAATGGGAAATCAAATATCAGTAAGGAATCACCATCAGGCACACCATCATCCGGTAGATCGTCATTGTCTTCATCCTTATATGCTCTCACATTATTGCCAAAGGTCAAGGTCGATTCAGGTCCAGTGACACCATTGGTGTCATGCCACCCATAAGTAGACGCAATAGGATCTTCCGGTGACGAGACGAGCGATCGCTGACCGTGGTTAGGAGATTCATCCGGATAAGCAAAAACACGGTACTTTGCCGAAATGGCCTTGTCGTTGGAGCTCGGGGCATTGTTTTTTTCTAATGCGCTGACGAGCCTGTGAGTACTATGATCTATTGACTCTGTGTCTTCATAAGCATTATGAATGTGACAATAGACGGTGAAGTTGGTTTCATCAATTATCCTATAGTCTTCAACAGATATCGTCAATGACCACCGATCCGGACTGATAGCAGATGGTATTTCCATTTGAGCCACCGGTATGAGCTCTTGATCCTGCAGCATCCAGGACTCTTGTATTCGCACAGATCCCCTAGCATATACGAGTTGATCAATTTCTAGCGCATGTTGATCTGGAATAGAGGCAAGACGGTAGCTTGATTTAGTGATAGGAATGTTTAAATGTCTTGTGGCTGCTAACAAGATCTTATCAATGGCATAGCTTTGATACTTAGTATTCTTCTGAAGAGCGGGGTTCATAAGAAGCTTTTCTGTTTTGCGAATGGTGTCGCTTGCATTGAAGGCTACAAGTCCTGTTGCTTGTATGATCGGTCGATTAAGGTAATACTGTTGAAAATATACGAAACGTATTTCGGAATCATCGTTTATATGTTGATCTGTAATGCGTATATCGATGTCTGATATGGCAGGCAATAAGGATTTCAAATCACTTGATTGATCCTGAGCAAATAATAAAAAGCCTTGTAGCCAGAAATAACAAAAGGATATCAAGAGACGCATCATGTGTGTGGCTTTATGCCAAAAATAGGATAGTCCACACACTTAATATGAAAATCATTGCGTGTTTAAATGATTTTTAGCTTCTTAGTACATTTGGCGTCACAATTTATTCATCTCATGTGTTTCGTAAGCTATGTGCCTTTCAATGATTCTTGGGTTATTACTTCTAATCGAGATGAGTCTGCTATGAGGCGTAGCACTAGTATCGAAAAAATGTCGGCAAGGGATCAACAGGTATATTATCCTAAAGATACAGCAGGCGGAAGTTGGATAGCAGCATGCTCAGATGGTCGTGTAGCTGTTCTGTTAAATGGGGCATTTCAGCCGCATGTTCGACGGGCGGAATATGAGATGAGTAGAGGCGTACTTTTGCGTTTGGCGTTTGGGTATGCTAGTTGGGTGGATTTTATGCAACATGTTGAATTGGTCAATATCGAACCATTTACCCTTATTTTGAAAGAAAAAGATTTTTTATGGGAGTTTAGATGGGATGGGAGCATTAAGCATGTCGCACAATTACACAAGGATAAAAAGTATGCATGGAGTAGTTGTACATTATACGATCAGCTTACTCAGAGCATCAGGGAAGATTACTGGCGCACTTTAGTGGATCAGATAGATAATGAGAAACTTGGGGCTAACAATCTACTTGAGATTCATTCTGCTAATAAGCCATTGGATCGCGCCAACGCGCTGGTAATGAATCGTGACACAGGAGTGTCGACCATTAGTATCACCCAAATCATTGGCGCAGATCCAATGATAATGATCTACAAAGACCTTATTTCTGAAGGCAAACTAGTTTCAACAACTTACATATTATGAATAATCATAATATTTGATAAATTATTTATCAATAAGTTATGTATTATAAATAATCGTAATATATTTGCTTTTCAGAATATCCCACTTTACAGTAAAATCCGTTGACCCCTGAGTTAAGATGCACTGCCTCTACAAAAAAGAGGTGGTTATTTTATTAATAGACAATTAATTAGAACAATGATGAAAACTACAAGGCAACTATTTACTGGGATTTGGTCGCGTCTCATGGTGCTGGCACCACTTTTGACCTTAGGGAATATCGCCGCACAAAATTGTGCAAATGATAACACTCCGCCCAGCATTTTTTGTGTAGATCTAAACACCACTTTTATGCCTGATGTCTGCATGGTAGAAATTTGGGCAAAGGATTTTATTTACAAAGCGAGCAATAATCCTGATGGAACGGGTGGGGATGCGGGCATCACGTATTCATTTGACGCTAATACCGATGTCCCGAATCGAATATTTTTTAGTGACGAGGGATTTTTACGTAATGTTCGTGTGTATGTCAGAGATAGTTGCGGCAATACAACCTTTTGTGATGTCGAGCTGAGTATTGACGACAATACGGGCGATTGTCCATCACCGGGCATATGCGATGTTGATATCAATCCGTGGTGCGGATATGCTGTGGTGACCTGTTCGGCTGCCTTGCCGGGAGATGCTATAGCCACCATTATTGATGTTCGAACGAATGAAACAGCCCCTAGAGGTGACAACTGGACAAGGCCAGTTACCCCTGGTGCAACGCCTGTACCTATTCTTAGGCCTGCTGCATGGACATTGGGTGCAATAGGTATGGTGTATGGACTTGCAATAAATCCGCGTGTCGGAGAAATATTTTTAGCCGCATCTGATATTTATGCCTATGATTTTCAGTCTTTTGTTTCCGTTGGTTTTCCGCCTCCATCGTGTTCGGGTCCAGCTGGTCCGGCCGGAATCTATAAATCATTGTTTAATACAAATCCAGCCGCAATTACTGCTGCCCCATTTGTGGTTACCGATACGATTGCAATGCCGGGCAATGTCTTTCCAACGAACGCGCAAATTATAGGGACGAATCGAATTCCTAATACAGGAAATACGCGTGAGTGTAATGTAGTTACTAGAGAAGAATTGTTAAACAGGCCACGCACTGGAAATGGTATTGGCAATATAGCTTATGACAAAGTATCCAATCATCTATTTGCCACCAATCTAGAAGATGGTCGCATTTATAGTATTAACAGTCAGACCGGCATTATCACGGATATTTTTGATCCCTTTGCGCCTTACAACCATACTGTCGACGGAAGAGGATTAGTAGATAGTACCGAGAGAATCTGGGGTATTCAAGTAATGAATTGTGATCGACCCGTCAAGGTGATCTTTGCCCGAGAAAATGCCGGCCCAGGTGTTGATAATTTAACCAATAGACCCAAGAATATATATAGTGTCACCGTAGATCGAGATGGCAGGTTTATTGAGAATGATGGAGCGGAGTCCTTATTGTTTACGTTGGAAATAGGAAGACAAAAGAAGATTACTGATTTTGCCTTTAACGGTAGTTGTGACAGATTACTTATAGCCGAAAGAGGTGACGACCACAAGTCGCGCGTTTTTGAATTTGTCTTTCAAGGTGGTGCATGGAGATTTGATAAGAGAATATTTGTGGGTATTAATGACGAAAGTGCCCCAGCGCAAGAAGACGGAATAATTTATGGAAGTTCAGGATCCGGAGGTGTTAGTTATGGACCAAGGGGTAATCGAAGCAGAGGTGATATAGAATGTGATGATATGATATGGGCCACGATGAATTGTGGTGATGTTGTAGCTGATCCAGGACGTTGTGATGTATATGGATTACAAGGCGTCGACGGCAGTGGAAACGTCCGGCAGACGAGCGGTGCGACTGATATTTTTATAGACTTTGACTCCTCCTTTACATCTAATCCACTAAACTTCAAGAGTAATATCGGCGAAGTAGAAATATTCAATTGTTGTTGTATCGAAGAAGAAGGTCGACACGTACTCAGCACATCGGTAAGCGCCATCATTGGCAATATGGCAACTGCATCTGCTGCTCGTATGTCAAATGTAGCCGTTCAATTGACTACCTCAAACATCAATAAGCGATCGATATCAAGCGCTGAAGGAATGTACAGTTTCAATGATCTGGATATGAATCAAGAATATATGATTGTACCCAAAAAGACAGATAATGTTGGTGACGGACTTACAACCTTAGACCTAATTCTTATTCAACAACATATTTTGGGATTGCGAAAAATTCAATCACCCTATGATCTTATTGCAGCAGATGTAAATGCTTCTCAGACCATCACTTCTGCTGATTTAGTGGACTTGAGAAGAGTGATTCTAGGAGTAAAAGACAACTTCGACAAAAATGATTCATGGGTATTCGTACCTAAGTCACTAGATATGCAGAGTTTGGCAAATCCTTTAAAGTATGAAGCTTATTTGATGATACAAACCGAATCATCTACCATTGACAATGCCGACTTTGTAGGCATAAAAGTAGGTGATATTAATGGTGATAATCGAATTTCTGCTGGTGCTACTGTGCGTTCATCTGACGTATTTAATATTGAAATAGTCAAAGGGCATGCTAATGGCAATCGAAGAGAGTTCATTGTAAAAGCCTTAAGTGACATGGTGCTTAGAGGTATGCAGATGAACTTTGAAGGCATTTTGCCAGAAGCACTGAGATTGCAGCCAGGCAGCCTTGAGCTTAGCGCAGATCATTACAATATGATTGATGATCAGATGGTATTGAGTTGGACAGCTGCAAATGGTCAAAGCATAAAGAAAGGCGATATCTTGTTTACGCTACAGGCAGATGTCGATGATCAAGTACGTTTGGTTAATTCAGCCCTTCGCTCTGAGGCTTATTCGTCAACACTAGAGCGAGTCGATATTAATGAGATGTATTCAGAAATTTCATTGACGAATGAGCATGTATCGATTTATCCTAATCCATTTAGCGAAACAACCATCTTATCTTTACAATTAACGGAAAGTCAAAATATAAGCGTGAGCATAATGTCACAAGATGGAAAACTGATTCATCAATACAATCTATTGAATCAATCTGGACTTGTTCAACTTGATATCAATAGAGAAGGACAAATGAGCCATGCTCCTAGCGGCCTTTATTTCGTAAGGATTAAATTGGCTAATGAGCTTATCACCAAGAAAATAATTAAGCTAGACTAATAGCAGCTTAAGGAATAGAAGTAAAAGGGGGTGCAGTATTGTATCCCCTTTTTTATGTAAAAGTACCTCTTACGACACCTTTGGCTAGGGATACTTAATAGACGCAGAGGAATGACTCTATGCACAGAATTGTGAAGGAAGCAGTAAAGGTCTACGCCGGGTAGGTCAGAAATGCCTCAATAGAGATTTGTGTATCTAGTCTCAGTTTACACTAGACTTGCTCATCATACTAAAATGGTTGTTGGATTAATGTCATGACCACAAATATTTCAAAGGGTGCATCCCCCAACAATTTGTATGCCTTCATAATCCTGCCTTCGCTTTGTATATGTCAACGAAGTATACCTTATTGCATATCAGAATCGGGAGCAAGAAAACTTTAGGGTAAGAGAAGACCCAACTAACTCAAAGGTGTTCGTATGGATCGCTTTTTCACATCAATTTCTAGGCTTTTATTCATAATATGCCATGGTGCGAAATTCTTGAAATAATCAAATATATTAAGGGGTGAATAATCCCAAGTCAGTTATTCTAGCATAGAATATAACTCCGTCAACTGATAACGACGACAAATTTCTCTTTGATGCTATAAAGCTCTTATATAAAGGACATAGACTTAGCCGTTTATTCTCACATCCAAAAATTAGATCTTATGGGGATTATTTGGCAGGGAATGACGAGGTAGTTATTACATCTCTACTCTTACATGCTCAGCTGTTGAGCCTAAAAGGGGCAGTACTCTAGGCAACACTCCGAGATGGTGTACCTGAGGAGTTTCAACAAAATTAAAATAAGAATCATCCACGTTCAAAATCTCAAATAAATCAAACACGATGCTTATTTCCTGCGATTCTTTGTTTAAGACAATATTTGCATCTATGGTTACTGGCGTCAATGTTACATCAGAACCAAGATGAAGAGCCACACCCGTCTTGAACGCCCCAGAATTGTCATCATCTACTTTACCTTCAATTTTATGAACTATATAACTTGACCAACCTTCCCAGTATTCGCCCGTATTTGCCAACGGTGTACCAACAGGATAAGAAGATGGGTTAGTGGCATTGACATTAACAGGAAGGCCAATATTAAAACGAAGGCTAGTATACGTATCATAAGGAAGGTTACTATAGGTGCGAAGTGTCCCTATCGCCGCTTGTTGTTTAGTCATATTCGTCAATAGGTCGACAAATTCAACATCTGTAAGCGTCACGCTCTTTGTATCATTGAGCAGCTGTATTTCTGAAAGATAAAAGCTGTATTTCGTAAAAAAGGCCTTGTATCCACGTGGATATTCTATTTCTTCAAAGGCAGCTAGTGGTTGTCCATTATATTGCAGTTTGTATGAAATCGTTAGTTCTGTTTCATCTTTGGAAGCACAATTTTCTAGCAAAACGACGCTAAAAACCACCAACATAAAGCTTTTAAAAATTGAATTCATGCGTTTTCTTTTTCTTGTTAAATTGGATTATTGATCGTTCCTTCTCATACTTGATATTGACCAAATTTGTCTGATCGCCATATAATTCAGTCATGAAATGGTTTTGTATCACTAATTGTTTGACAGGTTCATGAATCTCCATTTTTTTAATGGAAACCCAAACGGATTTGTCTAGCGACCCATCCGCCCTCTCTATAGATAGTTGAAGCAATTTTCCATTCAAGTATATGTTGACATGTTTGTTAAGATATTCTTCGATCATTTGTTCAGCAGAACTATACCCTGAGGGCACCTCTTCGCCAGGTGTTAACCCAAGCGCTAACTGTAAATCATCGATAAAGGTCTTGAAAGTAATTTCAATTTTGCCTCCTTTGATCTCTATATCACATACGCTCACATGAAGCTCATGTGCCCTAGTTGTAGGAAGCATCACAAGACTAAAGACCGCTAACAAAATTCCTCGCCACATAGTAATTAAACGACTCCAAAGTCCGAATAGTTTCTGTAGCCTTTGATTACTCGTTGTGCGAATTATTAATATTCCGTTAAGAAAAGGATCTCATCAAAATACCAAACCTACACTAAATTTCATCCTGTTATAGTCCATCTCAGTTTTCTGATTTCCCCAACTTTCTGGATAGAGAAGAGATAGTCGATGTCTATATAAACCGAATCCAATTTTTATTCCCAGATGGCTGCGAGTTGTAATTATCATGCCCGCCGAGGGTGCTACAAAAAGACTATGATCCAACTCTAATTCTGTCGGAAAGTAGTTTTCCCGATCTGAGAGTTGCGTATAAATCCACCCCCCTCTGAGCTCACCAAATAGTTGCACCTTTTCCCCGACTTTCCAAAGCGCTATGGTGCTCAGACCATAATTCATTATCGTAGCATTAATTGGAGCGCTTGTACCCCAAAATGATCCTGTGGGCCCGAAGCCCCAGCTTTTCACCGGAAAATACCACGCTGAAAAGTCCGCACTCATCGATGACTCCGATTTGCTTGTATTAGCGCTCAACTCTAGAGAATAATTAGTTCTTTGCCAAAAACCATCTTCAGATTGAGCATGCAAATTACCGACTAGCATGATAGTACCTAATAACATCGACAGTCGCATCATTGCCCAATTTTGATCGTACTTAATATTTCAGGCTTCGCAGGATTTTTGGTGTCGAATTGATAAAAACCATCCGCGCCGACCATCAAGAGAAGACGATCACTAAGTGAAATAACGTCTTGTGCTTGATAGTCTTTTACAGCGCCAATTAGGTTTTTATCTACGGAAAGAGGATCTGTAACATCGAATATTTTAAGCCCATGATCGTCTTCACACAAGTATAGGATGTTATTTCTAACGGAAAGACCGATGGGATGATGCATGGGGTATGATTTTATGAGCGTAGGCTTTAATACATCACTCACATCTACAATATCTAATTGATTGATAAACGTCTCGCATTCCGTCCCGTCCCGCAGGGTCACATAGGCTGTTTTGCCCTCTACGGCCACTGGATCGCAAGCACGAGCATGAGCGAACGTCGATAAAAACACAGGGCTTGACTTGTCTTGATTATCGTAAATATGCATACCATTATTAGCGCCGATAAATAGTTTATCTTCATAGGGGAAAATAGTTTCCACGCCCCATTGCATATTCACTTCATTCAATTTTTCTGGCTTGTCGGGGGTTGATACATCAAACACATGCATCACGGAGGTGTTAACATAGTAGAAATATCCGTCAAACAGGGCCATACGAGATAGCGAGCCGGCTGTACCATTGGTATTAAATTCTGGAACACTGCGAAGCAACGGCGCCAACGAGCCAAAGCCACCACTAGAAGACCGTGCGACATTAGAATCTAGAAAAAAGCTTCCCTTATCATAAAAGACTGGGCCATAATTGGTTCCACATGGAAAGCTCTGGGTTGTTTCACTGAGTTTAAGTTGAGTAATGAATCGTCCTTGATCATCCTTAGGCCACCATTCCTCTTTTACTTGGTTAAGTACATTAACAACGCTTGGTTTTGAAATGTCTGCAATATCGATGACAACAATATTAAAGGTCATATCCGCATAGATGTAATGAGAGGTCATAGCGATATCGATATTCCCAGGTATTTCTAGAAAACCCTTCTTGACTGGGCGTCGAATGTCACTGTTATCATAAATATGAACTCCTTGTTCTGATTCATTGATCAAAATATACTTGTCGTAATAATAGATTTTGCCCGGCTTCTCGAGAACTCGTTCAGGGGAAAATTTTATATCTTCATTGATTTCAGTCATCGTTTTATACACAGGCGTTAGCACTTCGTAAACATAAGTACTAGTACATTCATCTTCTGTACAGGCACTAAAGATTGTAACGCTTGCAAGCAGTAGAAGGAGGAATTGTTTCATAATAGATGGAATTTTGAATTAACACATTAAAAACTGACCCTATCTATCAGATAACGATCATTGCTTCTTATACGACCAGAGCTAGGCGCAAGTTGGGTGAAGGGTTCATAATGATAGCAAAAACTAAATACTGATCAACCAATCATTAAGCTGAGGGCTATACCAGCTGCCGCTCCAGATACAAAAAGATTCCAATCGCGTTGTTTTGCCCTCATGTAGGTAGTCAGTAAATAGCCGATGAGTAGGGTCATCAATACGATGATTATTTGCCCTAGCTCGACACCAATATTAAAGGCGAGTAGGGGTTGAACAATGGATTCTTCTGCACCAAGTAAGGCCTTAAAATAGTTTGAAAAACCCATGCCATGAATCAAACCAAACCCTAAGGCAAGAAGATATTTTATCTTTGTTTGTCTTGCGCTGCCAGCTTCATAATTAGGCTGCACTACATTAAAAATTGCTGTGGCTAAAATAGTCAGGGGGATCAAAAACTCGATCAATTCGGCATTTACGGTAACAATATTCATGGCAGATAAGGCCAGGGTCAAACTATGACCCACGGTAAAAGCTGTAACCAAGATGAGAATCTTACGCCATTCTGTGAAAGGATAAACCGCACATAAAGCTATGACAAATAAAATATGATCGTATCCATTGATATCCAAAATATGATCAAAACCCAATTGAAGATAAATCTTGAACATGTCTTCAAATTATTTTACAAGAGTGTGCCCAAATATAGTACACCTTCATCATGTTGTCTTAGATTGGGTCAGTTGTTTTACCATATCGACAAAGATAGAATGCCTACTTTTGTCATTCAATAGTAGATTGTTATGGCTCTTTATGAACTGGTGTTGCCAAAAATGGGTGAGAGTATCATCGAAGCAACCATCATTGCATGGCACAAATCTATTGGCGATAGCATCGAAGAAGATGAAATTATCCTTGAAATTGCCACAGATAAAGTAGACTCAGAAGTTCCGTGTCCGGTATCAGGCGTATTAATAGAAATAGTTACTCCCGTAGATAGCGTAGTTTCGATTGGAAATATCGTAGCCATTATAGAAACAAATGTCAGTAGTATCAAGAGCGTCAAAACAACATCTGCGCCTACATTATCAACCGAGGCAGCTTCGAGCAATATAGAAGGACCAGAGAATATAAAAGAAGAGACAAACGAACTCTTACATGCCTCTGCGATCTCAAATAATCGGAATGACAATATTGAGCAAAGTAGATTGCAAACGGAGTTTTTGCCACCCTTAACTCAAAACATTCCAGCCTACAGGTCAACGGCCTCATATCCGAGTCAACTCCTAGGACGTTGGTTTTCACCCTTGGTGCGCAATATTGCTCGTGCTAATGGACTGACAGTAGATCAATTATCTTTGCTAAAGGGAACAGGGCCTAGAGGAAGGGTTACAAAATCTGATATACTTCTTGTGGTTGATGCATACAGTAGCCAAAATGCTCCAAAAGACACTCAAAAGCAGTTAACACATGCACAAATAGCGCAGACTGTGCAACTTCTTGAAGTTGATGGAGACGCAAAACCATTTCAGCTATCAAACCCAATTGCAACTGATGAATCCACAAAGAAGATACCGATGGATCGGACGCGAAGACTGATTGCGCAACATATGGTTCAGTCCGTACAGACATCACCCCATGTCACGTCTGTTGTAGAGGCGAATGTCTCCAATATAGTACAGTGGCGAAATAGAGTAAAGGATTCTTTTGAGGCAAAACTTGGTGAGCGCCTGACGTACTCACCCATTTTGGCTGAAGTAGTTATAAAGGCCATTCGTGAGTTCCCATTGATCAATGCACGCCTTGAAGGAGATAACATTATCTTAAACAGCTCCATTCACTTGGGTATTGCTACGGCTATGGATTCGGGCAACCTCGTCGTGCCAGTTATCAAAAAGGCCGACGAACTCAACCTCCTTGGTTTGACTAAGGCAATGAATGATTTGACGGCTCGGGCGCGTACTAACCAGTTGCGGCCAGACGAAATACAAGGTGGCAGCTTCACGATCAGCAATATTGGCACGTTTAACAATCTCATCGGTACCCCTATTATCAACCAGCCTCAGCTAGCTATATTAGCTATCGGGGCTATTCAAAAGAGAGCTATTGTAGAAGAGACCTCGCAGGGTGATATTATTTCAATTCGACATATGATGTATTTATCTTTATCGTTTGATCACAGAGTTATTGATGGTTTTTTAGGGGGCACTTTTTTGAATCGTATTGTACATTATATTGAGCACTTTGATGATAATAGGGAAATTTAATTGGGCGGGTGCTACATTGATCTTAATTCAATTGATCTGTTCGATAGGATTATCAGCTCAGCAAGACAATCTACAAAAAGCCACCGAAGCCTATGATAATGATCAATTTCATGAAGCGATCATTTATTATAATCAGGTCGAAAAATTACCTCAAAGTGGCCCCCTTTTGCTCAAAAGAGGGATATGCTATTATGAAATAAATCAACTTGACAACGCTCTTGAAGATTTCAGAAAAGCACTCGAGTTTGGTTATGATAATGATCTGATTGATTATTACACGGGCTCTATTTATCATCACCGCGGCGAGTTTGCGAAGGCAGCTAACTACTATAAAAAATACTTGTCAAAACTCTCTGAGACGAGTCCCGAACGAAGACGCCTGCGAAAACTGATCAAACAATGTGGCCATGCCATAAATATCTCGTATCAAAAGCCCATAGCCATTGTAGATAATCCCTCTAAGAAGATTAATTCAATCTACGACGATGTGGGCGCTATTCATAGTCCAAGTTATCTCGGGCGATTGTACTACAGCAGTAATCGGCCAAATGTAGGCCTAAGTATGCGTGCAAGTGATTTTGATATCTATTATATTGATCAAAACGAATCGGCATGGGGTGACCCTAAGCGCCTTCCGTCCTCCATTAATCGAGGTAAAGATGAAATCATTTTAGGGTTTACAAATAGTGCCAATGGCGTCTACTTTTATCGAGAGACCAACATCGGCGGAGAAATACTTTTGAATGGCACCGCTACGGCAGGAAGCAGCCGAAAAATGGGTCTTGAATTACCGCTGACGAGCTTCAACAAAAGGATGTTTTATTGGAATGATGAAGTGATATTCGTATCGCTCAATTTGCCCGAGGGTTATGGTGGTTATGATTTGTATGCGGTTAAGAAGGAAGGAAAGGACTGGTCAGCTCCGATTAATTTAGGCGCATCTATTAATACAGCAGATGATGAACTTTCGCCTTTTCTGTCAGCAGATGGTCGAACCATATATTTTAGCAGCAACCGAGAGTACAGCATAGGAGGATTTGACGTGTACAGATCTAATTACTTGTATGAATCAGATTCGTGGTCTGTAGCGATGAACGTGGGCATCCCAATCAATAGCGCAGGAGATGAACTAGATTTTGAACTTAGCTTCGAAGGATTAACTGCTATTTTTTCGTCCAATAGAAAAAATGGGTTAGGGGCTTATGACATATATGTAGCGCGGTTTAAAGAAAGGCTTCATGAGCAAAATTTTGTGAGCGAAGACTTAGGTTTTATCCAATACACGGCCTCAAATATGGTTGAAGTAGATGAGAGTCATACCATCAGTGAAGACTGGTTGACATTAGAAAATATTTCGGAGGATTCTAGTTTTACTGTTCGACAGCCGATAGAACTTGAGATCCCCTATCTCTATTATATTGAAAGTTCGGATGTTAATACTACTGTCAACACACATATTCTCGATAAAGTAGGCGCACTACTTCAAGCAGATAGTGAATTGTCGCTAGAGATCATAGGGCATAGTGGCAAACTTGAAATACCCGAATTCAGTATTTTTTCTTCCATAAAAACAGCCGAACGGGCTCAACAATATCTTGTGGAGCGAGGAATTGATAGAACACGAATCTTGACAAAGGGCACAGGCTATAATTATCCCTTGATAAAAAATCAGCGAGAGGGTGGTGATGATGCTTTAGCTGAAAAGTATAATGCTCGAATTGAATTTCGTGTGCATGGCCCAACAGATCGCGAAGTTAGAATTGTTCATACTTCGCCCGATTTGGCTGAGGATTATTTTAGTCTCAAGGCGATGTTGTATGAAACATTAGTATACGACGAATTAAGCTATAAAATTCGACTCATAACAATGGGGCAGATGTATCGTGGCAAACTGCTTAGCTTATATAATGATGCCACAGTCGAACGAGATCCGGATACCGGACTATATCTTTATACTATTGGTCTATATGATACCTTTGCCAAAGCATTGCAAGTTAGCCGAGACTTGGAGCGTGATGGATGGGTCGATGTGAGCGTTATACCTTATCTTAATGGACGTCGGATGGTTGAAACCGATCTGGTGTTTAAGGTCAACGAATATCAAGACCTGCGCAACTATATGAATTATAAGGATTAACTCGCATGAATTACTATCCAAAATAATGTGCTCTACCCCACTAGGTGTGGATGAAACGCCCTGACATGTTCTTTCTTAGCCACTGTTAGTGCAAATCACGTCAATGGGAAAAAGGCTGTCAAACTGTATTCGATCACAACATTATTCCTAATCGGGTTCAGCAAGGTTTTTTGAATACCATAAAGTAGCCATAAGAATTTTGGAGTCGAGTATCTTGATCTGACAATCTAAAAGATTGAGACTGCCACTCAAGATTGTAATAGGAATAAATGCTCTGCATTTTAACCCTGGCATTAGAGTTTCAATCGTGAGTTAAATTTTTGTTAAACTAACTAACTAACTAACTAACTAACTAACTAACTAACTAACTAACTAACTAACTAATATTGAATATTATTCATTGTAAGACATGTGAGATATGAAAAATCCAATTCTTCGCATTCTATTTGTGTTACTTTTACTTTTATCTATACACACCGGTTTACAGTCTAATGGTTGTTCATGTTGTCCTTCAGGTTATATACCCGCACCTGTATCTTTCTGGATCGGGTCTCCTGGTGCACCACGAATTGCAGAATGTGGCAATGACATGAATCCTGTTGGTTATTGCTGTTTACCCTTCGGAGGAGATAAATAGAATTCGATGGAATTAAAAGAACCACTTTGTGGCTCATGCATTTTTATCTTCGTATTTATAGTTAATTCGTGTTCTTTACTAATCGGCAATAGTGATATTGCTGTAGAATATATTGATAATATAGAAGTATCCATAATCGACACCTTGAAGGTATCCGGCAATCAGTATATAGAGTTTGTGGACGCTTCTCAAGACGCTAATCAACTTTTACTATATGAATGGGGCTCTGAAGAGATAATTCTTTTTGATATTGGTAGACGAGTTGAGCGGCGAATCCAAATATTTGGGCCTAATAGCGATCAGCCGGGAACGACATTTGCTGCAGGTGCATTTATTGAGAATGATAATAGTCTCTTACTATGTACGGAGAGAGGCTTCTACAAATATGACCTACGAAGAGATACGTTAACTAAAATCCTAAATAATACATCAGAGAACGTGCGTGGACACTATAAGACAATGGTGCCATTTGGATGTGATAAGAATTGGATATTGTACGGCTCAAACTGTTTTAATCCAACGTCTAGTTCAATGGAAATGAATTATTATTCACTTGAGTACATGAAGAGTATTCGATATCTCGGACTTCTAAATTTAGAAAAGGGATTTTCGAGCTGTATGATTGGTTTGGACCCACGAAGCATTCAATTAACGGCTGACGATGCTCATCGCTTTTTTCCTGACGGCGCATTCTTTTTTTCTGAGTATGACAACAACAAGCTATTATTTGCCACGAATGCAGATAATCGAATCTTTATATATGAGAATGACCTAACGACACGACCTAAGATGATAAGTTATTTATTAGAATATAAGTATAGACCTGAGATGAAAACTGCACCGCTAGGATCTGTCGATGTCAATCTATTAAATTTACGTAATGGCTACTTATCAAGCTTAAATGGCACCAGGGCTGGGGAAATAATATTATGCTATAATAAAGGAGAGCCGGAAGCTGCTGAAGATTTTGTTCATGACTTATCATCTCTTAAAAGACTATGTATTTACATAGATGGAACAAGATCGAACGAGCAATTGACTTATCAAAGCAAGGAATTTGTACTTCCACAAGGGGGCGCGGGATTCTTAACAAAGTTAGGAGATAACAATAAATATTTAATGGCGAATGACGCAGTCCATAATGAGCAGGCAGGTCTATCCTATATTTATATTGCCGAATTAAATAAAATTAAATAAGAGCACTCATTAGCATGTACCTTTAGACCTTCGAACGTGATGGATGGGTCGATGTGAGCGTTGTCCCGTACATTAATGGTAGACGCATTCAAGAAGCAGATTTGGTGTACCGAGTGACAGAATACCAAGATCTGCGGAACTTTATGAATTACCCGAAGTAGTTTTTCTTTCTAAAATTTATTAAGTCAGGTTTTTTCTATTTGTTGTGTATGAGCGATATGGATGTTGGAGTACGTGAATATGAAGCCCTTATTCAAGGTTTTGTCGACGACCATTTTGGTGTAAGTGATCTTTTTTTGCCGCCGGAGATGGTTGTAAAACTGCGAACCAGATTACTTGAATTGTATCATAAGGGCGAAATGCATGCAGCGGGTATTGGGAGGCAGACAGCTTATCAACAGAATCGAGTGATCAGAGGTGATTTAATCCGTTGGATCGAGCCAGATTCAAGCGATGAGGATGAGCAAAATTTCATTCAAAGGGTGCAAGATTTCATCTCCTATTTGAATAAAACATGTTATACAGCCTTAAATGCATTTGAGTTTCACTTTGCTTTTTATGAGCAGGGGAGTTTTTATGTCCGACACAAAGATCAATTTAATACAGACTCGGGACGAAAATATTCACTTGTATGTTATCTCAATGATGACTGGCAATCCAATGATCAAGGTCAGTTAGTCTTGTATCTGACAGATCGGACCAAAGCAATACTGCCTGTTGGTGGGCGAGCTGTTTTTTTTAAAAGCGATGCTACGGAGCATGAAGTAATGCCAAGTGCTACGCGATACCGATTGAGTATTACTGGATGGCTAAAGGCCATATAGCCAACGAGAATATCTTATGATCTATGGTATTTTGACTTCACCGTTATATTGGCTCATCGTTTCTATCAGCCCAGCGAAGCAATAACTTAATATTGCATCACTCGAATGCTGAATTATTGTGGGTAAGGTGCTCAATTCATTCTTGCCCCATTTGCCTAAGACATAATCTACTTGTCGACCTTTTGTGTACTGATTACCTATTCCTACCCGAAGACGTGCATAATTATTGCCCAAATATTGATTGATATCTTTGAGCCCGTTATGCCCACCGTCGCTACCCTTGGCTCTTATTCGGATGTGCCCAAAATCCAGATTTAGATCGTCTAAAATAACTAAGATTCGCTCAGCGGAAATATTTTCTTTTTGTGCCCAGTAATGAACAGCTTTGCCGCTTCGATTCATATAGGTAGAAGGCTTGAGCAAGATAAGTTGACGTCCACGATGCTTAATATGGGCGATCGACCCATGCGTTGCTGCCTTAAATGTGCCTTGATGTGATCGGGCTAAATAATCTACAACTTCAAAACCAACATTATGTCGCGTTTGATCGTATTCGTCACCGATATTTCCTAATCCTATAATAAGATATTTCATATGATCACCGACAAAGCTTAATTGTTCTGGTTTTCTCGCAGGTTTTCTCTTCCAGCTGAATATTCGTGCTAGTATAGAGGTTAATGTTAGGTTTTTCACGAATAGTTGGTCAGTCAGTGATATTAACTGATGCCCGTCCAATAGAGCGCATCTATGAATAGAAGACTATCCAATTCAAATTATTTTGGGAGAAATGCCATATTCTGTGAATAGATGTAAATACACAAGATCACAAACAAGGCCATGAATATGAAAAAGAAAGCTAAACATCCACCTTTTTTACCGTAATTGATTTCTTCTGGACCGTGAGACATACTTATTGATTATAATGGTACAAAGAAAATGTATTCTCTCTAATTTGTGGTCAACAAGTGCGAAGAAATAGATAAGTATATCAACTATGCTTTGCTTCTTCGTTTTTTTTTGAAGCCTGTGTGCCAAAAAAGAGTCAAGGAGCATAATTAGGGCTAAGTGAAGTAAAAAAAACTTTGGCACGTAAATTGTTTATAGTCAATATATCATATATTACAAATAATTGTAATATGTTTGACTCTCTGTTCATATCTGTTATCTCAGACCTAGAAAAACTATTAAATCAAAAGAAGTGTTAGTTATAATGCTTCGAATTTAAGGAAACTAAGTCGACGTTAGATATGCTAAAGCAGTCCCTTTCACAAAAAATGATTCAGAAGCTGTCTCCTCAGCAGATTCAGCTTATGAAGCTATTGCAGATACCCACTGCCACCTTGGATCAACGCATCAAAGAAGAATTAGAAGCCAACCCCGCTCTCGAAGAAAGCGAAAATGAAGAATATAAAGACGTCTTTGACTTGAATGATGAAGATGTAGCAGATAATAAAGATAAGGACGATGATTCCTTTGAATTAGATGATTATCTGAAAGAATACATGGAAGATGATCCCATCTTATATAAGATGAAAGGCGATTCCTACATGGATGAAGAATCCAAGGCATCGCCCATAGCGGTTGGAAACTCGTTTCATGAATTCCTCCTAGGACAAGTAGGTATGATGGATTTTTCTTCACAGGAGGAGGGTATAATTGCCGAACACATAGTGGGCAATATCGATGACGACGGATATTTGCGACGCGAACCTTCAGCTATGGTGGATGATCTCTTGTTTTCGCAAAATATTCAAGTGAAGGAAGAAGAGATCGAAAGAATTCTGCTTAAAATTCAGCGACTTGAACCTCTAGGGGTGGGCGCTCAAGATTTACAAGAAGCCTTGCTGATTCAACTTGATGCCAAAATGGAGTTTGAGACCAGGCTAGATCGATTAGAAGCGCAGAAAATAGCCCATAAGATTTTGAGCAAATACTTCGAAGAGTTTTCTAAAAAGCATTACACCAAGCTAAATCGATCTCTTTCGCTATCAGATAGCCAGTTAAAAGAGGCCATTGATGAGATACTAAAACTGAATCCTAAACCAGCAAGCGCCTACACAGGCGGCGTGTCGAATAGCGCAAATAAAGACAGTCAATATATCATTCCAGATTTTATCATCTTAAATAGGGATGGCGAATTGGAATTGACGATTAACAACAAAAACGCCCCAGATTTACGGATTAGTGATCATTACATGGATATCCTAAAAACATTTAGGGATACCACAACACATGGCAAAGCAAGTCGCCAGGATAAGGAAGCCGTGATGTTTATCAAACAAAAAATAGATAGTGCGAAATGGTTTATTGATGCCATTAAGCAACGTCAAGAGACATTATACAATACGATGTATAGTATTCTTCAATATCAAAAGGATTATTTTAACACGGGTGATGATCGAAGAATTCGACCTATGATCCTCAAAGATATTGCTGAGGTAACGGGCTTAGATATTTCTACTGTTTCGCGAGTAGCCAATAGCAAATATGTTCAAACAGAATTTGGCACTAAACGATTAAAGGACTTCTTTTCTGAAGGTATGCAGACCAGTAGCGGCGAGGAAGTATCTACACTCGAGGTAAAAAATATTTTGAACGATATGATTTCGCATGAAGACAAACGGCAGCCACTGTCTGATGAACGTTTGATGGAGGTGTTAAATAAAAAGGGATATAATATTGCTAGGCGTACAGTAGCTAAATATCGAGAGCAACTAAATATTCCCGTCGCTAGGTTGCGAAAAGAGTTGTAGTATAATATCAATGACTGCATTTAAGCGGTAATCACTATACGAGCAACCTCTGCTACCGTTAGAACAACATTTGAATTAGATGTATTCATTATCCTTGCATTGCGTCAAGCAATCAAGTGACGGGTGGTCGTTTAATTATGGAATGACAATGAGAGTTTATCTTTTGTTTAAAGACCACGAGATTAACTTTTTAGACGATAGATGGCAGGAAGATCTCTGCCAAGTTCACTGTAGTCTAATCCATACCCTACCACAAATTCATTCGGAATTTCAAAACCTGCATAGTCGATTTGTGTCTCATACTTTAGGGCTTCGGGCTTCACTAACAAGCTCAACACTCTAATGGATCTAGGTTTTTTGGAAGCTAAATCTTCTAGGGCAACTTGCATGGTCAGACCTGTATCTATAATGTCTTCAATGATCAGAACGTCCTTATCTTTAATAATCGAGTTTACCTTCATTACCTTTTTGACTTTGCCACTGGAAGTAGTACCGTGATAAGAACTGAACCGAACAAACTCAACATTGAGCATAAAGTTAAATTTGCGGACAATATCGGCAGTGAAGATAAACGAGCCATTCAATATGCTCAATATAACGGGGCTCTTCCCTTCATAGTCGGCAT
Source organism: uncultured Saprospiraceae bacterium (assembly GCA_964616755.1). GTDB lineage: Bacteria > Bacteroidota > Bacteroidia > Chitinophagales > Saprospiraceae > CAYNFR01. Next base: position 25,662 of record CAZTSI010000016.1, on the reverse strand, counting down.
TAATAATTTCAGCTAGTTCATCAATCCTCTTCTTGATCTGATCTTCAGAGAGGTATACTTCAAAGACTTTGTCTAGGAGCTGGACAGTTGTAGGTTTATTCATTGGCAGATAATCCATATTTATCTATTAAAAATACTAGGCTAGTCATAGCGGCTGCGCCAAGTTTTAATTCGCGTTCATTTACGGCATCAATGACATCAGCAGCCGTGTGATGATAATCAAAATAACGTTGGCTATCGGGGCGCAGTCCGCTGAGTAAGCCTTTTTGAATTTTAAGCGGATTAATGTCAGCACCTGACCCTCCCTTAATTAAAAATAATTGATAAGGTTCAAGCAAGAAAGACCAAGCGCTTATTTGCCTAAAATAGGAGGCAAATACATCCTCTGTTGCATCAAAAGTAAATCCACGAGGACTAAATCCGCCAGCGTCAGATTCTATGGCGGCTAGGTGAAATTCCCCAGCTTGGTTAGATGCCTCAGCATACGCCCTTCCGCCACCGAGCCCATTCTCTTCATTCATAAATAAAACACATCGAAGAGTACGTTGTGGAACGTAGCCTAATGTTCTGATAGTCTCAAAGACTTGCATACTGTGCACACAGCCAGCGCCATCATCATGTGCTCCACCTCCTACATCCCATGAGTCTAGATGCCCCCCAACCAAAATTATTTCATCGGGGTAGGTACTTCCTTTTATCTCAGCCACTACATTGTAAGATTCCTTCTCCATTTCAACCATACGGCAATTCGTTTTGATAAACACCTTTATCTTCTGTTGCTTGAGTAATTGACTTAGCATATTCGCATCATTTGTGCTAATGGCAACAGCGGGGATCGGAGTTACACCCTCGGCATATCTAGTGGTGCCTGTATGGGGAATATCATCTTGAGAGGTAGTCATCGAACGCACGATAGCACCAATGGCGCCATATTCACTTGCTTTTGAGGGGCCATTACCTCTTTGGTCTACAGCACCACCATATGCATAAAACGTATTGAGCTCCTTTGGATCCATTGGTCGGTTGAAGAAGACTATTTTACCCTCAATATTCTTACGTCCTAGTGCGGCTAGATCATCTAGCTTGTTGAGTTCTATTACTTCGGCCTCGATTCCATTTGGCGGAGAAGCTACAGAGTTGCCAAGAGCCAAAGCATTAAGCAAGATATCTGAGCTCTTAGAGAGATTAGTAATTTTAACTTGTTCCAATGCACCTCTTTCCCAATGAGGTACTTTGCATGGTTGAAGATAGACCGTATCTGCTAATGACTTTAATTTTTCGGCAGTCCAATACACAGCCTCAAAAGACTCTTCTGATCCCGATAGCCTGCCTCCTATCTGGCTTGAAAGATGATCAAGCCATTCATAACAAGCACCTTTGGCTAATGTGTGATTGTGAATGTCTTTGATAAATAGGGCGTCTATCTCCGATTCGGTAGATTGAGCCAAAGCAATCAGAGGGCTAAAAAGGATGAAAACGAGCATAAAGTGTCGCATAAGCACAAATTTTAAGGCCTCAATATAATTGCAATGTCGTAATTGATAAATAATTAAGGCACAAAAGTAACTTTATCCTTTTTTTACGTCCAAACTATTAGAATGCTCAAGTATGTTCTATCTCTGTTCACCACTGGCGCAACTGATAGGCTGTCTGATGAAGATATTGTTGAGGAGTATTTGAAGACTGGGAACAATTATTTTTTCGATCTCATCTATCATCGATATTCGAAAAAGATATTTGGAAAGTGTTTGACCTTGCTGCGAGATGAATCAATGGCCGAGGATTTGACGCAAGATATTTTGGTGAAGATAATGTTGAACTTGTCCTCATTTAGTGGTCGTTCAAAATTGTCGACGTGGATTTATTCGATAACGTATAATTTTTGCATTGACGCTATAAGAAAAAGAAAAAAACGCAATGAGACGGAGCTCGAAGAAAAGATGGAAGAGACGCCAGAGGATAATGAAATAGAGGATAAGAAGCTGTTAGAAATCAAACTCGAACAATTGAAACGGATCATGGATACACTAAACGAAGGTGATAAATCTGTATTAATGATGAAATACATGGACAATATGTCAATTGTTGAAATAGCAGAAATCATCGACAAGAGTGAAAGTGCCGTCAAAATGCAACTAAAAAGAGCTAAACATAAGGTGGTAAGATCTTATGAGGAAGCCTATTAAAACATATACTTATGGAGAATAATCCATTCAAATTGCTGGAAAGTGAAAATGAAAATTTGTTTTTTGCTCGCGAGTCGTCGATCAAAAAAAATATTAAGGGGCGAAAGGATATTTGGTCGCATCTAGGGGATATCGCTGAAACCTATTTACCCAAATTAATATTTGCTCTTTTTGGTGGATCTCAAAAAAAACCCTAATGCGTTTCACGCTTAAAATGCTAACACCATGTCCGACACATTAGTATTACTATTACAACAGGTGGTACAGGTAGTGCCTAGGGTGCTTTCAGCCTTATTTGTTTTTATTGTAGGTTATATTATTGTCAAAATACTGTCTAAGAGTATCATTAGGCTGTTGGCGCGTGTGAATATCGACACTCTTGGTGATAAGCTCAACGAAATCGAAATTATTGCCAAAGCGAACATGACTATTAAGCTGAGTGTTATAGTGGGCAAGATTTTTTATTATTTTTTATTACTTTTTGTTCTTCTCGTAGCGACAGATATATTGCAGCTTCAAGCGATATCTACACTCGTAGTAGATCTTTTTAGCTTTATACCAAAGCTATTGGTGGCGTTAATCTTACTAGTTATCGGGATATTGGTGTCGGAAATGATCAGAAAAATGATCGAGACAGCACTCCGATCATTAGTAATACCATCAGCCGTGATGATAGCCAATTTTGTCTTTTACTTTTTGTTTGTCAATGTTATTATTGTAGCTGTATCACAAGCGGGCATTAGTACGGATTTTTTAGAGCAAAATATATCCATCATCATTGCAGGTGCAGTATTGGCTTTTTCTATAGGATATGGATTAGCTTCAAGAGATGTCATGGCAAATTTTTTGACAAGCTTCTATAGTAAGGACAAGATTAAGATTGGAGATGACATTACGTTTGGTGGAGAAAGTGGTCAGGTCGTGGACATGGATAAAAACTCTATAAAGATTTTGTCCGGCGATAAATTTATTTACTTTCCAATGAAATCATTACTAAATGATAAAATAATCATTCATAATAAACAATTAAAAATCGAGTAACATGAGAATTTTTCTTTCATTAAGTATGTGCTTCTTAATGTTTAATTTTTCGGCGATAGCCCAAACGACAGATGAATTGGCTGCTCAAAAGGAATTAAAGGAAGCGGAATTAGGGGCGCTAAAAGATCAAGTGGCGGCACTTGAGGGAGAGATATCTGCTATTGCTGGGCAGATGGTGACATTTCCGTATTGGGATAAGGGGACGAGGGGCATCATAGGTTTGGACTTAAATGCATTTAACAATTGGGCGACAAGAGGAGACAATCTTAATTCAACTGCGACCAATATTGGCGTGGCATTCAATGGCTTTGCCAATAAAATTGGTGAAGATTACTTCTGGAGAAATAACGGCCAATTAACCTTGGGATGGCAGAAGTTTTCGAAAGCAGATAATGATAATAGCACTTTTCAAAAAACAGCAGACGTATTTAATGTTCAGTCGCTTTATGGTCGAAATATAACAAAAACGCTCGCAGTTTCAACGTTGGGCGAACTTAGAACTACCTTCTTAGATAATGCATTTAACCCTGCGTATATAGACTTAGGAGTGGGCTTAACATGGAACCCTAGCCCTAATTTCGTAGCTGTTTTTCACCCCCTAAACTATAATATTATCATCGCGGATAATGCTGCTAATTTTCAGAGTTCATTGGGCTGTAAGGTGGTGGCAGATTATTCTCGAGACTTGGGAAAAGGGTTCAGTTATCGCACCAATTTCTCTGGCTTTGCTAGCTATAGTGATTTAAGTGGATTGTCCAATTACACGTGGATAAATGGATTAAACTTTAAGATGCTTGGGGGTATAGGAGTTGGTTTGGAATATGCTATTAGAAAGAGCCGGCAAGAAACGCTTCCGCTAGGAGACGAACACTTTCAATCGTATTTCATTATGGGAGTTTCCTACGCTCTCTAAATATAGGTTGTACATTTGAGTAGATTTTTTCCATCTACTCTCATAGGTATTAAAGGTGTCATTCGCTAGAGTGACACCTTTTTTTATGTTGTAGTGAGTGTATTTAGCCGAAAGCCTACACCATGAATATTTTCAATTTCTAATGACGGATCCGCAGAAAGGTACTTGCGCAATCGACTAATAAATACATCCATACTTCGGCCTAAAAAATAATCTTCTTTGCCCCATACGCGTTCCAGAAGATTCTTACGTGTAATAACTTCGTTTGGCTTTTGTGCTAATAGAATGAGCAATTCGCACTCACGTTGTGTCAACTTACTAGAGGAGTGATCAAGAGTTAAGGTTTGATTGATCGGGTCAAACAAAAAATTACCAATTTTAATGTCACTGACCACTTCGGTGGCATTGATGAACTTTCGCTTCAAGAAGATATTGATCTTGAGTATGAGCTCTTCAATGTTGAAGGGTTTAGTAATGTAATCGTCGGCACCTATTTTTAAACCCGCTAATTTATCTTCCTGCATCGATTTGGCGGTAAGAAAAATGATAGGCACCTGAGAGTTTTGCTCACGTATATGTTCAGCTAGACTAAAGCCATCGAGACTTGGCAACATCACATCAATAAGACAAAGGTCAAAAACTTCTTTTGCAAACGCTTTCTTGGCTAGCATCCCATCATTATAATGACATAAGGTAAAGTTGTCATTCATTTCGAGATTATCTTTCACCAAAAATGCAAGGGTGGCGTCGTCTTCGACATATAGTATTTTATTGTTCATGTGATTTGCTTATAACAATAGTAAACGTAGAACCCTTCTCTGGATTACTTTCCACTTCGATTTCCCAACCATGAGAGTCAATAATGCTCTTGACGTAAAACAATCCTAAACCAAAGCCTTTGACATTGTGAAGATTACCTGTGGGCACGCGATAGAACTTGGTGAATAGTTTGGCTACATTCTCTTTTTCTATGCCAATACCATTATCAATTACAGAAATGCGGTAGGTTTTTCCAGCATCTACGACGTTGACAGTTACCTCAGGAACTTCCTTGCAATATTTGACGGCATTATCTAAAAGGCTGTAGATCGAATTTGAAAAATGCAATTTGTCCGCAAAAATGGTGGCTCGTACGACGTCCGTAACTAAACGAACGTTTCCTTCATCAGACTCTTGCATTTTTATCTGCTGACTTGTAATAATTTTATCTAGTACAGAAATGAGCTCCAGATTTTCACAATTAAGCTTAAAATTGTCGCCTTCTAGTTTTGCAAGGTTCAGGACTTTTTCGACTTGAAGGTTGAGTCGGTCGTTTTGTTCTGTGATGATTTCTGTATATTTTATTAATCTGTCGTTTCCTGCGATGATGGGCGTATCGTGCAGCGCTCTAGCCGCTATTTTGATAGAGGTGATGGGTGTTCTAAACTCGTGAGTCATGTTGTTAATGAAATCCTTTTGTAGTTCACTCATCTTTTTTTGGTGCAAAATCAACCACATTGAATAGATAAAGAAAGCAATAATGAATAAAGTGGCTACGCCTAATAGCGCATTTTGCCACAATTGGCCGATGAGCCAACTATTGCGTGAAGGAAATCTGACAACAAAATAGTAGATCAAATCGTCAAATTTCGGAATGTTACCCTGAATTGTCCTTGGTGTCTCTCGATCTGTTAGCTTGCAATAATTGCCGTAGACCAATTCTTTGTTGAGGCAGTCATACACCGCATACTCAAAATCGGTTTGGAGGGCGCGCTCGGTAAAAATGCGAATGAGATAGTCCTCAAGTATATTAGGGTCGATGACATCATTGATATTAACGGCATAAATATTACTGCTCTGGCGCTGAATCAGGTTTTGTTTTGGTAGATCGGCTTCATTAAATTCAGCAATTTTTTCAGCTACGTCAAAAAGGGCAATGCTCACCGTCCGGTGAAATTCGGAATCTTTAAGGGAATAAGTCTGTCGTAGCCAAAAGCCTTGTATGGTCAATATAGCTAAAATTGACACTCCACCTAACAGAGCCATTTGGCGTATCAAACGATTAGTCATAAACTCTTATCTGCTGATATAAACGTTGAGATGTACATTTTAAATCTCTTCGACTAATAAATGTTGTGACACCTTGCTCGTAATGACGATGGGCGATTTTCCGTCGAGGCTAATCCAACAACTCTTGTCGAACGGCTCAATTTTGATTAATTGAAGGATGCTGCCAATCTTGATGTGCCGCTCGTTTAGAAAATCCAAAAGCTCTTTTGAACTTCTTACTATGGAGGCGAGTCGTACTTTTTGGCCCAAAGCAATATCATTCAATAAGCGTAAATCCTTAATAAGAACGTTGCCGTTCTTATCCGGTATAGGGGAGCCATGAGGATCAATCGACGGATAATCTAACATTTCATCCATGCGTGCGAACAGTTTTGGTGAAGTAATGTGCTCCATTTGTTCAGCTATTTCATGAACTTCTTCCCAACCAAATTCCATGAATTTATATAGAAATAATTCGGTTAATCTGTGCTTGCGAATGACCATAGCTGCAGCCAATCGCCCTGATTCGGTAAGTTGGATGGGCTTATACTTTTGGTAGACTACCCAACCTTCACCCTCAAGGCTTTTAATCATGTTGTTGGCTGTAGGCTTGCTCACAGCTAACTTTTTACTCAGCTCGGTCAGATTAATGCTGCTGGTCTCTTCATTAAGAAAATAAAGAGCTTTCAGATAATTCTCCTTCACGATAGTGGACATGATACTTTTTTGGACTATCAAAAATAGGATAATAAATGATTAGATATAAGTTAGTATATTCTAACATTATATATTTGCACTATCAAAATAATTATTTAGCATAATCAAACAATTGACTATTCATGAAGTTCGGCTTCTTATTAATGTTGATTAACTTAGGCATCACGCACCTATCCATGACACAACAATCCACTATTACTGGTAGGATCAAAAGCAGCGAAGGTGAGTTTTTGTCCTTTGCCAATATTGCTATTCTGGGGACATCTCTTGGCACTAGCGCCGACGAAAATGGGCTTTTTACTTTAGCAAATGTGCCACCAGGTCAATACAAAGTTGTTGCATCTTATGTAGGATACGAGGCCAACCTAAAGAAGGTAGAGATTAGCGAAGACGTCTTTATTGTGGTGGATTTTACACTATTGACGTCAGCCAGTTCTCTAGATGAAGTTGTCGTTACGGGTACTCTTAAAGAGGTAAACAGACTAGAAAGCCCAGTTCCTGTAGAAGTATACTCTCCTGCATTTTTTAGAAGAAATCCTACTTCCAATATGTTTGAAGCGCTTCAAAATATTAACGGGGTGCGCCCACAACTCAACTGTCAAGTTTGCAACACAGGAGATATTCACATTAATGGCCTCGAAGGGCCATACACTATGGTTCTCATCGATGGAATGCCGATAGTCAGTAGCCTAGGGTCGGTTTATGGCTTATCGGGCATACCCACTGCATTAGTAGAACGTATTGAGATTGTCAAAGGGCCGGCTTCGTCTTTGTATGGGAGTGAGGCGATAGGTGGATTGATCAATATCATTACCAAGAGGGCGGACAAAGCTCCTGTCCTGAGTACTGATGTCATGGCGACAAGTTGGGGCGAAGTGAATGCAGATGTTGGTATTCGATTTAATCCGGGGAAAAATGTTTCCGTCTTGACGGGAGTAAACTACTTTCATTTTGATCATTTAATAGACAATAATCAAGACAATTTCACAGACATGACCCTACAGGAGCGACTTTCCATTTTTCAAAAATGGAGTATCAAACGAAAGGATAACCGATTATTCAATTTGGCAGGACGATATTATTGGGAAGACCGATGGGGCGGCGAGTTACAATGGACAAAATCATTTAGAGGTGGAGATCAAGTATATGGGGAGGCTATTACCACTCAGCGTTGGGAATTGATGGGACAATATCAGCTACCAGTGAAGGATGACATGTTTTTTTCACTTTCCTTTAATGGGCATGAGCAAAATTCGGTTTATGGTAACATTCCCTATAGAGGCCAACAAAATATAGGGTTTGGACAATTGACTTGGCAAAAATCCCTAAAGAATCATGAACTATTAATAGGCTCAGCATTGCGATATACGTTTTATGATGATAACACCCCAGCTACTGGGGGAGAGGCTACGGATCCCATGAACGCCCCGGATGAAATTTGGCTTCCAGGTATATTCGTTCAAGATGAAATAACCCTACATAAAAGGCACAATATGCTGCTTGGTATAAGATATGATTATAACAGTGCACATGGCAACATTTTTACTCCGCGCATAGCCTATAAATGGTCTATATCTACTACTGATATTGTTAGAGTGAATGCGGGCACTGGCTTTAGAGTGGTAAACCTTTTCACTGAAGATCATGCTGCATTGACTGGCGCACGCGAAGTGGTCATCACTGAACCACTCGATCCTGAACAATCGTATAATATCAATGTCAACTATATCAAAAAAAAGTATTTAGAAAATGGGGGCATAGCTAGTCTTGAATTATCAGGATGGTACACGCATTTTACGGACGTCATTTTTCCTGATTACGAGACAAATGCCAATCAAATAATTTATGACAATCTAGATGGTTCAGCTATTTCAAAGGGTATAAGTTTGAATGCTGACCTGACATTGTCAAATGGCCTGTCTTTTATCATTGGCGGTTCGCTGATGGATGTACGCAAGAAGGAAGGAGATGTTAGTGAACGACAGATTTTGACCGAACAATTTACAGGCACATGGTCTGTATCGTATAAATTTTTGAAGAACAAGTTAGCCTTCGACTATACGGGTAATGTTTATGGCCCGATGCGCCTACCGATTCTGAGCCCATGGGATCCTCGCCCCGACCGATCGCCTTGGTGGAGTATCCAAAACATTCAAATAAGCTACAAGGGCACAAATAATGTAGAGCTTTATGGTGGAGTCAAAAATCTTTTGAATTGGACACCGTGGAAAAATCAAGTAGCACCTATCATCGCGCGTGCTTTTGATCCATTTGATCGAGATGTTGTTTTTGATGCTTCTGGTCAGGTGATGCCGACGATATCCAACCCCAACGCCCTCAGTTTTGATCCGAATTATATATTTGCTCCTAATCAAGGCATACGTGGTTTTTTAGGCATAAGATATACGATCAAATAGCAATGAAAATATCTTTTAATTATTCGATTGTTTTCATTTTGCTAATGGCGAATAGTTGCGCTGTTTTACGACAAACTGAGACTGTTGAATTTGAAAAATTAATCGCGCATACATTTACTTCCGTTGATAGCCTTTTGCACATAGAAAAACGTCCTCTTGCCATTTTTATACATACAGATTGGTGCTCCTATTGTGCCAACATGAAAGAGACGACCCTTAAAAATAGCAAGGTCATTGATATACTCAATAGTTCTTACTATTTTATTTCATTTGATGCAGAAAGCAAAGAAGACATCAATTTTGGTGGGCGCGTCTATCGCTATGTACCTTCTGGAAGAAATACAGGAACACATGAGCTGGCAAGAGAGCTAGGGGAGCAGAATGGACATATGGGCTATCCTAGTTTTGTGGTAACAAATGTCAGATATGAGCTTACCTATCGTTACAACACCTTTTTAACAGGAGAGGAGATGATGATGATTTTGGCAGGTAAGATGGAATAAGGGCTGAAGAATTTTTTCTAATAGGTGCTACAGTAAGACGTTGTGGCATTGGGTTGGGTAACAAAATTTAAATTCAAGCCATAAATGCAAATTTGGGAATACAAAATACCTTTATTATTTTTCAAAGAATAGGCGTAAAACTTCCTTCCCTAGAATGTTCATGGTTTAGCCTTCTTTGACCAAAACGCTAATGGATAACTGGGTTCAGCTCAACTAGAATATATTGTTGACTATAAGTAAAGAAGATTTACGAAACACGTCTTAAATGAGAAAATAGGAATTGCCATTCGCGACACTTTCGGTGCGGATATATTAGCTTAGCCAACAGGGGGAATAGTCAACATTCCAAGAATTAATATTGATGAAAAAAAATAAATTTCTTTTGGATGAGATGATTTGTGTTGGAGTCAATAGGGTATATGCGAATGACATTTTCTCCTGCTCAATTGCGCGCTCATCACTAAGCTAAGTTCACATGATGTTTAACGCTAATTAGCATTTTGTATCACGACCTTATAGAAAGAAATTATTTTTTCGAAATTATTCAGCTAAGATTTTTATTCCGAATAAGGCCATTTTTTTTCATAAGACAGCTTTTTTCAAACATGGCACTGCTATCCTCTCTAAAAATGTGTTTTCCTTAAATAAAAGTGACTGAATTTTCATCTCAGAAGCATATGCTGAATACATACATTTTATCATGTGGCAATACGCTTAATACTGTACAACCAATGTTTGTAAAATTTAAGAAGTAACTCTTAGAAAATGATTATCAATGCTTATAAGGTATTTGTAGCAGTGCCTCCGTTGAAATGGATGCTCCTATGTTATCTTTTGATTTACTTCTATGGTATGCATGACTCCAAAAATTCCCATAAACTTTCTTTGGAGAGAAAGTGCAGGAGGTAGCGTTTCATTCTCAGAATTTTGAATCGCCAATTTAACTTAACCGTTAGGGGACAATGGAAATAAACTTTAGTACAAAGTAACAAATCAACTTATCATCTTCTAAGCGACACCTCAAGTTCCATTTGCTCAAGCCACACTTGCCCGCAGCGTTTTTGCCCTAAGATCTGGACCGTCATGACTCCACCCAGGCGCTAACAAAATATATCGCAGCTTGTCTGACCAACGAGTGGCTCTGCCTACGTCTCTCCACATGCTTAGGTATTCATGTCCGGCTACGTGGAGAAGTTGATCAGAGTTCAAATTTTTCGTTAATCCATATACTACGGGCTCAGCAGGTAATTCGTCCACAAATGTGCCAAAAAGCCTGTCCCAAATGATCAACATACCTCCATGATTTCGATCGAGATACCGAATATTAGAACCATGATGAACGCGATGATGAGAGGGGGTATTAAACAAAAACTCTACCCAAACTGGAAAGCGATCTATCCATTCTGTATGTATCCAAAATTGAAATATCAAATTGATAGACATCACAACGAAGAGCATGATCGGATCAAACCCCAGAATAGGTATCCACAACCAAAACAGGTACTTATGTACTCTTTCGCCAGCACCTTGTCGCAATGCCGTGCCAAAATTCATATACTGTGACGAGTGATGGGATACGTGCCCCGCCCAAAACAACCTCACCTCATGATTCATGCGATGAAACCAATAATAGGCAAAATCATCCATAAAAACCAACAGAAGCCATGCCCACCATTGTCGCTCTATGACGTCGCGTAAAGGTGAAATGTCATGCAAAAAATAAAACGCAATGAAGGCAGCTACCTTCGGTATGAACTCAACTACACCAGTAATGAGCAACATTCCTAAAGAGGCCGCCAAATCCTTAGCACTATAAAGGCCTAGATGTTTTAATTTGTCATAATAGAATTCGACGCCTACGACGAGCAAAAAAATCGGAATGGCTACCAATTGCAATTGATCTTGTGCAACAGAGTCTATAGCGTTTTGTATATTCATAAATATAAAGATAAAAATAGTACCTTTTCCTCGCGAGTAATTGTTGCTTGGAGCTTCAGAAGTCTTCCTTTGTCGACATGCGCGCCAGTTTAGAGAGAACAGAAGCAACCCTATGATGCACCCAAATGTATTAACTAACACTCTATTATTGAGTTTACTGATCGTATTGATGTTATGGCGATCTCCTTTGTATAGCAACTCTCTTGATACGATTCCTAAGGACACGAAGCTGCACATTACGGGGTTTATTGATGTGTTTTATGTGTATGATGTCAATAAGCCAGTTACGAGCCAACGACAAAGTTTTTTGTTTAACCATAATCGACACAATGAATTCAACCTCAATTTGGCCTTGGTCAATTTCGCTTGGAATGCAGATCGATATAGAGCAAATCTAGCGTTACAAGTGGGCACATATGCACAGGATAATTATGCGGCGGAACAAGGGTTGCTTAAAAATATCTTCGAGGCGTATGTCGGATTGGCTTTGAACAAAAGATCGAACCTATGGGTAGATGTCGGTATTTTTTCATCGCATTTGGGTTTCGAAAGCGCAATATCTATGGATAACATGACATTGACAAGATCGCTGGTGGCCGAAAACTCTCCCTACTACTTATCTGGGGCAAAGCTGAGCTATCAAGCGAGTGAAAAATGGAAGGCTTTATTTATTGTTTCCAATGGTTGGCAGCGCATACAGCGCGTACAGGGTAATAGCCTTTTATCATTAGGCGCACAGCTGGTTTTTTCACCCAATGATCGTTGGAGTTTGAATTGGAGTACGTTTTATGGTACAGATGATCCAGATAATCAAAGACGTATGCGCTGGTTTAATAATTTTTATGTTCAAGGAGAGCTGACGGATCGATGGAGGGTGTTAGGGGGAATAGACGTTGGCATACAAGAGAGCTTGACGTCTCAAAACAAAACTGATCGATGGTCTGGATTGACATTTATTAGTCAATATCAATGGAGTAAGCGTTGGAGTAGCTCCGTGCGATACGAACATTACCAAGATCCAAATGCCGTGATCATTTCTTCGCAAAACAACGTATACTTTAAGGCTTCTGGCATTTCCTTCAATCTTGACTATGTCCCACAAGCCAATGTCATTTGGAGAATAGAATGTCGCAATATGCATAACCCAAACGGGCAATATTTTGAATTAATGTCGGGTAATTCTCAGAACAATCTCATTTTGGCGAGCGCCATCTCGATGAAGTTTTAACTAGTTACTATCCCAAAATACAAAGCCCTTGGACGAAAAAAATGAATCTGAATTTTGGTCGCAAACATGCTATTCTTTCAAGGCTTTACTTCGCTCATTGTAGAATAAGTGCCTATTGGGGTTGCCTTCAGATTATAATTTGTTATCTCCAAAAGCCCAAAAAGGGCAAGTACTTAGGCAATGGGTGGAAGTCCATTACTAATAAAAGCCATAGTCTAACAATACCTAAGGGTTAAACTTCCTATAATCAACAGTACTACCATACGGTCGTGACATATACTATGAAATGCAATGATACGCTCACAGTTTTATTGATAATTGCTTTTAGCGTACAGGAAGAATCACGAGCTTTTTCACATGAGTATCTACCTGTTGACAGATACTTGATTTGGATAGTACCATTATTTCGAAGTCGACGACTACATGTTTCAGGCTCTGCAAGGCCGTAATATTTTTCATCATAATTTTGTATCGGACTGGCTAAGTATGCGCAATAAACCTTTAGACAGTTACAGAATTTATTACCCCAGGCTGTCCAAAAACATACCCGACATAGTGGTTTTAACCATTTATATTTCGGCTTATAAAATCAATGGACAAAAAAAAGCGCTAACCTATCAGGTTAACGCCTTTATATACCAATACCGATGCGCTTTTTACTTGGGCGCGCCGAGACGTTGCTTTAGAATGGGCATCAGATCATCAGCTTCCTTTGCGAAGACGATACCTCCCATGCTCGTATCAAAGATCATCGTATAGTCGAGTTCTTCGCCTACTTTATTGATCATGACTTGTACTTGGTCGAGGATGGGTTGATAAATCTCTTGCTTTTTGCGTGCCAGCATTTCTTGTACATCCACTTCATACTTCTGAATAGCTTGTTGCTCTGCAGTTAAGGCGGCCTCTTTATTTTGCATTTGCAATTGTGACAACTCACCACTGTTAACTTGCGCTAAATAGGCATTATACCCTGTTTCAAATTTTTTGACCATTTGCTCGCCTTTAGCAAATATTTCTTTTTGGTATTCCCCCAACTGTGAATCGGCTTTTTGAACATCAGGCACGGCCAACAGCAATTGAGATGAATTAACATAGCCAAATTTTTGAGCGCGAGCCCCAATGGAGATTGACAAGACAACTAGAAATAGGAGAATCTTTTTCATTATGCTATAGGATGCTTAGTTGAATATCACAAAAATAATTGGATATTCTATGTTACTAATAAGTTTTCAAGATTGAGACGCAAATGTACATGCTCCATGCACTAAAAGAAGCATCCTTTAACTATTCTTTAATGTTCAAAGGCGTTTTAGTGTGCATTTCATGCCTTGTTCAGCTAGAATTCAATTATCATAAACGGCGATGAGCAGCGACCGCAGCCTTAAGTCTTGGTCGCAAAAATGAATGGCAATGAGACTTCAAGCCCCGATAAGACTATTTTAGCACAATAGTTTCCACAATATTCTAGCCCCCACATACAACACTAATAGCGCGGTAAGTCGCTTAATAAATATAGGCCTAAGACCTAAAATACTTAACCTCACACCTATTTGGCCTCCAATACTTACAGCACCTAGGAGCGGAAGGAAAAAATCAAGTGATAATTGAGGAATTTCTCGATAGAGTTGGCCCGATAAACCACTTAAAGAGTTGAACAGTATGAATGCTGCTGCGGTGGCAGCAATTTCTTTAGCTCGTGCCCATTGGATAAGATGAAGTATCGGGGCCAGAAAAATCCCTCCACCTATGCCCACCATACCTGACAAGAATCCTATGCTGCCGCCCAGCAACATATCTCTCGGTCGGCTCGGTGTGACGGTATGATCTTCCTTTTCAGTTTGCTTCATCCACATAAGTTTAGCTGCGGCAATAAGACAAATGCCTAGAAAGAGCATGAAAACCTCCTTGTCTAGTCGAATATACCCTCCGATAAATGCCATTGGTACGCTTAATAATAGGATGGGCCAAATCTTTTGGAAGACCAAATGGCCCGCTTTATAAAAAAGATAAGTACTCCCGGTAACGACGGCTAAATTGCACAAAAGCGCCATAAACCTCAATTCCTCTTGTGGCATTTCGTAAAGAACCAATAGGGCGATGTAGCTACTACCACCACCGAATCCAACAGAGCCATACAGCAGAGCAATGAAGAAAAATAGGCTAACGAGCATCCAAAATTCCATAGCACCTCAAACATAATGCTCTATAATGAGACATCGATCGATAGCGATGAAATTAGATGAGGATTAATCTGGTTCGAATCCTAATACAATACTGAATTTACCTAAGGCACCTAGTCCAGGATTTGGATTGCCTTGAATAGTCTTGTCAAGACCAAAGGCATAGTCAAAACCCAACAGCCCGAACATGGGCAAAAATACCCTTACACCCATACCAACAGAGCGTCTAACATTAAAGGGGTTGAACTCCCTAAAGCTATTCCATTGGTTACCAGCTTGAAAATATAAGGTGGTAAAGATAGTCGAATTCGGATTTGTGGAAAGAGGATATCTAAGCTCGGCGGTATATTTATTAAAAATCGTTCCTCCCCCCCTCCGTCTTGAAAGAGGATCTACGTCTACCACCTCGTAGCCTCGGAGGGCAATAATGTCCACACCCGTAATACCATTATTTTGGTTTGACAGTCCGTCGCCGCCAACCTCAAAACGTTCAAAAGGTACATCTCCTAAGTCACTATTATAATTTCCAAGAAAGCCTAATTTGGCGGAAGTCATAAAAACTAATTTGCCAGTCAGGTTGAAGTACCACTCAGCATCAAAACGCCATTTGTGATATTCAAGGAAATCAAATTTACGCGCACTTTCTTCTTGCGCAATGAAATTGTCCGCCTCTACTCCTTCAAGTTTGTTTCTAACCCCACGGTTCAAGTTTTCGTCGTTAATAAGTCTTTGTCTTTCTTCAGCACCTATTTTCCAAAAATCCTTCCTTCTAAATAACGAATAGGGCGGAGTAAACTTAATCGACAGGGACACACGAGATCCACCAGTTGGAAAGAGAGGATTAGCAATAGAGCTTCTTGAAAATGTCTGATTTATATTGAAATTTTTAAAATTGCCCGTACTGACAATAAACTGACTAAAGAAATCTTCAAGTTTGATGCGCTCAAGATTAAGTGTAGTTGAAGAAACAAAGAAGTCATCAGGAAATTTTAGGGCACTACCGAGACCCACAAAGAATCTTGAAATATTGAGTTTGCCCTGACCAAAAAGGCTATTGTCCATGATGGTAATAGCGGTACCAAGCGAGAAGGAATTTGGCTTTTTGCCGCCAAGCCATGGTTCGGTAAATGACATATTATAAGACCTAAAGAACCTACTATTAGATTGTAATCGCAAGGAGAAACGCTGACCGTCACCTGTAGGGAGTGGACTCCAAGATTCTTTGTTTCGAATGTTTTGAATAGAAAAATTATTAAACGTTACGCCCAAGGTGCCGATGAGTCCTTGAAAGCCTCCATAGCCAGCGGATAATTCCAATTGATCTGAAGGTCTTTCTTCTAGGCTATATTCGATATCTACTGTGCCGCGTTCGTAGTTGACCGGGGTATTCATCTGCAATGATTCTGGGTCAAAATAGCCTAAGTTGATAATTTCACGCTGTGATCTTACTAATTCGGAACGACTAAATTTTTCGCCTGGTTTGGTGCGCAATATTCGACGGATAACATTTTCATTCGTACGATCATTCCCTTTTATAATTACTCTATCGATCGTCGCTTGAGGCCCTTCGTATATGCGCATTTCCAAGTCGATTGTATCTTCTCTGATAGCTATTTGTTTAGGATCTACATTAAAGAATAAGTAGCCATTATCAAGATAAAGGCTAGACACATCACGGCCGTCCAAGCTAAATTGGAGACGCTTCTCCAGTTGCTCTGGATTAAATACTTCGCCTTTGTTTATTCCTAAAACCGCGGTCAATTGTTCGCTTGAATATATTGAATTGCCTTTCCATGAAATGTCGCCAAATTTGTATTGAGCCCCTTCATTTATTTGTATCTTAATATTTAAGTGACCATCTTCATTTCGGTAGACATTATCGCTGGTGATAGTTGCGTCGCTGAATCCCTTTCCGGTGTAAAAGTTGATCAATTTTTTCTTATCTTCTTCGTACTTATCTTCTATGTATTTTGACTTTTTTAGAAAAGTACCTTTCTTCTTTGTGTCTTTCAAAAGTTTGCGCAACTTCTTATCTGAGAACGCCACATTGCCATCAAAGACAATATCTTCAATTTTGATCTTTTCATTGGTCTCAATATCAAAGACCAAAACGATCGAATTTTCGCGGATGGTGTCTTTCACTTCCGCTACTTTCACTGCTGCATCGAGAAAACCTTTTTCAATATAATATTCCCTAACTTTTTCTGCACTCAATACTTTGTCGTTATCCGTAACAATACGTCCAACGGAGAGCACCGTTTCGACCCGTTCTTTGAGTTTATCTTGTTTTGTTTTGTTCAAATCGTTAAAGACAATCTTTGCTAGTGTTGGCTGCTCTCTTAGGATAATCGAGATATAGGCTCTATCTTCTACGAGGCTATCTAACACAATCGAAACATTAGAAAAAAGTCCTAAACGCCATAATTTTTTAACTGCACTGCTTAATTGAGCGCTAGGGATTGTGACTGTCTGCCCCTCTCTTAAGGCGGTGATTGATTTGATCGCATTATCATCTCGACGCTCAGCACCTATAACGTTGACAGCACCTAAGGTATATGTCTTAGGATCTGTTAGCTCATGTTCGGCGAAACTCGGGAAGAGTGGGTTGCTCGTTTGAGCATGTACTATGTTGCCCAAGAGGCCTAGTAATATAGCAACGAGTACTCTCATTTGAAAACTGTTTGACATGTATACTTTGGCAGAACGTTTTTGCATAGGGATTTCTCTAGAGGCAAGAGAGGATTTAACCTCTTCTTAAGATAATTTAGGTTACTGGCTTAATTTCCTTTAATTGATCGCCCGTCATCCCAAACCTTCTTTCGCGTTGTTGAAATTGTGCTATCGCTTTATAAAACTCTTCTTTTGAATATTCTGGCCACAAGGTCTCCGTAAACATTAACTCAGCATAGGATAATTGCCAAAGCAAAAAATTACTTATCCTTTGTTCCCCACTGGTTCGAATCATTAATTCTGGTTCGGGATAATCCTTAGTGGTCAGATATTGTTGAATCAGCTCTTCTGATATATTCTCGACACTTGCAATTTGTCCATTCATCACATCGTCGCAAATCTGTCTAGTCGCTTCTGTCAATTCCCATCTTGCACTATAGTTTAGTGCCAAAATGAGGGTCATATGACTATTGTTTCGGGTATGGTAAATAGCTTCTGAAAGTGCTTTTGCCGTGGCATGAGGCAGACTTTCTAAATCGCCAATCGCCTGAAGTCGAATATTATTCTTGTTTAGTGTTGACAATTCTTTTCCGACCGTCTGCACGAATAAGGCCATCAATGTATTTACCTCAAAACTCGGACGTTTCCAATTTTCTTTCGAAAAAGCATAAAGCGTTAAATACTTTATACCCATTTCAGCGGCAGCTTCGGTTACTTCTCGCACTGCTTTGACTCCATGACGGTGACCAAAAACGCGAGGCTGATTATGTTTTTTTGCCCAACGACCATTGCCATCCATGATAATAGCCACATGAACGGGTAGACGATTTTTATCAATAGCAATAGAAGACAAATCCATAAAGCCTTAGCTGAAAGGGCGCAAATTTACACAAAAGATAAATAACAATGATGCTCGATTAGAAACAAGCAATAGATACACTTCAAAGCGCAGAAACAAGGCTCCTATTAATTTGCAACGCAATGCCGATCTTTCAGCGCATTTATCTGATAGCTGATTGTATCACGAAAGGGGAAGTATATCAACCATGTTAGAAAAGAGAGGTACTTATTTAGTCTTTTTCAAGATGTTCTGCGATATTTACATCTATTCCCTAGTTAATCATTTTTTATTATGAGAATTGTCTTGGTATTAGTATTGTTTTCGTTCTGTTATTCGTGTCGTTTAGATGATCAACCCGCGGCTGTTTCACCTCAAAGTGATGAAACACCTATCGCCATAGCAGAAAAACTACCTATGTTGTCGCTTGATCTCAAGGATCTCTCTGCTTTTGCGCCAACGGGTGATAATTGGAGTATTGTGGGGGATGTTTCTTGTGTTTTTACGGAGGAATGGAATATCGCGTTTGAGGCTGGCCAAGGTATTTTACTCAATACAGTGGAAGATCAAAATAAACGTGATATGCCGGCAGATGGTCGGCACATCGTCACGGCTTTCGAGCATGGAGATATAGAATTGATGTTAGAGGTCTTAGTGCCTAAGCGATCTAATTCGGGACTATACTTTCAAGGTCGGTATGAACTTCAGATAAGGGATTCGGCGGAGGATCCAGTGCTGAGTGCTGATGATATGGGAGGTATTTATGACCAACCAACGCAGAATGGTCAAGGAGGTGGAGTAAAGCCGGCAATCAATGCAGCTCGCCAAGCGGGATTGTGGCAAACATTACATATACTTTTTAGAGCACCAACATTTGATGCGTCAGGTCAAAAAATGTCCAATGCACAGTTCGAATTTGTTTACCTCAATGGTTATAAAATTCACGATCATGTAGAAATTTCTAGCCCTACCTTAGAGGCTGACGAGAATAATGAAGTGCCACTAGCACCGCTGAGAATCCAAGGTGATCATGGCCCAATAGCGTTTAGAAATATGCGATATAAGCTTTTTGGTACGGAGGAAATTAGCTTGGACAATCTAAGTTATAAGGTATATGATGGTAAATTTGATTACATACCTGATTTCTCAAAAATGCAACCAATAAAAGCAGGTAATGCAGAGAACTTTGATAACCTGACAGATATCGCAGGTAAAAATGATGGATTTTGTATGGTTTTCGAAGGGGAGTTGACAGTGCCCTATAATGGGGTATATCTATTTGAAACATCGATTGACGATGGGGGAGATCTTTTTATAGATGATCGACTTATTGTTCATAATCAAGGCGAGCCGGGCGGTGGAGTAGAACGTGACACGGTTACCTTGTCCAAAGGCAGACATGCGTTGCGGCAGACCTATTATCAAGATGTCTGGGGTGCGGGAATTGCATTGCATGTAGAAGGTCCGAATCTGGAAAAATCAGAATTGCCTAAACGAATAAAACCAAGAGAATTGCCGTCATGGATGAAGCAAAAAACGATGCCCATTAATGTAGGAACAACCACTGAACTAATACGGGGATTTGTGGATCATCGAGGGGTAAAGAAAACACATGTGCTTTCTGTGGGGACTCCTGCAGGCCTTCATTATAGTTACGATACTCGCCATAACGAACTATTAAATGTATGGAAAGGAGGCTTTGGTGATGTAGGTGAGATGTGGATCAATCGTGGCGAAAGTCAACGATTTCAGGCGTTGTCGGCTGTGCTTGGGATGGAGCCCAATGGCAATTCTGCGAATTGCAGGCCGGGCGGCTATCAAATAAACACTCAGGGGTATCCAGTTTTTGAGTATCGCTGTGGAGAGGCATTTGTAGTCGAGCAATTCAGTCCAGTTAATGAAGGACTTCAACGAACCATCAGCATTAAAGGAGAATCGATGAAAAACTATGTCATCGCGTCGGCGGATGATAACATACAAAAGCTAGCGAATGACTGGTATTCTATTGGAAATCAATACTACCTCAGGCCTGTCGGGGCCGCTACTAATTGGCGCGTGGAGGGCAATGCCTTGAAAACTGATCTTCTGCCAGAACAAGAGTTGGCTTATATCCTTAAATGGTAATGCAAAATAGGTGGTACTTAAAATATACTAACATGAAAAAAAATATAACAAGAGCAATGAATAATATAAGTAAGGCTTGTCCCATCTTGGTAGTCTTCCTCTTTTTATGCTGTGGCCTTTGGCACGCCATTGAGGCACAAACGGCTTATGACAAAGCAGAGTCTGAATATTACAAAATTAGCACGGTCAATATTCCAAAGGATATAGTACTTGAAGTAGGTGGACTTGCCTTTGATAATCAAGGCAAACTCGGCGTAACGACGCGCCGAGGAGAACTGTGGGTGATCACAAAGCCTGAGAGTGCTCAACCTATGTTCAAGCGGTTTGCTCAAGGTCTGCACGAACCTTTAGGCCTAGCCTTTAAGGATGGGGCTTACTATTTGGCACAGAGGGGTGAGTTAACCAAGATCAGCGATACGAATAATGACGGAGTAGGTGATCGCTTTGAAAATATCTTTCATTGGGACTTAGCGGGTAACTATCATGAATATGCTTATGGCCCTAAATTTTTGCCAAATGGCGACATGCTTATTACGCTCAATTTAGGTTGGGTAGGTAGAGGTGCTAGTTTGTCTAAATGGAGTGGGTGGATGTTGCAAGTAAGCCCAGAGGGAAAGATGACGCCCATAGCGACGGGCATGCGTTCACCCGCGGGATTCGGCTTTAATGCACAAGGCGATTTATTTTATACGGAGAATCAAGGAGACTGGGTGGGCTCTGGCCGTATGACCCACATTGAAAAGGGTGTCTTTGCAGGGCATCCAGAGGGACTAAAGTGGAGTGGTGAACCCGGCTCACCAATTACGCTTAAGATGGAAGATATCACCGACGAATCTGCATCTACCTTATATGATTATGCAAAGAATAATCCTGCTATACGTCCACCGTCTGTATGGTTTCCACATACATTAATGGGCATATCAACATCAGATATAGCCATTCTACCAGATAATTGGGGTCCTTATACAGGACAATTGCTAGTGGGGGATCAAGGGCATAGTAAGATAATGCGCGTATATCAAGAGAAGGTCAATGGAGTGTATCAGGGTATCTGTTTTCCGTTTAAGGAAGGTTTTTCATCGGGCTTATTGCGCATGCAGTGGGCACCAGATAACAAGCTATATGTGGGGATGACAAGCCGCGGATGGGCGGCTACCGGCAAGGCACCTTATGGTCTTCAGCGATTAGAATGGACAGGGAAGAATCCCTTCGATATGAAGATTGTTAATGTGCAACCCGATGGATTTGAGATCCATTTTACTGAGGCGGTAGACAGAACTACTGCGCTCAATGCGGCCTCGTATAGTGTTATTGATTTCTCTTTTTCGTATCACCATTTGTACGGTAGCCCACCGATTAATATGGAGGATCGGAAGATAACCAAAGTAGAAGTGGCTTCTGACAATATGAGTGCTAGAATATATCTTGATAATATGCGACTTGGATACGTCTATGAGATTAAACTACTTGGCGTAACTTCCGGAAAAGGAAAGAAACCCTTGCACGGATTTGGTTATTATACGCTCAATCAATTGCCTTCGGGCAGTGCTTCTTCGAGCGTGACAAGCGCCACATCTGACCATACAAAAACATTGAATTCAACTCCTGTTGCGAAACGCTTAACGATTATGCCAACGAATTGGACAAATGGCCCGGATCAGACTATAGAGATTGAAGCCGTGGCGGGGATGTTATTTGACAAACGCATATTGAGAGCGAAGGCAGGAAGTAAAATAAAATTGGTCTTCAATAATCCAGATGATATGGCGCATAACTTTGTCTTAGTCAAGCCTGGAACAGCAGACAAGGTTGGTGAGCAAGCTATAAATTTAGGTTTAAGAGGTGAGGAGTTGGGCTTCATTCCAGAAACAACTGATGTCTTGGCGCACACCGCTCTGTTAAGACCAGGGTCTAACGATGTTATATTTTTGACAGCTCCTACTGAACCAGGACGTTATCAATATGTGTGTACATTTCCAGCACATGCTGCCACCATGAGGGGTATTTTAATAGTTGAATAATTTCTCTTTTGTAGAGATATATCCTAACTACAAGCTTGAAATTTGTATTAATTGACGCGTTGAAGTTTTTTTCGCAATTTTATATTGCATTTTTTCATTTTTTTAATACTTTAATTCGGCTGAATATAATGAAGTAAATATTTATTGAATCTATATATACAATACACCAAAGTATATTTATCATTGTGATCTTCCGATTAAATGAAAAACTCTTGTCGTATTATGAAAAAACTTACACTCTCAATTCTAGCCTTATTCCTTCTATTGACTGCTTGTGAAAAGGAGTCTTTTGATTCTATTCAAGAACAGGAAATCGATACGATTAATTATGAAACGATCGATCAGTATATACTTTCCTATACTAACCGAGGAGAAATTTTTCATTGGTCATATGCTCCCGCAGAGATGCGATTTAAAGCTGGAATGTTAAGTGATTCTATCTTTTCTTTTGGCTACACCTTGAACGGTGAGAAAGACTTATCCAAATTCATTGGGCAGGAGAAAAAATTGCCAAAGGATTGGTTAGATCTTCGTTACAAACTTTTGCAAGAATTATTGAGCATAGAACGAGAAAATAGAGACAATCCACAATTGGCACTATCTGATATCTTACCGTACGAATTGGATGATCAAATTCCGACAGTGGCATTGGTTTTAGGGTCAAAAGAGAGTATAGAATTTCTCGATAGTCATGACAATATTCGATATATCGAACCCACAGGATATGATTTAGTACGCAAAGAACTAAAAAGTTCATCTGGATGTGGCAATAGTCCTAATTATAATATCAACAGTGCGGATTTTAGCCAAACTAGTTCCTTTAATGCCAAGATACCTTGGAATTTTGCCAATCATAATGTCACTCAGGCATGGAGTGTAAGCAGCGGAGATAATATAGGAATTTGTATCATTGATTCTGGGGCTTCATCAAGTCAAGACAATTTGGGATCACAATTTGCCTCGGGCAATAGTCCTAGCAGAAGTATTGCGAAGTTGAGTACCCATTATTCAGGATCATGGTGGTGGAGATCACTCGATAGCCCCCATGATCAGTGTGGTCATGGTACTTCAATGGCGGGTCTAGCTGGCGCTCCATGGAGTACAGATGGCAATGCATTGGGCGTCGCATATCGTTCAGATATCATTTCAATACGAGCAGTAGAAGATGTCCTCATTAGCAGTTCAAATGAGAGAGAAGGTGTCAAAAATGCGCTCGTTATTGCAGGCAACCGCAGCGATGTAAAGATCGTCAGTATGTCAATTGGCAATATTATCTCATCTAGTACTGTAGCTGATGGAGTGTATTATGCCTTTAATCGTGGCAAATTGCTTTTGGCGGCGGCGGGCACTTCTACTTCCTTTACGAATTGGACGGGGGTAATTTTTCCTGCGAGCATGAACGAAACAACGGCTGTCACAGGGGTTAAAGCTCAATCGAGCTATGATCGGTGCAACACTTGTCATTCAGGCAGCAAGGTTGATTTTACAATACAGATGCAACGAAGCAATGATAGTAACAGGAACAGCATAGCGCTAGCTACAAGCACCGATCAACCTAGCTATATCAGTGGATCATCTTGTGCCACAGCGACCACCGCAGGTATAGCCGCACTTGTTTGGGCGACGAACCCATCTATGACCCGTAGCCAAGTGATCACTCGCCTTAAGAATGCCTCCCAACTTGGTAATAATCGCAGCAGCCAATATGGATGGGGCAATATCAATGCGCGCGCAGCGGTGCAGGGACTTGGGTATTGATGGTCAGTTCGGGGAAATGGCATTTTCGCGCTTGGTAAAGTTGAACAACATCGAAGGCCCGATAGGTTAAATGAAGGGAGGTGGTTTAATTGAGTGATTCTTTTTTTTAACGCATAGTTAGCATACACCTAAGTAAGGCCATAGCTGCCATGACCCCTTTTTTTGTCTGTTTTGACGCTTGTGATATGCTAGATGGTATACATAGGGCTGATATTGGATAGTATAAATATGAAATCATATAATTTGATAAAAGAGCCATACACATATTGTGATGTTATTGCTCACTTAAAACGACAATTGACCAAAAATTTGACTAATCCGAATAAATTACAGTAATATCCTGCTCAAATAGCATTCTGATATATTCCTTGCATCATATTCCTAAAAGTTGCATTTATGACTTGAATCTAGGTGCAAATACATTGAAACAGCTGTGGACGATCTCGAACAAGAAAATCTACCCATCTTGCTGACAAACAAGTATCAATCTTTGGAAGATGCATAGAAAATGTTAAGAACGTTGCAATGATCAGCCGATTGTTTATAAAATTTCAAATACATCATTTCAAACAGAAAGTGGCATAATGATAGAAATTTTTATCATGGAGCCTACGCTTCAAAGCCACACACATTGTGCCACGAGCCATCCCTCCGACCAAAGCATGTCATAGATTATGTCTGTCCAATCTATGAGCAGAAAGAAGAAATAAAGCTCCGGCACAAGAAGGTAAATAATGCATGGCTTGCTAAGGTTAGCTTAGACACCATATACTTGACCGTTAAGGCCCTTACTATGTTTAGAGAGCGGGGTAAAAAAGGAACCCTTGTGGGGTGACACAAGGGTTCTTTGTGATTAGAGTAAACTAGATAACTAATTATCTGATAGTGACATTTGTTGGTGACATTGTCCTTCTTGATGACAACAAATCCATATCAGTGACGGCTTCAACTTGAAGGCTAAAACTCTTGCCTACTTCATTCGGTACATTGTAAGGTAGCTTAATCACATGTACCCTTTGTGCAGCATCAAAATTGGGTACAAAGGGTTCGCTTTTCAGCAAGGTGTACGCGCCGGAAGTACCTATTCGTTGGTAAAGTCT
>CAZTSI010000015.1:64622-67638 GCA_964616755.1 uncultured Saprospiraceae bacterium | reverse complement strand
TCACATCTACCGAGGCATTGATTCCAGTATTTCCTTATCTATTCATTATATATTTGAATCATTTGGGCAAATACGAGTTAGCTCGATATTTGCATTATATATTTACTACATTGGTATTCACCTATTATGGAGTAGCGCATGGAGCTAAAGATGGCGCTGAATATTTCTTGTTTATTGTTAATATCATGGGTTTAATGTATTTTGACAAAATCAAGAGTCTGGCTATACTTTTTGTCTTTAATTTTTCATGTTTCTGGTTTATCAAGTATACTCATACGATCATGAATCCTCCTATTGAGAGCGGCCATGTCTTGTTTGTGCCTAATTTGATATCAGTATTTATTATGCTATTTTTGGTGGCTTATTATTTCAAACGAGAGAATCGGTTGCAAGAAGAGTTGCTCGCTCAAAAAAATGAATCCCTCGCTGCGGAAAGCGCAAAGTCTCGTGAGTTGTTGCTCAATATTCTTCCCAAAATGGTGGCGGATGAACTGATTGCCACTGGTAAAAATATCCCTAGATCGTATGATTCGGCTACAGTGATGTTTACAGACTTTAAAAATTTCACACAGATAACGAGATCTATGGCTCCTGAAAAACTGGTGGAAATGGTCAACGACTATTTTGTAGGATTTGACAATATTATCAAAAGATATAACATAGAAAAGATCAAGACCATTGGGGACTCCTATTTGTGCGTGGCGGGTATCCCCGTTGAGAATGAGACCCATGCACGCGATGCGGTAGAAGTGGCTATAGCCTTGCAGGAGTACATGGAATTAAAGAAAATTGAAGCCCTAGCTACCGATCAAATGTATTTCGAATTAAGGATTGGTATCCATACAAATTCAGTGATCGCTGGGGTAGTAGGAGAAACAAAGTTTGTATACGACGTTTGGGGCGATACAGTTAATACCGCCTCTAGAATGGAATCCACCTGCGAGGCGGGCAAAATTAATATTTCAGAAACTACCTATCGTAGCGTCAAAAACTTTTTCACTTGTCAAAAAAGAGGTCGTATCGAAGCTAAGCATATGGGCGAACTAGAGATGTATTATGTGTCGGCGTAATGGGTATAGAATGGGAACCTTGCCAGCTTATAATTGTAGTGTACTTTCGAAAACTGCATTTTTGTCTCGACACATAAATTTTATTTCGGCTATATGTTAGATTTGATTTGTATTTTGTTCCTCAGTCAAATAGCTTCGGCTAAGTTAGTAGGTCTCGCCTCGTCTAAAACAAATCTAACCCACTTTCTAAGTAAGCGGCAGTTTTCGGAAGTATGCTACAGAGTTATTACTTAATTATTTAATCATTGTATCATAAAATCTAAGCTCAATCAAAAATTATTTTCTTTTTTTAAATATGCATTTATCATTTTATTATCTTGGAATCAGTCAGCAGCACAAATAGTTGATTTTGAAACCGATCTTCTTCTTAGCCCAAACAGAGCGATCCTTTTAGGTGTTGATCCATCCCCATCACTACTTTTACAAAATAGGGGTGAAAATAGTTATCTGGATTTTGCCGGCGGTCTAAGTTTTTTTATTAGAGCGAATCCCCAAAGTTTTTCCAGTAGGGCATCCATAATCGTTGGTGCTTCTGGTTTGGTGGGGATCGGACGAACCTCTCCTGCCGTGGCATTCAATATTCAGCCTCCACCAAACTTGTCCTTTGCGACGTCATTGAATGTGGAGGGATCAAATGGATTCTCGTCTTTTCAAGTGAATGATTACGAGACGATAAGCAGTATTCCCATGAGAATTCAAGGAAGCTATGGTGCCAATAATCAGGCATTAAGACAACTGTTTATAGCCCAACCAACGAATAGTGCATGGGGTTGGTACATAGGTAACCAATCTGGAACATTTACCACAACAGACAACGACTTGTATTTTACCGTGCAAAGAAATAATGATTTGCAAATATCGGCATTCGTGCAAGATGATGCGGACAATGTCAGGATGAATTTTACTGGTCAGCACAGGAGTCTCGTTAAGGATATCAACTATAACGAGATAAAGGATAATCCATTAGTTTTAACGGGTTTGATCGTGGTCGCAGACCAAAACGAATACATGAGTATGGCTGGAGGACTTAAAATAGGTCAAGAGGCCATTACTATCGATGAATCACTACCGGTACTAAGCTTAAGTGGGGCAGCTTATTCTAAGAAGGTGTTTGGTGTAATATCGGGTATAGAGTCTGAAAAAAGGCAAGATGAATACGGCGCTTGGGTAACTCCTTATGAGAAAGAAGACGGTGATCAGCGCGTATTCGTTAATTCAGTAGGCGAGAGGGGCATTTGGGTGATTAATAGTGCAGGCGACTTAGAATCAGGTGATTATATAGTAACATCAACTGTTCCGGGTTATGGCATGCGCCAGAATACCGAGTTTTTAGCTAATTATACGGTAGCAAAAATTACGATGGATTGTGACTTTAATCCCCCAATGATACCAAAACGGGAAATAAAAAGGGAAAAGAGAGTCGTCGAAGAAAGTGAAGTGAGTGCTAATGTTTTGGATGATTTTGGTCGTCTTCAGTGGGATCCTGTGTGCGATCAAAATGGTGAACCGATATTGGAATCAGCCTATAAAATTAGATATATTGATCATGAGGGAACAATTATCTCAAAGGATACGTATGATTTCAAGAGTTCTAATGGCGAACAAGTCTATATTGCTGCCTTTGTGGGTTGTACTTATCATTGCGGATAGACCCCAATTGGACACGCGATTTGATCAGCCAGAGCGCACTTCAATGCGTTATGGTCATACATACATTAACTACTAGCCATAAGAGCAGTGGCAAATAGTAAGTATAGTTCTCTATAAACTGGCAGACATGCTCAGACATTAACATCTATCTATCAATAAACATCAAGAAATCCAAATGACTTACGCCTTATTCCTCCTCCTTCATCACATCAGAGAAATCATCCAGTTTCTCTTTAATGTCCTCCTTTAGTTCTTGTGCTTCTTCTTTGATATCATCGGCTAAGTCGGACATTTTC
>CAZTSI010000015.1:0-64522 GCA_964616755.1 uncultured Saprospiraceae bacterium | reverse complement strand
TCTTTAGCACGATCGAAGAATGATTTGCCGTCTTTTTCACTTACGGCTTCTTTTATGTCCTCTTTGATTTCTTGTGCTTCATCTTTGATATCGTCGGCCAAGTCTGATATTTTCTCTTTAGCACGATCGAAGAATGATTTGCCGTCTTTTTCACTTACGGCTTCTTTTAAGTCCTCTTTGATTTCTTGTGCTTCTTCTTTTATCTCTTCAGATACCTTTTTCACCGTGTCTTTGACCTTATCTATAAAGGATGATTTTTGTGCCTTTAGCGCTTGAGATGCGGCGGCTAGTTGCTCTGCTTGATCCTTCAGACTTTCATTTTTTGTCTGAATTTCTTGTGCTATATTCTGTTTGATTTCAAGCTCTTTAGCCTTGACATTTTGAGCCGCCATTCTTTCGTTTTCCTTTTTATGTTCGAGTTCTATTTTTGATTCCAGTTGTTTTTTGGTTTCGAGCATTTCGTCGAGCTTGAGCTGTTTGCTAGCGACTCTTTCTTCAATCATTGCAAATTTAGCTTGGCGTAATTGCACTTCTAACTGACCCTCTGACGAATCGATTCTATTTTTTTGAAAATTCAATTCACTACGATCGCGATTCATCGAACTTTCCATTTTTTGAATAGCCGTCTGTAAGCCCTCTAAACGTCGTTGGTTGCGGATGATGGCATTATTACCACTTGCTTCTTTTCCGTATCTTTTTTCTTTGATGGTCTTGAAGGCCTTATCGATTCGCTTCCAAAGATCATTTTTATGCTTATTTGTAAGATCGGCAGATTTAAACTGGCGCTGCACATCTTTTAATTCATTAAAAATAGGTTGCAGGCCTAGGCCTTTTTCAATTTTTTCTTCGAGCTTTTCTAGTTTTTTATAAAAACTCTCTAATACGCCTTTGCTTGATTTTTCGAGTTCTTCATTAAAGGATTTACGCATTGACTTCAGTGCGCCGAATAACTCGTTTGACTGTTCGCGAAGCTTTGTGCCATGTTCTCTGAATAGATTTTTTTCGTTGACTTGATTTTGCACCTTGTCCCAAAATCCGCGTAGCTCTTCCCAAATATTATTATCAAATTCAGATAATGCATTGACTCTCTCTTTCAATTCATCAATTTCATCTGCGTAATTTTGATATAGTTTTGAAGATAAAACTACGAAATGCCACTCAGTCTTGGCTCTAGCCAAAATATCTGTCCTCCTTGTTTTTAAGTGATCAGGCAATATATCTTCTGTCATGGATAGCTTTCGTTCGAACTCTGTATGTCCATCAGGGAAAGGAATAGAGGTTCCTTCACGCCAGAGATTCATCATTTGGTTATAGAATTCCTCTGTTGCGCTTTCTTCAGGAATGCTATGCACGCGGATCGTATTTACATCCTCGACCAATTCAATACCCAATAAGACCTTTTCTTCTTTTTCGTTAGTTCCCCAAAGTACAATCTTCGTTTTCATAGTTCTATTTTCTCAGTAGTTTAAAATTAACTTGACTTACTCAAGTAGTTTCTTGTCAAAGTAATAAAAATGCGGTTTAGTTTACACTATTTGCTTTATTAATTCATTTTTTACTAGGTATTCTGCTATTTGTACGGTATTAGTCGCTGCTCCTTTGCGCAAATTATCCGCTACAATCCAAAGATTTAACCCATTATCAATGGATTCATCTCTTCGAATTCTGCCTACAAATACTTCGTTGCGATTTTTAGCCGTCAAAGGCATTGGATAATGGTTGTTGGCTATGTCATCTTGAACAATTACTCCGGGTGCATTTGCTAAAGTCTCTCTTACCTCTCTGATATCAAAAGCCTTTTCGAATTCGATATTTACGGTTTCAGAATGACCTCCATGCACTGGCACTCGCACTGCCGTGGCAGTGATGCCAATATTGGGCGAGCGCATTATTTTACGCGTTTCATGCACAAGCTTCATTTCTTCTTTTGTATAGTCATTATCTAAAAAAATGTCGCATTGTGGCAGACAATTCTCGAAGATAGGATGCGGATAAGCAGAATCACCATTTAAGGATGATCCAGCTCGCTCAGCTTCGTATTGTCGTACCGCCTTTACACCTGTACCGGTAAAAGACTGATAGGTCGATATTACCAATCGCTTGATGCCATATTTTACGTGCAAAGGGTAAAGAGCCACCACCATTTGTATCGTACTACAATTGGGATTGGCTATAATTTTTGTATCTGAGGTAATCACGTCGGCATTTACTTCTGGCACCACTAAGGGCACATTAGTGTCCATGCGCCAGGCTGACGAATTGTCGATGACGAAACATCCCTGATCTGCAAACGCTTGCGCCCACTCTTTAGAGGTACCTGCGCCAGCTGAAAATAAGGCAACATTCGGGCGCATTGCTAGCGCTTCCTCCATAGTCGTTACGGTGTAGCTCTTTCCTCTTAAGCTAATCTGCTTGCCCTTTGAGCTATTGGATGCCGCCGGAATAAATTCTTTTATTGGGAACTTGCTATGTTCTAATACATCGAGCATCACACCACCCACTAAACCCGTTACACCAGCTATTGCTAACTTCATTTTATTTTATTCGTTTTTTTAATTTTTCAATGGCACTTGTTAGCTATCAATAATCTTGCCTTTTTACATTCTTCACACAGTACCTTTAACCTTTTTAGCGAACTTAGCTACCTTTGTTTACATTATGACAAGACAATCGCTGCAAAGTTGGGTCTTATTTTTTGCAATGACAAGGGTATTTGCCCTTGAGGCACAATTCACCGATAAATTTGAAACGAATGGCGATAGCCTTTTGTCGCATTGGCAAGGCGAAAGAGCTCATTTTTCTATCAAAAATGGACAATTACAACTTCAAGCTCCATCGGCTGGTACGAGCACTCTATACACCCCCTTTACGCCACGCTTAGATCAATCGTGGTCTATTTTTACCCAACTCAATTTTGAGCCATCTGACAATAATAGGCTTATTCTTTATCTGTGGTCCTCGAGCGAAGTATTCGAGTCTAGCGATGCCCTTTATTTTGTGCTTGGTGAAAATGGTACTAATGATGCTATTCAATTGTGGAGTCGGACAGATGGAGTCGAACAATTATTGGCGAAAGGCGCGAATGGAGCTATTGCTGCGGCGAATGTACCCCTTCGGATATCTGTCTACATTGTGGATGGTCTGCTGACGCTGGAGACGGATTATATGGGTGGATCTTGTTGGCAAGTGGAGTATGATCTGTTGCTCGAGCAATGGCCTTATTCTTCAGGATACTTTGGCTGGACGGCGCAGTATACCTCTACGCGCACTGACAAGTTTTTGTGGGATGATGTACAATTTGGAGCCTACTCACCTGATATATCAGGACCTCGAGTACAAATGCTCGATGTGGAGACAGACCAATTAAAGGTGTTATTTGACGAAAAGTTAGATACCGATCTTAACCTTATTGACATCCAATTGACTCCACAACATAATATTGACTATTCTATTCGCGATAACTTGATCACCATAGATATCTCTGGTGGGTTGATGGAAAGCCAAGAATATGAACTTAAACTTTTGGGCATCGCTGATCTTCGCGATAATCAGCGTGATACCGTTTTGCGTTTTGTCACTCCGGCAGTGCCAAGTTTAGGTGAGTTGATCATAAATGAAGTATTGTTTAATCCGAAGACTGGAGGTAGCGATTTTGTCGAATTGTATAATGCGTCGGAGAAGAGTTTTCAACTCAAAGGACTTCAAATAATCAATAGTCGTAATAATCAAGCTAGAGTATTGCCCGACATACTTTTGCCAGCTCGAGAGTATGTCGCATTTACGCCATCTCGTCAATTTTTGGTGGATAATTACCTACGTAATGATCCTTCAAAAATTATAGAATGGCCTCTGCCGTCCTTTAACAATGACGAAGGTAATGTAGGATTAGTACGTCTCAAAGATCAATTGGTGTTGGACGAGTTTGATTATTCGGAAGATTGGCATTTCACTTTTTTGGATGATGTCAAGGGTGTTTCTTTAGAACGAATTGATGCCAAAGCGGCGACGAATCAGGCGCAGAATTGGGCATCCGCCTCAGAGATAGCAGGGTTTGCTACACCTGGTGTTCAAAATAGTGCCGCCTTTTCTGTCAATATGCAAAATAAGCTAGAGTTGGTTTCAAAGCATTTTACACCTATGAGCGGCGGCCAAGATGAGTTTGCCATCATACGGTATTCATTAATACGGCCTGGTTATCTTGCAACAATCCAAATATTTGATGCCGAGGGACGATGGGTGAAAGAGCTCTTGAATAATACCTTACTAGATACACAAGGGGGCATTACTTGGGATGGTACTGATGAAGTTGGGGTGCTTTTGCCAACAGGCATTTACATTTTGCATGTCAACTTATTTAATACAGAAGCGGTCGCTTTTTCTAAAAAACTAACAACGGTATTGGTCAATATAAAATGATAGTAGATAATATGCTTTTCGAACATTACACATTTGACGAATTGTCTAATCACGATTTGTATGCGATTATTCAATTGAGGGAAAAAATATTTGTCCTTGAGCAAGTCTGTCGTTATCTCGAAGTCGATGGATTAGACCCTAAAGCCATACATGTTATAGGGCGTGAGAGCGACCAAATAGCGTGCTATGCAAGAGTATTCCCTGCAGGAATAGTCTATCCTGAGAGCATAGCCGTTGGGCGTGTAGGAGTTAGCCTTCCTTTCAGAGGAACTGGAAAAGGGTATGCCCTGATGCAATTTGTTATTAAGATGATGCAAGACCAAGCTCCATTTGTTCCTATCAAACTAGCAGCACAAGTTAGCGCACAAAACTTTTACGAGTCTTTAGGATTTGTACCCATCGGTGATATTTTTGATGAAGATGGTATCGATCATATTTCTATGCGGTTAGCCCCGTTAAAGTAGCTTGCGCATCAGACAAGATAGCATCCACAAGGGCTTGGTTTTCGGCTTGAGCATATACCCGAAGTACGGGCTCAGTACCCGATGCTCTGATCATGATCCATGAACCATCATCGAGCGTAAATCTGTAGCCATCGAGGTCTTCTGTTTTGACAACTTTTCGAGTCCCAACTTGCGTAATCGTTCCATTCTTGCAGTGATCCATTATTGAGAGTTTTTTAGCTTCTTCTATATGGAGGTCATTTCGATCTGAGCAGAATGCGCCCACAATATCATAGACTTCTTTAATTAATTCGTTCAAACTCTTGCCTGTTTTGGCCATAAACTCCATGATCATCAGACCAATCCAAATACCATCTCGCTCAGGGATATGACCCTTAACCGCAAGTCCTCCTGACTCTTCACCACCAACGAGCACGTCTTCATGCTGCATAATCTCTGCGATATACTTGAATCCAATTTTGGTGACTTCTACTTCTAGGCCAAAGTGTTCGGCGAGTTTGGTCATTTTGTCCGTCACGGAGAAGGTGATTACCACTTTGCCAGTTTGATTTTTGTATTTTTTTAGATAAAGTAATAAGAGAAGAAGAATATGGTGAGAGTCGACAAACTTTCCATTCTCATCAAAGAGACCTATTCTGTCGGCATCGCCGTCATTCGCTAGGCCCAAATTATGTCGAGTTTCATTGGCCAAGAAGTCGGCTATTTCTGGCAAATTGCGCAATATCGGCTCGGGGGCTCTTCCCATAAAGCTCGGATTGTATTCGCAATGAAACAAAGTAGCGTATGGAAACAAGCGTTTTACTACATTTTGGCCAGCGCCATACATGGCATCATAGGCTAATCGAACATTTGATCGTATGGCCTCAAGATCAAAGTTAGTTTCGACATGTTGCATGTACATTTCTTCTAAATCCATAAGCGTTATCATTCCTTCATCTACGAGAGACCTAAATGATTTGAGTCCCACAATGGCATTTTCTGGTATGATGGATTCTATCTCTTCTATTTCTCTTGGAACTGTAGGACCTCCATATGAGGACTTCAATTTATAACCGTTGTAGCTGGGCGGGTTATGGCTCGCTGTTATGACAATGCCCATATCAGATTTGGTCTTAACAGTGGCTAAGGAAATGGTGGGGGTGCCCACATATCCGGAGCTCATGATTGTCCTGATGCCAAAATGTGCAAAGACCTGAGCCGCTGTCTCGGTGAACATTTGACCACCAAAACGACAGTCATAACCAACGACTACTTTTTTCATTTTTTTTGTAATCATCCATCTCGCTGTTGCCTCGCTAACACGTTTGAGATTATCAATTGTATATTCTTTGGCTATGATCGCGCGCCAACCGTCTGTTCCAAATTTTATCTTGTACATATGCTAAATTGTTTGATATATTCGCAAATTTATACCTTGTGTGTTGATAACCATATTTTTATATATACATTTATAAAATAATATAATACGGCCATTTTGATTGACACATATCGACACAAAGGATTGAGGGAAAAGTTAGTAAATGAATTGAGAATCAAAGGCATCCATGACAAAAATGTTCTTGCTGCGATAGGAAAAATTCCAAGACACTATATGCTAGATAAGGCGTTTGCTGAATGGGCATACAAAGATCAAGCTTTCCCAATAGATGCAAATCAGACGATTTCGCAGCCATATACGGTCGCGTTTCAGTCACAATTGCTCGAAGTAAAAAAGGGTGATATCATACTTGAGGTAGGTACGGGTTCTGGATATCAGGCGGCGGTATTGAGCGAATTACAGGCGAAGGTCTACTCAATAGAACGACATAAAGTATTATTCGAACGCACTTCAACTTTGCTCGTCAACATGGGGTATGTCTCCATTAGAACCTTGCTCGGTGATGGATATGAAGGTGCTGTGCGATTCGCCCCTTTTGATAAGATCATTGTTACAGCAGGGGCGGCTTCCTTTCCAACCAAATTAATGACCCAGCTAAAGGTCAATGGCCTGATGGTATTGCCATATGGAAATGAGGGACAACAGCAAATGATGCGTTACCGCAAGATAAACGATCAGGAGTACCACACAGAAAATTTTGGCCCGTGCAGTTTTGTGCCAATGTTGAAGGGTGTTATTGGATGAGTTGCTCAATCCGGTCATTATAGCTTATGGTGAGAAGTCATGCTACTATTCAGCTATATACCTTTGCGATGAAAATTCAGACATTTTCATGTAATAAGAGGCTCATTTTTAAAAAATAGTATCGCTATAGTTAGAAAAATAGCAGCATTATATCGTAAAAATTGCCATTATCAGCCTAAATGGATCATATCTCAATAGTCACAACTCATAAATAGATAGATCTTCTTCAGAACGAATGGCTTGATGGTGGAGTGTCAGCGAGCAACTCAAACGTTTTTACTAAGTATTCTTACATTCACAAATAGCTGGTTTGAATTATAAATACGCCTTGAGTTCGCTAAAATAATAATCTAGACAGGGAATTTTACATTATATACAAAGTAAGTTCGAAAATTCGCCATTAATTCAGCCAAATGCCAAAAGGACTGGGGTGAAAATGGGGCTACGCTATTCTCTACGCGGTTGGTTTATCTTCAAAGTGCCGACACCTTAAGAATAGGTTTATTTTTACCTGGGAACTATCTTTAGTTGGTAAGAGAACGCTAAGGACAGCGGGCATACCATCTTGACTATCCCTGCCAATTGATATTCTCGCCACATAAATACCCGCTCCCCTTGAGTGAGAACTGGCAATATTGTTGGGATCAGATTGAAGGGCTTAAGATAGCATGCTATCATTGAAGGTAGTCGAATTTCGATAAAAGCGAATTTACAACTAACATAGCGTTACATTCAGGTGAGACTTCAACAGAGCGCTGTGAGGAACTGAACGTTGTGCCTATGTTGCGAGTTATTTGAATGAGTAGGCCATAAATATCTATAACTGCGATAATAGTCGGTAAAAGTTTTCTTGCCCCTGACACCGCAATGATGTTAGAAAGCGCGGCACAAATACGCGCAAATTTTTTGATAGTAATACTAGGCGACTCCGCCTTATAAATGGTTAGTCAGATTAGTATTGTCGAGTTAGATTATTTTATTGGTTGGGCAAATAATTTTCCTTATTTGAAAAGGATCAGGAAAGGGTAGATAAAAGTGGGGTTTGCTTGGGCTGAAAGGTAGCAGAGTTGTTTCATTTTTTTGGGTTCAGTTAAATAGCGGCATAGGAAGAATATTTTATGCATCAACGGCTGATGCTGGCCTTTAGATTTTCATTTTCGCGCATGGTTGAGAGATATGTGATTTCGGCTTATAAAAGGCAAGGCGAAATCCAATGCTAGCCAATAGAAGATAGAAGCTCTTCAAAGGTGAAACACAGATAAATTTTGCTACTCGTAATATTTATATTGACAGATCATCCAAATAATTTTTTCTGTACTTGCAGAGTATATGTCTGAGTACAGTAGTCAATATTATCTGCACGCCCGTATATTAAGGACCACTCTCTATGGCTTAATACGATGGTTGCATCAACATCCGGTCATACAAATGACAGGAAGGTACTTGAAGAATGTCCGTTTTTGGTTTACATTTTTTTTGAAGAAGCATGGCATATCCTGCTAGATAGCAAGAAAGTTTGACTCTCAGAAGTTCTTGACTATAGCGATATTGATGTGCAAAAAAAATGGGAAGTCGATTGATTTGCCGCCCAATGGACTTTTTCTAATGAACGCGAAGAGCCTTTTTTGGCAATTTTTTGTATTGTTTCGAGTATTCAGCTATGCGCGAAGCAAATAAATAAGTATCCAACCATGTTATTTGGGCGGCTTCAAAAATTAGGTCTTGTTCATTATACTTATGGTTTGGAGCTATTTTTTAATCGTGGTTTTTTCTGATAATTAGAAATAATCGATTTCGTACGTTAAAAAATTTTACAATTGTTTCTTTCCGGTGGCCACGAGAAACTACGCTTAATTTTTATAATGCATTAAAGAAGCTGACTTAAGTATACTTGCGGCTAGGTATGTATTGAAATTGAACTCATCAATATATTGGTTATTGATTTGAACTGATAACGGCCTTAGTCAAAAAAGTGGCCTCAATTAAAAACGAATGCCGTAATTTCACCCCCTTATTTGTCATCATGGATCAGAATATTGAGATTAGAGTGGCCAACGCTGCCGACGTCATACATGCACCTGTTATATCTGAATGGTATGTAAAGTCATCACTTGAGCGTGGTATTGGTATAGCTAAACGCCCCCCTGAATATATCTCCTCTAAAATGGAGTCAAAGCATTCCATTATTGCCTTTGTGGATGGTGAATTAGCTGGATTTTGCTATGTAGAAGTTTTTCACGAGGGGGCATATGTTTCGAATAGCGGCTTAATCGTCCCGAATCACTTCAGGCAGCTAGGTTTGGCAAAACGCATCAAAAAGATGGCGTTTAATTATGCTCGCGATACGTATCCGGATGCTAAAGTATTTGGTATCACAACTAGCGATATCGTTATGAAAATTAATAGTGAATTGGGTTACCGTCCTGTGTCGTATAGTCAATTGACAACAGACGAAGCGTTCTGGAAGGGTTGCAGCAGTTGTAGAAATTATGATATCTTGACGAAGAACGAACGAAAAATGTGCATGTGCACAGCTATGGTCGCACCGTCAAAAAATAGCGCAAAAGTGAAGAAAGATATTGTACTAGCCTATAGCGGGGGCTTAGATACCTCCTATTGCGTGATCTATCTTAAAGAGCAAGGCTACAATGTTCATGCAGTTCTCGTCAATACGGGTGGTTTCTCACCACAAGAAATTCAAGAGACGCGAGAACGTGCTTTGGATATGGGTGCAGAAAGTTTTAAATGCATTAATAATGAGAAGGATTATTACGCCAAATGCTTGCGCTATCTGATATATGGTAATGTGCTGCGCAACAACACCTACCCACTGTCTGTGAGTTCAGAAAGAGCTTTTCAGGCCATTGCTATTTTAGAATATGCACAGGAGATAGGAGCTAAATTTGTGGCACATGGTAGCACGGGTGCTGGTAATGATCAGATCAGATTTGACGGCGTCTTTCAAAGTTTGGCCAACGATATTACGGTGATAACTCCGATTCGCGAACAACAACTTTCTCGACAAGAAGAAATAAAATATATCAACTCTAAAGGCTTCAACTGGCAAGATGTAAAAAAGGACTATTCGATCAATCAGGGTCTATGGGGCACGAGTATCGGAGGCCGGGAGACCTTGAACTCAAGGGAGACCTTGCCTGAGCATGCCTATCTGCATCATTGCGAACGCGAAGAGCCCACCGAATTTAAGTTAAGCTTTGCCAAAGGACAGGCCGTGGCCATAGATGATAACACTTTCTCTACACCAGTTGATCTAATTAAAGAATTAAATCGCAGGGGCAATGCTTATGCTATTGGTCGCGATATGCATGTCGGGGATACGATCATCGGCATTAAGGGCAGAGTCGCTTTCGAAGCCCCCGCGGCACTGATGATTATCAAGGCGCATCACTTGCTCGAAAAACATGTGCTCGGAAAATGGCAAGCACATTGGAAACAGCAGCTCGCTGATTGGTATGGCATGTTTTTGCATGAAGGAAAATATTTTGACCCGGTAATGCGGAATATTGAAGGCTTTTTGACGGATACGCAGCAAAATGTGACAGGTGATGTTTGGGTCAAATTATACCCTTATCGATTTGAGTTGATTGGTATTCAATCTGCTCATGATTTAATGAACGCCAAATTCGGACAATATGGAGAAACAAACACGGCTTGGACAGGCGACGATGCCAAAGGCTTTATAAAGATTTTCTCCAACGCTGAGAAAATCTATTACAGCGTCAATAAAGATGAAATGCCTTATGATTAGTGCTGCAATTATCGGAGGCGCTGGCTACGTTGGGGGCGAATTGATACGATTACTTTTGCATCATCCTAATGTTAGACTTCACTCTGTGCAAAGCAGCAGTCAATCGGGCAAGGGACTTCATGAGGTGCACCATGATCTGCGTGGTTGGACAAACTTGAGCTTTGTGGCCAATGTAAGTGAAGCACCACAGGTTCTTTTCCTCTGTGGAGGGCATGGACAGTCAAAAATATATCTAGCAAATAATCCTCCAACGTCGTCTCAGGTTACAATTGATTTGAGTGCCGATTATCGATTGAAAAAAGATGATCACAACTTTGTGTATGGTCTGACGGAACTCAATAAATCCGATATCGTTCAAAGTCGTCAGATTGCGAATTGTGGTTGTTTTGCAACCGCCATTCAGTTAGGATTGTTGCCAGCAGCAGCCTCACGCAATATATATGGTGATATACATGTGACCGCTATTACAGGATCTACAGGTGCAGGCCAGCAGCCTTCGGATACCGCGCATTTTTCGTGGAGGGATAGTAATATTTCGGTGTATAAACCTTTTACACACCAACATTTGGGCGAAATAAATCAGTGCATTCAACAGTTGTTTCCCGATTATAAAGGGATAGTTCGTTTTGTACCAATGCGTGGTGATTTTACCCGAGGAATTTTCGCAAGTATCTATTTTGAATCGCCTTGGACTGAAGAAGAAGCCATTGAAGCATACAAGAGTTACTATGAGGCATCACCCTTCGTGCATATCAGTGATCGACCAATAAGCCTCAAGGAGGTCGTCAACACTAATAATACCTATATCTACTTAGAAAAAAGAGAAGGTCTCGTAAGAATCGAATCCATCATCGATAATTTGCTCAAAGGTGCTGCCGGCCAAGCAGTACAAAATATGAATCTGATTTTTGGCCTGGCTGAAGATGCAGGACTTAGATTAAAAGCCTCATCATTTTGATACGGCCATTTGTTATACACTTAATCCCTTAGAAACATGAGACCATATGATGTATATCCACTATATGATGTTGAGCCCGTTAGAGGAAAAGATGTCTACGTTTACGATGTTGAGGGTCGAGAATATCTAGATTTTTATGGTGGGCATGCTGTCATAAGTGTTGGACATAGTCATCCTGTATATGTGCAGCGTTTAGAGGCGCAACTTCAAAAATTGGGCTTTTATTCAAATTCGATTATCAATCATTTGCAACAGGATCTTTGCGATAGACTAGAGCGAGTAAGTGGGCTCTCGGGCTATGATTTATTTTTAATCAATAGTGGTGCAGAAGCAAATGATAATGCCCTTAAGATGGCCTCCTTTTATCGGGGGGGCAAAAAAATGATTGCTTTACACGGCAGTTTTCATGGTCGGACATCGGCAGCTGTCAATGTGACCCATACTGGTAGTAAATATCAAGCACCTATCAATCATGGTGTGGAGGTCGTCTACTTTAGTGTCGAAGATATAGGGGGCATCATCGATGAGATAAATAAGGGTGATGTAACAGGTGTGATTATCGAGGCTATTCAAGGAGTTGGTGGTTTAGATATGATGTCTGCGGAGGGTCTACAAGCCATCCAAGATGCTTGCCATCAGCAAGATACTGTGTTGATCATGGACGAGGTGCAATGCGGATATGGACGATCTGGGCGTTTTTTTGCTTTTCAGCACGCGGGTATTGAACCAGATATGATTACCATCGCCAAAGGCATGGGCAATGGTTTTCCTATAGGTGGATTATTGATAAAATCAGATAAAATGCCGCCCATTCATGGTCGCTTGGGCACTACGTTTGGGGGTAATCATCTAGCTTGTGCCGCCGCCATTGCTGTCTTAGAAATCATAGAAAGCGAAAACCTCATCCATAATGCCGCCCTTCAAGGTGAGAGACTAAAGGAGGTCTTATCGTCACTACCTCGGGTAGTTAAGCTCAAGGGCGAAGGTTTGATGACTGGCCCTGAGTTTGATTTTCCAGTTAGTACATTACGAAAAAATATGGTCATGGAGCATCGTTTGTTTACGGGTAGTGCGAGCAATGCTAACCTATTGCGATTGTTACCACCTTTGACTATTCGACAAAATCATATTGCCGAATTTGAAACAAAGATTCGCGCGGCTTTAGCTGAGCATATTTAAGATGCAATTGAGCAAAGTGTACTTCTTAAAGTGTTTTTTAGGTCTGTGGGGAATATTTTTTTTGACCTTGTCCCGGCGTTGTCAGTACCTAAGTCCTTAGGATTATCCAAAACAAATATTTGTATATTGGACGTTGAACTTTAACTTCACTGACTTCATTCAAATTATTCTGATTATGAAAAGCACACTCGATGCTCCAATTGTGGGTAGTGAAACGTATAGACGCATTCGCCGAGCTATTGGTTATATAGGTATTGGCTTGCCGCTGGTGCTGATACTCTGTTCGTGGATGAAGATATTCGTTACAGAATTTCATCCTTCGCTCAGCCATTATTATTACACTGACTTGAGGGATATATTTACGGGGTCGCTATGTGCGGTCGGTCTTTTTTTAGTAAGATATGACGGTCACAAGAATCCTGTTATTTGGAAAAATGATAGGTTGTTGACCAATATTGCTGGATTTATGGCCTTTGGTATTGCAATTTTCCCTACAGATCCCTTAGAGGGGACTTGTAAATTATTTACGCTGGTGACGCATAATCATGAATTTTGGAAATGGTTACATTACGCTTTTGCAGCCATATTCTTGTTAGTGCTAGCACTAATATCCTATTGTGTCTTTCCCATCGGCCAGATGAAAATTGAAGGGCACAACCCGAGTGTGGTGAATGAAAATTTCATTTATAAGACCTGTGCAATCTTTATGTTGATTTGTATCGGCTTAATTCCGCTGTTTGATTCATTGAAGGTTTTTAATTCTTCGACACTTGTGCTGGAAGCTATTGCGATGTTTATGTTTGGAATGTCTTGGTTAGTTAAGGGGCGTGCCTTAGGGGATAAAGGAAGAGTAGGAGAAGTATTGTATAATGAGCGCAATTGATTTTTTTAGATGACGTAAAGTGTTCTACGCGAATTTTCATTTCAGCAACAACTCTTTCAGCATTAAAATTGAAACAAGTTATTTTTTAAAATGGCGACCTAAGTTGGCGGCTTAGACGAATGGCACTTGGCGCATTGGTAGAAAAGGAAGTGAGTGAAAATGGGAATCCGCGCAGTGTAACTTGTGGCCTTCCAAATGTTGGGTTTGTCCATTATTATTATACATTTTACACTACCCGTTTCTAAATTCGGCATACCATGCGCACTATACCGACTATCTTTGCCACAGAACATGAACGCCAATACTCAGCTTCTTTA
This sequence comes from uncultured Saprospiraceae bacterium, assembly GCA_964616755.1. Taxonomy (GTDB): domain Bacteria; phylum Bacteroidota; class Bacteroidia; order Chitinophagales; family Saprospiraceae; genus CAYNFR01. Next base: position 50,414 of record CAZTSI010000015.1, on the reverse strand, counting down.
TTCACGTACATTTTTAGTGCTTTGTTTGAGCTATATCTGTTTTGGGGCTAGTTTTAATATGATCATTCCCGAGCTGCCATCCTATCTTAGCTCATTGGGGGGTGAAGACTACAAAGGATTGATTATTGCCTTGTTCACCTTGACGGCGGGACTATCACGGCCGTTTAGTGGTAAGCTTACAGATGTGATAGGCCGAAAGCCGGTTATTATTTTTGGGACGGTCGTCTGTATCGTTTGTAGTTTGATATATCCTGTGGTAAGTAGCGTAGGTGCTTTTTTGCTTTTACGTCTATTTCATGGATTTTCTACGGGATTCTCTCCGACGGCGATCAACGCATATATCGCAGACATTGTACCGATACATAGGCGCGGCGAAGCTATGGGTATTATTGGTGTGAGTATTAACATTGGTGCATCGATATCTCCACCTATTGGGGGCTATATTTCCCATGCTTTTTCGTTGACGCATATGTTTTGGATGTCCTCTCTTTTTGCTGTTGTCTCTATGCTATTGTTGGTGCGCTTGCCAGAGACGCTTGTGCATAAAAAGCGATTTCATTGGCGATTGCTGTTCATCAAAAAACATGAAATTATCGCCCGCGATGCTGTACTGCCAGCCCTTGTTTGTGGTCTCTCGTATGTAGGTTATGGAGCTATCCTAACGATCACGCCTGACCAATGCGAATTTATGGGAATGACTAACAAGGGTTTGTTTTTTAGTAGTTTTACTTTTTGCTCTGTAATATCGCGACTGGTGGCTGGCCGGATATCAGATATATATGGTAGGGTGCCAGTGATGCGTTTGGCCATTTGTTTGCTGGCAGTGGCCTATGTCATATTTGGATTAGCGTCGACTCCTGTTGCTTTGATTATGGCGTCGGGCTTTGTCGGGTTTTCGTTGGGTATTGTGATTCCCTCGGTTTTTGCTTGGACGATAGATCGTAGCGCGGATATTACTCGTGGCAAATCCTTAGCTACTTTGTTTATTGGTTTGGAGTTTGCCATTGGGGCAGGAGCATTGCTGGGGGCTCAATTGTATCAGAATGATCCTTCGAGGTTTAGTTTTGTATTTTTTATAGTTGGTTTGATGTCCTTATTGGCCTTGGTATTTGCACGGGAAAGAAAAGAATGATAACTGAAACGATATGCTGAATTTTTTCATCTATGAATCTTTCAACCATCTCTATAATTCTTGCTCGTTATTGAGAATATTAATGTGTTGTATGAGATCGTAGATTTTTTTTAGTGTCCTATTTTACCCTACAGGGTGGGGTAAGGGGATATCCATAACACTGCACCACGCACGTCGCGAATGAAGGGATATGGAAATTATTCTGAGTGGTAATTAAACGTATATGTGTGCGGCGAGGAATACTACTATTTGCTTTTAGAATGCTTTGTAGTATAGTGTAGAATCCGTATAAATAGTGTATTCTTGGACATTAAGCAACAAATTAATAAACATATATGTTTATATTTGAGTCAGGTATGGAGCTCATATACATCGTTGAGGGCGCACTATATTGCATCCAGTGGCAAGGGGATAAAAGGCACTGTCTCGATGATTTTGCAAAAAAATTCTCTGATACGGAGTATTTATTCGCCTATTTTACTCAGCACGAAACGAGATTAAGGTATTACAACGTACCAGTTAGTAAGGCTGTTATTGACACGGCAAAGGCAGTAGTCCTAATAATAGAACAGTTATATACCTGGGGCGAGAATAGTATTAATTCCATAAAACCTAATTTGGACGATTATTTTGAGCACCTTCATAACGTTGAGGCATATGCTCACAAGAGATTTAGGACCGATTATAAGTTAAAGGGAAATTGGGGCGAAGCTCCATGGATACGTATATACGCAGTCAAATTAGAGCCGAATGAGTATGTGATCACTGGGTTTGGCATAAAGTTAGTCGATAGAATGGAGAAAGACGCTGACTTAAGAGAGGAATTAAAGAAATTAGAAAAAGCAACTAGCTACTTAAAGAAAGAAGGATTGCTAGGTTAAAACACCAATATGGCACTGACAAGAAAAGAAAAACTAGAAAAACTTAGGAAAATCAGTAAACCTGACAACCCAAATGCTGAATGGAGGAAAATCGCGAAATGGAATCGTGATCATGCAGAGTCAATCGACGACTTTATACGGATAGCCGTACATATCGCTCAAGCGCTTAAGGCGAAATCCTCTAATCAGACCATTCTTGCCGAACAACTAGGGGTGACACCTCAAGCCTTGACAAGAATTATGAAGGGACGACAAAATCTGAGCCTTCAGACGATACGCAAGATTGAAAAAGTTTTGGATATTTCACTCGTAACTGTCCATCATCATACATCTGGAGTTGAAACATCCCAGAGCCATTCTCGGAAATATAAAAAAGTCCTGGTGCATTTAGGGGTAAAAGATTTTTCGTTTGATAAATCGACCAGAATTCTCTGGGAAAGGTCAGATTCAATCAAAGTCGGCGATAGTTCATCTGAAATGGCGATACCTGAACGGCGAAAGATAGCCTCATGAAAAAAAATGCAAAGAATTTGGTACCTTTTCGTTTAGCGATTATCAACACAGAGGACATTGCGACCTTCAAGGACAACTATCAAGAGGTCGATAGTCCCCTAACCCTAGAGTTTGACATAAATATTCGAACGAGTGATAAGGATTTATTACTAGGTATTTTTGTCGAATTTACCTTTAGTAACGAAACGGGACCTGTTTTTCGACTCAAATGCTCGTGTCATTTTGACATTGATGAGGATTATTGGCAAAGTCGTATTAATGGGAATAGTATCTCCTTCCCACCAGACCTGATCACTCATTTTCTCGTACTGACCATAGGTACGGCTAGAGGTATTATTCATGCCGAAAAACCTGAATGGTTGAGAAGGTTACTATTGCCGACACTCAATGTATCTGAAATCATCACGGAGGAACTCATATTTGAGATACATCAAGACAAACTGCAAAGTAGCGCCCAATAGTTTAACCTCAAATATCTTGAGTTAATACATCGCGCCGAATAGCTTTGTAAGTTAAATGACCATTCATCACAGCATATGCGGTTATTATGTATTTTCGGCAATTTCTTTATTTCCTATAACCCTTATTAGTATGCGTATTCGTGACATCGCTCTTTGGCTTCTAAAATTAGTGATAGCCGTCATTCTTCTCTAGACGCTTTATTTTAAGTTTACGGCACACTCCGACTCAGTGGCTATTTTTTCTACACTCGGCGTCGAGCCTTGGGGTAGGATTGGAACCGGAGTACTAGAGTTAATTGCGAGCCTTATTATCCTAGTACCGTTGATATCGCTGGTGGGTCTATTGATGGAAGTCAGACTAATGCTTGGTGCAATGCTGTCACATCTATTCATTATAGGGGTCGATAACAATGGGGATGGGGGACTCTTGTTTGAGCTAGCTCTGACAGTATTCGCGTGTTCTGTAACAGCCTTGATGTTGGAGCGGAGTAAGTTAACCCAATTGTTTAGATCAATATTGATTAGGTTTTTTGGAAAATAAATTCACCATCAATTTATCTGAAGACTAATTATTAAAATATTTCGGATACTTTGATTGGCTTTGAATAACTATTTTACATTAAATACCAATTAATGCATCACCTAAGGCGCTAGTCGATGAATATTCCAAATGCCCGCCTCATTTTTTTTGTACACATATCGATCGTGTAGTCGGTTGCGGCGCCCCTGCCAAAATTCCATATTGTCGGGCTTTAGTACATAGCCACCCCAAAATGGGGGTTTGGGTAAATGGTCAACCTCTGCATATTGCTGTTCTAAGTTGATTAACGCCTCATCTATGATTGAGCGATCTGAGATGATTTGACTTTGCGGCGAAGCCCATGCACCGAGTTGGCTGCCTTTAGGTCTTGTCTGAAAATAAGCAGTCGCTTTTTCCTCGCTTATTTTTTCAATAGCCCCTTCTACTCTTACTTGTCTTTCAAGTTCTTTCCATAAAAACACCAAAGAGCCAAAAGGCTTGTTTTTTAAATCTTTTGCTTTATTGCTGGAATAGTTCGTATAGAAAATAAACCCATTTTCCGCCTCCAGCTCTTTAAGCAAAACAGTACGTGAAGTAGGTCGTCCAGCGGCATTGATTGTAGAAAGTATCATGGCATTGGGCTCCAACAAATCTTCACGGATAGCATCATGCAACCATCGATCAAATTGTATTATTGGATTTTCATGTAGATCAATGAGCTCTAAGCTACTCCGTTGATAATTCTGACGCAACCTACTTATATCTTCTTTCTCTCTATTCATCTTGAAGTGCGACTGTCGATTTTTTACCAAATAGCTTTCGCTCAATGGCAAATTTCAATTTATAAAATAACCAATACATAGTAGGGACAACGATTAATGTTAGGAAAGTTGAAAACACTAGACCATAAATAACTGTCCAAGCAAGAGGCCCCCAAATAGCGGTGGTATCTCCACCAAAATACATCTGAGGATCTAATCTACTAATCAATGAAAAGAAATCAAAATTGAATCCGGTGGCTAAAGGTATTAATCCTAATACCGTTGTGATGGCCGTTAAAAGTACTGGGCGAAGTCGTGTGCCACCTCCTTGAATGATGGCTGCCTTAATGTCTTCTTCTGACAAGTCTAACATAGATTCGTAGCCTAACTCTTGACGCCTTCGCTGAACAAGCAAATTAATATAATCAATTAATACAATAGCATTATTTACTACTATTCCTGCCAATGAAATAATTCCTACGCCTGAGAATATTATCACAATTGTATTGCCAGATAAGGCATAACCAATAAACACGCCAATGGTACTAAATACTATGGAAATAATAATAATGACGGGAGAGTAGATGGAGTTGAACTGTCCGACCAAGATAATAAATATTGTAAACAGAGCAACCATAAAAGCATTGTTCAAGAAACTCATATCCTCCGCCTGTTGTTGTTGTTCGCCAGTGAAAGCATAGGTGATGTTTTCTGCAATTTCATACGAGTTCATGGCAGATTTCAATTCTTCAACTATCTGGTTGGCATTATACCCTGAAATGACATTAGAATATATAGTTATGACCCTTTTTTGATCTTGACGCTTGATTGCGTTATAACTCGTCTTGTATTCAAAGGATGCCACAGAGCTAATAGGAATTTGTACAATTTGACCTTGTCGTGCCTGATCTCGATACGTTATTTTTTGATTCATCAAGGCGGTGATGTCATTTCTATATTTTTCATCCAGGCGAATCACGATAGGATATTCATCTTCGCCTTGTTTGAATTTCGAGACCTCTTTTCCAAACACAGAAGTACGAATGCTACTCGCAATTTGACCGGTAGATAGCCCGTAACGACGGGCTGCTTCTCTATCTATATTTATTTCAAGTTCAGGCTTTTTGAGTTGAACATCGACGATTAATTCTTCGATACCTGCTATTTTTTTGCTATCTAAATATGCCTTGATTTCTCGACTTGTCTCAGCGATTTGGTCGATATCTTCACCGATGATTTCTATGTTAATAGCTTTGCCAGTCGGCGGGCCATTGGTATCTTGATCTATCACAAGACTCACACCAGCATATCCAACGATACTCTCCCTGATGGCCGCTAAGACGTCTTTAGTTGATACCCCATTACGATCTTTGTATGTGACAAAGGAAGTGGTGATACGTGCTTTGTGTGGTGTAACACCAGGCTCAGGCGGGCTCATTGGGTCAGACGTGTCTTCACCGATTTGCGTCAAGATTTCTTCTACAATGGCACTATAGGGTTCTACCGCCTTTTTAACATCCTCTTCTATGCGTTTGACTGTATTGTTAGTCGATTCAATATCGGTGCCTAGAGGTAAGTCTATAAAGACATTGACATAAGTGGGGTCACTTTTTGGAAAGAACTCAATCGGAGGAAGATTAGCCACCAATAATGCTATGGCTCCAATGAGCAGTAAGATGGTGCCACCGAATACTCCTCCTGGCCGCCATGATTTTAATGTAGCCCCAATAAATCGATTATAGGATCGTTCTATGGCAGGAAGTACTCTGTTTTGAAATGCAAAAGCACCAGGCCTAAAGAGAAAGAAGTTAATTAGTGAAACACTGGCAACAATAGCTAATAAATTGCGCAACCAGATTGTGCCCCCAAAGTGAAACATTAAAGCTAAAGCGATCATAATTCCAGCACCCAAAAGAGCATTATTTCGATTGCGGCGAATACCTTTAGCAGTAGCCGCGCGCTTGTCTACTTTCATGAACCTAGACGCCAACACCGGATTTATAACTAGGGCCACAAACAGGGAGCTACTCAAAACGATGATGAGCGTAATCGGAAAATATTGCATAAATTCCCCCATAAGTCCTGGCCAAACCGCAAGTGGAATAAAAGCTGCGAGGGTTGTTGCCGTAGAGGCGATAATGGGCACAGCGACTTCTCCAGCACCTTTTTTGGCGGCCTCATTTGGTGAAGCTCCTTCTTGGGCATAGCGATATATATTTTCAACTACTACAATGGCATTGTCGACCAATAATCCAAGAGCGAGGATTAGGGCAAACAACACTACCATATTTAAACTCACGCCCGAAAGATTTAAAAATAATATCCCCATCAACATAGATAGCGGTATAGACATCCCTACAAAAAGCGCGTTCCTGATCCCTAAGAAGAATAAGAGTACCAAAACAACTAGCAACACGCCTGAAATAATACTATTCTCGAGTGTGGAGACGGATTCGCGTGTGGTCACTGATATGTCATTGAAAATTTTAAGTTGAACGTCCGGGGGAAGATTTACTCTCTCTTCTGTCAGAAGCGCTTTAATTTTATCTGCGGCGTCGATAACATTCTGGCCACGTCTTTTGACCACATCTAATGATATAACTGACAGGCCGTTAGAACGCGCATAACTAGTTCTATCTTCAAATCCATAAGTCACAGTTCCGATATCCTTCAAATAAATGGGTTTTTCATTTTCACTCTTGACGATGATATTTTCGATTTCGCTGACTTTATCAAATTGTCCTTTGACGCGAAGGGATCTTCTGAAATCATTTTTGACAATCTCGCCGGCAGACATGGACATATTTTCTTGCGCAATCGCATTTTCAATATCCATAAAGGAGACTTGCAAGGATTGCATCTTGAATAGATCAACATTCACTTTAACTTCTCTTTCTAATGCTCCCTTTAAGGTTACTTTATTGACTTCGCGTAGATTTTCAATTTTATCCTGCATGTATTCGGCATAGGTGCGCAGTTCGTCCATGCTGTAGTTCCCTGAAATATTTACCGCCATGATCGGAAATTCTGAAAAAACGACCTCTAATATTGTAGGTTCAGTATCGAGATCATTAGGGAGTTCGGGTTTGGCTTTGTCTACAGCATCCTTCACCTTTCTTACCGCTATGTCTTGATCAATATCAGCGTCGAACTCTACAAGAATAACGGAAAAATCTTGAATCGAGGTCGAATTGATATCCTTGACTCCCGAGATGGTCGTAAGCTCCTTTTCGATGGGTCGAGCAATGAGATTTTCTATTTCAGCCGCACTGTTGCCAAAATAGGGCGTGTTAATGTATACAGTTGGAAAGCTGGCTTCTGGGAATGCCTCTTTGGGCATACTTTGATAGGCTCTCAGGCCAAATAAGAGTATCATAAACGCTAACAAGAAGATGGTCGTCCCATTGTCAACAGCAAATGAACTCAGGCCAAAGGATCGTGAATTGACATTGTTATTTATTTCCATTTGCTGTACTTAGGTCGTTGATAATTTCTAATAATTCTCCGTCACTGATATTTCTTGTGCCCTTTGTCACAAGTTCTTCTTTTTCACTTAAGCCTTCCGTGACGATAACATTGCCAGAGGCTATTTCGCCTGTTTTAATATATTTCTTTTGAGCCCTATATTGGTTGTCTGATCCGCGTGTTGCTACGTAGACATATTCTGTGCCGTCTACTTCTTGCAAAATATACTCTACAGGAATTAAAACCGTATTGTCAATCGTCAATTCTAATATCCGCAGTTCGGCTAAAAGATTGGGCTTAAGTGAACTTGTACTTCCGAGGGAGATCACTTCAATTGCCAAGGTACGGTTAGCAGGGTCAATACTTCTACCGAGCAAATGTATGCGACCCTTAGATGTGATTTGCAAAGTTGGAAAGAAAAGGTCTACAATCATTCCTTTTTTTGCAATTGGTAGATAGCGTTCTGGAAGATCTGCTACTATTTTTAAATTGGAGGTGTTCAGAATTTGTACAATAGGCATACCTGGTGAAGCGAGTTCTCCAAGCTTAAGCATTTCTTTGTCAATTACCCCTGACAATGGGGAATATACAGTTGACTTTGTTAATTGATACTTGACGGTTTCCAAAGACTTTTCTAATCTCTCTACATTATTTTTGGCCTGTAGATACTGCACTTCCGAGCCAATGTTTTGAGACCATAGCCTTTCTTGACGGGCATGCAAGTCTCTAGCGAGGCCAAGAGAAGTTTCGATTTCGGCGATTTGTTTTTGAATGCCGTCTAGATCAAGTCGCGCGATTACTTGCCCTTTTCTTACGGCGTCACCTTCTTTGACGGTCAATGACACTATACGTCCTGGTACTTCACTAACCACATTTGCTATTTCGTCAGCAATGACGTTACCCTGAATATTAACATATCTTTCAAATTTGCTTAGGCTAATTATCGAGCTACCTACATATTTAGGACGGATTTTTAAACTTGGGTCAAGATCAGATATTTGTGACGTGAGCGAATCAATTTGTATCTGCAGGGTCGCAAGCTCTTTTTTCTTGGCATCTAAAAGCACTTTCTTGCTTTCTAATGTTTCTGGTGATTGCTCATTATTGCAGCTTTGCGTAAATCCAAGCAATAATACAAAGGGGATAAGGTGAATGCGCGATTTCATTGACGTTTTTTTATATGTATTTTTTTAATTTTGTTTCGCTAATTTTAATATTTCGCCTGTAGCTATGTCTAAATCGGTTTTGGTCGTGAGTAAATCGTATAGGGCGTTGACATATTGAGCTTGGGCATTGTAGAGGGTGGTCTCAGCTTGAGCTACTTCTAAGCTTGAGCCAACACCTTCTTTATATTTTATTTTTGTTTTATCATATATTTTCTCACTAAGACCCAGAGACCTCTTAGCACTTTGAAGTGTAAGTTGAGCATTATTAAAACTAATGATCGCGCTGGTGACTTGCAGCTCCATAGCTCGGTTAAATTCTTCTAGTTCGATTTGGCGTTTATCTAGTTCAATTTTTTTCTTTTCAATTTTACTTTTCGTGTCGCCACCGTCATAGATAGGAATCCGCGCCTTAAATCCAATGGAGCCATTGCCTATAAAACCAGCTTCGTTTGAGTCGAAAAGATTATCACGCTGTAGAGCTTGGTCATAATTTAAATTACCTGTGATTCTAGGCACGTACCCTTGTTTGATTCGTATAAGATCAGCTTCGTCTAGAGCTATAGCATCGACAAGTAATCTATGTTCAGGTCGATTCGTTGGGTCTAAGGTGTTGGAATAAAGTGAAGGCTGAAGGATGAGTTTTTCTACCACCATTTCAAAATCTTCAACCACTTCTATAGCTTGTTGAATAGGGTATGCCATTTGGAATTTTAAAGCGGCCTTACTTATATCGATGAGTTGATTAATTTTCTCTCGTTCGAGTGTTAAGTTTTCTAGTGATACGTTTAATCTGTCAACGTCTAGTTCTTCTGCAAAACCATTGGCATAAATCAATTCTGTTTCGGTGAGTATGGTCGTAAGGTTATTGATATTGTTTTCTATAATTTGCATATTTCGTTCAGCAATCAACACACTCTGATAGGCTCTTGTAACTCCGTGCACAAGTTCTTGTTCAGTTAGCTGAATTTGTTTTTTCGCAAGATCAATATATAAGCGAGCGGCTTTAAGTCCTTTTAAATAATTTCCGTCAAATAGAATGCCTTCTACATTAACACCGGCATTAAACTGATGACTACGAATAAATCCCAATCTAAAAATGTCTGGTGGCCCTAGGTCCCTTAATGGAATGACATTTTCATTAAACAATACGCCATAAACTGATGGAGTGATAAAATCGGGGACTGGGTTGACTGGGCGCGCATAGAAATAGGAGTAATTTACATTACTTGTTACTTTGGGCATACCAATTGCCTTAGCTTCTCGATAGCTCCATTGGGCGTTATCATTTTCGAGTTCAGCTACTTTTATTTTGTTGTGGTGCGTAAGAGCATAATCTATGGCCTGTGACAGGGTGAAGCTTTCTTGGCCGCTCAATTGTTGCGGTATCCAAAGAGCACAATAAGCTATTAATATCAAATAGGAGTGTTTCATTTCTCAAAAAGTTTGTATTGTCTTAAGCGTTCTCTACCTTTTTCAGATAACACGCCGTGTAAATGGTATTTTAAATGTTGTAAAATGATGTGCTCGGCGTTATAATTTGTGTTATCAAATTGACGTCCGTCTACCACAGCCCAAGTTTTGGCTAAGTATAGTGCAGATATTACTTCGGGATCAATATCCTTGCGATAAAGACCTTCTTGTAATCCCTTTTGAATATTTTGAATAACGATTTCCTTGACATGCGCTTCATGAAAACGCTGGACAATTCGCCAAATATTTGGGTAATACTTTTGCAAGTCAAATGTAAAGCTGGGCTTCATGTCCTTAAAGCTGATGACGAGATATTGTGCTAGTTGGGCGATCTCGTCAACGGCATCAGTGGCATTCCTTTTTAGGTTATCCATAAATTTTTGCTCCTCTTCGATATGTTTATGGATGCACTTATCGACTAAATCTTCTTTATTAGTGATGAATTGATACAGGGTTTTTTTGGAGATGCCCAATTCTTTTGATACATCGTCCATACTCACGGATCGCACCCCCAATCTCATAAAGAGCTGAGTGGAGGTATCAAGAATGTTTTGTACTGAGGACATAAAATCAATGAATGGCAAATAAACTTTGGAAACGCTAATTGGTTGTAAAGTTTCTTAATAAATATTTTATTTGGATAAATTTTCTATGAAAGGCGAGATGTGATCGACGAACTTTTTTTTACCTCATCGACACAGGGTTCTTTGAGCTATATTATCTCCTTTCTAGCTACCTTAGCGGGGCGTTCATTTGGAAATTGATATGAATCTAATAAAGAGTAAAAGGGTATTGCGCCGCCTTGGTGAGCGAATTTGGAATAATCAAACATCATTTAATTCCGTTTTATTGCTGCTTTTGCTACATGTCGCTCATAGCCAGAGTCACCCCCTTTTATCACACAAACTAGATAGTCTTATTCAGATAGGATTGGATTCGCAGGCATACCCTGGGGCACAATTGTTTTTGAGCTTTAATGGTGAGGTCGTGCACCATAAAGCCTACGGTTTTCATCAATATGACAAAAGAATACCTGTATTATTGAGTGATTTATATGATTTAGCGTCCATATCCAAAGTCACAACAAGCTTACCCTTATTGATGCAACTATACGGGGAGGGACGATTTGATCCAGATGCTACATTAGCGACCTATTTACCCATTTTTGCCAATACTGACAAAGCGAAGATCAGTTATCGCGAGATTATGTCTCATCAGGGGAGACTGACTCCTTTTATTGTTTTTTGGCGCGAAGCCCAACGCAATAATTGCAAATGGCACAAAAGAACATTTAAGTCGAAGGCTAATCGCCGATACAACAATCGTATTGCATCAAGTTTATACCTCCATAAAGATTATAAGCAAAAGATGTTAAAGCGCATATCTACCTCACAGTTGCGCGAAACTAATGATTATGCTTATTCCGACTTGCCCTTTATCCTGATGCCAGAAGTGGTAGAATCGATTACAGGCAAAAAATTTAAGGATCAACTATATAGCAAAGTGTACCAAGCCATAGGTATATCGAGGCTGGTTTTTAATCCACACGAGCATTTTCCGCTTCGAGAAATAGTGCCGACTGAGCTGGACACCTTCTTTAGACATGAGTTGGTGCATGGATTTGTTCATGATGAAGGTGCCGCGATGCTTGGCGGCGTGTCAGGTCATGCGGGGTTGTTTGGCAACGCAGAGAGCGTGGGGAAGCTATTTGAGTTATACATGTGTTATGGGCGCTATGGAGATGTTCAGGTGATCGATAGTGTGGCTGTCCGAGAATTTACCCGTTACCAATATGCAGAAATGGGTAATCGCAGAGGCTTAGGATTTGATAAGCCACTCTTTGAGAATCATACTGACCAGTCTTATGTGGCCAAAGATGCAAGTCCTTCGAGTTTTGGTCATGGTGGGTTTACAGGCACTTTTGTATGGGCTGATCCAGAAACTGGTATAGTAATGGTATTGCTGACGAATCGCGTTAATCCTACAAGGGCAAATCGAAAGCTCTACTCCTTAAACCTACGTCCACTCTTGCATCAATTGGCTTATGATCATTTGCTCCATACCGATTAGCCTATAGACCTCTGAAAAATAACGATATTGAGCACTCTTTTGGTTGAATAAACGAAAAGTCATCAAGCAAACCTCATAATTACGCTTTGAATGAATCATCAGGATCCTTATCACATAGATTTGATACGATTACTACAAGTAAACTGGAGAATTGTCGTGTTCCCTACCATGGCTGTTGCACTACTATCCAGTGCTATTATGCTTTTAAAACCCAACTATTATGCTTCAACGGCTGTATTTTATCCAGTTAGTGAATCACTTGCTCAAGGTATAGCTCCATTTGATGATAAGGGGATGGATTTTTATGGCAATGCTAGCGATATCGATCGAATTTTGAGTGTGGGTCAATCATCATCTTTCCTCTACGAATTTGCCATCAACCAACAATTACAAGAGGAGTATAATCTTAATATCAACACTCCTAAAGGTCAGGAGAAGTTACTTAAAAAGGCCAAAAAATTGTTCACTCTTGAAAAAACATCCAGAGATGCCATCCGCTTGAGCATGGAGGATCGTTCACCAGAACGAGCCCAACGGTTGGCTCAAAGTGCCTTTGCGTTGCTGCAATCTAAATTGGCCCAACTCAATATTTCTAGCTTAGAAGCTATTTATACCTCTTCCGAAAACCAACGAAAGGCATTAGAGAAAAATCTCGCTGAAATTAATGATACCATCACCCAACTTCGACTAGTATATGGCGTATATGATACCAAAAATCAGGGCGAAGCACTGGCGCAGTTGGAGCTGAGTAAATCGACTCCAAAATCAGCCGAGCGGATTTTGCGTTTTAGTCAAGGTATAGATAGGGTCAATCAACTCGTAGCGAGCCAAGAAGAATATGCACGTCAGTTGACCTATGCCACCACGGCTAGTCATCGTATCCGTCAGGCATTGGATAGAGATAATCTGGTTTTTCATTCGATAGAATCTCCTGCGCTTCCCTTTGTTAAATCACGCCCTATGCGATCTATGTATGTGCTGGCAGCTACAATATCTGCGGCGTTCTTGTGTGTCTGTTATCTATTGATTCGCGTACAACTCAACAGCAATCGCCGAATGGTATGACGGCCTTAGCCCATAGCAAATATAGAGTGGCCCTAGACTTGGTTATGTTTATAGGAAGCTTTTGCTTGTTTGCAATCAGTTGGTTGGAGCTGAGTCCTATAGTTTTCTTATTGGTCATAGCATGTGCTTTTGGGGCTTTATTGTTGATGTATCCGAAATATGCATTTTACGCTTGTTTTTTTTTGATACCCTTGTCTTTCGAAATAGAGCTCGACTTTGGACTTACTACAGATCTATTTGGCGAACCAATTCTATGGATATTATTGATTGCTACCTTCTTTAGGGTATTGCGGTACGGTGTGCCAACGGATGCATTACATTGGCTAACGGGTCTTATTGCTGTGCATATCTGTTGGATAGCGATCGCGAGCATTTTTTCAAGTGTGCCAGTCATTTCATGGAAATACTTTTTATCAAAGCTATGGTTCGTGTTACCTGTATTTCTATTTCCTTTTTATCTGACGAAGGAACATTTTAATCTTCGTTTGATAGCCAAGGGATTTGTTGCAGCTTGTTTTCTGGCCGGATTCTATTACATATTTAGGTTATACCAATCGGGCTTTTCGTTCGATGCGCGCGTATTGGCAGGTGCGCCTATTTGGAGAAATCACGTCAACTATGCGTGCACGATGCTGCTGGCTCTACCTTTTATACGCTATCTATATCAGACTACTCAAAAGGGGAGGCTGATATATAGTGTCTTTTTCCTGCTATGCATGGTTATGATCTACTTTGCTTACGCTCGAGTGGCATATATTGCCTTGGCTTTTTGGCTATTGATGTTGGTCGCCTTGAGGCTGAGAAAAGTGGGTGCAGTGATCATTCTCGCCATAACGATGGCGATTGGAGGAGGGATTTACTTAGGTCATAACAATCATTATTTGAGTCTTGCTCCTGAATATTCACAAGCGATCGCCCAACACAAGTTTGAAGATCTCGTCACCGCCACCACAGAGAAAAAGGATATTTCAAGTATGGAGCGACTATACAGATGGATGGCTGCTTCCCAAATGATCATGGCGAGACCCATAGGCGGTTGGGGACCCGGTAGTTTTTATAGTCAATATAAGGCATTTACTGTGAAGAGTTTTCAAACCTATGTGAGCGACAATCCTGATAAATCTGGGGTACACGCGTATTTCTTGATGATCCTTGTTGAGCAGGGAGTTATTGGGCTCATGATTTGGATGGCGCTTATTTGTGGTGCGTTACTTTTGGCACAAAAGCTCTACTTCGCCACAACTATGAATCCGACAAGCCGCGCTCTAGTTAGCTTGGCTTACTCGATTATTGCATTAACCATTGCTATTAACAGTATTAACGATATGGTAGAGGTAATCAAGATGGGGATAATTTTTTGGTTTTCTTTGATGTTGTTAATCAGAGAAAAGTCGAATCAACCTCTACACATACCTTAGGCTAACACAAAGAAGTAATTTCTTTTAAAATACTGGACAGTAAACCCCTCTCAGCGTGTTGCCACAGATGAGGTAGTTAACCGACAGTTCAAAGGAACCGTTAGCGGCTGCGGCTTGGTTCAATTGTGAGACATTATAGTCATAACTCAATCCGATGCCATATTGGTCAAAATCAAAGCGTGTAGTCAATATCAACGCATCAGAGTGAATTCCACCATCCACTTTGTTGCCTAAACGATACCATACACCCGCTTGAAAAAACTGACCTATTTCGTTATTGCCTCCAGTGGGCGACTTATCGAGCTTGAATCGTAAGCTCGTTCCCATATTGAGTTGCTTATGAGGACCTTGAGTCATATACACAATATCCGGGCGTAAGCTCAATGTTTTTGTCATAGGATATTCTCCTCCTGCATGTATAGTGATACGAGAATAAAGACTTTCTTCTCTATTAAGGAATGATACGTTAGGTCGGTTAAGGTGATGCATGGCGGCGCCCATATAAAAACTCTTTCTTTCTCCTAATGTGCTAAACCATAATATTCCACCTGATAAATCAGGAAATAAGAAGTTGTTATTGGGAATAATTTCTGCACTTCCAGCACCTGGATCAAAATTTCCGTTCGTCACCTGTGAGGGCCATCTTAGATCATCCGCGGAGACACGACGTTGTGTGATACCAGCATCAGCTCCTACATTGAGATAGTGAGCCACCTTCCGCCGTCCACCTATTTTCTTGCTAAAAGCAACAGACAATCTAGCTTGACGTGTGCCAAATCGACTTGCACCAGCAACATCCCCCCAAAGTGAGCCACCTACACCTACAAAATCTTCTTGCCCAACGGCCAAACGGCGATCATACGAAGCGGAGTAAGTATTATAAGCATTTGCCCCTAAAACGCCCGCCCATTGATTGCGATAATTGACGATTGCTCGCTGTTCGCAGTTCATTACCCCCGTCAAGGCAGGGTTAAGATTGAGCGGCGACATATAAAACTGAGAGAAGTGGATATCCTGACCTTGGACAGATAGCACTATCACTAGACCCGCAAGAATTCCTAAAATTTTATTATTTTTCATGTAGTTATTTCTTGTCATTGATATTGCACTTCTTCAATCTACCAAAAGTATACGGTTTTGGCCAATTGAATTGAGAGACATGTGAATAAAAAGTCGGTTTGTTATTATTTTTGATCTCTCCCATAAAATACTCATAATTCATGCCAACATATTATAATTTATACTAATATATAAAATAAATATCTCGTGAAATGAAAAATCAGCTTCATTCTATCAAAAAATAGAAACGACCAAGTTTAATTGATATTATTGTATTGCAAGCAGAATCAACATTTTTCCGATGGATTTACGTACTACATTAACTATTCCTCCCATTGAACGTCCATTGCGCCATCAAGATGCTTGTCTATTTATAGGTTCTTGTTTTGCTGAACATATGGGCGATCGCTTGAAGTATTTGCATTTTGACACTTTGGTCAATCCATTTGGAACGCTGTTTAATCCTGTTTCAATGGCTAAATTGATACGGATGACGGTGTTTGATCAAAAGATGAATCAGGACGATTTTTTGTTGCGTGATGATCGCTATCTGTGTTATGATCTGCATAGCAAACTGTGGGCAGGAAGTCGTGAGGCTTTTGCACAAGAAATTGAGCAGCTTTTGTCAGGCGTGCGAGCACATATCAAGCGATGCAAGCATGTTTTTATCACTTTGGGTTCTTCATTCGTCTTTCGCTTAAAAGAAAATGGGAGTATCGTGGCCAACTGTCATAAGCAACCTTCTTCTCTTTTCGAGCGACAACTATTATCTGTAGAGGACATTAGATTAGCTCTTGACAACATGATATCGGATATTCGTTTATTATCTGAGGATGTGCAAATCGTCTTTCAAGTGAGCCCGGTCAGGCACATTCGTGACGGGTTGATAGATAATAATCGGAGCAAGGCAAGACTAATTGAGGCATTACATTACTTCGTTGAGAGAGAAGAAGTCCTTTATTTCCCGTCATACGAATGGATTATGGATGACTTGCGCGATTATCGTTTTTATGCGCAGGATTTGGTTCATCCCAACGAATTAGCGCAATCCTATGTGTGGGAAAACTTTTCAACTATTTTTTTTGATACCAATACTATTGCTTTGAATGAACGTATCGAACGTATTTATAAAGGGTTAAGGCATAAACCCTTTCATTCTGAATCAAAGTCTTATCGACAATTCGTTGAAAAACTGCACCAGCAAATCAAGGAACTTGAGGCTGAGCATCCGTTTATTCAATGGCATGATCAGACAAGTACAATCGATGAAAACCTTGAATATTCATAACTTCGAAGAACGAATAACACTAAACACACACAACAATAATGAGACGATATTTACCAATGATAGTCTTTCTTACGCTGATGTCAGCCTGTACCCCGACCAAGAAAAAGTCTACTCATCAATGGCGTTCCTTGTTTAACGGTAAAGATCTTACGGGCTGGACGCCTAAGATTAGAGGATATGCATTGGGCAATAATTTTGCCAACACCTTTCGTGTAGAGGATGGAATGATCAAAGTACGATATGATGGCTATGACGAATTTAAGACGAGATATGGGCATCTTTTTCATGAAGAATCCTTTGATGAATATCGATTGCGTGTCGAGTATAGGGTGGTGGGCGAGCAAGTCAAGGGAGGCGAAGGCTGGGCGACAAAAAATAGTGGCATCATGATTCACGGGCAAGATCCAAAGACGATGCTCAAAGATCAAGATTTTCCGATTTCGTTGGAGGTGCAAATTTTGGGTGGAATTACACCTGGCACTTTACGTCCGACAGCGAATCTATGCACCCCTGGTACCGAAGCGTTTCAAGAGGGCGTTAAAATACAGCCGCATTGCACCAATTCTTCATCTCCCACTTTTTATGGTGAAGAGTGGGTAATATTAGAAATTGATGTAACAAAAAAGGCGATTATTCATTACGTCAATGGGGCAGAAGTGATGCGTTATGATGAGCCCGAGATAGGGGGCGACGTGGTCAATGGCTTTGATGCTAAGGTAAAACTAGATGGCACTAAAATCAATAGTGGCAGTATCTCTATCCAAAGCGAAAGTCACCCCATAGACGTACGTAGGGTGGAGATTTTAAAGTATCGATAGTGTAGGATTTGGCTAATGATATGAAATGTTAGGACGAAATTGAGCGTTTGATATCAATGAGATGTAGTATTTTGCTTATCCATAATTTCTTGAGAAATTTCAAAGCAAGAAGAAATAGGAAATTGCAGCAATTTCGACGACTTGCTAAAAGCATAAATATTATTTCTTTTTTTCCGCCAATCTAACTACTCGCTAATCATCTGAATAACGCCTTCAATTTATCACAGGTTTTGAAACTTATCATGCCAATATAAGTTGCCCCTAGAATACTACTCGAGCCATTATATTAATATGTCGAGGGGCTTGAATACGATAGCCCATTTGGTCTACGAATCCGTCAAAGTCGGAATCAACAGGGCCACCTTCTGTAAAATAGAGGGCATTCGTCAGATTATTGACCATCAAATTGACGTCAAAGTTTTCAGATAGTTGAAGACTAATTTGACCATTCAATAAGAAGTGCTTTGGTAAAGTGAAGGAATCTAGATTGCTTAATTCTGTATGACTGCTGCTGACGTAGCGGCCAGCAACTCGAACCCTTAGAGACGCAGTGACGTTATATTCCCAAGCACCTTGCATTAACCACCTCGGTGCTAGAATATGATCGGCTTCGGGCACATTATGGACACCATTAAAATAACTTGCAACAGACGTCTCCATATAGTTGCCATTGATTGTAAAAAGGTGCTGGTCATTTAATTGAAATGAAGATATCCATTCTAGGCCATATCGTTTGCTCTTAGGGACGTTTTGCCTAATTTCCATATAAGAACGTTCTTGAATGGCTCCTATTTTAGAGATTTCATTTGTAAAGTTCATATGAAAGGCATTTATTTCTAATTGAACTCTTTTCTTTCTCCATCTCCATCCAAGCTCTAGATCTAAAACGCTTTCAGAAAATTGTACTTCATTGAGTAAATCTGAACGCGTAGGTTCACGTGCTGATTTGCCATACGACAGATACAAAGATTGCTCAGTACTTAGCTCATAGTTTATACCTCCTAGCAAATTTAAAAAAAACCAATGTTGATCAAAAAGTTCAGATGATTCTCCTTGAACATCTGCATCTGTTCTATTGACCATGGATAGATTGCGTAGCTGCATATTAGAATACAGGGTGAGCGCCCCTATCATTCTACTATATTTTGCATGTCCTGATAATTCATTCTTATTGGTGAAGTCACGAGCATAAGGGAGATTGTTGTAAGGCGAGATATATTCAAAATTCGTGCGGTCGAACCGATACCCGTGAAGACCTATTTGCCATGACTTCACAACCGATTCTTTGTTAAAATGTGTCATGGCTCCCCAGTGGTGGTTAGTAAGTCCGTACATATACTGACTCCCGTTAAATGTATAAGGAAATACTCCGTCCGCACCATTGTAGTATACCGTCGAACTCCAAGTGCCGCCAAGTGTTTGTCGTGCATATTGCACTTGCAGCATTTGTTGGTTGAAGTCATCTATGTCATTGAGTGGATTAAAATTAGTTTTGGGATCTTTTTTAATATCGCTAAGTGGCACAAATTCATAAGATTGACCATTTTCGGTTTTCCCGACAATTGCGGTCAATTTGAGCATATCTTTTTTTCCAATATGGCCACCCGACAAAAAGAATGAATAGGCCTCGGATCCCGAATTATATTTGTACCCATCCGTGACCGTTCGGGTCATTCGCGAATAGAATCCTGTATTATTTGTTAATTTTCCTGTATTGAATTCTGCCGACATTCTTTGTGCACCAAAACTGCCAATAGTCAATTGCCCCTCAACGCTAGCTTGATCACCAAATAAATTGATCGATTCAAAGTTTATCGCCCCGGCAAACGAGGCAGTTCCATTATTGGATGCAGCGACTCCGCGCTGTATTTGTATACTTTGAATGCTGTTACCAAAATCAGAAAAATTTGAAAAATACACCCCATGATCTGCCATATCATTAAGAGGTACGCCATTTAAACTTATGTTGACTCGATCTTGATCTATACCCCTCAACCGAAACTGAGCGTAATTGCCCATTTCATTTCCGCCGTCAGAATAACTAATTATAGAAGGGGAAAGGTTTTGGAGTAGAATTGCTGGATCTTGTCCTACTTGTATTCTCGAAATTTCTTGAAGAGTAATATTTTGAAAACTTACTGGATCTCGACTGCCTACTCGAGTGGTGCTGATCATTACATTTTCGAGGGAAATGCTGTCTTCTGTCGATATGTCTTGAGAATAGGCACAAAAAACATCTAAACAAGTGATAAATAAAACGAAAAAACGCATCATGGCAAAGTCATTTAATTGTTAAATAAACCTTGCAGAGATCAGCTAAGATAATTACAATGTTGATAACACTGTCTTTAGTTTATTCCTACGCCAGCATTATCTGGATCAGGTATAAGGGTATAATCTCAGCGCCCTCTATGTTGAGGGGCACCCCTGAAAGTAATTGCAAATATACGAGGTAATTTACTTAGAAATTAATAAAAATCAGCTGGTTTCCCTTTTATCATTCTCTCCTTTGAGCATATGGACAGGTTTCGAATTGCCACTAAGAGTTGTTAATAATGCTGGCCTTGATGGCTTCGCAGCGCGTCTGTCGATTGCCAGTGGCTATAACAAAGGGTATTGCTTGGAGGGCAAGAAATTTGTGATAGATATGAAAAAGTTCTTCTCGCTTCTCGGGATGCTCGCGCAACGGATCTTCCTCGTAAGGAATGTCATAATGGGTTAATACATATAAATCGATCGGTTGTTGTCTCCGTTTTTTTCGTATCCAAGGATGAACGCGGCCATATGTATATCGACTCCAAATTTGAATTACTGAAAGATCGGTATCCCAAAAAACAATCGGTGCGTTAGTTTTGATCGAGGAAGTGTGGAGTGCAAGCTGACCTTGGGCTATGGATAACAAATCTTTTTCGAAATAAGGTCGATCCAGTTGCTCTAAATAATGACGGGCATACTCGGGCACATAGCTTGTAGCAAAGGCCGTGGCAAGGTCACCTGCAAGGGTGGTTTTGCCCGTAGACTCTGGACCTGTAATCGCGATCACCTTCATGTTGGATCAAAAATAAGATTTTTAAAACTGTATGTTATAGCTTCGTTTCCAAGATGTATACCCAGCAATAGCGAGCCCGATATAAATGAAATATAGGGCAGAATAAAAGTATAATCCTTTATAATAATAAATGCCTGTCGCCAAGACATCTACTACGAACCAATAATACCAATTGTCAAGAAATTTTCGAGCTGTTAGCCACATAGCAGTGACGCTTAGAACGGAAGTTGTGCTGTCCCAATAGGGAAGGGAAGATGGTGGCATATCAGAAAAGTGCGATGGCAAATGGATTAATAATTGTGCAAACACATAAATACCCACAACAGATAGACTAAACATACCCAAGGATTTTTGGGACGACAAGGTATCGATGCGCAGCGCTGGAGTTTGTTGATTTTTGTCAGATAACCAGTGGTACCAACCATATATATTCAAGATCAAAAAAATGATGTGAAGGATGAAATCCCCATACAATTGAGCGTCCCAGAAAATGATAAAGGAAACTAACACATACGCTATCCCAAACGGCCAAGTCCAAATATTTTCTTTGATCAAAAAAAATACACAAAGCAAACCAAATATGAGCCCACAGCCTTCTAAAACATTGATGTCGGCTATATAGCTTATAATTTGCGTGAAAAAATCCATCGAGCTAACAACTAATAATGAAAAATGTAAAGCGCACTATAACTTACGAATTTTGACATTTCTAAAATGTATCCGATCACCGTGATCTTGCAACACGATTTTTCCTTTCTTCGCTTTCCCAAATGACGGCCAGTCTTTAAATTTACTTTTAGCAACCATTGCATCCCACTCGGGGGTATGCATACTAAACTCTACTACTTTATATCCATTTTGCCAAAACTCCATTTGACCATTTTTTGCGATCATTCTAATTTGATTCCATTGACCAGCAGGTCTGACTGTCAAATATTTGGTTGCAATCATATCATACAAATCTCCTGCTCTGTGTGTTTCAAATCGCGTGTCGGGATGGCAAACATTATCCAGTATTTGCATCTCAGGGCCTGTTAAGTAGGGGGCATTATTTTCTTCAGATTCGACAACGTTCCACATTATACCGCTATTACCACAATTTTGAATTTTCCAATCTAGTTTTAATTCAAAGTTGTCATACTCTTCATTGGTACTTAGATCGCCACCATCTTTAGAAGAAGGGTCAAGATAAAAACTCTCCTTATCTATTTTCCATCCAGTGCTCACTCCTTGTTTATTGTAGATATGCCATTCTTGCAGACTTTTGCCATCAAAAAGCAATTTAAAACCTACTTCCTTTTCATAATCCGTCAACACATTATTAGCGTCATTGTAGTTTGTGTTAGCTGCTGGTACAGGACGATTGTCAGGTATTTGATTCATGGTGTACCAACATTCTGATGACCAAAGAGGATGACCACTTTCACTGATTATGCCGGATCCTAGGTTAACGTAAAGGACATGGTTGGGTTTTATGCCATTGATTTGTAGGGAGACTTTTTTTCGATCAGCAGATATATGGACTCCACTTATTTTGAGGTTTTCTTCTCCTAATTTCGGCCCTCCATATTCTATAGTAGGTTTGTAATACCACTGTTGAACAGCATAATCTTTTGGATTTGTGCCTTCGCCAGGCGCGAGTGCTTCGGTAAATTCTATTTCAATTCCGTTAGATTTTGCTCTTACTGCGAGCATCTCAAAAGCTGACTTACTATTATAGGCTAATCGTTGAAGACCAAACCATTTTGTGCCGGCGTGTGACCAGTTACCTGGATTGCCAATGCAGCCCACGTACAATGCACCATCTGGTCCCCAAACCATTCGATTAACCCCTCCTTCTATGCCTTGCGAAAATCTAAATAGTGCCCCTTGCAATTGTCCATTAATTTTTTCTACATAGACACGTTTTACCCCTCCGTTCGTCACTTCTCCATGGATGAGTTGGCCTTTGTAAGGGCCTACTTCTATTCCGATGGGCGTTGAAGGAGAATTTCCAATTTCGTCTTGTGGCAACCAAACGACGGGTAATTTTTCTGTCAGTGATGCCGTACCCTCGAAGTCTACAGAGCGAGATCCATACCACGCACCCTCTTGAATGTGTAGTATTTTAGATGAAGGGAGCCAATCCCCTTGATTGTCGGCGACAAATAGTTGATTGTCAAGCCCGAGTCCTATTCCATTAGGTGTGCGCAGTCCGTGTGCTACAAAGCTTAGCTCTCCTGTCTCGAGATGTACTTTTATTACTTTTCCTCTATCGGACTTTTGTGGTTGCGTGCTAGCACCTCCTGGCTCTATGGCTGTGGCCAGGGTAGCATAAAGATGATTGTCTAAATAAGCAAGCCCAAAGCCGAACTCATGAAAATTGGCCGAGGTAGTCCAATTATTGGCTAAGGTGCGATATTCATCAATAATCTCGTCGTAGTCTATATCGATTAGATGGGTCATTTCTTGTTTTTGCATCACATATATTTGATCATCGACGACCTTCAGACCTAAGGGCTCAGCTAACCCATACGCTATGCGTTTGGCCGTTATCTTGGTACTGTCGCCCGAATCTATGTTATCCAAAATGTAGACACTGCCATCAGGATCCCAAGTACTAATAACCATGCGACCATCACTTAAGAAATCCATCCCCCCCACTTTAGGTTCGAATCCTGCGGGGCGAGCTGTACTTAGATCAAACGAAGGATGCACTCCATTCAAGGGAAGTTGATTGCCCGGAATTCTCGTGGTGACGGACATCGGTAAGCTAAGATTCGCTATATCAGTATGATCCTCGATTTTGTGCATTATCAATTGTATAGGCACTACCGACCATTTTTCAGTATCATCAGGACGATAATTGAATGACAAAAATGCACCGCTGCCACCTTGATAGTAGCGCAACTTAAATGGGTGATAGCCTTTGTTGAGATACAATTTTGTTTCGCCGACTTCAACACCATGTGCTCCATCATTGTTAATAACAAGTTGATCATGAAAATCTAGTAGGGCGCCATCATCACTCCAAATTCTAAAATGATAAAAGCCATCCTTTTCGGCATAAAAGTACCCGACGCCCGTAAGGGCAAACCATTCGCTGAGCCCGGTAAAGTTACCTGTGCTCATGTTATCAAAATTGGGCATAATGCCTGCCATAATCGGCTTTAGTGATCCAAAGGCGACATCCTTTACATTTGACAATTGGCGGGGCATATGGTAGACCTTTACCAATGCGCCAGGAATTAACTCTGAATCAGCCACTGCTATCGCGGCAAATTTTGTAACGCTTGTACTATTCTTAGATTCTTTTTTGATTGGATCGTCAAGACTTAATACATAACGAATCATTACATCAAGGTCTTTTTCGCTTACTTCGGGATGGGGAGTCATCGCCGCTTGCCCCCAAACGCCTCCGCCGCCTAATTTTACCTTGTTGACGAGCATTTTAACATTCGCATCTGAGTCGTCATAACGCTGTGCTACTGCTCGATAAGATGGCCCTACGGTTTGCTTTTCAGTATTGTGGCAAGTTCGACAGCTATGGCTAGAAATCAATCGAGCACCAAGAGGTGTTTTATCATCTTCTGCACTAAATTCTTCAGGGTTGTTCGGATTTGGAATAAGTGCTTGATCCGTCAGCATAACGGCCACCCGTGTGGGTTCATTTGAGTGCAATGTGAGTGTTATGTCTGCATCCAGCACCTCTGCCTTATTTACTTTGCGAGGGCGCACATTGGCAATATCCAGTTTTCCATTTGATTCTAGGTGTTGCTCTACAATTATAGATCCGATCTGGGAATGATGTTTTATGGTGGCTTCAATCGGGTTATTGGTGATTGTAAATATTCGTTCAAAGCCTAGTTGTCCTGACTCTTTTTTTATATATTCTGCAGTTTCTTCAATAGTGATCAATTCATTACCTACGTTTAATTCGTGTAGTAAAGTGGCGTGGCCATTCATGATTCGATGTCCTCTGTATTGATATTTGAGTTCAACATTAACCCCAGCTACTTCTGCTGTCCACGGTTGGTTGACAGTGTTAATGAAATAAGCATCGCCCATACTTACAGGTTGCGGTCCATGAGCATATGTGTACACGCTGCCATCAAAATGTACGGTACCTTTCCATACTTTATACAAACTGCCAGTAGCGGTTGAATACGCAGCCCATATTTGGTCATGCAATGCAAGGGTGAGCATTCGAGGTTTCAGATCTAAAGCAGAACGAAACGCAAAAGGCTCATGAGGTCTTGAGGAAGTTGGGGTATCTTCTTTGTGTTGGCAAGAAAAATAACTTACTACGATTAAACCTATGATGCTCCAGCGCAAAGTGATAATGAATCTTAACATAGCGGTTTGTATTTGATTCGCGAATATACCCCCGAATCAGAGGATTACGAATAGAAAAGGAATAATAACGTATATAATAAACTTAAATATTTTTAATACAGATAACTTGGTAATCCTTGGCGTAGAATTATCTTTGAGCGTTATAGCTATAACAGGATTTTATCGAAAGGCCTTTATTAATGATTAGAGTAACATTTCCCGACGGAGCGGTACGAGAATTTGAGGGGGGGACGGACGCAATGTCCATAGCCATATCGATAAGTGAAGGATTAGCCCGCAATGTATTGTCCGTTACGGTAAACGGAAAAGTGGTGGATGCCTCTTTGCCCATTTTCGAAGATTGCCATATTAAGTTTAACACATGGAACGAAAAGGAAGGTAAAGCTACCTTTTGGCATTCTACAGCGCACTTATTGGCAGAAGCCGTTGAGGCGCTTTATCCGGGCACAAAATTTGGTATAGGGCCGGCGATTGATCAAGGGTTTTATTACGACATTGACACAGGGGATCACACTTTGACAAGCCATGAATTCAAGCGGATCGAAGATAAAATGGCCGAGCTCGCGAGAGAAAAGAATGATTTTATTCGCAAAGAAATTTCGAAGAAGGACGCAATAGCCTTCTTTACTGAAAAGGGGGATGAGTATAAGTTAGAATTGCTGAAGGACTTGAAGGACGGCGAGATTACGTTTTATCAACAGGGTAATTTTGTGGATCTATGTCGTGGACCTCACATACCCAATACCGCGATCATAAAGGCCGTCAAAGTCATGAGTGTAGCAGGAGCGTATTGGCGTGGCGATGAAAGTCGCAAACAAATGACACGGCTATACGGTATAAGTTTCCCAAAACAAAAAGATCTGACCGATTTTCTTGAAATGCTTGAAGAGGCTAAAAAGCGAGATCATCGAAAGCTCGGAGCGGAATTGGAACTCTTTATGTTTTCAGAACGAGTAGGGGCAGGTCTACCTATTTGGCTACCTAAAGGAACGGCGCTAAGAACAAGGCTAGAAGATTTTCTCAAACGCGAGCAAATAAAAAGGGGGTACCAGCCTGTCATAACTCCACATATTGGTAAGAAGGACTTGTATGTCACCTCAGGGCATTGGGAAAAATATGGCGAAGATTCGTTTAGACCTATCTCCACACCAAGAGAAGGTGAAGAGTTTTTGCTCAAGCCGATGAATTGCCCTCACCATTGCGAAATCTATGGACATAAACCTAGATCTTATAAAGAGCTGCCCGTCAGAATTGCCGAGTTTGGCACCGTCTATCGTTACGAACAAAGCGGAGAATTGCATGGATTGACCCGTGTTCGAAGCTTTACTCAAGATGATGCGCACCTTTTTTGTATGCCCGAGCAGCTAAAAGATGAATTTTTAGGAGTATTGGATTTGACCATGCACGTCATTCGAAAACTGGGCTTTGACAACTTTACAGCGCAGATCAGCCTTCGCGATCCTGACAACAAGGAGAAATATATAGGAAGTGACGAAAATTGGGAAAAGGCAGAAAAGGCGATTATCGATGCCACAAGAGAAATTGGTCTCGAGACAGTAACGGAGATGGGCGAAGCTGCCTTTTATGGACCTAAATTGGATTTTATGGTCAAAGATGCTCTGGGGCGAAGCTGGCAATTGGGTACAATACAAGTGGATTATAATCTACCCGAACGCTTTGATTTAGAGTATGTTGGTGCTGATAATAAAGCACACAGACCGGTGATGATCCACAGAGCGCCATTCGGTTCAATGGAGAGATTTATCGGGGTGCTAATAGAGCATTGCGCGGGTAAGTTTCCTCTGTGGTTATCTCCAGAACAGTTGGCTATTTTACCTATTTCTGATAATCAGTTGGTTTACGCAAAATCCGTCTTGTCGCAATTGGCTGTTCACGATATCAGAGGCTACATCGATGATCGAACAGAATCGATTGGAAGAAAAATAAGAGATACTGAGCTTAAGAAAATTCCAATGATGTTGATTATCGGCGAGAAAGAAGCGGCTAATCAGCAAGTCTCCCTTAGAATTCAAGGGGAAGGAGATAAAGGAAGTATGAACATAGAAGAATTTGTCACGTATTTTAACACCCTCATTTAGACGAGATATGCCTTATGTTATACTCTCCTGAACGTTATTTGGTTACCTCTGCCTTACCTTACGCTAATGGCCCTTTGCATATTGGTCACTTGGCTGGCGCTTATTTGTCGGCAGATGTATATGTGAGATTTTTGCGATTAATGGGCAAAGATGTGGTCTATGTTTGCGGTTCAGATGAACATGGTGCGGCAATCACGATTCGAGCGCTGAAAGACGGATTGACGCCCAAAGAAGTCATCGACAAATATCATCATCTCTTTCAAGAAGCCTTTAAGGGTATGGGCATATCCTTTGATATGTACCATCGGACATCTGCGGAAATTCATCACCAAACATCACAAGATTTTTTTAGAAATCTATTCGACCAAGGAGCATTCGACGAAATTGAATCAGAACAATATTTTGATCCGCAGGCAAATCAGTTTCTCGCTGACCGATATATAAAAGGCACATGTCCTAAATGCAGCCATCCTGATGCCTATGGAGATCAATGCGAAAAATGCGGCTCAAGCTTGAGTCCCACAGAATTGATCAATCCCGTTTCTACCTTAACGGGCGCTGTACCTATTCTAAAAAATACTACGCACTGGTATTTGCCTTTGCAAAATCATGAAGCTTGGCTCAAAGAGTGGATATCAACAGGAGTATTGAACAATGAACAAGTGCATGATCCGAGTGATTGGAAAAATCATGTTCTAGGCCAATGTAAGTCATGGTTGGAGGGAGGACTACAACCACGCTCCATGACAAGAGATCTTGATTGGGGTGTTGATGTGCCACACGAAATCCCTGGATCAAAAGGCAAAAAAATCTATGTATGGATGGATGCTCCTATCGGCTACATCTCAGCTACAAAACAATGGGCTTTAGACAATGACAAGGACTGGGAGCCATATTGGAAGGATGAGAAAACGGCTTTGATACACTTTATTGGTAAGGATAATATCGTGTTTCATTGTTTGATTTTTCCTGCCATTTTAAAAACGCATGGTGGATATATCTTACCTAAAAATGTTCCCGCCAATCAATTTGTTAACCTAGAAGGGGATAAACTAAGTACCTCAAGAAATTGGGCGGTGTGGGTGAATGATTACCTGACTGATCTTCCTGGGAAGCAGGATGAACTGCGCTATCACATGATCAAAACCATGCCCGAACAAAAGGATAGCGAGTTTACTTGGAAAACATTTCAAGAAAGTATTAATTCTGAGTTGGTTAATAATCTTGCCAATTTTATCAATCGAGTTATTGTACTAACGCATAAATATTATGATGGGGTAGTACCAGGATTTGACGAGGCTCAAGATTTTATTGGAGTCACCGAGGATGATGAAGCGGGCTTTCATGATTGTGAATTATTGAGATTGCATGACGACCTACAAGAATTGACGGAGAGTCTCAGAAACTTTGAATTTAGGTCTAGCCTGACTATTCTAATGAAAATTTCCTCACAAGGCAATCAGTTACTTCAATTCAATGAGCCTTGGAAAAATATTAAAAAGGATGAAGAATTAGTCAAAGCCGTTATGAATCTTGCGATACAGATTGTTGGTGCAATGAGTGTGGCTATGGCACCATTTATGCCGTTTGCCGCAGATAGATTACGCACTGTGCTCGCGTTGGAGCCGCTAAAATATGATGGAGATCTTGATCACATTCTCGAATTACTTTGTGAAGGTCAATTGATCATTCCCGTTGGACATCAGATAAATGAAGCAGAGCATCTTTTTGCTCGTATCGAAGATGAAACTATTGAACAACAAATAAATAAATTAAAGGCCGCTTCAAAACAAAACGTCGTAGCTGCATCAACCACGGCCTCTTTCCCCCCGATCAAGTCGGAAATTAATTACGAGGATTTCGCTAAACTTGATATCCGAATCGCCAAGGTGCTTAGCGCTGAACGTGTACCCAAAGCTGATCGACTCTTAAAATTGGAGTTAGAATTATCAGATGAGGTACGTACTGTTGTTTCCGGTATTGCCGAACATTTCGACCCTTCAGAACTTGTAGGCAAAAGAGTCAGTTATCTTGCGAATCTGGCCCCACGTAAATTGAAAGGAATAGAATCAAAAGGCATGATCTTGTTAGCTGAAAACAATGAGGGAAAGATGTCCTTTATTTCTCCAGAAGAAGACTTAGAATCGGGCAGTATTGTTAGCTGATTGTGCTGCAACTCATTTCATCAGTGGAATTACTTCAATTTCGCAGCCCTATCTGTCTATATTGATAACTTAAGGCTACTTTACTATTTCCTTAAAATATTCATAGGTCAACGCTAACCCTTCAGATCTATCTATCACAGGATTCCACCCCAGCAATGATTGGGCTCTGGTGATATCTGGACGCCTTACTTTAGGATCGTCTTCGGGTAAATCAACAAACGTTAGCTTCGAACGGCTTCCGGTCAGCTTTACGACTTCCTCAGCAATGTCGCGAATGGTTATTTCTGTCGGATTCCCTAAATTGACAGGGGCTGTAATATCACTTTCTACGAGCTGATAGATACCTTCTACCAGATCACTGACATAGCAAAATGATCTCGTTTGGCTACCGTCTCCAAAGACAGTAATCGGCTCTCCCTTAATGGCTTGCGAGAAGAATGCGGGAAGCGCTCGACCATCTCTGACCCTCATACGTGGGCCATAGGTATTAAAGATGCGCGCAATTCTTATATCTACTGCATGATAGGTATGATATGCCATCGTGATAGCCTCTTGAAATCGCTTTGCCTCGTCATAGACACCTCGTGGGCCAATAGGATTAACATTGCCCCAATAATCTTCACGCTGCGGATGGACGAGTGGATCACCATACACCTCTGAAGTAGAGGCAATGGCAAAACGCGCTGCTTTTGTTTTTGCCAGTCCCAACAAATTATGCGTACCCAAACTTCCCACTTTTAATGTCTGTATGGGCATCTGCAAATAATCTATAGGACTTGCTGGTGATGCAAAATGTAAGATATAATCTAGATGACCCGGTATGTGTACATATTTGGATACGTCGTGATGATAAAAACTAAAATTCTCTAGCGGCATAAGATGGGCTAGATTATCCATTGATCCAGTCACCAGATTATCCATCGCGATAACTTCAAAGCCTTTATGTAGATATTTGTCGCACAAATGTGATCCTAAAAATCCAGCGGCGCCTGTTATAAGTATTCGTTTCATAATGATTATTCTGGTCGGCCAATGCTGAAATACTGAAATCCCCAAGATTTCATCTCTTCTGGCTCGTACAAATTTCTGCCATCAAAGATGATGTCATCCTTAATCAAATTCTTCATCAAGCCGAAATCAGGATTTCTAAAAACACTCCATTCCGTCATTACTAACAATGCATTTGCGCCTTCTAGACATTCATAGGCGTCTATGGCGTAATGGACGCGGTCACCATAAGTTTTATGGACATTATTCATTGCCTCAGGATCAAAGACACTCAGCTTAGCTCCTGCATCAAGCAAAGAATCTATTAAATAAAGCGCAGGTGCCTCGCGAATATCATCAGTATTGGGTTTAAACGCTAGGCCCCAGATGGCGAATTTCTTCCCTTGGAGGTCAGATTGATAAATATGGTTAATTTTATTGAAGGCTATATCCTTTTGTCCTCTATTTACCTGCATCACGGAGTTCAATATTTTAAAATCGTAGGTATGATCAGCGGCAGTTTTGGCCAAGGCTTGTACATCTTTAGGAAAGCACGAGCCGCCATAGCCCACGCCAGGAAATAAAAAGCGCTTGCCAATTCTCGTGTCACTGCCCATGCCTAGCCGTACCTTATCTACATTTGCCCCTGTCAAATCGCACAAGTTTGCGATCTCATTCATAAAGGATATTCTAGTGGCCAAATAGGCATTAGCAGCATATTTTGTCATTTCTGCAGAACGCTGATCCATAAAATAAACAGGATTGCCCTGACGCACAAAAGGCTTGTATAAATCAGACATTTTAGCTTTTGCCCTATCTGTTTTTGCTCCAATGACAATACGATCGGGGCGCATAAAATCTTCGACGGCTGCACCCTCGCGCAAAAATTCTGGATTAGATACAACATCGTAAAGTGATGCATCTAGATGGGTCGACAACTCTTTCTCTACCCTCTCTGCGGTACCCACAGGTACGGTGCTTTTGTCGACAATAACTTTGTAGCTGGTTATTAGTTTTGACAAATCTCTTGCTACCCCCAAAATATACTTTAAATCAGCCGAGCCGTCTTCACCGGGTGGGGTAGGTAGAGCTAAGAAAATTATTTCCGCATGGTCTACGGCTTTTTTTAGATCAGTGGTGAACTCTAGTCGTTTGGCATTGATGTTTCGTTCAAAAATGACTTCCAATCCTGGTTCAAAGATGGTGATTCGACCTGAAGACAAATTTTCTACTTTATGTTTATCGATATCAACACATATCACATGATTACCTGTCTCGGCAAAACATGTTCCTGAAACCAAACCAACATATCCTGTGCCTACAACAGCTATTTTCATCTCATTTTGTTTTGAGCTATCAATTCTTTGCCTTAAGCACGGCAAAGGTAGTGACTTCATTATAACTATAACTATCGATTATTCTTTGTTTCATGAGTGGTGCGACGTAGCAAGGCATAAATGCCCTCAGTCATACTTGACCAAGTAAACTTCCTTGCATATTGTGCTTGGGCTTCTCTTCTTTCAGTATCGATATGGGTAGCCAAGTATATTTTATCCGCTATTTCCTGAGCGTCTTCGGCGTCAGCATAAAACGCATAGGGGCCACCCACCTCTGGTAAGCTAGAATTGTTAGAGGTGACTACTGGCGTACCGCATGCCAAGGCTTCCAATATGGGCAATCCAAAGCCTTCATATAAAGAAGGATATACAAACACTCGAGCTCCAGAATAAAGGGCAGGCATATCCTCTCGCTTTACATAGCCAAGATATATTACATCCTCAAAATATTTCGATTTTTCTCTTAGTTCAAGGACTGTCTCTTTGATCCACCCAACCTTGCCAGCAAGGATAAGCTGATCTTTACAACTTGGATGATTATCTCGAAAATGATCATATGCCGCGAGCAATCTGTCGATATTTTTTCTAGGCTCGATGGTGCCTAAGAATAGAAAATATGACCGCACAATACCGTACTTCGCTAAGGTAAGTACATCTTTAACAGGTCTGAAATCATCATCAATCCCAAGATGAAACGCGTGTATTTTCTCAGTTGCCGTGCCAATATGTCGAACGATATCCTGCTTTGTATACGTCGAATTAGTCAGAATAATATCACTACGTTTTATGATTCTAGGAAGAAAAGTCTTTTGCAAGAATGCACTCAAGCGCTTATGCCATGTTGGAAATATAATGGGTGTGAGATCATGAATGGCTGTGACTCTAGTAATGGATCTAGGTAGATTGAAGGGGCCAAAATGAGCGGGCTCGATGACAATATCTAATGAAAGCTTTCTTGCGCGGGCTGGAATACCACAAAAAAGTCGATACGCATCTGAAAATATAGAATAGCTAGAAGGTAGTACAATTTCGGTGATTTTGTCTGAAAACTCAGTCTTCAACAAAGGTGTATTCGTTAATCTAAAAACGTAGATATGATCAGTCGGATCGGATGCCGCAATGAGACCTTCGATAAGGTGTTTCGTATAATAGTGAATGCCGGCATACTGTCGATCTAACGCATCTCCTATTATTCCGATTTTGAGATTCGCCACTTTGTTGATTATTGACCAAAGGCCTGTTTATTCAATCCGGGTATGATGTTCAAGGCATTCTCATAATACAGTTTCTTGAGGATGGGTTCTGGCAATGCTAAACCATACATTTTCCAAAAAGCGTGATAGCGTTTATAATATGGAAAATATTCGTCGTCCGTCTCTAAGACTCTGAAGTATGTGTGATATTCTTCAGGGTTGTATGCATCTTTACCAAATAACACGCGATCTTGAAATTTTTCAAAAAATTTGTTAGCCATTCGGGGTTGCCGTCCTAGTTCGGCGATCACAGCACCAATTTCCACGTATACATTCGGAAGTTCGTCTAACAAAATACCTAATGTCTCAAGATCATTGGCATACCAACCCAAATGCGCATTGATGAATTTCGTGTTTGGATGTTTTCTGAACATATCATGCTGCTCGGCAATGATCGTTTCCCAAGAGGCGGGCCGATCATTTTCTCGCTTTCGGCCTGGCCTTAACTTGAGTTCCAACCATCTTTCGTTTAGGCTATCTAGGGGTTCCCAAAACTGTTTAGGGTCAGCGCTGTGAATCAATATAGGTATGCCGAGTTCACCACATTTAGCCCACACTGCATCGAGACGGTCATCATTAATGCGAATGCGCTGGCCAAATTTATCGTTATTGTCCATACCCTGACTCTTATAAATTTTAAGGCCGCGTGCGCCAATGCTCACATCATACTCTAGTTGTTTGAGAGTGTTTTCTATCCAATCACTTTCGTCTATACTGCGCAACTCGATATTTGTAAAGTTGATGATGCGATCTTCTAAGCCATATTTTTTGATATTATCCATCATATCTTTTAGTCGAGCACCACCGCGTCCACTTAAGTTGACGATGATTTGCATATTTAAGCTGTCCATCTCTCTTATTAATTTGGTCAAATCCATCGTCGCTAAACCCCAATGATGGCTATGTACATCAATAAAGGGAAAGGAGGCTCTACTAAGTGGATGCTCGGGTACAACAAGACTAGAAGGCGGGTCATATGCTTCAAAGTCCATGTTGATGGACAAAGGTTCATTCGATTGTGCACTAAAGGAAAAGCTAGAGATTAAGGCGAAGCAGAATGATAAAATCCTCATAAAAGTTTCTTTTGATGGGCAAACCTAATGTCGTCAAAAGGATATTCCAGTTGAATAAGTCGAACTAACCTCTATAGTTTTTTTAGCATTTTTAGTTCGATGCGGCTCAATTCAGACAGTTTGCCTTGTTCATATAATTCGGGTAAAGATAACATGTCCGCGCCTTTGTCTGCTGTATAATTAATATAATCTTGTATTAATATTCCCTCTATTCGTCGAGGATTGAAGGCCGCTCTAAACCTAGTGCCGCCCCCATTGGTGGTATATGAATAGGCGAGATAATCAATAGAATAATCCTCTTGATCCATCCAATAGTAAAATATATCGCTATGATCTACACCACCTCCTTGTTGGGCAAAACTGACTTTGACTATGTGATAATACTTGTTTACAATTCGTTGACTTCCAGAATATTCGGCAATAACGGCTTGGTCATTGAGCGCCTGAGGCAACATTGCGAAGTACACAACTGAATTGATAGCTTCCTTTCGTGCAGCTTTTGTTTTTAGGTCGGGAACGGTCTCCAATTCATTTTCATATTGTTGATAGCCTTCATTGCTCAAAACTTGGCGATGCTTAATGCCATTATCGTCCGAATAGCTGCGCGTGTAGCGATAGACCCCTTTTTTTGATGCAACAGTATATTGGTAATTTCTGAACTCGAATGAAAAATTGTATTTGTTGAAATTTTTGCCGCCATGATACGCAATGCAATTCTGAATAAGCACTTTGGCAGTGGGAGTCTGTGATGTAACATGAGCGCCAAAAGAACTGAAGAAAAGTGATATGAGGGCGATGATCTGTATGGACATTTGAATATTTAAGAGACAAAAATCGAGTTTTTTTGACGGACTATCTCTAAAAACTCATCTTCAGTCATTATGGTGACGGTTCCTATGGATTGCGCTTTCTGCAATTTGCTACCAGCATTTTCGCCAACTACAAGGATATCTAATTTACTACTCACGGCACTCAATGATTTGGCTCCGGCCTTTTCGGCTATTTCAATTGCTTTTTCGCGACCCATTTTTGTTAGCGTACCAGTGAACAGGATGGTCTTATTTGCTAATGGTGCGTCTTGTTGGATGATTTTTGTTTTGTCTTCTTCCGTCTGTTGCATATTCACCCCAAGCGATTCCATCCGTTTTAGTAATGTAATATTGTCAGTATGACTAAAATATTCACGGACATTTTTGGCAAGCACTGGGCCTATGTCTTTAATCGCAATAAAATCTTGTTCTGTCCAAGAAGCTAAATCTAAGACATGTTCCACTTCGGCAGCCAACAACTTAGATGCTTTTTTGCCCAGATGATGAATGGCTAGACTAGCGAGCAATGAATGAATAGGATTTTGTTTAGCACGTTCAATAGAGGAACGAAGGTTTTCAGCGGATTTTTCTCCAAAACCTTCTAAGTGACTAATCAGCGAATAATCGAGATCGTAAATGTCCGCAACGTTTTTAATCCAACCCAATTCATAAAAGCGCTCAACGAAGGACTTCCCAAAACCATCAATGTCCATACCGTCTTTAGATACATGAAAAATGATTTTTTGAAGCATTTGCGCTCCACAGGTACACTCTTTACAGCGCCAAGCGGATTCATTTTTTTCGCGAACGAGGGTAGCCTTACCCATCGGATCTGAAGGACAGGTTATTGGAAACGAAATAATAGACTCACTTCCCGTTCGCCATTCTGGCAATGATTTGACGATGTAAGGGATAACATCTCCAGCCCTTTCGATGATTACTTTATCTCCAATCCTAAGATCTTTACTCGATATAAATTCTTCGTTATGCAAGGATATGCTAGAAACCGTGACTCCTGCCAAATGTATTGGCTCGACCTTGGCTACTGGGGTGATAGTTCCCGTCTTTCCGACCTGGTATTCAACACTTTGAAGGGTTGTGGTCGCTTGTTTCGCTTTAAATTTATAGGCTATAGCCCAACGAGGATGATGTTGGGTGGCTCCACATTTTTCTTGAAGCAGAAGATCATTGACTTTTACGACCATTCCATCAATCTCGTATGGATATTCTTCACGAATTTTCGACCATTTATGGATGAGCCCAATTACTTCGTCAATATTATGGCACACCAAATCTTGGGTATGCGCCTTAAAGCCAAGTTGGGCAAGTAATTGTAACTGCTCTTGATGTGTCGGGATATCATTTAATTTTGGCAGGCCTTGTTCGTCTACGGCATACCCTAATTGAAATGCAAAAAATTCTACGCCCCTTTCACTTGTTTCTTGAGGGACTTTCATCCTCAGCCCGCCAGCTGCCGCATTTCGGGGATTAGCAAAGGTGCTCAGGCCAGATTCTTCACGCTGAAGATTGACCTTTTTGAATGTCTCTTTATGAATCACTGCTTCACCCCTTAATTCCGCTTCATATATACCCATTTTGCTGAATAGCGCCCTGAGCGGAACGGATCGGAGCATGCGCATATTAGCCGTAATTTCTTCGCCCGTTTGTCCATTGCCCCGTGTTGCACCTCTTACAAATTGATCGTTTACATATAACAGTGCGACACTGCCGCCATCTAATTTGGGTTCAACCGTATAACTAATAGGCGCTGCTACATCAACTTTTGTGAGCTTATGTACTTGTTCGTCGAACTTGTATAAATCCTCTGGAGTATAGGCATTGTCGAGGGATAGCATGGAGATCCTATGCTCTACTCCTGGCAAATCCCCCACAATATCATGAGACACGCGCTGTGTAGGCGAGTCGTTAGTAACAAATAAGGGATATTTTTTTTCTAAATTTTTTAATTGATTAAACAACACGTCGTAGTCAGCATCGCTTAAGATAGGTTCATTTAAGATATAATATCTCCATTCGTGATAGCGAAGGGCTTCTTTTAGAGGATCTAAATACGAAGTTTTTTCTAAGGGAATATTAGCTAACAAATTTTCAGTCAATGTTTGAAAGCGCGATTGTTCTTTAGGATCGTATTGCATTCTAAACGTGTTTTTTAGCTTATACTTCGTTCGGGATATTTGCCTTTGATGCCTCTGAATAGTTCCATGATCTTTCGCATGTCTTCTTGCAAATTATCCGACGTGAAATAGGGCGTCAAAATTCTAATCTTCTTGTGCTC
The DNA here is from genome assembly GCA_964616755.1 of uncultured Saprospiraceae bacterium. Taxonomy (GTDB): domain Bacteria; phylum Bacteroidota; class Bacteroidia; order Chitinophagales; family Saprospiraceae; genus CAYNFR01. Next base: position 12,924 of record CAZTSI010000015.1, on the reverse strand, counting down.
AAAATCAAATTGAACTGGAATTATGGGCACCCGCGCTAGGTGTGCAATATGATAAAACCCTGTTTTAAACTCGGTTACCTTGTTCCTCGTTCCTTCGGGCGTGATTAATATCGTGAGCTCATGGGCTTCTAAAAAGTCCTTTACAGCTTGCTTGACAAGATTGTTGTTTTTTCCACGATCTACAGGTAGCGCCCCAAGTTTACGCAAAAAATACCCTCTTATGCCTGTGAATAGCTCCGCTTTAGCGTAAAATTTGCACTCTATATTGTACCATATCTTCATCAAAATACCCACATAAAAATCCATAGAAGAGGTGTGCGGAGCGACGATTAGTATCTTCTTTGGAATATGATAAGGATATTCTCCATCTACTTTCCATCCCATCATTTTGTACAGCCACTTAGCAATGGTTCGTTTCATTTTCATGGGCTAAATCCTATTATACATTAGAGAAAAGATCATTATTGAAGCCATGATTTATTGCGTAAAGAACAAATGAACAAAATATAGGGTTTATACCTGCTCAAGTCTTATTCAAATAATTGACATTTGACTTCATTATTTATCCCACGAATATATAAGATCCTAGTCATCATCAGCTAGATGATTGCTAAGAAATATTAACGTAAAACTCTCCTCCTGAGAAATTTTATTTTCTGAAGCTTATTGGTGTAGTGAGATCTACGCCTTCAGCCTTCCCTAAGTATTTTTGGCAAACACGGATAGCTCAGATAATTTGAGAGGGTGAGTGGTTTAATTTTTGTCTTATGTAAAATGAAAAATTCGATAATATGCGACTATTTATAACTGTTACTTTTTTTTGCTTCGCGGCATCTTCGATGTTAGGACAATGTTTTGTAGATCGACATAACACGAATACAGAAACTGGGTGGATTTCATGCACGCCCAGCACTAATCCTAATGCTTCGCGGGGTCAGAGTCACTGGATTATGTACGATATGACCTTTGATTATGCTTTGGACATGCTTCACGTCTGGAATTTTAACCATCCTGCGCAGCTGAATAACGGTGCACGCCAAGTTGCCATTGATATAAGTAATGATGGCCTTAGTTGGATCAATGCGGCAACTGTTCAAATAGCCCAGTCGACAGGATCATCCTTTTATGAAGGACAAGATATTATTGACTTAAGTGGTAATCGGGCACGATTTGTGTTATTGACCATATTATCTAATTGGGGTGGTGGCTGCTTTGCCATATCTGAGGTACGAATAGGGGTCAAAGATGAATCTGATTGTCAACCAAATATAAGCTTGACATCGGATCTAAGCTCTAAGAAATACCTAGCCGAACAGACGATCAATGTATCCTCAGAAATATTGAGTAATAATGTCGTCGTCTTGCAGGCTGGTCAAAGTATTGACATTAATCTTGGATTTGCCGTCAGCCCAATGGCTGAATTTAAAGTAGACATAGGCCCCTGCCACTAGATCTCAAACGATAACCAAAGCCTGCTAGTTAAACCGCCTAAAAGAAAATGAGAATGAATGTAAGATACATCAAATGTCTTATAAAGTTAATTGTACAATGTCTGTTGGTAATTTGTGTATCTGACATTTCAACTGCGCAAACATTAAGCCCTTATCGGCTTAAGGCTTCCAATAAGGTTCAATCCGATCTTGATGAACTTTTTTCTTCTTATCAGTTGGTAGAAGTACAAATGAACGCTACACCTGCACTAAAGTCGGCTGATACACCAAAGGAAATTTCGTTAGACATTCCCCTGTTTGGCAAGGTCAAATCCGTTCGACTAGAAGAGTATTCCTTGTTGAGTCCTGAATATTTCGCTACTATCCGATCGGCAGATACCCAAACCTCGCTTCGTAATATAGATATAAAAACCTATCGAAATATTAGCGGTGGCTTAGATGCCCGAATCAGCATAGCTGAGGATTACGTTTACGGATATTTTAATGTAGACGGAAAGGCCTTTTATATAGAGCCTGCATACCAGATACAAGAAGGACTGCCTTCTTCTGTGCACGTAATTTATCCACATGATAAAGTAGTAAAGTCAAGTGAAAGATGGCAGTGTGCATCAACAGAACATACCATACAAGCCAATAAGCTTTCAAAGGAATTAAAATCCAGCGGTTGTGGATTGGTAGAAATAGCCATTGCATTAGACTTTTTATACGTCAACAAACATGGTGGTCAATCTGGCGCCATTAATCAATCATTATCCGTCTTAAATATGGTGGCTGGAGACTACGAAAATGCTTTTAGCAAGGGTATTCGGTTTGAAGTGGTAAGCCATTTTGTATCTACATGTAATACTTGTGACCCTTGGACTGCTTCAGTGGATCCTGGAGCCTTGTTGAATAGCTTTACCTCTTGGGGGCCAGGGGGATTCGGAGTGCCCCATGATTTAGGAACGATATGGACAGCACGAAATCTATGTTCTGGCGGCAACTGCGGAGTAGCAGGTTTGGCTTGGATCGGTGCGGTCTGTAGTGGATATCGATATTCACTTCTTGAAGATTTTACCTCTACTGCTTGGGCATTAAGGGTATTGACATCCCATGAGATGGGACATAATTTTGGTGCTGATCACGACGCGGGCTCAGGTTTTATTATGGCTCCTTCGGTAGGTCAGAATACTTCTAGTTGGTCAACGACCTCCATAAACTCTGTAAATGCCTACTTGCCAAGCTATACTTGTCTGTCAGAGTGCATACAGGGTTCCTGCAGCGAAATATCTAATGTATCCGTATCAGGTTGTCAACCTGGAAGTCCTTCAATGTATACCTTACGTTTAGAAATTAGTCATGCTGGCGGGGGGGGATCTTCAGGATTTAAAGTAGAGGTTAATGGCACCGAGAATAGTTTTACTTGGCAGACTAGCCCTCAGGTTGTTGTCATTCAAAACTTAATTGCAGATGGCACAACCAACAACACGGTGCGTATAAGAGCCAATGATAATAGTGATGTTAATTGTTTTGGAACAGCTACCTTCGATGAACCTTCTAGCACATGCAGTACTACAATGACTTACTCGTTTAATGATTGTGCTTTGCCTCAAAACTGGGTCTCTTCGAGTACTAATCAATATACATGGAATAGCGGTGATCCCTTACTTCAGTTCGAATGGAGATTTGATGATGCCACTAGATACTATTACAATTATAATACGGGGGCAAATAATGCCACAACCAAAACTATAGATGGCAGTTGCATGGCATACTTTGATGACGATATTATTAATCATCCATTGTATACGGGGACAGTGACGTTGAGCTCGCCTACCGTTGATTTAAGCTTGTACAATTCGGGTAGTCTTTCGTTTGAATATATGTTTCATGCTTTCAAAGAATCCCCAAAACCAACTAATAATAGTAGTTTTAATGTAGACGTCTGGAACGGGACGACGTGGATTTCAATTCTCAATGACAATACGAGCAAATGCACCTTTGCTTCGACCTGGACAACGCCATGTAAGGATGCGTTTACAGCGGACATCACGGCACATCTTAATCCTAATTTTAGAATTCGCTTTGTCTATACGGATGGAGGCGATGGCAAATGGGCAGGTACTATTGGGCTCGATAATGTTGCTTTGACGGCAGCTGTCATTGGATCAAATAGCGGTAGTAGTAATTGCCCGTCACTAACGACTATTAATGCTGGAACGGTCTCAGGAAATTTTATTGCCTCAGAATTGGTCGTGACAAGTGGTGCTGTCACCCTGAACGGGAATACAATGATGAGTGCTAATATTATCGAAATAAACCCGGGATTTACCGTTGGTCCCAACTTAGAGCTAACGATCATGGCAGATGGATGCGAGCCAAGTCAATAGTCTATTTTATTCCACCTGTTTTAGTTGTACAAGAACATAGATCTGTTGCGATCCATTTCTCTAAAATACGGATCTTTCGTATCCTTAATAAATCGAATAATCTCTCCGGTACTCTTCATTTCCGGCCCTAGGCGCTTATCAACATTCGGAAACTTATCAAAAGAGAAAACAGGCACTTTTATAGCGTATCCTTCCAGCTGGTTTTCTATCTTGAAGTCTTTTAGTTTTTTGGTGCCTAACATAACTTTCGTAGCGATATTTAAGTAAGGTACCTTGTATGCTTTGCCTATAAAAGGAGTGGTGCGCGAAGCTCTTGGATTCGCCTCTATGACGAAGACCTTTTCTTCGATTCCGTTTCTCTCAGGTCGAATAGCGAATTGTATATTAATCAAGCCTTTAATTTTCAGAGCAAAGGCTAACTTTTTCGTGTATTCTACCATCGTGTCGATGACATTTTGCGATAGACTGTAAGGTGGCAAAACCGCAGAACTATCACCAGAGTGTATGCCTGCGGGTTCTATATGTTCCATGATACCCATGATCATCACCTCATCATCATCGCAGATAGCATCTATTTCGGCCTCTTTTGCGCGCTCTAAAAAGTGATCAACTAAGACTTTATTTTCTGGCATATGCTTGAAAATACTTAAGACTTGATGCTCCAGCTCTTCGTCATTGATCACAATTTTCATTCGCTGACCACCGAGGACATAGGAAGGTCTGACAAGAACAGGATATTTGATACGCTTAGCTATATTCAATGCTTCTTCTGCCGTATCTGCTACTCCATATTCTGGATAAGGGATGCTTAATTCTTTTAACAAGTCAGAGAATGCACCTCTATCTTCGGCTAGATCCATATCAGGAAAATCAGTGCCGATGATCTTAATACCATTCTTATAAAAAGTTTCTGCAAGTTTTAGAGCCGTTTGTCCTCCTAGTTGTATAATGATCCCTTCTGGCTTTTCATGTTCGACGATCTCACGAATGTGTTCCCAATATACGGGCTCGAAATATAGTTTGTCTGCGATATCAAAATCCGTTGACACTGTCTCGGGATTACAATTGATCATAATGGATTCATACCCTTCTTCCTTGAGGGCTAAAAGGCCGTGCACACAGCAGTAATCAAATTCTATACCCTGACCGATTCTGTTCGGTCCTGAGCCGATGACTATAACTTTTTTGGGATTATCGGTGCTAATGCTTTCGTTTTCTTCATCGAATGTAGAATAGAAATAAGGAGTGCCGGCTTCAAATTCTGCCGCGCATGTGTCTACTGTCTTGAACACCCTCTTGATACCAAGTTTGTAGCGTTGTTTTGTTACCTGCTCGGCCTCTACTCTCATAAGCCATGCAATCTGTGCATCGGAATAACCCGCTTCTTTAAGTTTTCGAAAGAAATCAGTCGGAATATCTTCGGGTACATTGTATCGCGAAAGAGCATTCTCCATATCTACGAGATCCTTGATTTGCTTAATAAACCATGGATCCATTTGAGTTAACTTTTGCACCGTTTTCGTTGGTACACCTAGTCTCAAGGCATCTTTTAATCTGAATACACGATCATCGCTAACCTTTTCAAGCCTAAGAAGTATGTCTTCTGTCCGTAACCATTCTTTCATATCAGCTCCTAGTCCATGTCGATTATTTTCGAGCGATTGACATGCTTTTTGAAGCGCCTCTTTGAATGATCTTCCGATGCCCATGACCTCTCCCACCGATTTCATCTGAAGGCCTAGAGTATCCGATGAGCCTTGAAATTTTTCAAAATTCCATCGCGGCATTTTGACGATTACGTAGTCCAGAGACGGCTCAAAATAGGCCGATGTTGTTTTAGTAATTTGATTTTTTAATTCATCCAATGAATAGCCAATGGCGAGTTTTGCCGCGATCTTAGCGATAGGATACCCTGTCGCTTTGCTGGCAAGGGCAGAGGAGCGCGATACTCTTGGGTTTATTTCTATTGGTATAATTTCTTCTGTCTCGGGATTTATGGCAAATTGAACATTGCAACCTCCGGCAAAATTACCTAGCGAGCGCATCATTGTGATTGCATCATTTCGCATACGCTGATATTCTGTATCTGACAAGGTCATAGCAGGGGCTACGGTAATACTATCCCCTGTATGAATACCCATCGGATCCATGTTTTCTACCGTACAAATAATAACAACATTATCCAATCTATCTCTCAATAATTCAAGTTCAAACTCTTTCCAGCCAAATACGGCTTTCTCTACCAAGACTTCATGCGTAGGTGAGGCGTCCAAACCTCTCTTCAAAGCTTCATCAAATTCTTCTGATTTATAGACGAATCCAGCCCCTGTACCTCCCAAAGTGTAAGATGGGCGGATGACAAGCGGGAAGCCAATCTTTTGCCCAGCTTCTTTCCCCTCTAAAAATGAATTCGCTATAAATGAGGGGGCGACGGACATTCCCAATTTTTGGACATGTTGTTTGAAAGCTTCGCGATTTTCTGTAAGTTCGATAGCATCTAAGTCCACACCAATTAAGCGGACATTATATTTTTCCCAAATTCCTTGTTTCCCGGCTTCGATAGCAAGATTCAAAGCTGTCTGTCCTCCCATAGTTGGAAGAACAGCATCAATATGACGTTCTCTTAAAATGTGTTCGATGTTTTCGACCGTTAGGGGCAAAAGATAAATGTGATCGGCGGTTACGGGATCCGTCATAATGGTAGCTGGATTGGAGTTGATCAGCGTTACCTCAATACCTTCTTCCCGAAGAGATCTTGATGCTTGAGATCCAGCATAATCGAATTCACAAGCTTGTCCGATGATTATCGGCCCGCTGCCAATAATCAGTACTGATTTGATGGAAGTGTCCTTTGGCATGGTTTTGAAAGTTTCGCAAATATAAATATCTATGACAAAACCCTACATTTGTAAAGAATTAATTATCTAGAAGTTATAAAAAAAATAAGGCTAGATTGTATCAATAGCCAACAAATTATTTTGGATATAAATGATATGTGACTATATCTTTTGTAGGTGATTTGATCCGTGGAATAATAATTTGGCAATAGGGACATATGCGCATTTTAATTACAGATAGGGTTCATGATTTATTAATTGACGGGTTAGGGCAAATAGCTACTGTAGATTACTTTCCCGACATGTCTTACGAAAATGTGAAGAATGTAGTGGGCAATTATCAAGGGTTGATTGTTAACAGTAAGATAATTTGTGACAAGCCGTTTCTTCAAAAGGCATGTCACCTGTTGTGGATAGGAAGATTGGGATCAGGCCTTGATATTTTCGACCTTGAGCACGCTAAAAAGCTTAATATTAGGATCATCAACTCGCCAGAGGGGAATGCTAATGCGGTAGGGGAACACTGCTTGGGCATGCTACTATGCCTTACGAATAATATAGCTCGCGCAAATGCCGAATTGAAAAAATATGCATGGAATCGTGAAGCCAACAGAGGAATCGAATTAATGGGTAAGCGTATAGGTATCATTGGACTGGGGCACACAGGAAAGGCGTTTGCATCAAAATTAACGGGTCTCAACGTGCATGTGGTCGCCTACGATAAATATCTTGATCAAGTACCAGAAGAGCTATCCTTTGTGCAGCTTACAAGCCTTTCCGCCTTGTTATCAACAAGTGATGTAATTTCGATTCATCTGCCGCTTACGGACGAAACAATAAATTTTGCTAATAAATCTATGTTTGTAGCTTGTAAGCGGGGTGTGATGATTATCAATACTTCGCGTGGTTTAATCCTTAGTTCTACGGATCTATTAGCGGCACTTCGATCAGAGCAGATATCGTCCGCAGCTCTTGATGTGATCGAGAATGAAAAGCCAGAAACTTGGTCTAGAGCAGAAAAAAAGCTTTACAAGTCATTAATTGATCACCCTAAAGTCATCATTACCCCTCATATTGCAGGCTGGACAGAACAGTCGTTAATTAGTATCGCAAAAGTATTGTTAGAAAAAATTATGACCTACCACCAACTATTGAAATGAAGCGATAGGGGAGTTTTTTAGGTCGGAATAAACTAATTTTGCCGCAGAGGCGTTCTTGAAAGCTTAATGCAGAAGACGTCTTTTTTAATTGTTGTACCTTATTATCTATACTTATGAGTAAAATAGTCTACCTAACACCATCTGGATACTCTAGAATAAAGGCTGAATTGGACAATCTTAAGACCGAAGGTCGCAAAGAGGCAGCACGCGCAATAGCCGAAGCAAGAGAGAAGGGTGACCTGTCAGAAAATGCCGAATACGATGCCGCGAAAGATGCGCAGGGGATGCTCGAAATGAAAATCAATGAATTAGATAAAGTAATTGCGAATGCACAAGTTATTGATCCTGCTAAAGTCGATACTTCTCAAGTATCCATATTGACCAAAGTACTTATTAAAAACCTCAAAATGAACAAAGACATGGAATATACCATTGTGTCTGAAAGTGAGGCGAATGTCAAAGAGAAAAAGATATCTGTCGACTCACCAATTGGTCAAGGATTGATTGGCAAGAAGGTAGGGGATGTAGCTACGGTGCAAACTCCTGCTGGAGAAATGAAATTTGAGGTAATTCGTATTTCCTTGAGCTAATCTTAAGATGCCAAGTATTTTTAGTCAAATCATTTTGGGGCAGATTCCTTGTCATAAGGTTGCGGAAGATGATGGACATATTGCCTTCATGGATATCTCACCTGTTACCAAAGGTCATGTTCTTGTGGTGCCTAAAATAGAAGTGGATCGATTATTCGAACTTGATGATGACTCGTATGTTGCATTAATGTTATTTACAAAAAAAGTGGCCGCTAGTATTAAGAAGAGTTTTGATTGCGATAGAGTAGGCATGTCAGTAGTAGGGTTAGAAGTTCCTCATGCTCACGTTCATCTGATGCCTATCAGCTCATTGAGCGATATGGATCTAACACGTGCCAAACTTCATTTAAAAAGTGATGAGCTAGCCAAGATGGCTAAGATTATCCAAGGCAATCTTATTTAGAGACTCGAGAAGTGTTTTCTTTGATATAATTAGCCCATCCATTGTATTTTTTTGAAGTATTCGAAGTGGACGGATCATTCATTTGCTGCCAATGACAAACTGCAACGGCCAAGGCATCAGAGGCATCTAAATATTTATCTTCTAATACTAAGCCCATGCGTTGCTTCAGCATCGCACAAACTTGCTCTTTTGACGCATTGCCATTTCCCGTTATGGCTTGCTTAATTTTTTTTGGTGAGTATTCGGTAATCTGAATACCCATGGTCATGGCGGCAGCCATGGCAACACCTTGTGCACGACCCAACTTAAGCATTGATTGAACATTCTTTCCAAAGAAGGGCGCCTCGATGGCCATGTGGCTAGGTAAATAAGTTTCTATCACTTCTTGTAGTTGTAGAAAAATTTCTTTGAGCTTCGATTGTTGATCTTCTTGTTGCCTTAGATCAAAATAACCGATATCAATAATTCTACAAGCTTTACCTTCTATCTGAATCAGGCCATAACCCGTAATATTAGTACCAGGATCTACCCCTAAAATTTTAAAGCTGTTCTTTTCTGCGCTAATCATGACTCGACAATAAGAATTGGCTACCGATGTATGAAGAACGCAAGTTCTAGAGTTATTATATAATTAAGACTTGACTATCTTTCCAAAATGAAGAATAAGATAAAATATTTGGGGCTCGCCATTTTATGTCTGCTAGCTATTGTGGGTCTGAATCAGATTATATCTGTCTTCAAAAATCGGAATGATACAACCACCGTAGAAGCGCATGTCATCCGTGATCGTGTAGAGAAAGTGATGAAAATGGTCACGCTAGAAGCTAATTACTCTGAAATATACGATTATAAGTCCTATGCATTCGCCGATATATGGCCGCTGCGCAAAAAGGCCCTGATAAAAGTACAAGCAAAAGTATTGGCGGGATATGATCTTGAGAGCTTTCAGATGACCATTGATAGCCTCCATAAGCAAGTACATATTATCAACCCCTCTGCACCTCAGATTATCAGTATTGAAACTGACCTAGATTACTATAGCTTCGAAAACGGATGGTTTAATATGATCAGCAATCGAGATATTACCGAAATGGGGCGCCGTGCCAAAGAGCAAATACGAACCCATGCTGAGAGCGGTGACTTATTGATTAAGGCCGCCGAACAAAAGAAGGAGCTTATAGAAATACTCGAATTAAGCCTAAAAGCGGTAGGCTGGACGCTCATAATCGAGTCAAAACCTAGCCTTAAAGGATAATTTCCGTTATAAGCAGCAAATGTCAGGCCCAAGACGTTAAAAAAAATACAACAGAGTGGTTGTTATCAAAGAGTAATTTGTACATTTAGCACATGAGTGTGGTAATTGACTTAAATGATGATCGCGATTATTTGAGCGCGTGCATGCACAGCGAACGTTGGGCACAAGAATTATTATATAAGGATTACTATTCGTCAATGATGTCGGTATGCGTACGCTATTCTAATGATCGTGAAGATGCACTTGATATTTTGCATGAGGGTTTTATAAAGATTTTTACTCATATCAATAAATATCAAGTAGGAACATCTTTGAATGCATGGATGAAGCGAATTATGGTGAACACTGCCATAGATTATTATCGAAAAAGAGTGCGAAGAAGAACGGAGGATTTAGACTCCGTCATGGAGGCTCAGGATTTAAATTCTGACATCCTAAGCCAATTATCCATCAAGGAAATTTTGGAAAGTATAAATGAACTCTCTCATACATACCGCTCCATTTTTAATTTATATGTCATAGAAGGCTATCCGCACAAAGAAATTGCAGATATTCTAGGCATATCAGAAAGTACTTCAAGATCGAATTTGGTAAAAGCAAGAGCCAAATTACGATCATTGTTGGCGATGAAGGGCGTGAAATATGGATCAAAATAATTTTGACAAGTACATAAGGGAGAAATTAACTTCGATAGAAGAGGACACCCCTTCATCTTCTTGGGATATATTGTCCAAAAAGCTCGATCAAGAGGCAGATAAACTTCATGACGAGGATTTTGACAACATTATTCGTGGACGACTAAGTTCATTCGAACCGTCTCATGCTAGCGGAGATTGGGATGCTTTGGATCAAATGTTGACAGAAAAGGAAAGTCAAAGAAAGAAAATGATCTTTTTAAAGCTAGTAGAAGCTGCCATCGTTTTGATTTTGATTAGTACTATTTATCATTACAATGAATTGAAAAGAGGGTTTGGAGATAAGGTGGATGTAGCCTTTATGCTCGAGGCATCTGTTCAATCTATCTCTGCACAGCGCGAAATTGATCTTCTACTTCAAGATGATAGGATTGTCTCTGTCCAAGAAGTCATAGATGTTCAAACCTCTTCGTATTCACTAAGTGAAGCAACTTTATTGACACCAGTCCTCGACAAACTTAAATTCGATTTACCGCTAAGCTCTCACTCGTTTGGCAATCGTAAGCTACCAACAATAGCTCAAGGGGTCATTGCTCGTAAAGAGATGCCGACGGTGGAAAGTTTACCAATTAAGCCTTTAAACACAAACAAGGCGACCAAACCAGAAGTGATAACTGATGATGTGGTACAAATACTGGGTAAAAAATCTTCACGAAATCAATGGATAAGTATACCTATATCGCATGATATTAATACCATCAGCTCGTCGCTTAGCCCAAATTTTGGTGGAATAGTGGAGAATCATAGTACAGTAGGGCAATCAACCGGTATATTGTTTAGTCAGAGGATTAAACAATTGGAGATCGTCTCAGGCATCATATATGGAGAAAAGGACTTTGAGCCCATTGATGTTAATAATGTCGATTTAGCAGGGAAGAACAGCTACATAAGGTCTAGTTTGAACAACATCAATATACGACAGATTTCCGTGCCTTTACATTTTAAGGGTATAATAAACACCAATTCGTCATGGGAGCCCTACGCCATTGCAGGCGTAGGATTTAATACGATCCTTAGTATTGACTACGATATAAGTCGTGAAGTGCTATCCAATACTCGAAGCGCAACCTCATTGGCAAAAACTAACCTCAACTTTAAGACATTACCAAGGGGATTTATGCAAGAAGGTGGATGGTTTCATAACACTTATATCAATTACGCATTTGGCATTGGTCTGCAAGCGAGTATCAAAGATGACCTTCAATGGTATGTGCAGCCAACGTATCAATCATCAACAAGCTCTAACGTCAATGAAATTGTTGGTCACTTACAATCTATGCGGTTGGAGGCTGGGCTGCGTTTTCGGCTTTAAAAATTTCTTAGCACTATGAATTGGGCACTTACATAGGTATGAAAAGGGTCTATTTGTTATATTATGGATATAAATAATATGTAAATTGTTAAATTTTAACATAAAACATATAAATTAATCTGATAATGTAATACCTTAGCTCGCCAAAGAGCTATCATTCTAATTGGTAGGTCTATAAATGTTTAAGGATGATGAAAACGTACACCGCACTAGTTGCTCTTCTATTGCTATTATCATATAGCAGTCTTCACGCTATTCAGCAGTATGACATACGCTTCAATATCGCAGAGGTAGAATGTGAGTCAAAAATAATTTGCTACGACATTCAAGTGCGCTCTGCAGATGGTCAAGGTTGGAATCTGGCAGATCAAAATTATCGAATTTTTTATGATGCCTCTATTGCAAGGCACAGAATAGGAACTCAGAGACTCCTATTGCCAGCAAACGTATATTCGAGTATTGATGTCACTTCTGATATTGGCCCATTAGATGCTTCAGGTTTTGGTAATTCTTTACCATTCGATTCAAACTTAGGTTTTTTAAACTTCTCTACAATCTTGATGAACCAAAATTCTGGTGGAATAAATCTTCCAGCTAATGGGGATTGGGTGAGTACAATTAAGTTGTGCTTTGATGCGACAGATGAACTCATAAACAATCCAAACGTCTGCATGAATGCTGTTTGGGGCAGAATGGGTCGAACGGATAGCTATGCCACAGCTTTTGTTGAGATTACTCAATGGTTGAGCGCAAATAGCACTACAGGAGCATTACCCAATGTATACGATGATCTTGATGCCGAAGACGGCGCAAAGGCTTGTATCTCCTCTATTTGCGTTACAGGGGCGGGGG
>CAZTSI010000014.1:0-68051 GCA_964616755.1 uncultured Saprospiraceae bacterium | reverse complement strand
GTGATGATGTCTACTTTTGTTTTATAGTCTTTGTATTCTTTGTCCTCTTCAAATTCTTCTTGCCAATATTCTTGAATACTAATAGCAAAAATGACTTCGTCAGGAATTAATTCTACGGTGGCTGTGCCTGTTACTTCGATGGATCTCATTGTAGAGGAGGTGTTAGTGTGGGTTATTTGAGCGGTAGAAGAGCATGCGATCATGCCCGAAAGAAAAATTAGAGCCAAAATTGATTTCATGATTATTTTTTTTTATTGTTAATATCAATCATATCTGAAGACGAAAACAAACTTGTCAATGCATAATTACCCCCAGAGGGAAGATGATTTGGCATATAAAAAAACCCTCTATCCGTCAGATAAAGGGTTCTGAGGTCGGGAGCGGATTCGAACCGCCGTACAAGGTTTTGCAGACCTCTGCCTAACCGCTCGGCCACCCGACCATTCATGTAGGTCATAAAGGAGCGCAAATATAAGCTATATACCTATACACCACCAAATCAATACAATTTTCAGGCCGCTTTTTTGTTTTGCTTGGCTTTTATAATTTTTTGTGCCAAAAAATAGGCTGACAACTCGGCTCGAGCATAGCTAAGGCCCAAAACACTAAGCGCCAATATGCAGGGACTCGTCAAAATAACTAAGCTTATATACCCTTCGGGCTTTGGATCGTTATTCATGGTCATTAACCAGTAACAAGCACTAATGATGACAGCACTAAATATTAGGATAATCGCTAACAATCGCACACCACTATCCCTGTCATTCATTTTTTCTTTTACAATCGTCTGCAGCAAAACGGCATATCGCTTATTATGGGGTTCGATGGACAATAATTCTTGCGCTATTCCTTGGGCTTTCTCGTATTGCAACAAGTTGTACAAGGATCTAGCCTTGTAGTACAGGAGGGTTTCAAATGTTTTAACTCTTTCGTATTCTACATTTTCTATAAAAATATATTCGATTAGTTCGTCTATCTCATTAAGAGCAGCCTCATAAGCCCCTGTTTCAAATAGTGCCTGCATATAACGGTACTGCACGTAGTGAAATTCGAAAGGTTCTAAGAGAAGTATGTCAAGTGAATAGCGTTGATAATAATGGATGATCTGAAAATAGTCATCTGGTTCTATTTCTCTGAAACGGTCTATAATAATCGATTTCTCCACCGCCATGAGGTTTCATATTATCTGTTGACTAAGATATGGCAATTACTAAACACCTCTGCGAATATCTTGCTAAGAATTGTACATTTTTTATGTTGTTTCCTTCGAATTTTTTCGCCATCTTCTCAGAGACTTGGATGAACCTACTTCCTTTTATCTTAGCATGAGATCAAAACTGATTGCGTTGATCCGTTCCCCAGGAAAGTTTTTCTCTGATAGTATTGAGATAACTATATCCATTTAATACAATGATTTGTGTGGTGAAATTGTTTCGCTTTATGGCAAGCTGGTGTTTCGCCGTAATTGCTTCATGACGTGAGTCAAGCGTACATAAAAAATGTTTGCTACGACCCTCAATCTCAAAAGACAAGATAGAGTTATCGTCAACCACTAGTGGGCGTACGTTGAGATTATGTGGAGCAACAGGAGTAATGATTATACTCTGCGCATCAGGGAAAACAATAGGGCCCCCGCAACTTAGCGAATAGCCGGTAGAGCCCGTGGGGGTGGCGATAATGATGCCATCGGCCCAATAAGATGTCAAATAATCACCATTGATATAGGTATGAATAGTGATCATCGAGGAAGTGTCGCGCTTGTGTAAGGTAAAATCGTTTAATGCAAAAGGACTATGTTGAAACAATGACGGCTGCGACTCTAAGAATAACATAGACCTATGTTCAATCCTATAGTGTCCCTTTATAAGCTTATCGAGAGCATATTGTAGATTTTGTCCCTCAACTGCAGCAAGGAATCCAAGTCTTCCAAGATTGATACCTAAAATGGGTATTTGATGTGGCCCGATCAAGGTGACTGCACCTAAAATAGTACCGTCTCCCCCCAAGGTGATCATACAATCTAGCGCAACTTGACCAACATTTTCGCTCGTAATGAGTCCGGCGATATCCTTGGTTGAGTTTCGAGAGCTTAGGAATTCATACAGGCAGTCGTTGACATATATTTTGACCTTGTATTGTTCGAGACATAACATGACCTCTTGGAGCATCTTGTGATGTTCCTTTTTAATATACCGACAATACAAAACTATATTCTTGATAAACCTTTTAATTTAAGACGAATATACGAGCAAAAAGCGCTCCGAATTGCAAAGCCCTTGACCCGTATCTAAAGTTTGCTTAGCTTTAGACATTAATAATCGCCCTTTAGTGACTGAAAAAATTGTTTTTCAAGTCTGATTCAACAAATACCTATGGCAGAGAGATCGAGTTACGAATTATTGATTCAGCGATTAGACCAATTTATTCGCAAGTATTATACCAATCAGATGTTAAGAGGGCTGTTAATTACAACAGCCGTTTCAGTTGGATTATTTGTATTGTATGCCTTTATAGAATCGCAGCTCTATCTATCAACAACTGGCAGAAAACTATTGTTTTTCTCCTATCTCACCGTTTTTTTAGCCGTTTTGGTAGGCGGGGTAATAATTCCCGTCTCTAAGTATTTTCGTTTAGGTCGAGTCATCGGTCATGATGAGGCGGCCAAGATAATCGGCAAACATTTTGGCAATGTAGAAGATAAATTGCTTAATATTCTCCAACTCAAGAGTTCATTGAGCGCGACTGACAATAGCCTAGTTATGGCAAGTATTGATCAGAAAGCCGAATCCATCCGACTAGTCCCTTTTAGTAATGCCATAGACTTAGGGCATAATCGCAAATATCTAAAATATGCTCTGCCGCCCGTTTTAGCCTTGTTGTTCATATTATTTGCCGCACCAAGTTTAATAACTGATAGTACGTATAGAATTATAAACAATGGTCGTGAGTTCGAAAGACCAGCTCCGTTTGACATAGAAATTGAGGAAAGTTCATTAGAAATTGTTCAGTATGACAACTTTGCGCTTGACGTGAAGGTGGTCGGGGAGCAACTGCCTAGCGAGTTGTTCATTAAGGTAGATGATTATGAATACAGACTGACAAAAGACGCCCTAGACAAATTTAGCTACCAATTTAATAATGTGCGAAAGGATACGCCCTTTGAAGTATACTCTGGACGTGCCACGAGTGGTACCAAGGTGTTAAAAGTGCTAGCCAAACCTAAAATGCTCAATTTCGATGTGCGCTTAACCTTTCCCAGTCATACCAGCCGCAAACCCGAGAGTCTGTCTAATATAGGAGATTTATCTGTTCCTGAGGGAACTAAGGTGCAGTGGACATTTAGCACCAAGAGCACAGATGAGATGAGGATGCGATTTGAAAAAGCAGAGGTTATTGACTTAGATATGTCAGGTAGCGCAAAATTCTTGTATGAAAAGCGCATTATGACCGATGAAAATTATGCCGTTCTGCTTTCAAACAAATGGGTGGATAAGGGGGATAGTTTGCAGTTTTTTATCAGAGCGAATCGCGACGAAATTCCCTCAATAGATGTGGAGTACTTACAAGACAGCTTTGAAACGAATATTTATTATTTTGTGGGTATCGCTAGCGACGATTATGGTCTTACAAAATTGCAGTTTAAATATGACCGCGTAGATGCCAATGGTCAAATTTTAAAAAGTGGATCCGTCCCCGTGCCCTTCACCATAAGTCGTCAGACTGAGTATCAATATGTGCTCGACATTAACGATTACGAATTGGCCCCAGGCGAGAAACTCAATTATTACTTTGAAGTGTATGACAACGATAGTGTAAGAGGCTCGAAGTCAAACAAGACAAATATGATGAGTCATCGCATAAAAAGCCTCGATGAACTAAAAATGGACGAGCAAGAAAATGAAGAAGAAATAAAAGACAAACTCCAAAGTGCAATCGAAGAGTCAAAAGAAGTCAAAGAAGAGCTCAAAAAATTGAAAGAAAAACTTCTTCAAAAACAAGCGCCAGATTGGCAAGACAAAAAGCAGCTCGAAAAATTAATGGAGCGCCAACGTCAAATACAAGAAAAACTCAATCAGGCTAAGGTCGCCAATGAAAAAAATCTTCAAAATCAAAAAGAACTGAATTTGACCCCAGAATTGATGGAAAAACAAGAACGCCTTCAAGAGCTCTTCGAAGAAACCGTCAATGAAGAAATGAAACAACTCATGGAACAAATCCAACAATTGATGCAGGAGCTCAATAAAGAGCAGACTATTCAATCAATGGAGAACGTCGAAATGAATGAAGAAAAACTGCAAAAAGAAATGGAGAGACTGGCGGAACTTTATAAGCAGTTAGAAGTCGAAAAAGAAATGAATGAGTCCGTTCAAGAGCTCGAAAAGCTTGCTGAAAAGCTTGAAAAATTAAGTGAAGAGACCAAAAAAACCAATGAAGAAGAAAAACCATCCGAGGATCTACTTAATGAGCACAATGAAATAGAAGAGAAGTTTGATGATCTAAAGGAAAAAATGAAGGATCTCAAAAAGAAAAACGAGGAATTAGAATTTCCCAAACCCATACCACAAGATGCCCCTGAGCAGCAAGAAGAAGTCTCTAAAGACTTGAAAGAAGGAGAAAAACAACTAGAGCAGCAACAAAATAGTAAGGCATCTGAATCACAAAAAAAGGCCGCTGACAAAATGAAGAAAATGGCTGGTGACATGCAGCAACAGATGCAGTCCGGTCAACAAGAACAAATGAATGAAGACATTAAAACCTTACGGCAGCTTCTCGAAAATCTCGTAGGTCTATCGTTTACCCAAGAAGACCTAGTAAATAATATCAATCGAGCCACGATCAATACACCCAGATATGTGAGCCTCGTCAAAGATCAGAAGAAGATACAAGATGATTTTAAAATAGTCGAAGATACGCTCCAAGCCTTAAGTAAGCGTCAACCGCAGATAGAAACCTTTGTACTTGAAAAAGTAACTGATATCAAATCCTATCTAAAATCGAGTTTGTATGAACTAGAAGAACGTAAAAAACCCGAGGCGAATCAAGAGCAGCGAAGTACTATGAAAAACCTCAATGACTTGGCCCTAATGCTTAGTGAGGCCATGGAGCAAATGCAGCAACAGATGGCAGGAATGATGTCTGGCAATCAAATGTGTCAAAATCCTGGCCAAAACACTGAAGGGGGCAAATCGGGGGAAGTTCCGATGGATAAACTTACAGAAGGTCAAGAGAAAATGAGCGAAGATCTTAAAGAAATGATCGATAAGCTCAAGTCTGGGCAAGGCAATTCATCGAAAGATTTTGCCGAAGCTGCCGCCAGACAAGCTGCCTTGCGTAAAGCATTAGAAGATCTACGAAAATCTCAGCAAGAGCAGGGACAAGGATTTGATGATCAACTACAACAGATAATAGATGAAATGAATAAACAAGAGATCGATCTGGTCAATAAACGATTGGATACCGAACTTTTAAAAAGACAACAAGATATCATGACACGTCTACTTGAAGCCGATCGGGCACAACGCGAACGAGAATATGATGATCAACGCCAATCAGAATCTGGCCTTCAGATAAAACGAGCGTTGCCACCATCATTGGAACAATATTTGAAGGAACGCAAGGCGGTATTAGAGCAATACAAATATGTCTCACCAGAACTTAAGCCGTATTATCGTACCCTGGTAGACGAATATTACAAAAATTTGAAAAGAACGTAATTTCCCTTCATGGCCGAGCAATTATTGACACTACCATCAAGCACTAGGAGCGTTTATAAACTAGAAGAGTTTATCTGTTTTGTGGCGAAGAAGTATCAGATCAACCAAGAGATGTATCCTGATATGCTTATATCACTGACAGAGGCCGTTAATAACGCCATTATACACGGTAATAAAAGTGATGAAAATAAACTCGTTAGAATCTTAATGATTAAGAAAGTCAAGACGCTTACGTTTAAGGTGTCCGATGAAGGAGATGGATTTGATCCTGATCAAGTACCAGATCCGACACAGGAGGACAGACTTTCTTGTTGTGGCGGGAGGGGAGTATTTTTGATGAAGCAATTGGCCGACGACCTACATTATCACGACAATGGCCGAACGGTTGAAATCTGTTTTCATATCAAGTAATGGATGAGCTTTTAGACGAGGGTATACAATTTTTCTGGGATGACATCACTGAATTTGACCTCGACCAACAAAGAGTAGCTCAGTGGATTATAGCGACGGCACAGAGGGAAAAAGCAACCATCCAGTCTTTGAACATCATTTTTTGTAGTGATGACAGCTTGTTAGCCATAAACATCGACCACTTAAATCATGACTACTATACTGATATCATCACATTTGGATACAAGTATGACCCTATTGTAGGGGAGTTGTATATCAGCGCGGATAGAGTGGGCGAAAACGCAACTAAGCTTGGCATAGACTTCATGACGGAACTACGGCGCGTGATGATACACGGTTGCCTTCATTTGATGGGCTTTGACGATACCTCAGAGCAAGAGAAGACGCTAATCAGAGCTAAAGAAAACGAGTATCTCTTGACATATGAAGACTCAAGCACAAAATAAAAAAGGCCAGTCAATTAAGAAAGGCCTTTTTCTGTGGGCGATGAGAGACTCGAACTCCCGACCCCCTCGGTGTAAACGAGGTGCTCTGAACCAACTGAGCTAATCGCCCGATCGTCTAACGGGACGGCAAATATATATCTACTTGCATTGAGTGCCAACTATTGTCAAGGATTATTTTTTACCGTTTGGAGCTTATTTATTCGAAGAACCCTTTTTATCGAAATTTGACTCTACTTTATTCAGTATTCTTACAAAAAGATTGATTTCTTGGTCATAAACCCCTTCAAAGCCGTGCTTGGCAATTTTATTGAAGATCACGTTGGACTTTTTGGTTATTTCGGCACCTGTTGTTGTTATATAGATCCGCTTGGTGCGTTTATTATTTTTATCATCCACGCGCTCCACAAGATCCCTTTTGACCAACAGCGTCAGAATACGAGAGATTGATGCAGGTTCCTTCTTAGTATTCATCGATAGCTCTATTTGACTTAATCCCTGCTGCTGCGCCAATTCATTGAGCACAATCCACTGATCGTAACTAATATGAAGGCCCTCCTTTTGCAAGGCTTTATTAACTAAATCTCGAAACCTACGTACAATATCCTCGGCAGATAGCAAAACCTGTTGAGTATTCTTTAAGAGAAAGCTCATGTAAATGTTGACTTAAAAGTTAATACAGTAGGGAGGATAACTTGCAGGCTCAAGATAAGTTTTAAATGTTAGAGCCAATAATCCACGACACATTAAATTCTAAAAAGCTACAATAAAATAAACAATGTCGCACTTCAGACTAATTGGTGTAGTCGATTTTCACCAGATTTAACGCCAAGGTTGACTGGCTAGGCACTAAAATCTCTGTGGACGAGAGCTGAAGCGCCTCTGTAAATCTCAATTTCAAGTTTTGATATTCAGTGCTCAGCACTGTAGTTCGCTTATAATTGCCGTTGCTATCAAAGATGTATTCACTGACTGTGCTATTATTCTTTATTTCGTCATTGTAGATGATTCTTACGCGACTTGGTGTGATGATAGAGAAATATGAAGAGAACATAGCTCCATCATTTTGCGAAAACTGCTTTTTGTAAAATACTTGATGCCATCGACTTTCGCCTAGCTTATTGATACCTACCAGCACTAGATCTTCTCTATAATGATCACTCCAACCGCCAAACGTGCTGCCCCCATAGTCTCCAAAAGCCCTAAATCCAGACTGGTTGACATTGGTGGCTGAGGCTATGCGTCTATTAAGATCAATCTGCATTTCGAATACAAGAATGCCTCCCCCGTCATCTTGCCATAGAATATCGCTGATAACGAAGTTTTGAAGTCGAGACTTCCGTTTTTCACCATAGACTTCAAAAATGATTTGGGGGTCAATTTCGAATATCTTGACAGGCACATCATTAAACATTCTCGGATTACCCTTTATCCAGATGTACAAGCTACTTTCTTGATTGCGCCTTTCGTCGCATAAGCCTGCGATGCCAATTTCTTTTGTAAGATTATTGATACTTAATTTGATGTCAGCACAGACCAGCCCTGACAAAGGAATTTGTATATGATTAATGTCCGTTGACCGAGGCCTAAGATAAAACACATTGACCAAGTGTCTTTCACGCTGAGCACGGCTATTATTTATTTCGGTCATCAATATGAACTCCCCCAGGTTTGATATTTGCACATCGAGCAATTCTTCTTGCAGATTAGATTGTTTTATCAAATATTCTGCATTCATGATAGTCTCCATAGTAAAGACATCTACCACAACTACTTTGATTTGATCTGCATTGAGGACATTGTATAAGCCTAACTTTGTGCCATCCTCAGAGCTCACCACTTGAAAATTAAGCCCTCGCCACTCTTTTTCAAATATTGCTAAGGTGGTCGTATCGATAGGCTCAGCATTCTTATTAAAGGTAGACATCGCCAATATTTGCTGATCTTCTTCTCGATAACCATAGATAATGCCAAACAACGAATCCAGATTGACCACCTCCAACACTAAGGCTCGATTATTGAGAAGATTGACGTCACGTTCACTTTGGAGTTCCAATTTATCATTGTAGAGTAGTACCTTTTTGGTGGATGCCTTGTCTTGAAAAAACATAATGGTCTCATCTATCCTGCCAATGACCGAATAGATTTGAGTATTGCGCATATTAATGTCAGGCGACACGATGACTTGCTGCGCTGTGATAATCCCTGGGCACATCGCTATAATTAAGAAAATAGGAATTATTTTTTTTGCCATAGCTCGATCATATTCTGACAATCAATTGTTGCTCGTTTTAGAGTGTCTAAAGATAGAACAAAGTTCTTATCTGTGCGGAGACGATTATGCCCTACATCCAATTTTTCGGGTTCTTTTGGGCTTCAAATAAAAAGGCATCTAATAGTTCAGTGGCTCTTTGATGTTCTATAAAAGGTATCCTTAGTACCCCAGCTGCCGTAAATATTTGAAGTGTGGCCAATTGGCGCGACCACTGATAATAATTCTGAGTAATACTAATATTTTGAACCTTATATATCGGAATAAGAGAAAAACCATTGCTAAGTGCCCCTCCGCGGATCAGCAGCTCACTGCCATTATACGAGTAATAGAGTTTTTTGTAGCGCAAAAAGTGAAGCCCGATTAAACCACAAGCAACAACAAACACGAATAACGCAGACAAATATGCTCCAAAATAGATGAGTGTTGCTATCCCTACGAAGGATAGAATACCCAGATATTTGGCTGAGTAATAGAAATAATGCGCCGACACTCGATCTACAATAGATGCGGGATTATATGGTTTTCCTAACCAAGCCTCTTGCACATAACTGACTTTTTCGGATGAACAGCCAGGAATCGTAAAGTGCTCCTTTACCCTTTTTTCACTACTAGCCTGCTTAAAACGAATGTCAAAAAAACCTAAAAACTTTTGCAACACGTTTTGATGCCAATTGAGTATTTGTACTTTACTATCGAGCGCTGAAAATTCATGACGAGTAAAAAGACCTTGAACGATCTTAAATTTGTTGGCATAACGATTAAACTCGAGATTGAAATATTTCAAGAATGTTATGATAATAGAATAAAGCAACATAAAGAATAACAAGACTATTATCAACAAAAAATAATCGGGTGGCTGCATTAGCGCTTTGTACTCTTCAATAATGTTATATACATCTCGAAGCCTAAAATCAAAAGTACGAGAATAAAAAAAGACAGAAATACCTAGACCAATAAGCAGCCCAATAGGCTTCAGGTGATTTTGGGTTATCCCCACATTCAGTAGATCTTTAAGACTAAGGCGCAAAATGGGTAGGCTCTCAGCCTTAGGTGATGTGATGTCCTTATCATCCCCTATATAAATCGGCCTATGGCTAATGGCCATATTTCTTTTTACGAGCAAAAAATCGCGGAGACGACGAGCTTTTGTGATCTCGATAGCATCGATCGTTAACTCCTTTTCTTTAGATCCAGCGGATTCAATTTCAACGGCAGTCACACCTAAAAAGCTATGTAAGAGGGTCTCTCTAAAGTTTACACTTTGAATACGCTCAAATGGGATGTTGAGATGTACTTTTTTGAGAATACCTTTTTGAATAATTAACTCATGGTCAGAGACGTGATAGTAAAACCTAAAATAAGCCAAAACCGAACCGACAGCTCCTAGCAAACCCACTCCAGAGGCATATAACTCAAATTGGCCTACGGACGAATCTTGGCTGCGACGAAAGAGTAAACCAAGCAAAATAGGCCAGCTTTGGATCGCTAATTTACGCACAAACCGTAGCACAATAAATATGATCGCCCAATGTGATTGACGGCTTGCAGTCGCTAACTCACTCCTCTTCATCGTGACTCACTTCTTTAAGGATAAATTCTTTGATGCGATGCGCTTCATCAGCCCAAAGTCCCGATATCGATAGATCACTGCTTGAGCCGCCCGCTGTGTATATGTTTAATTTACTCAAGTGAAATAGCCGTTCGATGTGACCCTGTTGGCCTTGGGCATGTTGTATTCTATTGAACGGAACTGCCGTCAATGACCTCCATATCAGCCCACTTTGATAGATAATATCGCGTTGACGAAGGGCATATTTTTTTCTTTGGAATGCTACTATGGTTAACCAAATAACCCCCACGGCAAGAACAAGTGCACCAATCACCGCTAGAATTCTCATCCAGCTGGCCAATTGCCACACGTTCCATCCCATCGTAATAGTAACGACCACTATCAATATGATCAAAAGTATACTTGACCAAATGAGCTCCACGGTCAAGTAATCTTTGTGCAAACCCTTAAATTCGACTTGTTGAATGCTCGGAAGATCCTTCGTATGTATTTGTTCATTTGTAAATTCCATCAATCTTGTCTAATTATGGTTAAACAGAAATGTAAGCAAGTAAGATCAAACAGTTGACATAATTCGTCATAAATAATGATCTGAACGATGAGGAATAAGACCCTAAGTGCCTAATGTGAGAATAAATCTATAAAAGCACCACAGAACTAGTGTAGATTAATTAGCTATTCATAATTTTAGACATTAAAATACGATAAACCAAAATGAAAAAGACGTCAACCACTATTGCTCTAACTGAAGATGCAAAAAGCCTAAAAGGCTTAGACAAATTTGCCTCGGCAAAAGTCATCGAAACTCTCGATGCCGAAAATGCTGCCAGAGAATTAAGAAGCCAAAGTCCTGATATGGCCGATCATATCTTTGAGCTGATATCCAACAATAAGAAAAATGAAATTCTCGCGGCTCTCCCCCCAGAAGTGAGCAAACAATGGAGTCTCAACAGAAAATTTCCCGAAAGCTCTATTGGGCGTATGTTGGAGCCCACTTTAGCGGTCTTTCAGCCCGAAACGACCGTAAGCGAAACTATAGAACAACTTCGTGACCTCGTCAAGCGAGAGTTTGTAACCTATGCTTATATTGTAGATGATGATCATAAGTTAGTAGGTCTGCTCGTGATGCGCGAACTTCTCTTTGCAAAACCAGATCAGAAGCTCGCCGAGATTATGATTAAAGATCCTTTCTGCCTCAATGCCCGCACACCGTTGATGGACGCAATGAAAGAAGTGCTTACAATGCACTTTCCTGTGTATCCTGTTGTCAATAATGCAGGTGAGCTCGTGGGTCAGATAAGAGGCTATCGGCTGTTTGAGGCTCAAGCCATTGAGATCAGCGCACAAGCTGGTAGTATGGTGGGGGTTGAAAAGGAAGAGAAGCTCTCCACCTCTTGGGGAAGAAGCTTTAAGTACCGTCATCCGTGGTTACAGTTAAACTTGCTAACGGCCTTTGTAGCGGGGGCAGTAGTTACGGCCTTTCAAGAGACCATCGATCAGATCGTGATATTAGCCTCGTTTTTGCCCGTATTAGCAGGACAATCGGGCAATACTGGATGCCAAGCATTAGCGGTGACCTTGCGAGCTATGGCATTGGGAGAATTTAAAAATCAAGGCGCATACAAACTTTTTATGAAAGAAGGAGCTCTCGGCTTACTCAATGGTGCGTTTGTTGGGGTATCGGCAGCGTTAGGTATGTATTTCTTGGCATCATCGCAGGGCGACCCTAACGCATTGACCTTGAGTATGATTGTCTTCGTGGCGATGATCGGAAGCTGCTTTATTAGCGGTCTTTCGGGAGCGTTTGTACCTCTTGCTCTAAAACGTATCGGAGCTGACCCTGCCACCGCAAGTAGTATATTTCTAACTACGGCTACGGATGTGGCGAGCATGGGCTTACTACTATTTTTAGCCACAAAAATCCTTCTTTAACTATTTCAGAAAAACCATTGTGCAACTAAAATATTATGACAGATCTTGAAAAACTAAAATTTCCAATTGGCAAATGGGTTCGACCAAGCGCTTTTACGGATGAGGATAGAGAACAATACATTACCCATATTCGGTTGTTGCCTCAAAAGCTATTTTCTCTTGTTGAAATGTGGTCTGACATTCAGTTAGATACACCTTACCGTGAAGGAGGCTGGACTGGGAAGCAAGTGATTCATCATATCGCAGATAGTCATATGAATAGTTTCATCAGATTTAAGTGGGCATTAACAGAAGATAGACCGACCATTAAACCCTACCTTCAAGATCCGTGGGCAGCATTGGCTGACGCTAATGGACCTATAGAGCCTTCCTTGCGCATCATTGAAGGCCTTCATCAGCGTTGGGTCGAATTGGCAAACTCCTTTACTACTGCCGAGTTTGAACGTGAACTCATTCACCCAGACTGGGAAACCCCGCTGAGTCTTGATTTGATGCTATCATTGTATTCGTGGCACGGCGAGCATCATTATCAACAGATTTATAGACTGGCTATAGAAAAAGGTTGGATATAGATAATTCATCATCTAATAATGAATGAGCTCATTAAATAAACGGCAGACAATATGACCGTTCTAACTAAAAGGCATTAGCCCAAAACCATCATGAAAGCAGAAGATAAGAGTTTAAACAAGTATATCAGCGAAACGGGCATCTGCTCGAGAAGAGAAGCGGACAAATGGATAGAGTCAGGACGGGTGCGCCTCAACGGCGAAGTTGCCGTAAGGGGAAATAGAGTAGCTCATGGAGATACAGTGACCTTAGACGGAAAGCCCTTGCAAAATAAGACTGAGTCCGTTTATATCGTTTTAAATAAGCCAGCGGGCATCACTTGTACTACTGACACTAAAGACAAGAGCAATATCATTGATTTCATTAAACATCCTAGTCGCATATTTCCGATCGGAAGATTGGACAAACCTTCTACAGGTTTAATCATATTGACCAGCGATGGTGATATCGTCAATGAGATATTGCGCGTCGAAAATGATCACGAAAAGGAATATGTCGTCTCGGTGGATAAGATTATCACGGATGAATTCTTGCAGCGCATGTCAGACGGGATACCCATTTTGGGCACATTAACTAAAAAATGTGAAATACGGCGTGAATCAGCGCGCGTATTTACGATCATTTTGAAACAAGGATTGAATCGTCAGATAAGGCGAATGTGTGAATTCTTAGACTATAAAGTGATCAACCTTAAACGAATAAGAATCATTAACATTCATCTCGGAAATCTTAAATCAGGGCAATGGAGGAATCTCTCTTCCAGCGAATTATATGAATTAAAAAAGCACGTCGGCATCACTTCGCCTAAAGTCAACTAGTATAGAGGATTCTCTGAAATATACATTGTTCAGCTTCACACTATTGTGTCAGGATTAGACGGCTGTCTAGGTATTTTCTATGACACAACAGTTGACAATTATATTTGTATACACTATTATATTGAAACTTCATATGATCTTATCAGTGCAAATCTCGCGATCATTTGGTAGTCGTGAGCAGCATGTTATTACCAAATTTATTGGAGCCCCTCTACCTAATGTCTTTAGTCTTCTAATAAATAGTTGAATAAATCATTCAAATTTTGGTATGTTATTCACGAAGCGCTTTGATCAATTTTGGGCTAAATTTTTTAGTCAAAACAATATTGAGTTAAATGAAAAATGCTTTTATACACATAGCGCTCTGTTTTTGTTCTTGGTCTTTATGGTGTCAGAATGGTTATATTTCCGGTATCATCACAGACACTTCCGGCGCTGCTTTGCCTTTTGTCAACATTGGTATTATTGGCACATCGTTAGGACAGTCTACCAACCCAAAGGGCATGTTTACTATTGGGCCTGTTGCCGTCGGCACATATCAATTGGCCGTATCGTCATTGGGATATGAGTCTCAAATACAACAAGTCGTCGTTCTCGAAGGACAATCCAATCATCTACAGTTCAGACTTATGGCAATCAATACATTTCTTCAAAGTGTTGAGATCTTAGGCCGTCAATCACAAGGCTATACCAATGAAAGCTCTTTCGCTGCTAATAAGACGGCCACTTTGGTCAAGGATATTCCACAATCAATTAGCATTGTCACAAAAGAACTAATCCTTGATCAAGCAGCTTTTCGGCTAAATGATGTTGTCAAAAATATGAGCGGGGTGAATCAATTCAGTTTTTACAACGATATCTCCATTCGAGGATTCAGGGTACAGGGACAAGGAAACTCAGGGAATTTAGTTAATGGTATGCGCGCCTTTACAAGTTTTTGGAAACAGCAATTGATCCCTCACATTGAAACCGTTGAAGTGATAAAAGGCCCAACATCTTCAATGTTTGGCAATGCTTCACCTGGAGGGACAATCAATCGGGTTACAAAAAAACCATTGGAAAGCTCACATCAATCTGTTACCACCACCCTAGGTAGCTTTAACACCTTTAGAATGTTTGCAGATTTTACGGGCGCAATGACGGAGGACAAAAAGTTGTTGTATCGAATAAATCTAGGATATGAAAACTCAGGCAATTTTAGAGATTTGCAGTTCGATAAAAACATAGTAGTAGCTCCCTCGTTTTCGTTTAGGCCTAGCACAAAAACAAATATCAATGTAGACATCGTATATCAAGGATCGAATGGCCGTCTAGATAGAGGACAAGCTGTTTTTGGCAACGGGGATCTGTTTTCTGTTCCTATATCGAGGTCACTAAATGCAGCCAATGATTTTTTGAAAGAGGAGAACATCAACACGACTATCTCATTTCGTCATCAGTTTTCGAGCAAGTTGAGTTTTAATTCTGTATTTCAACGGAGCAGCTATAGTGAAGATCTTCTTGAACACCGTACGGCAAATACATTTGCGACAAAGGCAGATGGCTCTCGCGATCCTGAAAAGATGGAGATGCGCGTATTCATCCGCAACCGCAAATGGAATAACAATGGTCTCAACAATTATTTATCCTTTGAAACAACAACCGGTGATATTAACCACAAATTATTAGTAGGACACGACTATTTCATTCAATCACAAGAGTTAGGAGGATCACAACTTCAGGCAAGAGGCTATCTTTCTGCTGACCGTACAAGAGTATTCAATAGCTTTAATCCTGCCAATGCAGCAAATTACTCTCTAGATGCAACTGGTAATCCCATACCAAATGTCCCACATTTTGATTTAACTGATCCGTCGGCTAATCGATTAAGAGATATGACCAAGTATATTTATGCCGTTGACCTGTTTAATCCTTTCGAATTATCTTCTCATGGAGTCTATCTTCAGGATCAACTTTCCCTCGGCAAGATGGATATCCTGCTAGGTCTGCGTCAAGATTACTTCGTTGATTATGAAAACTTTGGCACCGAGGACGAAACAAAAGTAACCCAGCATGCTCTTTTACCTAGGTTGGGTATCACCTACAAAATTAATTCGGCGCTAAATGTTTATGGCAGCTATGTACAGGGCTATCAGCCGCAGACGAGCTCTGCCATCAATGATCCTAATGCTGGCGGCCCATTCGATCCATTATTGAGCAATTTGTGGGAAGTTGGGGCAAAAGGCGATTGGTTTAATGGACGATTATCAACCACCTTAGCCGTCTATCAAATAACGGAAAAAGGAGCATTGTACAATGCTAACGATCCAACCAACCCGGACAGATTGGAGCAAATTGGCGAAGAACAAGCTAAAGGATTTGAATTTGATATCGTCGGTAGACTTTCACGACAACTCAACGTTACATTAAGTTATGCCTTTAACCAAGCGATCATAACAGCGGCGGATGATCAATCTGTTGTCGGTAGACAAAAACCCAACGCCCCGAGACATACTGGTAATGTTTGGGCTAAATATTCTATTAGCGGCGGCGTCCTAAATGGCCTAGGCTTTGGCTTGGGATCCAATTTTGTTACAGAACGATTCGGCTCTATTGTACCTAGAGGGCAACAACCGCAGGCCTTCCCTGCGTACAATATAGTAGATGTGGCGCTCTACTACAATTTGAATCGTTTTCAGATACAATTCAATATTAATAATGCTCTTAACACAACCCATTGGGTAGGAGGATATGACTATATTCGCGCATTCCCAGGAGCACCTAGACAATTATTGACAACAATTTCTTATACCTTTTAAGCATGTCAATACTACTACGTCGTAAAGTTCTTTTTCAAATTCATAGCTGGGTAGGTGTCAAGTTTGGTGTATTATTTCTTGTCGTTTGCTTGTCTGGAACGATGGCAACCTTAAGTGTTGAACTTGATTGGCTCTTTATGCCTTCGTATCGCGCAACCCCAGTACCCGAAGCAAAGATGGTTTATGCCGAAACTCTCCAGAAGATAAAGGTGCAGTATCCAGAAAGCCAAATTATCTATTGGGAGGCGGCATATGAGCCCTATGTCTGTGATCTCGTGCACTTACAAATAGATGGCATGAGAAAATACCTCTTTGTCAATCCTTATACGGGGGAAATACAAGGATTAATTAATCTAAGTTTTAAGCGATTCTTCCGTGATCTACACTATTTCTTGTTTATTCCTTTCCAGATTGGTCACTTTACTGTTTTGTTTTTTGGTTTTCTTTTATTTGCTGCAATAATAACCGCTTTGTCCTTCTATAAAAATTGGTATCGTAAATTTTTTGAATTCAAAAAAGGCAGAAGTCCGATTAGCTTTTTTCGAAGTAGTCACCGTTTGATAGGTTTGTGGTCTTTGCCCTTTGCATTGGTATTCTCTGTCACGGGCATTTGGTATTTTATAGAGCGAACTGATATAGCCGGGGTTGGTACAATTTCCAATCCTGCGTCACCTTTGCTCAGTATTATTGATTCCGTTGAGCACGAAGTGGTGTATAGTAGCATAGATCTTGACTACGATCGTGCTGTCTTAAAGGCTGAGGAGGCAATACCCGGTCTAAAAGTAAAGGACATATTACCTCCCCAAAATCGAACCCAAGCAATTTATCTCACAGGCAAAAGTAATGTATCCTTGGTTCGGCACCGCGCCAATAGAATCTTTATCGACCCAAAAACTTACGAGGTCATATCTGTGCAAAATGCTGCTACCATTCCTACCGTCATGTGGATTAACGATATTATCGATCCTCTTCACTTTGGAACTTGGGGAGGAATTTGCGTCAAAATCATATACTTTATTGGGGGATTCGCCATAACGGGCTTAATTTATACCGGGCTCAAAATGTACACGCGCAGGAATAGACAGAAATTATCTACAGGTACAGGGTTCGGGGCATTTTTCATCAATTTATTGTTGACAGCAGTCACTATCGGATGTATGTTATATGCCATGATTGTCCGTTATCAAACTTCGTGGGATATCTGTCTTTGGGCGATTTTTTTATGGGGGGTTATTATAGTATTGAGTTATTATCTTTTCGAGAAACCGCAAATTGAAAACGACAAGCTAGCCCTTTCCTCAAGTTAGTTTGTTTATATCCGTATGACATTCTGTAGATCTTCTCGGGTTGACGCGACCCAAAATGCCGGGAACGCTATTATGACTACTTCATGCACAGGATGCAAGTTTTTCTGAAAAAGTACCGAGCTTTTCTAAATTGTAAAACCTAATAACGTGGCGCGCATCTCCGTTAAAAATTCTTTAATCATCTCCATTATTTAGCTTTTTGGACTAGTATTGCCCTAATTCTCAATTTTATTATAGCTATGCGCTCAACACTCCTAATTGTCATTAATGTCCTAATGCTTAGCTCATGTAGCAATAATCTTCGCTATTTCACTAGCGATATGCAACGTGAAGCTGGATGGAATCAATCAGATCTTGAACGAATTCAGTTTTACACTTCGGAAGATATTATCTTGTTTAGGCGTTTAAAGCAAGAAGACAGTCGCATAACCGATGGAAAGATTCGCATTGTTGACGGCAGCGAAGTGGAAGAGTTTATTATTGAAAAGGGTACACCAGGGGTGGTCATTGGTATGCCTGGCGACAATCGCCTCGCGGTCTCTTTTGAAGAAGGAGTAAATTCGCGATACCTAGTCTTTGGTCCTGGCCAATCATCTAATGGGCGATATGTACTTTTGGCAAAGGACTGGTCTAGGAGTTATGGTAAGATCAATTATGGTCATCAGATATTCGAGACGACAACGGCAAGTGCTTATGCTGCGCTATTGGTCGATATAAAGAAAGCGGGCGACACGAAATTCAAGTCGAGTAGAGCCTCTGGCAATCGAGTAAGGCGGTAGGTATTAACATCTCACCGCTGCTGCACTTAGCATTTCTAGCGCATCAACCAAGCCTTAAAGTCGGCATAGTCGCTTGATAATTGAATGCTTTTTTTCTCTCGGTCAACAAGTTCTTTTAAGGCTTCCGGCAGCACTACTTCGCCCAAAATAGGTTCGATCGCAGGAAGGAATTTAGCCGGATGTGCTGTCCCTAAGACAATAACTTGGTCATCTTCCTTTTCTTGCAAATAAAGGCTAGCCGCGTGGCACCCAACAGCCGTATGTGGATCTAGTATGTAGCCGCTCTCTTCAGCATAAAGTTTGATTGTATCGATGGTCTCAGTCTCTGTAACACTGTAGGCCGAAATATGATCTTTCATCGTCGCCCAATCGCCTCCAAAGAATTCTAACATACGATAAAAGTTAGAAGGGTTGCCTACATCCATGGCATTACTCATGGTGGCGATTGACGCAGTAGGAGAATAGTTGCCGGTGGCTAGATATCGAGGTATTACATCATTAGCATTGACTGCGGCAATAAAATGCTTTATCGGCAGCCCCATGATTCTTGATAAAAGCCCGGCTGTGAGATTACCAAAATTGCCAGAAGGAATACAAAACACGACATCATCCTTAAATTCCAATTGTCCATAACCACTAAAATAATAGAAGCTCTGAGGAATGAGGCGAGCAATATTTATGCTGTTGGCCGAACTAAGATTATATCTATGCCGAAGATCTTTATCCAAAAAAGCTTTCTTTACGAGTGCCTGACAATCATCAAAGCTGCCTGCAATTTCTAGGGCGGTTATATTTTGGCCGAGGGTAGTAAGCTGTTTTTCTTGTATCGGACTGACCTTGCCCGAAGGGTATAGAATGATGACATCCACATTATCGACACCCAAAAATCCAGAGGCCACAGCACCTCCTGTATCGCCACTTGTGGCCACTAATATGGTGATACGTTGGTCTTTACGCTCGCTAAGCTTGGATATAACCGCTGCCATAAATCGCGCCCCAAAATCCTTAAAGGCTAAGCTCGGGCCATGCCACAACTCTAAAATATGTAAATTATAGTTTAAACTTTCTAGGGGAGCACCAAAGTCAATTTGGTTGATAATATCCGCAATCTGTTGTTCTGAAAAGTCTTCACGCAAGTACGGCAAAGACACTTCATAGGCTATTTCTCGAATATTGAGCTTAGGCAAGGCATTAATAAATCCTGATGCAAGACTAGGAATCTCAACGGGCATATACAGGCCGTTGTCTTCTGGTAAACTTTGCAGTATGGCCGTGGCTAGATCAACGGTATTTTTAGGATTATTCGTGCTATAAAACCTCATATACTATTACATTTTATATGCCCCCGTCGTGTTAATAAATGATTGATACACCTGCGCGCGGATACCTCGGCCTTGTAGATAATCCTGTAAGGCAAGGCAGACATTTTCGCTGATGAGGGTATTTTGGGCAAAGCCCCACATACTTGGCCCGGCACCCGAAATGGTATAATTCATTGCGCCCATGCTGAGGGCCAAGGATTGAAGTTCATAAAAATGCGGAATAAGCGCCGCACGCTGATGCTCTATTACATGATCTTTCAAGGACTTTTGCATCAGGGATAGATCATTCTTGTAAAGGCTCGCTACAAAGGCGCCCATATTGCCCGTCTGCGCTATAAAATTGCGCATGGGCACTTTGTCGGCAAGAACTGCCCGCGCATCTTTCGTTAATATTTCTATTTCTGGATAAATAACAAAGGCGGTTAATCCTTGCGGTACAGGTAGGTTGATAAAATCACACGTATCATTGTCCCTGACTAACACAATGCCGCCCATTAGTGATGGGATGACGTTGTCACCATGTATGGCTCCGTCCGCTGCACTTTCCCCTAAAATGGCAAACTGAGCAAGTTCGTATTTATCATAAGGGCGTCCGAGAAGTTCGTTTACAGCCATAACGCCCGCAGCCGCACTGGCGGCACTAGAGCCCATGCCACTGCCAAAAGGCATTTTCTTATAGATTTCTAACTCAATCGCCAAGTCTTGTTTGTCGAGGGATTTGAGCAAGGCGAGAACACCTTTGCCGGCGGTATTCTCATGCGGGTCTTTAGGGAGAACCTTGGTGGTGCCATGAATTTTAGTGATCTGAAGACCAGGTACAGTGCCCCATCGGGCAACAATTTCGTCACCGGGCTGATCTATGGCAAAACCTAAGATGTCAAAGCCAATCGCCATATTTGCGACCGTTGCTGGGGCAAAAACTCGGATAGCTTGTTGTTTTGAAACCATAAAAGCGCGTGTAGAAGAATATTATTTTTCTAGACCATCTTTGATTTGATCCAGCGTGCCGTTAAACTTTGTCCAAAATTCACTAAACAAGTTCTTAAACATCTCAAATACCCAGCCACCTTCTCTTCCTGCGGCAGTTAGAAACTCATACAGGGTAGATTGAGCAGCATACTCAGCATTTAATATCCTTAGATTAGCTAACAAGGATAGAATCGAACCAATGATGAAAGAAGCTAAAGCTCCCATCAACACTCCTCCCGCTATCTGGTTAATCAAATTAATATTGATGGCTTCAAGTAAATCTTCGATCTTATCCGCCACAAAGCGCATTAGGAGCATGACTACGAAAAAAACGATTAAAAAGCCTAGGATAAATTCAACGGCAGGGTTGATATTAACAACATCTTGAAGGTACCCGATCAGCGTGGGCGAAAACTTTAGCGCAACAACAATACCCACCACGATGGATAAAACATTAACGATTGTCTTCAATAAACCTTTGTTGTAGCCGCGATAGAATGCATACGTAATGACTAAAGCAGCAATTAAATCTAAGATCATATGTTATAGAAATTAGGCTCGAAGATAAGCATTTGGAGTTATGAGCGTTTTGTTCTTGATCATCATTAGCCCTTCATTGGTCTAAATAATATCTGAGTGTAATGTAAATCACTGATAATTAATATTAAATATATCAATTATTTTTGCCATCTAATTTTGTTTATCCATGTCTACAGTCAAATATACCGAAGAAAATATCCGCACCCTCGAATGGAAAGAACATATTCGGCTGCGCCCGGGTATGTATATCGGCAAGTTAGGCGATGGCTCTTCACTAGATGATGGTATTTATGTATTGATTAAAGAGGTTATTGACAACTCTATCGACGAATATGTCATGGGTCATGGCAAAGAAATCACTATTGACATTCATGATGGATCCGTGACTGTGCGAGATTACGGGCGGGGTATTCCTCTAGGCAAAGTGATAGATTGTGTGAGCAAAATAAATACCGGCGGCAAATATGACTCCAAGGCGTTTAAAAAGTCCGTCGGACTAAACGGTGTTGGTACAAAGGCAGTCAATGCTCTCTCAGAGTATTTTAAAGTGGAATCCTATAGAGAAAATCAGGCTAAAGTAGCCGAATTTGAAAAAGGAGAATTGATCAAAGATCACAAAACCTCTAAGAGCCAAGAGCCCAACGGCACAAAAATTACCTTTGCCCCAGATGACTCTATCTTCAAGCGCTATAAGTTTAGAACAGAATACGTCAGCAATCAATTGTGGAATTATGCCTATCTTAATGCTGGGCTAAAACTCAAGTTTAACGGCAGTATTTATCATTCAAAGGATGGCTTATTAGACCTACTTAAAAACAAGACACAACCCGAGCAACTGCGCTATCCGATCATTCATTTAGTAGGAGAGGATATAGAGGTGGCGCTAACTCACGGAAGCCAATATGGCGAAGAGTACTATTCGTTTGTCAACGGCCAAAATACCACGCAAGGTGGAACGCATCTTGCTGCCTTTAGAGAAGCGGTCGTCAAGACCGTAAGAGAGCATTACAATAAAAATTTTGATACCAAAGACATTCAATCTGCTATCATAGCGGCTATATCTGTCCGTGTAGAAGAGCCCGTGTTCGAATCTCAAACAAAGACGAAGCTCGGATCTCAAAATATAGCCCCAGATGGCCCTACACTGCGAAGTTTCGTCATGGATTTCGTCAAAAAACAGCTTGACGATTATTTGCACAAGAATACAGAGGTTGCTAAAGATTTATTAAAGCGAATCCAACAATCTGAAAGAGAGCGCAAAGAAATCGCTGGTATCAAAAAACTCGCGAATGATCGAGCCAAAAAAGCTAATCTGCACAACAAAAAATTGAGGGATTGCCGTGTGCACTTTAATGACAAAAAAGGTGACGTGGATATTATGCTTAATACGACAGTCTTCATCACCGAGGGTGATAGTGCTAGTGGATCCATCACAAAGGCTCGGGATGTCATGACGCAAGCCGTGTTTAGCCTCAGAGGTAAGCCGCTGAATTGCTACAACATGACCAAAAAGATTGTTTATCAAAATGAGGAATTCAACCTGCTTCAGCATGCGCTCAATATCGAAGATGGCTTAGACGGCTTGCGGTACAACAAGGTAGTTATTGCCACCGATGCCGACGTGGACGGCATGCACATACGCTTATTATTATTGACCTTCTTTTTGCAATTCTTTCCTGATTTGGTCAAGCAGGGACATCTGTATATTCTAGAGACGCCACTTTTTAGAGTAAGAGATAAATCGAAAACATTCTACTGTTATAGCGAGGCAGAAAAACAGCAAGCCATCATACAATTGCGGGGCAAACCAGAAATCACCCGCTTCAAAGGTCTAGGTGAAATATCGCCGAATGAGTTCGAAGATTTTATAGGGGACGGTATAAAGCTGGATCCAGTTTATCTAGACAACACGACGAACATAGAGGATATTCTGTCTTATTACATGGGTAAAAACACACCTGAAAGGCAAAAATTCATCATCGAAAACCTCAAAGTAGAACTGATGGATGTCGACGGAGAAGACGTGCCCGATACCGTCAACTTGCTTAAAGAGGAAAATGTATTGGCCGAGGCGTAAACGGATAGCGCTGTTGGTGTATAACCATTGATCAAAAAGAAAATAGTGTTAGAAGTTTGGGTATTTTTTTAGAGAAATAGACGCGTTGTCGAAAGCCATAATAGTCATAAAGAGATGAACATAGCCCCTTGGATATTAGCACTTAGATTGCGCACTTTGCCCTTAGCAACAGCCACTATTGCGCTAGGAGTATTGATCGCTTATCCGGTTTGTGGTGTCGATTTTACAGTGGCCTTGATGACTTGGGGTACGGCGGTCGCCCTTCAGATGTTATCCAATATTGCTAATGACTACGGTGATCATGTACACGGTGCCGATCATGTGTTGAGAGAAGGTCCAAAAAGAGCTGTGCAGTCGGGTCTAATATCCAGTACGACAATGTATCGAGCAATATGGATATTGGCGGCTCTGTGTCTAGTGATGGGCACGACCCTAGTCTTGCTAGCCTTCGATGAATGGCTGGGACGAGGAGTTTTTTTTGTCTTAGGTATTATAAGTATTTGGGCGGCGATTAATTATACGGCGGGCAGTAAGCCATATGGATATCGAGGTTTGGGAGATGTAGCCGTGATGATATTTTTTGGCTGGGTAGCGGTTGCAGGAAGTTATTATCTACAATGCAAGAGTCTAAGTCTCTCAATTGGCTTGCCAGCAATAGCTGCTGGCTGCCTATCCATAGCCGTGCTCAATGTCAATAATATCAGAGATATCGTGTCAGATAGACAGGCGGGAAAGAGATCCGTTCCTGTACAGATAGGCCGTCAAGCGGCGGTAAAATATCATCTTATATTATTGACGATCGCCGTAGTGTCGGCTATCTTATTTTCTATCGCTAGCTATAAGAGCCCTGTACAATTTGTCTTCTTGATAGCCTTACCCTTGTTGGTCAAAAATTATAGAGCGGTCGCCTCCATAGAAGATTCCATAGGCCTTGATCCTTTTCTCAAACAAATGGCTTTGAGTGCCACCTTATTTTTGTTGTTATGGGGGGTGGCGTATGTGTTGAGTCAGCAATAAAAATAGAGTTAAGTAGGCTCCTAATCCCCCCCCGTTTTTGCAGATCAAAATCATGCAGAGCCAACGACCCAGCATAATTATAGCATTTATCTGAACATCGATACCCGCGTCTTTCCGAGGATCGGGGTATGCCATACACTCTAAACACATCTGTGCCTTATAATCTCACCAATTTTGGGGATTGTGGCGGTCAAAGCCGCATCGTAACATTGACCTATTATTCACGCAAACATTATTACTATGAAAAAATTTGGATTCTTATTAATAACTATTATAGCCTTCCAATTTTCTCTCATCGCCCAGCCAGAGAAAGTAGATATAGACGGGGGGATACAAATTGGATTTGTCACTGGCACAGCTACAGAGATAGCCCCCGGCACCATACGATGGACAGGGGTAGATTTTCAGGGATGGACAGGATCAGCATGGTAATCCCTTACTCGAGATTTGAATGAATATGTCACTGATATAGAAGGGAATGTGTACCCTACGGTGGTGATCGGAACTAAGACCTGGATGGCCGAGGATCTTAGAGTCTTAAGACTCAACAATAATACACTCATAGGAGGTACTACTTTAGCCAATTTTAAAACGTTAGGTGATGCTAGTACTCCCGCCAAATTAACTCAATTATTCGGTGACATTAATTCAATTACTGCCGTTGCGGTCTATTATAACTGGCATGCGGTCAATACTGGGATGTTGTGTCCTACGGGTTGGCATGTTCCCACTGAGGTCGATTGGACTGATTTGAACAATTCATTGAATATTGTAAATCCTGGCACACAAGGAGGAAAAATGAAAGTTACTGGACAAGAGAGCTTGGCCTTTTGGAAT
This sequence comes from uncultured Saprospiraceae bacterium, assembly GCA_964616755.1. Taxonomy (GTDB): domain Bacteria; phylum Bacteroidota; class Bacteroidia; order Chitinophagales; family Saprospiraceae; genus CAYNFR01. The sequence continues at coordinate 42,672 of CAZTSI010000014.1, read as the reverse complement.
CAACCCAATGTAGGTTCCAACAATTCGAGTGGATTTAATGGGCGAGGCAACGGAATTATTAATGAAACTCCAGCCTTAGTAGCGGTGAAACAATTTGGTCATTGGTGGAGATCTGAAGAAAATGGCTCTAATGGTCTGGTATATTTTCTAACGGATAACAACGCTACGCTAGCGTTGGCAGACAAAATGAAAAACAATGGTGTCGCCGTACGATGTGTCAAAAACTAGACTAGATTAATGTCGTCATAGTGCAAATTCAGCCCAATATGACCGTTCATTCACGCTCGAAAGGTATGATTGAACGGTTTTTTTATATTGGTGCCGTCTTATATCAATATATAACACCTTAAGGTTCATCAAAAGAAAACAGCCATTGACCCCCTTCTGCGAGGTCTCATTTTACTTATGTAGCAAGGTCTTATTAATCGCTCCTGTGATCGAATTGACATTGAGCTTAGCGTATATGTTCTTGATACGTGATCGTACAGTGTGATCGCTAATATTCAGTTCGCGCGCTACGACCTACCCCCCCCGCTATTCAAACAATATTTTTAACATGCCCCATTGATGAACCGAAGAAGGAATAGGCAATCTGGAGTTTCGTAGGATCATACACCATAATGCCTCCAGTCTTTGTGCCTAGGAGAAGGGTATGCTGGGCGGAGGAGTTGATCGAAACAAGCTGCTCCTCACCAGATAATAGCAATATAACTATTGGTTCAAAATTTCTTTGTTGGACTTGTTGATACAGATACTTCTCATCTATCAACCAAATGATCCCCGAGGTATCGAGAGTGATATCCACAAATACCGAGCTAGGCAGGCCCATGTCTTGTATTGCACGATTAGAAAATGAATTAATAGATTGACCATCAAAATTGCGCAATTGGGTCTTATTTTTAACCCAAATGGTACCCCATTTGTCTATCTGAAGATCGTTAATATGGCCAAAGTTGTTGCCATTGCGGTCATCATAGTTGTAGACGTTATAAAATCGCGCAATTGGCTGGGCTTGTGCTGTACAGATCGGCAAACACAGGCACTTTATCAAGACGGTGGCCACAATGCGAACAACATAACCCTGAGTTGACCTTAGTTCTTTCATCGAGGACAATTTGTTTCTAAGCCATCGCAAATGACGCTTTGTTTGACAGCTTATTTTGTTCCTGAAGATACAAACGGCATGGCTACTTACTATCTTTCCATTCATAATGTTGTTTAGCCAAAATGAGGGCGGGGCAACTTAAATAAGTATATGTTTACATAAGTTGAAGGATCGGGCGCTATAGGGAACACTTTAACAAATGTCAAGAATCAATAGAGGGTGTTATAGAAAGACAGTTGCTAATGATGCAGTAAGATCTAATGGTCGATCAGACAAGTATAATTCTGATTTTCTTTCTGACCCTCATAGTAGCAGTCTTTGTTACGATTATTTATTGAGCCAAAAGAAATTATATCAAAGTCTATTGAATCATAAGGATTACTTGTTTGACAATTTGATGCGTAATAGTTATTAGACGCACCTGCGCAGACACGCATTAGTTACGCCAGAGGTAAGGAACGTCTCGATGTTTATATACAATACAACTTTGCCAAAACAGCGATAAAAATAGGCGATTTCCAAAAAAGAGATATTCTAACTCAGGGTATATTTTAGTAAGGTGAGATGTCCTTACATGCTACTGATTTAAGTCGACAATATGCACTAGAAACTCTATTACCAATTTATACAGATGGAAAACAAGCGCTTATACTTTATCTTCTTCCTTCTCTTTAGCGATACTATGCCTCTGAAAGTAACATAACATATTTTATTGCTCTTTGTACCTTCACAACGAAGTACTGACGCATACCCGCAGTTAAAATTTGTTGTCGGAAACAACCGCAATGATGACCTTAGGCAAAGTCTCGACGGCTGATTTAAAAAAAGACGTAGGGGTATTGAACCGTAATACTTCGATTTTACATCAAGAAGCCATTAGTGCTCGCAAGGGGTTTAGAAATATTGTCATCGTTAATCATCTCGCGCAAATCGTTTTCTATCCCTCTGCTAATTGACGTTATAGGTACATCATTATACGTACCTTCAAATGGATTCTCAGAATAATCACCTATCTTCTCCATCAGAAAAAACGCCCAATTGATCAGTGCTGACATAGGGACACATAGCCAAAACATGATTTCTCCCTTCTCTTTGAATATTTCTGTCATTCCAAAGGGTAGCAGGAGGCTGAAGACCACCGTCATCCAGAGTGCTGTAGACGCATATTGTCGAGGGAAAGGAAAATTTTTGATGCGCTCACTTCTGCCTTGCTCTTCATAAAGGCTTGCTATATGATGATGAAACTCCATGTGTCGAAAATCGTCAAAATAATTCTGATCCTTTAGCTCTTGGAGACGTAGCGATTGTTTTTTCAAAATTTGCGTTGCCATATTAGCTCGCGTTTTGTACTCTTGATATTCTTCATGGCTGATAAACGGGCCTAAATCGTTATCTAGCTGGTCTAAATAAGCCTCGGACACCTCAGGGATATAAAGTCCTTTGACTCTATCTTCAGTATGCTCCCATTCACGAGCCAATCTAAGTTGATATCTCAAAGCAGTCAACCAAGCGATGTGTCGATAAATCAACTCTTTTTTGATAGCATCGCTGCCCTCTCCTTGTATAAAGGCACAAACCGCCACGCCAAATGTCCGCGAGGTATTGACAATACCTCCCCAAATTTTTCTCGCTTCCCATGTGCGATCATAGCTTGCGTTATTTTTGAATCCTAGATAGAAAGCAACAGCAATACCAAGCACACTTATCGGCTGCCAGCTTATTGATATATCCACGTCAAAATAGTAACGCACGACTATTGATAAACCCGCAATGATCGATGCGTAGATGAGTCCCCAGAAAAATGGCCACTTAGACCAATTGAAGGTCATCCAAAAACCATAGTTCTTTTTCGTATACATAGGTTCTATATTAATGCACGGACGTTGTCATAATGTCCGATTATCTGCAAATGACGATCAAAAACTAAAAGAATCCAGCTAGAAACTGCGATAGACTCCATCTAAAAACACATTAGCCTCTGTCTCGGCAAAAAGAGCTTTTTCGCTATCCCAATGCAAGGTCTTATTAGGAAATCTACCAGCAATAACACCAAGCAAAATGGTCTCTGTCAATCTGGCCGCATAAGAGAACGGAGCGGTACATTCCGCTTCGCCAAGACATGCATCAACAAATTGGTGATAATGTTTAGCTCCTTCGACTAAATAATCTCTCACGGGCTGACCCATGGCTTGTGCCTCTGGATAGGAAGAGAGGTCAATGTCTACATATGCACCATCTATAATAAGGCGAGGCAACTCCATAAAATGTGGCAAGAGAAGCCTTCCTTTTTCGCCAATAAACATGGCTCCTTGCTCTGGCAGCGTTTCATTGTTGGGCAAACGGAGTAGATCATTGATTTGCGGAGCGCCAGCACCATCATACCACACCCACTTTAGACTTTCGGTTGTATATTCGGTACCTGGAAACTCATAAGTTACTATATTATTTTCGGGAAATCCAAAGCCATTACTCTCTCTACAATTATTTGTTATTGTTCGCGGAACATCTAGTTGCAAGGCATTGTACGGGGTATCAAAAATATGAACCCCCATATCTCCTAGCGTACCGCACCCATAGTCCATGATTTTTCTCCACTTGCCAGGGTGGTACATGTCCTCTTTAAAAGGACGCTCTCTGCTGGTGCCCAGCCAAAGATTCCAATCAAGGGTAGAGGGTACTACGTCTTCGCCTTCTGGCAGAGGTCCATCATATCCCCAGTTTTTGGGTGACCATGCCTGCACCTCGCTCACTTTACCTATGATGCCGTTTTGGATCAATATTGTTGCTAACTTGTAATCATAAAAAGAGTGCACTTGAATACCCATTTGGGTTGTTAGATTTTTGTCTTTGGCCAATTTTCTCATTGCCCTTGCCTCCGAGACATGGTGTGTCAATGGTTTTTGGCAGTATACGGCTTTGTCCAGATTCATGGCCATCATCGAGGCTGGGGCATGAGTATGGTCGGGAGTTGATACGATTACGGCATCTATTTCGTCTGCTATCTCTTTGAACATCACACGATAGTCAGAAAAAAGCTTAGCATTAGGGAATAATTTTTGCGCTGCAGCCAAAGCATTCGCGTCAACATCGCAAAGTGCTGTTACATCGACTCTTGCATGTGATGAAATAGCCTTAAGGTCTTCGCCGCCCATATTTCCCACCCCAATATGTGCAGTTCTTAATCTTTTGGCTACTTGCTCTGAGGCATTCTTTGTATTGCAAGCGGGTAAAAACGCAACAGTGGCCAAGGCGGCTGTGCTTTTGACAAATTGTCTTCTTTTTATGATCATGAGTTGAGTACTAGAGTTTTTTAATTTTTATATTTCTAAACCATAAAGGACTATCGTGATCTTGAAGCCCGATGAAGCCAGTTTTGAACTTGCCATAATCTGGCATATCTTTCCATTTCCCTGAATTTTTCTTTTCTAACCAATCTTCTGACCAAGGCACAAAAGACAAAACCATCTGACCATTCAACCAATGCTCGACTTTTTCAGGAGTAAAAAGAATTCTAGTGGTGTTCCATTCCCCTGCGGGGTGCAATATTTTTTTAGCCGCATCTGCAGGATACATGGCATAATCTGCTGCCGTTTTTTGTAGTTCTTGAAGCTTATCCGGATTTTGGGTATGACCTAGCGATAGGTTGTAATCCGTAAGGTCGTGCAAAGACGCATAATTTTCATCATCAATAAGTTGATACTCTGGCGATACTTCATAAGGGCCTTTATAACCTTCTTTGAGGTGATAAAAAATACCGCTATTGCCCCCTTCTGGGATTTTCCATTCGAGATGCAGATCAAAATTTTCAAATTCTTCGGCGGCATAGATGATATCTTTTCCTCCCTGATGCTCAACACCGACCAATTTGCGATTGATATCAAACGTCAAATTACCATCTTCAATAACCCATTGCGATGGAAGTTCTTTGCCATTGTAGGCTCGCCAACCATCTGTGGTTGTGCCATCAAAGAGACTTATCCACTCTCCTTGGTTCTCTTCTACAATTGCGGTAGTCGATGAAGAGGAATTCTTGCAAGAAGAAAAAAGAAATATACTGGCCATCACGAAACACAGAATGACCTTAGAAGATAGAATTGACCTTATGTTCATTGACAAGGTAGTTTTGACGGTTAAAAAAATCATGAGAGAATAACCAATAAAGCGGGAAAGTAGCGAATTTGCTAGAGTCTAACGCGTATTATTCCACATTTTTCTCTTAGTTGTAATAAGGCCTTCTAAAATGAAAGAACGGTCTTAGACCTATCTCTTTGAGAGCTGTCTTCAGATTATACCGAACAAAAAAAAGGGCCACAAAATATTGCGACCCTTTCGGTATAGTGTGATAGCCTTTTCGGCTTAATCTCTGTTTCCTAAAAACTGTAATAAAAAATATAAAAACATCAATAACGCTGATAGAGCACTTGCTACATATGTCATGGCTGCCCACCATAGCGCATCTTTGGCGCCATCATATTCGCCACCTCGAGTTGTATTTGTTTCATCTAACCATACCAAGGCTCGACGGCTCGCGTCAAATTCGACTGGTAAAGTAATTAAGGTGAATAAAGCTGTCAGGCCAAACGTAATGACTAAGGCCAACATAAACATATTCCCCAAATATGGGCTAGCCGCCATACCAAACATAAAACCCATGAACAACATTTGCTGAATACTTGAAGATGCTTGCACCACAGGTACAAGGGCACTCCTTACCTTCAACATTTGATATGCTTCAGCATGCTGAACGGCATGACCGCATTCGTGCGCGGCCACGGCAGCTGATGAAATACTGCGACCTCTAAATACCTCGGGGCTCAAAGATATCGTCTTATTTAAAGGGTTATAATGGTCTGAAAGAAATCCTTGACCCTCTTGGACGGTCACGTCAGTAATGCCATAATGTGATAACATTTGTCTGGCCACTTCTGCACCGCTATTCCCTGATCTAATCGGAATTTGACTGTAATGCTTAAATTTTGACTTTAAGCGACTGCTGATCAACCATCCTCCTAGAGTTGTTAAACCAATAATTATATAGTATCCAATCATCTTATAAATTAATTTATTCGTTCAAATTTAGTATATTCTCTTAAAGCATAGGGAATATTAACTCCGTCTGCATCTTGATGATTTTCTAATAAGGCGGCAACAATGCGCGCCAGCGCCAATGCACTTCCGTTTAGTGTATGCGCTAAATGTCTTTTTCCTTCCTGATCTCTATAACGCAGTTTTAAGCGATTGGACTGAAAGGTTTCAAAATTAGACACTGAACTCACTTCCAACCATCGTGCCTGAGCTGCGCTATACACTTCAAAATCATATGTCAAAGCAGAGGTGAATCCCATATCACCACCGCATAAACGCAATATCCTATAGGGTAGTTCCAACTTTAACAATAATCCTTCTACATGCTCAAGCATCTCGTGAAGTACGTCATAAGACCTCTCCGGATGAGCAATTTGCACGATTTCTACTTTATCAAATTGGTGGAGGCGGTTGAGCCCTTTGACATCAGCACCATACGATCCCGCTTCTCGCCTGAAACATGGTGTATAAGCACAATGTTTTATAGGTAGGTCTGATTCTGATAAAATTGTATCTCTGTATATGTTCGTTACGGGCACCTCTGCGGTTGGAATAAGGTATAGATCATCTTTTTCGCAGTGATACATCTGCCCCTCTTTATCTGGCAACTGTCCGGTGGCACGAGCCGTGTCAGGATTTACTAGATGAGGGGGCAACACTTCTTCATAGCCGGCGGCACTTGCTTGATCTAAGAAAAAAGAAATAAGCGCTCGTTGCAATTTTGCGCCTTTGCCTCGATACAGAGGAAAGCCAGAGCCAGCTATTTTGGTGCCTGTTTCGAAATCAATCAGCTTATATTGCGCCGCTAATTCCCAATGCGGTTTTGCCTCTTTGTGTAGTTCAGGAATGGCAATCGAACCTTCCTTATACAACTCATTTTCCTCTGATGAACGCCCTTTAGGAACGGAGGTATGTGGTGCATTGGGCAGTGCAATAAGCGTATTTTCAATCTCTTCAATGTTATGTTTGTGTATAGCAGATTTCTCTGAAATGCTCTCTTTGAGGATATTGACCTCAGATTTTTTTTGCTGAGCCAATTGTCCTTCTCCTGCTTTAAACAAGTCACCTATATCTTTAGACAATCGATTGACCTGGGCCTGTAGCTCGTCAAGTTCGGCCTGTTGCGCCTTGCGCAGATCATCCTTGGCAATAATGTTTCTTAACTGTACTGTGACGTCATATGACAACATTCGCTTAGTTAAACGGTCAGCTATTTCATCTGTATTTTCTCTTATCTGTTGGATAGTAAGCATACTATTTCGTTAATTGCAGTACAAAGGTGACAAAGAATTAAGTAAGATACCTCTTTGACTACTCAAAAAATAGTGTAATTTCGCGGCAGAATTATCTGCTCAGATATTCTTCTTGTATTCCTTAATAAAATTTATCTCTGCGGACGCTCTTCTCCTGACGGGCGATTAATAATGTTTTAAATCAATTATCAACACTCCTAAAAGCACGTTTCTAGATGTACGATATTTTGCAATTGAACGAAATGCTAGTTCCTGATCTCAAAGAATTAGCTGAAAAACTAAAGATGACGGGCTTTAAAAAGCTAAGCAAACAAGATCTTATTTATAAAATATTAGACCATCAAGCTGTCATAGGAGGTGGAACAACTGAAAAGAAAGCAATATCCAAAGAGCCAACATCCAAAAAAGCTGATGCAAAAACTGCCGAGAAAAGCAGTTCAGCTAAAGAAGTGACGCAATCTCAAGCTACTGATAATTTGAAGACACCTAGGACGCCACATCATAAAAAAATCGAAGCCGTGGCTCCCAAAGTTGTCGAAAAGAACGATGCTGATAGCTCCATTGAGAAAAAAGAATCAAGACCTCGAAGAACGGATAATAGAAATGATCGAACAGAAGATAAAGCATCTAGAACACCTGAACGATCCCCTCGCAATGAAGAACGATCCCCCCGCAATAATGAAAGGAGCTCCCGTAATGAAGATCGTCAACATCGCAACGAAGAAAGATCACCCCGTAATGAAGAGCGCCTTCAACGCAACGAAGAAAGATCACCCCGTAATGAAGAGCGCCCTCAGCGCAACGAAGAAAGATCACCTCGTAATGAAGAGCGACTTCAAAGAAGTAATAATGAAGAGCGCCCTCAAAAATCAGAGGATAGAGCTCATAAACCAGAAGAAAGGAAAAAAAGATTTAATCTTGATCTTGATGGCTTAGTAGAAGGTGAAGGCGTATTGGAAATGATGCCTGATGGTTACGGATTTTTGCGAAGCTCAGATTATAACTATCTCACCTCTCCTGATGATGTCTATGTATCACCTTCTCAAATAAAGCTTTTTGGACTAAAGACAGGTGATACGGTGAAAGGAGAAATTCGACCACCCAAAGAAGGCGAGAAGTATTTTGCCCTTTTAAAGGTGTCGTCTATCAATGGCTTGACAGTAGAGGCCATTAGAGATCGTGTTCCTTTTGATTATCTTACCCCTTTGTTTCCAGATCAAAAGTTTACACTTACGTCAAGACCAGATGGTAAGGACTATGGTAATCGCATGATTGACTTGTTTACTCCTATCGGTAAAGGTCAGCGGGGATTGATTGTTTCACAACCTAAGACTGGTAAGACTTTTTTGTTGAAGGACATTGCCAATGCTATAGCACAAAATCACCCAGAGTGCTACTTGATAGTACTACTTATAGATGAACGCCCAGAAGAAGTTACGGATATGCGACGAAATGTCAATGCAGAAGTAATCTCCTCTACTTTCGATGAACCTGCTGATAATCATGTACGCGTTGCGAATATTGCTATTGAAAAAGCTAAGCGCTTAGTGGAATGTGGACACGACGTGGTCATCTTACTTGACTCCATAACTCGTCTAGCAAGAGCTTATAACACCGTTGCGCCTGCAAGTGGTAAAGTTTTATCAGGGGGGGTTGAAGCAAATGCCCTACAAAAACCTAAAAAATTCTTTGGTGCTGCGCGGAATATTGAAAATGGAGGGTCACTGACTATTTTGGCTACAGCCTTAACAGATACAGGATCTAAAATGGATGAAGTAATTTTTGAAGAATTCAAAGGTACAGGCAACATGGAACTTCAATTAGATCGTACACTTGCCAACAAGAGATTGTATCCGTCCATAGACTTGACAAAGTCGAGTACTAGACGCGAAGAATTGCTGTTGGATCAAGCCATCCTCAAGCGAATGTTTATTCTTCGTAAGCATTTAGCTGATATGAAGCCTGATGAAGCAATGGAATTTTTGCGCAAACACATGTTGGGTACTAAGTCCAATGATGAGTTTCTCGTGGCGATGAACAACTAATTTTATAAAAATCCTCTTTATTCATTAGGAGGGTGTTGTATACATGCATCTTAAGTTATCTGCCGTAGGGCTAAATAGTATGCATCCATTTTGACAAATTCACATTAAGGATATTCACAATACCTTACTTTTGCGCAGATATCGTAAAAAGTCATCATCATGAAAATTCATAATTTTAGTGCAGGCCCAGCTATATTGCCACCTGTAGTTATAGAAAAGGCGGCTGCAGCCGTACTTGATTTTGCCGACACAGGCTTATCGCTACTAGAAGTGTCACATCGTAGCAAAGCGTTTGAAGCGGTAATGACGGAGGCGCAGTCTTTAGTCAAAGAAATATTTCAATTGCCGAGCCGGTATGAGGTGCTTTTTCTACAAGGAGGAGCCAGTACTCAATTTGCCATGGTGCCTATGAATCTCTTAACCGAGGGAACGGCTGCTGGCTATGTGGATACAGGTAGTTGGTCGAATAAAGCCATTAAAGAATCAAAATTAATTGGGGATACAAAGGTGTTGGCGTCGAGCAAAGCAGAAAACTATGCGCATATTCCTAAAGACTATTCGGTGCCAAGCGATTTGCGTTATTTGCACCTCACCAGCAATAACACTATCTACGGCACACAATTCAAGACCTTACCGTCTACGGATGTGAAAATTGTGGCGGACATGTCGTCTGATATTTTCAGTAAGCCTATCGACGTGGAGCGCTACGGACTTATCTATGCTGGGGCTCAAAAAAATATGGGGCCTGCCGGCGCTACGTTAGTAATCGTCGACAAAGATTGGTTAGGAGAAGCACCTGCTAACCTACCAAGCATGTTTAAATATAGCACGCACATCGAAGGAGAATCTATGTACAATACACCACCTGCGTTTGCAGTATACGTGTGTATGCTAACCTTACAATGGGTTAAAGAACAAGGGGGACTAGATGCAATGGCACAGCTCAATGAATTGAAAGCTGCAGTTTTATACGATGCATTGGACAATAGCGAATTATTCTACGGTACAACAGCTACAGAAGATAGATCACTGATGAATATTAATTTTCTGATGCACAAACCAGCATTGGCAGATGCATTTTACAAGCAAGCCACAGCTGCTGGTTGTGATGGTATCAAAGGTCACAGATCTGTTGGCGGGTTTAGAGCCTCGATCTATAATGCTATGCCTATAGCCGGTGTTGAAAAACTAGTTGAAGTCATGGCAGACTTTGAATCAAAGAATAATTAAGGTGTTCGGCTTTTGAAAGTATGCGTTGTTTAAAAGGTAGCATGGCAAAGACTACTACCGAGTTGTGGGAAATATTGGGGCAAGAGATTCCTGTAAAAATCATAAAGGAATGGCGACGCAATAATAGTATATCCATAGGCCGCCAACAAGTCACCTTAAGGCTTAATCAAATTGATGCGTCCGTAGGGGGAAAGCAATGGCAAATTTGGGCTTATAGATGGCTTGAAAACACCTTTGAATCAAAGCCAGATGTGTTATTAAGGTTCGCAAGTAAAACGTATGTCTCAGGCCAGTTGATCCATACTCCTCGTCAAGAGTATTTACTAGATCTTGCAAAATCAGACAGAAAAACAAGCGCGGCTAGGCTAATACACAAAACAATTCGCATTGAACTCAATGAAAAGCTCTCGAAAAGGTCGACGGCAAGTACTTGTGAAACCTTAATAGCCAGAGTTGTGGGCAAACATCAGCTAGCGGACGTATCCAAGAGGATAGAAGAGCTCAATTTTTTGCATTTTCAGCAGCCCATACACGACATCCGTATTAAAAACAATAGCAGCAATTGGGGCAGTTGTAGTAACAAGGGAATCATCAATATTTCAGCCCGCACCTTACTTGCCCCGCTCGTTGTTCAGGATTATATTTTTATTCATGAGTTGGCGCATCTTATCGAACTCAATCATTCCAGAAAGTATTGGTCAAATGTAGCCAAAGCTATGCCCGACTATAAGAAATATGAGCGCTGGATAAAACATCACGGCGATACATGCAATTATTGAATATAAAATTCACCCATTCTCGTTAGAATTTATTCTTCTAGACAGATTGTATATCTGATATACTTCAAGCCCTTATAATCCTTGCGTAATTCTTAAGCATTAGAAACCTGCGGTCGTAATAGTCGGGTCACCAATCCCTTAAGTATGTCTAAGCGACTGTAATTTTCCAAGTTGGTTAAGGACTCATTAACTTGCGGAGTTGCCATCGTCAGTACTTTTTGAATAACTTGTTCTGATTCATTCTCCATATTCGTTGCTATACATTGACCTCGATATAACCACTCGATCATAGTCTCTAAATATTGAATATGTAAGGTGGGTATTGATATCACGCCTATTCGTTGCAGCGCTAGTGAATTACAAGCTTGTTCGAACTGATCCTTCATTGGAATGACAATTAATTTTTTACGCAAGTATAAAGCCTCAGCTGGAGTTTCAAACCCCGCACCACATATGATGCCGTCACATGATTTAAGACTTTGTGTAAAAAGATAGTAATCCGTTGGGAAAATATCAATATGACCTAGCTTGCATTTGCGTGTGGCGGTAGGCGAAAAAATATGCCAATTGACCCCACTAAATTTCGAAAAAAAATCTATTAAATATTTATCGGAGTACGCTGGCAAGTAAACAGAATAATGACCTAAAGTGGTGGGCTTTGCAAGCCTAATATCTTTGCGTATCACCGGGTAATAGATATTATCATGATACTTATCAAAATGAAATCCAAATGAATGGCTACACGGGGCAAAGTGTCTTAGTACTTGTCGGCTCAAGTAGGAACCCTTTGGTTTGGGGCTACTGGGGTGAACAACCGCAGCTTGATGAGAAAGTCCTATGCAATCCCGACCTGAAAGTAGACAAGCCCAAGCACTGATGGGTTCAAAATCGCTGATGACTAAATCATATTTATAAGGGTCTATTTGATTGATTTCGTAAATGAATTTTTGAATATTCACCGATCTAAAAGTTTTCCAAAGATCTACGCCTCCCTTGTTATTATATATCAATGTAAGACCTTGAAACATGAAATCTGGCTTGAAGGGTAATGGCATGGCTAGTCGAAACCCGCTTAGCAAAATTGTTACGTTTGCATGCTTTTGCAGCAGCGGCAAAAGTTCGATTGATCGCGTGATATGTCCCAAGCCTGTACCCTGAATAGCATATAGAATTCTCATAAGCACTTTATGGGCTAAAATTCTCTATAAGATCTAAGCCATTCATTAACAGAATGATAGAAATATGTTAAGTATGGATATGAAACATGTAATGATAGCTTAACATAGAGACTTGAGTCTACCATGGAAGTACTTTTTTTAATTTTAGGAGATCATTATTCGAGCATTCAGATTTCCCCTCTTACTTCATCATATCAGCCTCCTGGGACGATATTCGTGGGGTTGCCTCCAATAAATGCGCGAATATTTTCAGCAACGCATTGAATCAGGCGTCTTCGAGCCTCTATATTCGCCCATGCCACATGCGGTGTTAATATACAATTATCTAATCCAAGAAGAGGATGATCTGGTGGTGGTGGTTCTTGTGATAAAACATCCAATGCTGCTGCTCGAATTCGACGATTAAGCAGTGCTGATCTCAAATCATGTTCATTGATCAACCCGCCTCGTCCGGTGTTAATCAATATGGCTTCAGGCTTCATCCGATTCAATAGCACCTTATCGACAATTCCATTAGTCTCTGGGGTCAACGGAGCATGAAGACTAACTATATCTGAGCGGCTAAAGAGGTGATCAATATCTACAAACTCAATTCCCTCTTCATTGGTAGGATGTCGTTTATGCGCCAGCACCTTCATACCAAATGCTTGAGCAATAGTGGCTACCTTATGACCAATCTTGCCATACCCTAAAATACCAATGGTTTTACCAAAGAGGTGGTCAATAGGTTTGAGATAATAGCACCAATTGCTATTCCATTCGCCAGCTTTGACGGACTGTACATGATCACCTACTTGATTATACATATGCAGCAATAAAGAAAACACATGTTGAGCTACCGAATGTGAGCTGTAATCACGAGCATTACAAACGACTATATTTCGTTCGCGACAGGCGGCGGTATCGACATTATCATAACCTGTGGCAAGGAGGCAAATACACTTCAGCGCAGGTAGCTGATCTAGCACTTCTGACGTAATTTTAATCTTATTGACCACGACAATGGAAGCATTGCTAGCCCGCTGGATAAATTCGGATGGACTACTCGCCTTATAGACAACAGTTTGTCCTAATTGCGTGATGGGGCTCAAATCTATATCTCCATTAGAGGCTGGAAAAATATCGGCGATAACAATATGGGTCACGACGATTGATTTTTAGACTTTAAAAATTGACCAGTATATGAATTGGCCACGTCCGTAATTCCTTCAGGAACTCCTTGATAAATCAAATATCCCCCTTGGTCTCCTCCCTCTGGCCCCAAATCAATGAGCCAATCTGCACATTTGATCACATCCAAATTATGCTCTATTACGATCACTGTGTTACCTTTGTCGATGAGCGCCTGAAGTGCCATCAATAGCTTATTAGTATCATCAAAATGCAGCCCCGTCGTTGGCTCATCAAAAATGAATAGTTGGTGTTGTTTTACTTCGTCTTTTGATAAATAAGAGGCCAACTTAACGCGTTGCGCCTCACCCCCTGAGAGCGTGCTGCTTGATTGACCTAACTGTACATAACCCAGGCCAACATCGTCTAAGGGCTTGAGTTTAGAGATAATAGCCTTGTCTTTGGCAAAAAAGCTTAAACTATCAGTGATACTAAGGTCTAAGATTTGGCTGATATTTTTGCCTTTATATTCTACTTCGAGTATTTCATTTTTAAAGCGTTTTCCATTACAATCTTCACAGATAAGGTTGACATCGGATAGGAATTGCATTTCGATGGTAATGTATCCATCGCCCTTACAGTTTTCGCATCTTCCGCCTTCGGTATTAAAAGAGAAGTGTTTAGGTTTGTAGCCTCGAATTTTTGAAAGCTGTTGCTTGACCATCAACTTACGGATCTCGTCATAGGCCTTTACATAAGTGACAGGATTAGATCGTGAAGATCGTCCGATGGGATTCTGATCAATGAGCTCTACATGTTTAATCATCTTGATGTCGCCTTCGAGAGCTTTATATTTTCCGATACTACTAGAGTGGCTGATATTGAGTTCTTTGAGCAATGCCGGATAAAGAATATGCTTAATTAAGCTCGTCTTACCAGATCCGGACACCCCTGCCACAACCGTAAGGCTATGCAGGGGGATGGTGACATTGATGTTTTTCAGATTGTGCTGACCCGCTTTTATGATATTGATTCTACCCGCAGTCTTCCGCTTGATATGCGGTATTTCTATTCTTTTCTTACCCGTGAGATATTGATTCGTCAGGCTTCTTGCGGAGGCTTTATGCAAATTTTGATTGGGGCCGGCATACACGATTTCGCCTCCGTGAATACCCGCTTCTGGGCCGACATCTACCAAAAAATCTGCGCTACGGATAACTTCTTCCTCATGTTCTACGACGATGACGGTGTTACCCAAGTTGCGCAATTTGTGCAGCACCGAAACAAGCTTAGCTGTATCTCGAGGGTGTAATCCAATACTCGGTTCGTCCAAAATATATACAGAGCTAGTCAAATTACTCCCTAGGGTCCGCGTGAGGTTAATTCTTTGCGTTTCGCCTCCGCTCAAGGTCGCAGAAGCTCTGTCTAGCGTCAGATACGACAGCCCAATATCATTCATTACCTGAAGCCGCGAGGAGATTTCGTGTAAAATTCTCCGGCTTATTTGTTGTTGTGAAGTAGATAACGCTATGGTATCGAAAAATTCTTTGAGGCGGTCGATCGGCAAATGAATCAATTCGCTGATTGTTTTGCCACTTATTTTTACATATCCCGCCTCGGGTCTCAATCGTCCGCCATGACAGAGATTGCAGGTTGTACGACCACGATACCGTGCTATCATTACACGGTTTTGTATTTTATAATTCTTCTCTTCTAATTCACCAAAAAACTGATCAATGCCATTCGCCCAATCATTGCCTGTCCATACTACCCGTTGTTGTTCTTTCGTGAGGTCTTCGTAGGGCGTGTGAATGGGGAAATCAAACTTGTCGGCGGCATATATGAATCTATCCTTCCAGAGCCCATAGCTATCTCCTTTCCAACACATTATTGCGCCTTCATACAGCGACTTTGAAGGATCAGGTATGACTTTGGCGGGATCTAGTCCGATGATTTGGCCGTAACCTTCGCATTTAGGGCAGGCGCCAAATGGATTATTGTAATTGAATAACTGAGGGGTGGGCTCAACAAAGCTAATGCCATCGAGTTCAAAGCGATTATTGTATTTTCTTATTTCGCCACTTCCGAGCTCAATGATACATTCGCCGCCACCTTCATAAAACGCCGTGTGTATGCTGTCAGCTATGCGCTGAAGATTTTCAGTGTCATCATTGATTGCAAATCTGTCTATAAGTAATTCATAGTCATGTAATACTGATCCGACGGCAATGTTCCCATCAAATGCTGGGTCGGCTAAATGATCTTCAATATTGATAAGCGCACTTTTATACTTGACTCGTGTAAAGCCCTTTTGAAGGATAAGCTCTAATTCTTTAGCGATATTGCGTTTGATATCATAGGCTCTTATGGGAACAAAAAGACTCATTCGAGTGCCCTTTACCTCTCGTGTGAGGAGATCAATGATATCGCTGATTTGAAGTTTTTTGACTACCTGCCCACTTACAGGTGATATTGTTTCTCCTGCTCTCGCGTACAGCAGCCGTAAATAATCATAGATTTCTGTCAGAGATCCGACAGTAGAGCGTGCATTGCCTGTGGTTACCTTTTGCTCGATAGCAATGGCGGGGGATATTCCCTTAATAAAGTCAACTTCGGGCTTTTTCATGCGCCCTAAAAACTGGCGGGCGTATGATGACATGCTCTCTACATATCGGCGCTGACCTTCAGCATAGAGGGTGTCCATCACTAACGAAGATTTACCTGAACCAGACACCCCTGTAACGACGATCAGTTTGTTTTTAGGGATATGCAGTTCAATGTTTTTGAGGTTATTGGTGCATGCGCCTTTTATGTGTATTTCTTCTATAATGGTCTTGCTGCTTTTCTTTGCCAATGGATAAAACGATTTTGTCTGTCATCAAATCAACGCACTAAGGTAATTGGTATTTGCTTCATTTGTTTAGGCGAGGGCTGCGGGACGTCGGACATGAGGCGAGCTGTGGCGCTAGTGACGGATGTATGAAAATGAATTAAATATGAATTAATCTTTTTTGTAAATGTAGGGTTTGAATATATTAGCCGCTAGTTGAATAATTAATTAAAACTATTTTGATAATGAACAAGAAACTTCAAATAATGACCCTCTCGATAGGTTCATTACTGCTTTTGAGTGCCTGCGTGAGCAAAAAATCATTTAATGCTATTCAAGCAGAAAAGGATGAACTATCTAGCAAACTGGCCAAGCTCGAGCAAGAATTTGCCACAACAAAAACAGATGTGGCTGCTTTACAAAGTTCGAACGCTAGCTTAATGAGCGATAAAAATGCTCTAAATGCAGACCTAGAAAAGACAAAAGGCGATCTAAATACGCAAATCAGTGCTGTAAAATCGAATGTAGATGACAAGCAACGGCAACTTGATGAATTGCGCGGCGAAATAAATGCTGCCTTTGCCGACGTCGAAAAGGCTGTGGCCAACAGTAAAACAAGAATTACAGAGATCGAAAACTTCTTGTACCTCGATTTAGAAGATGAAGTCAATTTCCGTTCAGGATCTACTAAAGTGGATCCGAATGATGAAGCGACGTTGCAAATGTTGGTAGATATGCTTAAAAACAACCCCACCTTGGCAATAATCATCGAAGGGCATACAGACAATAAGGGAATGACTAGCGGCAAGTATCAGGACAATTGGGAACTAAGCGTTTCTCGTTCTACGGCCGTGGTGCGCAAGTTAATAAAGATGGGCGTGAATCCAGAGCAGTTAGTGGCATCAGGCAGAGGGGAATTTATGCCTACAGGGGATAATACCACCAAGGATGGTCGCAATGAAAATCGTCGAGTGGAGGCAATTGTAGTGCCCAATATTGGCAAGCTATATAAGCTGGCGAAAGCCAAGTAACCCTACTATAGAGTAAGTATATCAAAAGGCGGGGGAGAAATCACCGCCTTTTTTGTGGTTGCTCTGGTCACTAAGTTGAAAGACCCATACTCGCGTCTAATATCTAATATGGGTCAAGTCCAGAGAATTTGAATGGCTCAGACTCATGAATCTTTAGCTCCCCACGCGTATATCCGAATGAAATCAAAGCAATCGAACCGCGCTGAATAAAAAAGTCGTTTCTTTCGATAAGAATTGCGAATAACTGATTTGGCAAGTACATTAGTCTGAAAAGATTAGTTTCAGAAAAACAGATTTATTATGAAACATGTGATGTACATTTTATTTTTAGTGACGTTCGGTGCATTGCATGCGCAGCATGACGGCTGGCATATCACAACTGACGACACGACAGACTATACAGGCATTGCCATAGCGAATGGTCGTATAGGTATGCTCACCTCCCATCGGCCGCTCCAAATACAACATGTAGTGCTCAACAATGTATATGATGTCGATCCTGCGCTCAAGGTGAGCCAAATCGTACACGGGATGAATTTTGGCAATCTTGACATGTACATCGATGGTACAAAAGTCGAGATGAGCAACATCACTAACTGGCGGCAGACCATAGATATGAAGTCGGCAGCCTTTACCAGTTCGTTTGATATTGGGGGCAAGGTTACCATCCACTGCACGCTGTACGCTTTGCGCAATATGCCGTACGTTGGTTACATGGATGTGGCGATTATCGCCAAGCAGAACATAGCGATCCGTGTAGTGGGCAAAATTCAGACGCCAACTAATTTTCGTAAACCTAGCCAGACATTTGAGATACTACGCGATGTAGAGACAACTATGCCGATACTACAATCTGTCGCAGAGACGCCCTTTGGCAAGCACACCGTAAGTACCTCTGGGACATTCATATGGCATCAGATCAATTCTTCTCGAGAACATCAGAGACCTCAGTTATCGCATGAAGTCTTATCGCCGTATGACAATACCCTGAGCTTTGAGAAATCAATTAAGAAAGGCGAGCATTTTGATTTTGCCTGGGCTGGCGCCCAATGCACGACCAAAGACTTTAGCGACCCTACATCTGAGTCTGAGCGGATGATCATATATACGTTGCTCAATTCCCGCGACGTACTCATAGAACAGCACAAGCAACACTGGGGTTCATTGTGGCAAGGGGATATCATCATTGAGGGAGATTTGAAGAGTCAACAAGATATTCGTCTGGCGTTGTATCATCTATATGCGTTTGGTCGAGGGGATTCGGATCTGAGTATTGCCCCGATGGGGCTATCGTTACAGGTGCCGTATAATGGGCATATATTTTGGGATACAGAGATTTGGATGTTTCCTCCGCTATTAGTTTTTAATGCTGATATAGCACGTTCCCTCGTCAATTATCGATCTGATCGACTTGCCCCTGCTAAGCGTCGCGCTATTAATTATGGTTATCGTGGGGCGATGTTTCCCTGGGAGAGTGATGATACAGGCGAGGAGGCGACGCCGCCCTTTGCCTTGACGGGACCATTTGAGCATCATATCACGGCCGATATAGCGATTGCGTTTTGGAATTACTACCGCATCACGCAAGACAAGCAATGGCTCTTTGAGAAGGGTTACCCCCTGATGAAAGAGGTTGCAGACTTTTGGGTGAGCCGTGTGGTCAAGAATACAGATGGTAGTTACTCTATCAAAAATGTGGTCGGCGCTAATGAATTTGCTCCTAACGTTAATGACAACGCATTTACGAACGGTGCAGCCATTACGGCACTGCGATATACGATCAAGGCCGCCAATACACTTGGACTATCACCTGATGCAAAATGGTCTGAAGTTGCAGCAAAGATTCGTATCCTCAAATTTGTAGATGGGGTCACACGCGAGCACGAAGAATATCAAGGCGAGCGAATCAAGCAAGCCGATGTCAACCTTCTATCCTACCCACTCGACATCGTAGCTGACAAGGCGACCATTTTAAAAGATTTGAAGTATTACGAGCCTCGATTAGCCGCTGAAGGGCCCGCGATGGGAAAATCCATTTTTGCCATTATCTATGCGCGAATGGGTGATGCCGATAATGCCTTTCGCCTCTTCAAGCAAAGCTACATACCCAATCAACAGCCACCCTTTGGAGCACTATCGGAGACGGCAGTGTTCAATCATTCTTATTTTGCTACAGGGGCGGGCGGGATGCTGCAGACAGTATTATTTGGGTTTGGCGGCTTGCGTTTTACGGATGAGGGGATTGAGCAAGTGAGCCCTATATTGCCGAAGGAGTGGATATCGCTAACCATCACTGGAGTTGGGCGCGATAGGCGAACGTATCGGATTGAGTGAGGCTTCGTAGGGTGATGAAGCTAACAATCCTGTGTGTCAAATCAATGATTAGAAGAGCGTTTTACGTCGAGCAACTCGAAAAGTGGAAACTCGAATGTTTCAGATGTTCTTTAAAATAAGTGTTTTTCGATTTCAGAATATATTATACGTTCAACAAACAAGTGCAGCATGGTTAATTATTACTTTCACTTCTAAAGGTGAAAGATATTTGATTAATATACCCCTCCTCACTCGCCACCTTGAAAGGATACAAGCCTCTGCCGTTCGCGATTCACTTCTAACGAAAACACATCTGGGCGAGAATAGTGGCCGTTTGGATCAAAATTTTGTCTCTCTTTGCGAACTTCTATAATATCAATCTGGGCAGTAACGACGATCTCCTGATTCAATATAGGTTCTATGACCCAGCTGCCATCAGGGGCCGCTATACATGAGCCTCCATTACTCATAACATCTGGTGATGAACGGGAGATTAATTCGTAATGAGGTATGGTCTGACTAATATGCTCTTTGGTCAACAGGCCGCTGACCGAGATAACGTACATTCTGTTTTCTTGGGCGATATGTCTGGTCAGATATTCAGTGTTATGGAGGCTGCCTGGCCATGTAGCTACGTGTAGGTTTTCGCCTTGCGCATACAGGGCTGTCCGAGCTAGAGGCATCCAATTCTCCCAACAATTTAGACCACCAAGGGTAAAATCGTGCAATGCATGTACGCGCAATCCATGACCGTCGCCTGTACTCCAAGCAAGGCGTTCTTCGTATGTGGGCATTAACTTGCGGTGTACGGATTGTATTTCGCCGCAGGCATCGATATACACCAGACTACAATAAATACTGTGCCCTCCTCTGTCAGTGGCGGCCTCTGCACAACCTAAGTAGACAGAAATGTTGTGTTCCTTCGCCAGCGCGCAAATGGATCGCAAGTCTCCAGTTTCAATATTTATTGCTTCTTGCAGGTAATGCGCGAAGATTTCCTTTTGCACCGTGTCATTAAAGCGTGCACCTCCTGTCGTCGAAAGCCAAAAAGGATAGCCCGGCAACAGACTCTCCCCAAAACAAACCAACGCTGCTTTTTGATGTGCTGCCTCAATGATCGCCGCCTCGATTTTTTGAATCGTCAATTTCTTGTTGAGCCAGACGGGTGACAATTGCGCTATAGCCACATTCAAATATCTAGTGCTTTTCATAGACCTATGCTTTTAACAACATAATGGGTAAAAGTAAACATATTGGTGCCTCTCGCCCATTATTGTTCCTTTCTATTGGTGCAAAGTAGCGCTTGGTCAAATGAAGAAAGGCGGTATCAAAGAAAAATATAAGGGGATAATTCATGACGCCATCTGCGATAAATTGAGCAGCACATTTTTGCCCATCAGGAATGGGTCTTTTTATCGGCTGTCTTATCTTGATGAATTGACACTCACGAATGACGTATGAGTTCCATAAGATAGACTTACTTTTGTGCCCATACACAACGAGGAAGTATGAGCAGGCAGATTCTTAAAACAGAACAAAAAGCACTCGAACTCAATCTCAATGATCGCGTTTATGGCACCTTCGCAGAAATCGGCGCAGGGCAAGAGGTGGCGCGATACTTTTTTCAGGTAGGTGCTGCCGCTGGCACCATAGCCAAAACCATGTCTGCGTATGATAAAACATATTCGGACGCCATTTATGGTATTGAGGAATCGGGTCGATATGTGTGCGAAAATCGCGTCTTGAAAATGCTCAATCACGAGTATTCGCTCATTGAGGAGCGCTTGACGAACGTACGCATGGATACCAATTTTTTTGTTTTTGCGGACACCGTTCAGGCAATCAATTATCAACGTACCATAAAAGGTAACGGTTGGGTAGGCATTCGTTTTATGCATTATCCAGGCTCCGCGTCGAATGATGTTGTCATGCATGTCAAAATGCTCGATAAAAATAACCGACAGCAGCAAGAGGCCATTGGTATTTTGGGGGTTAATTTGATTTATGCCTGCTTTTATTATCGCGAAAATCCAGAGGAGTTTATTGTCTCGCTCTTAGACGGGTTGAAGAGTCGTATAGAGATCGATATGGTGCGCGTATCTGGGCCGGCATTTGATCGATATGACAATCGATTACTCTGTCTGTATTTGGTCAAAAATGGTTTGTCCGAAGTATGCATTTTTGATGCTAATAAGCAGAGTTTGCACGCTTCAGAATTTCTCTATCGCAAAGAACTCATGATCGTAAGGGGGCATTTTAGACCCCCAACTTTGGTAACGAAAGACGCGTTCGAATCTTCTTTTGAACAATTTAAGAGGGAAACGGGAAACAGGCCCGAAGCGTGCGAACTTTTGGCAGAGATCACGATGGACAATCTCACCCGATTTTGGGAATTAAATGAACAAGATTTCTTAGATCGTACGGATATGCTGTGTGCCCTCGGGCATACCGTCATTATTAGTAATTGCAATAATCACCAACACCTTTTCAACTATCTGAGTGATTATAGAGTACAACGCATCGGTATTGTGATGGGAGTTCATGAATTGCTCGAAACCATCATTGACAAATACGAAAACCACAAAGGGGGTAGCTTGCTAACAGCCTTTGGCGAATTGTTTAGCCGAAATATAACAGTGTATGCTTATCCGGCTAGAGAGAAAGAAGGCGATGCCCTTGTACATGTAGATACCCTCCCCATTCCAGAAGAAATAAGATTTCTATATCAACATCTCACAGACAATCGACAAATCGTAGAGGTAGAAGGTTATGACGCTAGCTTATTGGACATTATACCTGGACGTATTTTCAACATGATTGCCAACAACGAAGAAGGAACATGGGAACATGCGCTTCCTCCTGAAGTAGTCGAGATCATTAAGACAAAACACTCCTTTGGTTATCATAAAAAAACCGAAACTTTCGAATATCAACGCAAGGGCCCTGGCGATGCCGAATACTATTGAGTATCATAAAATGGAATAGGCCCATATCACAAGTTGAATCGTGTCGCAGCTTTGAGGTTTGAAGAATCGATATAGTATAAACATTTAGGCCAATTTTTGGCACAACGTATGGCCGTTAGACCATTTCGTTAATTTGGTGTTAAATTGAAAGAACATAGTGACTAGAGTGCAGAGAGACTTATTTTTCGATCTTAGACAAATGTAATAGAACCCCTAATTTATGAAAATTAAAAGAATGATTGCCTTTTGGATGGCTACGTTAAGCATCCAATGTTTAGCTCTAGCGCAGCCTAATTCTTCAAAAGAAGAAACGAAAAAAGAAGATAAGGTCATCTCTATCACCGATGTTGTCAAAGACAGTACAAAAAGAGATGAGGGGCTCTTTACCTGTTATTTTGTAGATGACAAACTCTATTTTTTACTGCCAGACTCCCTTCTTGAAAAAGATATACTACTTGTCAGCCGCATAGCAAAAGTCCCCGCTAACTTTAGTCCTTATATAAATGCTGGCAGTAAGGTGGGTGAGCAAGTGATTCATTGGCAAAAAATGCAAAATAAAATCTTACTAAGAGCCATATCCTTTCAAAACATATCTAATGAAGTAGATCCGATTCATCTGTCAGTCAGCGCTAACAATTTTGAACCCATCATTAAGACATTTGATATTAAAGCTATGAATGACGATGGCACCGCGTATCTGATTGAAGTAAGTAGTTTATTTAATACAGATATTAAAGCCTTGAGTGGGCTAAATTCTCGGCTAAGAAAACAATATGGTGTTAAGGGTCTAGACAAAGACAGATCATTTATTGAGGCCGCTCGTAGCTACCCTATCAATACAGAAGTCCGTCACATTATGACCTTTGATGCGACAGAAGCTCCGGGGAGAGACAATAGCGAGTCGATGACAATGCTTATGAATCAGTCTTTTATTCTCCTTCCTACTGAGCCCATGACGCCGCGCCTATACGATCAGCGGGTTGGATGGTTTACCGTCGGCCAAATTGACTACAGTTCAGAGGCACTCAAATCAGATCAAAAAAGATATATCAGACGGTGGCGTTTAGAGCCTTCTGACCCTGCCGCATATGAAAGGGGAGAACTCGTCACGCCGATCAAACCAATTGTCTATTACCTTGATCCAGCAACGCCCCTTAAATGGCGCAAATACTTTAAGCAGGGCGTAGAAGATTGGAACGAATGCTTTGCCACTGCCGGATTTAAAAAGGCAATTATCTGTCTCGATCCCCCGAGTCCAGACGAGGATCCCGAATTTAGTCCAGAAGATGCGAGGTATAGCGTCGTAAGATATGTGGCTAGTACCACACGAAATGCTGTCGGCCCTAGTGTTAGTGATCCTCGCAGCGGAGAAATCATTGAGAGTGATATCATCTGGTATCATAATCATTTGCGATCTTACCGCAACAGATATTTACTAGAAACAGGTGCGGCCAATCCATTGGCTCGCTCACTCGATACCCCCGAAGAAGAAATTGGAGAAATGATGCGGAGGGTTATTTCTCACGAAATAGGTCATGCCTTAGGCTTACCGCACAATATGAAAGCGAGCGCAGCATATCCTGTAGACTCGCTTCGTTCGGGTACTTTTACCCAAGAATACGGTATTGCGACCACTATTATGGATTATGCGCGATACAATTACATCGCCCAGCCTGGCGACGTGGGAATCCGGTTTGTGCGACAACTGGGCCCTTACGACCATTACGCTATTAACTGGGGGTACAGATATTTAAACAATATCTCGACACCTAATCAAGAGTTGCCGACGCTAAGACAATGGATTAAAGAAAAGGAAGGCGATCCAATCTATATGTTTGGTGGCGGTAATCCCCCATCAGATCCAACCGCACAAACGGAGTCCGTGGGGGATGACAATATGAAAGCCTCTACGTATGGATTAAAGAATCTAAGAGTTGTTGCCGAGAATCTAAAAAAATGGACCTCAACAGCCGGCGAAAATTATGATGATGTAGCGGAGCTATATGACGAGATGTTAGGAGTGTATAGTCGATATGTCAATCATGTTATCACCAATGTGGGTGGGGTAGTCCAGGTACTTAAAACAACGGATCAACAAGGTCAAGTGCACACGCCCGTCAGCATGCAAGATCAATTACGAGCTATCCGGTTTGTTTGTGATGAGGCCATCACCACTCCTTATTGGCTGAGTCCAGTGTCTGTGCGAGGTCTTTTACCCAGCACGGGTGAATTGCCTCAGGTATCAAATGTCCAAAAGAGAATCTTAAATCGACTGTTGGATATAGAACGTCTTGATAGATTGGTAAAACAGTCTAGTGCATTAGCTCCACAGATGGTGGACATTCTACATACAGCTCTTTTCACCAACAACCCTGATCAAAATCTCCTAGAACTTCAAGGCGAATACACCGTCATATTAGGAAAAATAGCTGAAGATAGTAAAGCTAGTGCCTCCGTGAAGGCACTAGGTCAATATGCGCTAGAATCGGCTATTCTTATCGTAGAGAAACTTCGCAAAAAGGCTTCAGTTCCTCTGCATAAAGCACATTATAACCGCTTAAAAATGGTCATAGAGGAGTTGGCAGAGCTAGACGACTAAGGAGATCGTCCTAAAAAGGGGAATGATAGAACGAAAATGAGCTTTGATGTGCCGGGCTAAATTTTAACATTGCAAAGGCAAGAGTCATTTATTTATAATGGACATTTTCTCAAGAAGACGTACCTTGGTATCTATAATCTGAAGTCGTTTTGGGGAACGAACTTTTGATATGCAGAAATGATCACTGACCTTGAGTAGATGACGGATGTCTATTCATCAAAATTTGTGCCTTCTCCTTATGCTTAGATCGATATTAGTCATACACATTTCGTGTTTAGTCGTATCTTGTAATTTATCAAGCTCTACTTCAGAACACAACGCATTGGATTCAGCCTCTGCTGATAGTTTGGATTTAAGGGATTTTTCAGCGTTGCAATCGATAGATCTTGTGATGGGTCATTTTGATCCAACGACCCATAGCTCCTTCACCATGATTCCTAAAGAGTTTGCGGACAGAGAAGGTATGTGGATGCTCAAAGCAGCTTTTGATTCCTTCGTGAAGATGCATGCGGCTGCTAAAGAAGAAGGTGTGACCTTGATTATTCGTTCGGCGACTAGAAATTTTGACTATCAAAAAGGCATTTGGGAAAGAAAGTGGACCGGCGAAACAGAACTTTCGGATGGCATAAAAGCAAGTGATATAGCGGATCCGCATGATCGAGCGTTAAAAATCTTACTATATAGCTCTATGCCAGGCACATCGCGCCATCATTGGGGCACTGATATTGACCTTAATAGTTTTTCAAATGATTATTTCGCTAGCGGCGAGGGCAAAAGAATCTTGGATTGGCTCGAAAAAAATGCTGCTACCTATGGCTTTTGCCGCCCTTATACCGACAAGTCTCAAGGTAGAACAGGATATGAAGAAGAAAGATGGCATTGGTCTTATTTCCCAGCCTCTCTTCCGCTAACAAAATTTTTTCAAGCCAATGTAACCCTTGATAGAATTTCAGGTTTTCAAGGAAGCGAGACTGCAACATCGATTGATGTTATCAACAAATATGTCTTGGGCATTGCTGATGCGTGCAAAGGGTCGTGATTTGATGTGTCTTAGGGAGGTTCGTTGTCTAAAAATGTTTGTTAATCTACAGTTGCAAGTTTGTTCTGTTAAGTTCATGTTAAGGATCAAATGATAAGAAACAATGGGATTTTTTGAGGCGTTTTGAATGAACTTTAATAAAACTACAAAACTGCCAACAATGAAAAATTTCCTTCAACTTGTTAGCGCTGCGGTGTTGGGTGGAGCCATTACTCTGGGCGCATTCAATTATTTTAGTAAAGATTCAGTCATTATAGACCAAGCCGAGTCGCCTAAGGAGTACAACACTTCTTACCGCGAGCCGCTCTCAAACAATAGTAATGACAACATTTACACAAATTTTGTTGTAGCTGCCGAAAAGGCTAACCCTGCGGTGGTTCATATCACTGCTAAGACTAGCGATTTCGATGAGTATGCCAGTCGTCGTCAACGAGGCCAGTATGATTTTTGGGAAGATTTTTTTGGTGGACGAAGAAACAATAGTCCTCAGGCGGGCACTGGCTCTGGTGTCCTAATCACTAAAGATGGATATATTGTCACGAACAACCATGTCGTTGGTTTTGCTGATGTGCTACAGGTCACTACACAAGACGGTAAAGTATACGATGCCAAGAAAATAGGTACTGACCCAAGCACAGATATTGCGCTAATTAAAATAGAGGGTCAGAGTTTTCCTAATCTCAAGTTTGCCAATTCAGATAAGTTAAAAGTTGGCGAGTGGGTGGTCGCCGTGGGCAATCCTTTTAACCTGACCTCCACGGTCACAGCAGGTATTATCAGCGCCATAGGTAGAAATTTGAATATTATTAAAGGTCAAAAGACCATTGAAGAATTTATCCAGACCGATGCGGTAGTCAATCCAGGCAATAGTGGTGGTGCTCTAGTCAATGTAGAGGGCGATTTAATCGGTATCAATACCGCGATTTCTTCACCGACGGGTGTATATGCGGGTTATTCTTTTGCGATCCCATCTAATTTAGTCAAAATTGTCATTGATGAAATTAAGGAATCTGGGGGTGACATACGTAGAGCTATGTTGGGGATCAGTATAGCTGACCTTGAAGAAGCTAAAAAGGAGCTTAAGAATATTAAAGCCGATTATGGAGTAGTGGTGGCAGGCTTTGTTTATGATCGCTACGGTCGCAAACTGCCAAGCTCAGCAGAAGCAGCAGGAGTCGAAGTGGGAGATGTTATTGTAGGAGTAGATGGTAAGATGATCACCAATTACGAAAATCTCACCGCAGCACTTAAGTTTGTTAAGGTTGGCGACATAGTGAATTTAGAGGTTGATAGAAATGGTAAAAAGAAAAAAATAGAAGTGAAATTGAGACAGGGCATCTAAGGGTTGCCGCTCAGCAGCCACTTAAAGATAAAGTTGGTTTTTCGTTTTGTTTTGAGGCGTCCTGTTAATATAATTAGCAGGGCGTTTTTTTGTGCCCTTATGAGATAATAGACTCGCAGGATTCGGACTGTACTTTATACACTAAATTAAATGTCTATGCTCGAGCGAAGATGGAGCTTATCATACGCTAAGTGCAGGCCCATGATCGGCGCATCTTTATAGTATAATTGTAACGGCTAACGTCAAAGAGTTACGATACTAGGGCATGGTCTAATTGAAGAATCCCGCTTATATTTGACAAGGTTATGACTTGAGCGGCTAGCAATTCCTGTGGCGGAGGTATGAAATTTGTTGCTGAGGCATGAATGATGGCCATGAGGTTAAATAAGCACACCGCAGGCACCGCAGCCTTTTGCATAAGTGATATATAGGTATATGGAGAAGTGTTGAGACTTGAACTTT
Source organism: uncultured Saprospiraceae bacterium (assembly GCA_964616755.1). GTDB lineage: Bacteria > Bacteroidota > Bacteroidia > Chitinophagales > Saprospiraceae > CAYNFR01. The sequence continues at coordinate 14,305 of CAZTSI010000014.1, read as the reverse complement.
GGCCTATAAAATATACAGCGACTTGCATGAGCCAGCTTGCGTTTTTTTTAATCACATATCAATAGATACCATTAAATCTACTTTTCAGCGTCTGCCAACTTTTTTGTATCAACATATTGCTGAAAGGCAGTAATTTTTCCCTCATCGTTCAGTGTCCAAAGATGAGCTGCTTGAGCATTATAGGTCTTGCCAGTAGCTTTTACTTTAGCATCATATCGCAAGGTGACAAATATCATGTTGCCACTCATGCCGTGGATTTTAATATCCAGTAAATCAAAGTGATCATTGATTGCACCAAGGCGAGCAAATACTCCTTCTAAAATTGCATTTGCACCAATGTAGGGATTTCCATCTGCTAGCGAATTGCTTTCGGCTTCGTTCCATTCTATGTCCGGATGCATTGATCCAAGAACCGTGGGTATATCCCCCGTTGAAAAAGCCTTATATAAAGCGTCAATAATTTGAATGTTTTGTTCGGTTGTCATGATTTTGGTTGTTGTGAGTGCTTAATTAATGCGATTTTCGGCTTTCCCCTTAAAATGAATATTGATTATGCTTGCAAAGTACGGATTTCATCAGTTTTTTTATTTCCCGTGAATTCAATTCGCTTTATACAAACTACCAAGAGCCATTTTGCTTACCTTGATAAAAGCGCTTGCCCTCAAATCGATAGAGTCATTGTCCAGCGCCCCACCACATATTGCCCGTCCGATCTTGACATACTTTGAACACAACAATTGATGCCGCCTTCATACCAGACATCGAGCCCTCAAACAAAACATCAAAGCCTTAGAGGCTCTTGGTCGTCCGGGTATTATCTTTGTCTAAGATAGCTGAAAAATGACTCAAGCTCTAATCGCCTTTGTTGGTGAGGAAGATGAATAAAAACTAGAAGATGAGCACAGAACATATCAATATTTGCCTTTAGTGACTTAAGATTTTAACAGGTCTTAACTTAAGGCATTAAAACATTTTGTAATGGAAAACATACACGTTTGTTTGGTTCAGGCAGATCTCGTTTGGGAAGATCCCCGAGCAAATCGGAAAAAATTTGATCAGCTATTGAGCCAAGTAGCGCGCCCTGTTGATGTGATTATACTACCAGAGATGTTTACTACGGGGTTTAGTATGCATCCATCTACCCTTGCGGAATCTATGGGAGGCACCACCATCCAATGGATGAAAGAAAAAGCTGTTTTTTTTCAGTCAGTTGTGACGGGTAGCTTGATCATAGCAGAAGGTGGGGCTTATTATAATCGCCTCGTTTGGGTTCGCCCAAATGGCGCCATAGAATGGTATGACAAACGCCATTTATTTGTTATGGCAGGTGAAGACGCTTATTATAGGGCCGGTGATAAACGTGTAATTTTTGAATACAAGTCGTGGCGCATTTGCCCGCAAATATGTTACGATCTGCGATTTCCCGTTTGGTCTCGCAATGTTGAATTATATGATGTACTGCTATACGTGGCTAATTGGCCCGATAGACGGATTTCGGATTGGGATGTTCTATTAAGAGCGAGAGCTATCGAAAATCAAGCCTACGTTATTGCTGTAAATCGTTGCGGTACGGATGGTGTTGGTTTAGAGTATAGTGGACATAGTACAATAGTAGATCCTGCTTGGAGAGGTGTGATGTACGTTCATGAGGGGGGCGAACACGTCTATCAGTATACGCTTGATTATGCCCACTTGAAGGAAGTCCGTCGCTCACTCCCCTTTTTGGCCGATCGAGATACTTTTGAGATTCGCTAGAGGATTTTGGTAGACTTCTTCTATAAGCGTCCTTTAACTTTTCAAAACAAAACATATATTGATATATCAATAATTTAATCGCTTTATCTTAAGATCATTTTATAATGATTTGATATTCAATTATTTAAGTTAAAAATAGGCTATTTGTAGTATCAACAAAATATTCTTTGGTGTATTTAAATGACCAATCTTAGCTAATTGTAATATTAGAGGATTCATTTGTGTAAAAATATACTTTCCCTATCGGAGATAGTCATATAAAGCTAGAAATAGCCTCTCTATTCTCTACCTCATACATTCGAGAGTCCAATCATCTACTTATATTTTCACCCATGAAAAAAATGATAAACGACCAATCAAAAACAATACTCTATATTTAAGATTCCTTCACTCTGTAAAGTTTTTCACATGCCTACACCATGTTTGATAGCGGAAGAATAAATGTCCCCCAAATTACAATCAAACGTTTCTATCCATATTTGACCACGAAGGATTTGAAGCCAAAATTTTTTATCCTCCCGTCTTTTTTTAGACCATATTCTATCGGGTAGAGTAACCAGAGGGATTTGAGATCAGATCATATTTCTACAATTTGGTTTTGATCATTAAACAAAATTTTAGTCTTTTCCCGAACCCTTTCAATTGACGACTTCCTCGGATGTTGGTGGAAAGAAATCGCTGATGTATTCCTTAAGTGCCTGCTACTAACTATGATAATACCGTCCAAAGTAGAGGGCATCAATGGGACATCCTTTCAGCTCTAGCATATCGATAGTTTAGCCTGATCTCGGTTTATTACCCCCCATTCTATTTTTAGCGTATTGTCCTTTTTTTAGGCTCAGCCCTGGGCTATTAACATAGCATCAATCATGTTTGATGTCTTTCAAATTCGAACTACAAACAAAGCAGATCTGTGGATTTCGAAATGTGTCGCGAATGAGTATAAATTGGTCTAGGAGAGAATATGTCCATGAACTTATAGCTCCTTAACAAGAGCACATGGGTTGGGTTGTAACGTTCAGTGGCGTTGTATTTTTTTGAGAAGATCTGAGAAAATTTAAACTTCGTTTACCATAAGAGAACAATTCCTTAACAAAATTTACATTAAGATTGAGTTGAATTGATCTCTAGTTTAGATGCCTTTAGCACCTTGCTTGAAAATTACACATGCCAATCATTTCGTCCATCGAACTAAGTTCAAGTCTGCATATACAACCGCTTGGGCAAGCCGGACAAAGAATTTCCAAGAAGCTGATGAAATGGCTTCGTCTTGACGAGCTGAACGAAATGTATGAACGTCACAAAGAACTAGATGCAATCGAATTTATAGATGCCATATTGAGCGAATTGGGAATAGTCGTAACGATCATGGATTCTGAATTACATCGAATACCTGCTAAGGGTCCCTTTTTGTTGGCTGCGAATCATCCTCTTGGTGGTATCGATGGTTTGATATTACTTAAATTGTTATTACAAATCCATCCCGAATCAAAACTAGTGGCCAATTATTTGCTTAAAAGGATTAGCCCTCTCAAAGATCATTTATGTTTGGTCAATCCATTTGATCGACAACGACATTCTGAAAGCAGTATTTCAGGAATACGATCGATGGTTAAACTGCTCAATGCGGGGATTCCAATAGGAATATTTCCTGCTGGTGAAGTGTCTGCGCGACATTCTAAAAATTACATGCACATAGAAGACAGAGAATGGAATGAGTCTATAGTCAAATTATTATTCCGAACTGAAGCAATTGTCGTTCCAATATATTTTCATGCCCGAAATAGCGAATGGTTTTATTTCTTGTCATACATTAACCCGCTACTACGAACGGTTAGTTTGCCATCAGAAATGCTCAAAGGGCGAGGAAAAGAAGTGATTGTTAGAATCGCAAATCCGGTCAGTATGGCCGAAAGAGAGCATTTTCGAGATCACGCTACTTTCGGTAAATATATTCGCCGTAAAATTTACAGTCTTGCGTCTGCACTCCACAAAGAACAAAAGAGAATAAAAAAATCGCAATCCGGTATAGTCGACATTGCCAAGCCCGAATGCAAACAAGCATATATTCAACAGTTGGAACTTGCTCGATCAGACGCATTTTTAGGCTCTACAGGAGAATATGAGCTATTTTTAATGCGCTTGGCATCTACATCTCCTGTTTTACAAGAACTAGGGCGTCTTAGAGAAATTACTTTTCGAGAAGTGGGTGAGGGCTCAGGCAAATGCCTCGATATTGATGCCTTTGACACCTTATATGAGCACCTGATTCTTTGGAGTTCAAAGCACCAAGGTATTGTGGGCAGTTATAGAATAGGCAAAGGTTCTATTCTGCTTTCAAAAGGCAATCTTTCCAATATTTACTGCGCCGAGTCTTTTGAATTTCATTCTCGATTAATCCCATTTTTGTCTCAAAGTATTGAACTCGGAAGGGCATTTATAATAAAGGAATATCAACAAAAACCACTTCCTTTACTCATGCTTTGGAAAGGTATTGCCTTAGTGGCTAAACGTCATAAGCATTGCCAATTCCTTATTGGTTCGGTAAGCATCAGTGATCAATATTGTCTTCTCTCACAACAGGCTATGATTCAATTTTTGTCTGATTACCATATGGATCATAACTTGGCACAATTCATTCGCCCGATTAAACCCTTTGCGCCACGAATAAGTGATAAAAACAAGATGGATATCACTCATTTAAAAATGCTTGACAATTTTATTAATGAAATAGAATTGTCAAAAAAGCGAGTACCTATTCTACTAAAAAAATACCTCAGTCTTAATGCCAAAGTTCTGGGATTTAACGTGGATGTAAATTTTAGTAACTCCATTGATTGTCTTATTTACATTAAACTATCAGACATCGATATAAAAAAATATTCCTTATAAGTAAATTGAAGATCTATCCACGGCACATTTTTCTCTATTTGATAAGTTCATTTTTTTCTTGTTTTGATGTAAATAATGGTTTTCCTTGCAAGGCTTGAACGAGTGTTACTATTGCGAGCAGTCCGTATAGAATAGATACTAAAAGGGTGGCTTTGGTATTTTTGAAAATGTAAAACGAAAGAATGGGTAAAACTTGTAAGGCGTGCATACCTATAAAATGGGAAACTCTTAAATCTCCTGCCGTCTTGCTCCAACCCACTATAAACCAATTTGAATTGTCATTGATTGCCCCGACTGTATGACTCAATTTTGAACCCATTGCAAACCCTTCAAAGGAAAAAATCACAAAAATTAAAATACCCAAGCGAATAGCCCAAACATAGTAATTGGGCAAATCTGGAAAGGACTTGGTGAAAAATAGAAAACCGACATAAGCGGTATAAATCGTCACCAAAGTAGCCGCTAATGCCATTAATGAAAACATTGTGGCATAAAAAGGGGTCGTTAAATTATAATGAGAAGTTTGCCCTTTACTTGCCATAAAGAGAATATATACTATTTCAAAACCCAATAATAAAATGACTGTCCAATTGAATAATCCTATATTAAAATTGGGTAGGTAGTAACAATACCAAGCCATTGCCCAAGCAAATAAAAAGGTGGAAAATGCAAATTTAAACGGCTTAAAGTAGGCGTTTACGCCATACACTTGTGTGGTGGTGGTTTTTGTTAAAACCAACAATAAAAGTGCTACACCCAAACAAAGTAAACCATAATAAAATAAGGTTTCATTTCTTGTTTTGAGTTCTTGAATAAAAGTTATCATAGATTTTCACTTTTTGCTTTGAGTTCTGCAAGCCATATATCGGGCAATTTTTTCAACTTATTGGGTTGGAAAGTCTTTTCAAAAAAAGTGAGCCAACCGTTTTGAGATTCAGCCGTGATGACTTTACACCCTTTTTCTGTGGGTATAATGAGCCAAACGTGAAAACCTTGAATACTTTTCTTTTTTGATTCCCAAGCCAATAACCTGTTTGGTTCAAATTGTTTAATCGTAGATTGAAATTTCAATCCCATTGTTTCCCAATTGAAAATTGAATTAGCGTTTAAAACGGTTTAATTTGGGCTTGTAAACGATACATTTTTTGCACCTTCATACCAAGATTCCCATTTCAAAGCATCAATTAAGATTGTCCAAACAACTTCGGGTGAAGCATTAATTTCTATCTCGTTTTCAACATAGAATTTGCTTTTGTTTGGCTCATAGTTTTCTGGCCAATCAATTGAATTGTTACTATTTTCTTGAGCAAACAAGGAAAACGAGCTTGTAAATAAAGCAAGTATGAAGATTAATTTTGTCATTACAATTTTATTTTAAATTATAATGCAAAGGTCGTTGCCTTATCGTGTGTTAAACGATAACATTTGTTTAGACTTTCGGTATCTCAGCCTTTTTTAATCGGCTTAAATGAACGGGTGTGATACCCAAATAGGAAGCAATCATATGTTGAGGAACACGATTATGAATGTTCGGAAATACTTCTGTAATACTGTCGTATCGTTGTTTCGGTGTTCTCGAAAAGGTGTTTTTTATCCGATTGTCTTGGTAGATGAAATAGTATTCAGCAATAAGCCGTCCCATTTTTTCGCCTTCTTTCAAGTTTTTGTACCCCCATTCTATTGCCGAACGTGGCAAAACAACTACTTGCGTTTCTTCTAATGCTTGTAAGGAGTAAAATGATGGTTGTTTTTGCATAAAATTGGAATAATCTGAAATAAATTGATTTTCCAAAGCAAAGTGAACCGTATGTTCCGTTCCGTCATTGTCCGTAATCAAAACCCTAATCAAGCCTTTGTTTATAAAAAATATCTCGTTAGGTACAGCATTTGGTCGGCTAACCTTTTCATTTCGTTTGAAAGTTTTGGTAATAGATTGACTAAGGAAGTCGCTGAGTTCGTCTTCTGAAATAGAAATCATCTGTTTCATTATTTGTCTAATCTGCTCCAACTTTTTCTATTTATGTTGATTTTTCGGGTTCTGTTCTATGGCCGCTTATCGAGTCATGCAGAGGATTTTCACCTCTACGTTCTCACCAAACACATCGACTGAGACTCTCTGTCGCCATGCATGAGACGCTCACATCACACAGCCTGCCCGTTTAACGGGGTTCTTCATTTTACTAAATCACGTTAAAGCTACTTGGTTTTATGGACCTACCAATATCCAATTCGTACATAAATCATTATTTTCTTTGTCCTTCGCTTTTAGCTTTGTCTATTCATGTATCTGCCGTGTAACTGCACAAAGAGTTCTGTCCTTCAGCACTAAATTGATTTATAATCACTTCTTGACGACTTACACCGCTTTATCCTTCTGCGCAGGCATGCGTTCAGCTGATGCCACACGATTCACATATCTTCATTCCAATAATGATGGTAGTTGTTAATAGTGCCTTTCACTATCGGATTTATTTCTTTGGTTATTTGATTCATAGGATTTGGTCTCAGCGCAGATTCATTGCTATGAACTATTCATACATGTCACAGTAAGCCTATTTACACCAACAGAAGTCATTGCTTACTTTTTTCCTACTCGCTCACCACCTTCTTGGCTCTATTCAAGACAGCATATGGTGTTTTAAAGACTACTCCTTTTGGGCTTCTTCTGAAGTACTATCCAATCTGATTCCTTCAGTTCCTCGGCTATTCAATTCGCTTGAGTTGCGCACAATACTGCTATTCTCTTTGTGCCTTACATCCGTTCTAAAGCACACTTGCAAACTTTACGATTTGATAGATTTAAGTCACTATCGCATTGCAGGTATAAGAATTTGGCGGGTCTTATCACAAACGTCCATACAAAGAATGAATGTTTGTTGAACCACAAAACTGTCTTAAAAAGCACTGAGCTGACAATGTATTGTAGGTGCGATTAGGCGCTGCCTTTCTCCTTCTTTGTTGGACTGTATGTAAAGTTTGCACTGTTCTAATGAGGTTGCCTTCAAGCTCTTGACTCGTCCTATGACAAAACACATATATTTAACTCGGTTTTCTAATGCACCATATAAATTAAAACCATGATTCGCTTAAAAATAATTTTGATTGCCGCTTTGACAATATTTAATTCGTTCTCAATGGCTGCACAAAACGATTCAAAACTAAATCCTTTGACCCAACCAGAGTTTAATATTGTAACTTTTGGCGCGATTCCGGATGGGAAAACATTAAACACTGTAGCAATTCAAAAGGCCATTGATGAAGCTCATAAAATAAAATCTGGTGGAACGGTTGTTTTTCCAAAAGGGAAATTTTTGACAGGAAGTATCGAGATAAAAAGTAATGTTAATCTGTACTTCTCTGAAGGATCGATAATGCTGGGTAGCACAAATCCGAATGATTACATTGCAATGGATGGCAAAAACAGACCAATATCTCCAAAAAATGATGACAATTCACAATTGGCTTTAATATTGGCCAATAAGGCAAATAATATCCAACTTCTTGGTAAGGGAACTATTGATGGTCAAGGTCTTGCCTTGGCCTTAAACATTGATAGCTTGCATCACGCTGGAGTAAAAGTTGATCACAATTATAATTGGAATAGAATGCGCCCGAACGAGAGAGTTCGTCCAAAATTGTTTCGCTTTTCGCAATGCAATCGAGTGAAAATTCAACATTTGACTCTTCAAAGTAGCGCGTGTTGGGGGTTGTCCTTTGAATTATGTACCAATTTGTTAATCGATAAAATCAAATTAACCAATCGCGCGTACTGGAACAACGATGGTATAGATATTACCGATTGTACAAATGTAATAATAACTAACTGTATTGTAAATTCTGCGGATGATGGTATTTGTTTGAAATCTTATTATCCTGGTTTTTCTAATGATAATATTTATATAGCCAATTGCACTATTCGATCCAGTGCCAGTGCTATAAAATTTGGAACAGCTTCTTACGGAGGTTTCAAAAATGTGACTATAGAAAATATAAAAATTTTTGACACTTTTCGCTCCGCTATTGCCCTTGAATCGGTTGATGGGGGTACAATTGAAAATATAAAAGTGAAAAACCTTGTTGCTAAAAATACGGGCAATGCCGTTTTTATTCGTTTGGGCCATCGAGATGGCAAAAATCCGGGCGTAATAAAAAATGTGTATATAAAAGATATGAGGGTTGACATTCCCTTCGGACGCCCAGATATCAATTATGATTTGCGTGGACCCGAAGTTCCATATTTTCATAATCCCTTTCCAGCTTCTATTGTGGGTATTCCAGGATATTCTATTGAAAATGTGGTATTCGAAAATATTAAAGTTACGTATCCCGGTAGAGCATCAAAAGGGATGGCATATGTTCCCATTAATCGATTAAAACAAGTTCCTGAAAATATAAAGAATTATCCTGAGTTTGATATGTTTGGGGAGTTGCCGGCATGGGCATTTTATGTTCGTCATGCAAACAGCTTAACGTTTAAGAATGTTACCCTCAATTTAAAAAATGAAGATTTCCGGCCAGCCTTTGTATTTGACGGGGTAAATGGTTTAAAGATGGATAATGTTGATTTACCAACATCCAATAAAAAAGAAATTATTTTAAATCTATCGCACAACATTCAATTGGACGACAAAGCTTATTCCACCTCGTCGAAAATTGCTTTAAAGGACTAATAGACTATTGCTAATTATTTGAAAGTTCTCCTGTCTCTAAAAATAGACAACAATTTCGCTACGTTTTTTTTCAGAAAATGGTAAGTGATGGGTCATAACGCTGCCCCTTTTCAATAAAACGCTGCTATTCATAGTGTTAGCGCGCTTCGTTGAACCTCTGTTAATTTCTAGTCATATTTTAACTTATTCTCCTGTCCCCAGGAGAATAAGTCATTTTACTGTTGTTTTTAAAAACTGATTTGCGCTATACCTCTTCTTATTGATCAAATGGATCGCGAGGGGCTACATTGGTCGTCACTGCTAGACGGGTCACATAGATTTCACGACAGAACCGTATACATTACTGCGGTAATTGAATTAAATAGAGGACAGTGCCAAACATTTCAAGTGTTTCAGGCCATAATAGCTGCCCGTCTGCAAATGGGGATTTTCTACTGCATTTTACGCGTTTGTATCTGGCTTCGCTACCAAAGAAATGCGAGCGCATTTGGGAAGGTTGAATAGCGCCTTCTTTGCTACGCTTTCAGCCACGACGAATTTATAGTCGTTAGTGGCCCATTTTATTTTGTCCAACCCACACTACTCTTCCATTCTTCAACTTTTCGATTTCTCCTTTCCAAGTCTGCTGGAGGTGATTGATTTTCATTTTCAGCTTGTCTTCTTATAATCCTTGTTTGTTCTTCAAGTGAGTTAAGTCCCACTTTTCTCCTTCTTTCATTTACTTTCGCTAAGTCATCAAAAGGATTGGGGCTTAATTTTCCATATTCGTCCCAATCAAACTGAGTTCCGTAAAGTTGTGGGTTACCCTCAAAAACTGCTATTCGGTCTATTAGATATGCTAAACTTTGCGGGGCGGCTTCATTTTGATTAACTGCTATTTCCAAAAGTTTCGCACATCTTTTCATAAATAAAGGTTGTTCGATTGAATGTTGTATGACCAACCAAGCCGCTTCACTTGCTTCATTACCAACTTTATCAGGTGTTGGATAACCAATTGTGTCTATTATGTTCTCTAAGATTTTAGCATTCTTGCTATGCAATTCCATCATTTCATCATTATAACCTTCGCTAAGTTTTCCACTCTGCACAAGTTTTTCTCTCAATCTTATGTCTGCATTTTTCAGCTCAATTATTCTAGCTGAAATATCCTTATAATCCATTTTCTGATGTCGTTTATCTTTACGAAGAGAAGTCATAATATTGTCACCATTCGTGCAGGAAAAGAACAGTTATGGATTCATAATACGACCTTTTTTGTGTAGCACAAAGTTAGTTAAATAGTACAAAACTTTGTGCTAGTACATTCCCCACTATCGCCCTTCAACAATCTTGTAAGATGAGCCATATTACGCCTTTTATGCAATTTCTTCGTGTTCAGGACAATCCACTCTCAATTCACTTTCGGCAAGGCGGCTTTTTAAAAGTTTGCAGTAATGGATTCCCTTGTCAACCTGATAATTTGAACAAGTGAAACACATTCGTTGAATGGTAATGATTCCTGATTTATTCAGGTCATAAATTAATTTTAGCAATCCGTTGAGCATTATAGTCTTTTGTTCTTCGGTCAAGTTCGCAAGAGGTTGCTCTATGGAAGAAGCAAAAAAGGATGACCTTTTGGCTACTTTTTTCCCTTCAGTTGTTAGCGAAAGTGAATAACTTCTTGTGTCTGTCGGGTCGGCTTCTTTGGCGACCAAATCTTTGGCAAGCAATACTTTTACGCTGTCGCTGATGGTGGCTTTGGTCATATTGAACTCGTTTGCCAAATAGCCTACCTTGCATTTTTCTTGCGAATGAAAATAGACAAAAATTAAAATCTGAATTTGGATTGGGCTTAATGAATTTTCCTTGCTTTCATTCCAAAGCAATACTCTAAATGCTTCAGAAATTCGCTCCAAAGCCACTACTATACGGCTTTCAACTTTTAGGTTTTGTTCGCTTAATTTAAATGAAGAATATTTCATACTGTTTGAATATTATGCAACATTAATCTTGCAATGTTTCCCGCCCTTACTTTTGCTTCGTTTGCCTTTTCTCCTAAGAAAAGTTCATCAATAGTTTGAATGAATAAATGTAACCATTCTGAAAATTCTTTTTCCGTCATTGCGGTTTTCTTGCTTAACTCTATGTGCTTATGCATTGGATTTCCTGAAAAGCTATGTTCGGTCAACAGAATACTAGACCAAAACGAATACATTTTAGGAAGATGCGATTCCCAATCAATTTTTGCCACATCATCAAAAATATAACCCAATACAGAATTTGTTCTTACTTTTTCATAGAATGTAATTACCAATAATTCTATATCCTTTCGGGTATGGATGTCCGCATTCATTCGCAATTTTCTATTTCAATGATAAAATATCCTTTTTGTTGGATTTCCGATTCCCATTGAGGTCTAAGGCTTTCAATATGGCAAAACCTACATTCCTTTGAAGTTAAAGGTTGTCCGTCTTGTCCTTTGGTTTTTAGATAATCTTTGCCATAACCGTAAATTATGGTCGTATCTCTAATCTCTTGCGGTGCAATAATATCAAAGTGCATCACGCTACCGTCATTTCTTTTTATATAGGTATCCCAAACGGCTACTTTCATTTTTGTTTCCTTTTTGTTGTCTGATTGAGCCTTGATGGGCAAGCCTTCTAAAAAGACAAGAGCAATCAATATGGCTATTTATTTCATTTTGAATGAATAAAAGCCCTGCAAAGATAGGAATCCTAACTTTGCAAGGCAAATAAAATTACTTTACTTTGTAGGGTAAAGATAAATTTCCACTGGCTACAGAATACACTTTGTAAACGCCAAGCATTGGTTTGTCGCCACCACCGTGTCCTCCATCTCCGCCTGTGTTTACTTGCATATAGACGGCAACCCCGTCATAGGAAAAATCAGTTTTATTGTTCATTCGATAATCTGGAACAATCACTTTTATAGTATTTCCCTTTGTGATGACTTGAAAGCCTGGGGAATCCATATACATTGGCATTCCTGGGTTGGTTTTTGGCAACACAACACTTGTGTCTTTTGGGTCAACCTGCTTTACAGCCAAACCTCCCTCTACACGTTTATCTTCAGTCAAAATTACCCAATGTGGATGCCAAATAATGCCGTCATTGGCATAATTTCGATCCGAATTCTCATCCCAAAGTGGTGTGTCGTCAAAGTCTGGATGTGATGTTAAGGCAAGTGCCACAATACCTTCTGTGTCACCAAAGCCAACGTCCGTAGGTATTAATGTAGTAGGAAATACATAACCCAAAACAGGTGCTCCGTTTAGTTGACCTACTGGCTTTGGTGTCGTTTTCCCTGCATATCCCTTTACAGTAATTTCCCAAATTGTTGCACCGATTTCTTGGGAATGTTTTACGCTTACCTTTTTGATTTTGAAGTCGTCATTGTTGTAGTTACCACATTTGTCGCAAGCAAACCCTTGAACAGACAAAAAACAAAATCCGAGAAGAAATAGTAATTGTTTCATTTTATTAAATTTTCAATTGTTAAAATAAGTTAGAAACCCATTTTAAATATTAGGATTCCTAACTTGTTGAGCGAAATTTTTTTAGCCCTTTACATCTTCCATTGATGCACCAAAATTAATGTGTAGCACATTTCCATTTGTTGTAAGCAAAGCTGGAACAGACTTTACACCCGCTTTCTCCGCTTCTGTTATTCGGTTACGGTCTTCGCCAATGTGAACGATTTCAACATTGGATGCACCAATAAGATTTACAATGTCGTGTTCTGCACTGATGCAAACAGGACATCCTGCGTGATAGAAAATTGATTTTGCCATCTGATTAATGAATTAAATTGTTGTGTGGCATTATTGCCGCCACAAATATAGTAAGGAATCCTTACTTTGCAAATTATTTTAATAAATTCCTTTTTACTTTTACAAAAGTCACTGGGAATCAGTCTGAAAAAGTATGGGGTATAGAAACAAAGTCATTTATCTTTCGGAAGTTTAATTGTTGCACGGTTATTCTTTAGACTTGCTTACAATCGACTCACCCAGGGCAATCTCACCCGTACGCTCTCACCAAACACTTCTGCAGAACCTCTGTCTCGGCCGGTATCTGCTTGAGGCTCTCACTTCATACAGCCTGCCCCGCATTTCGGGGGCTCTTCATGTTACCAAATCACATTAATTCTACTTTGATATATGGATATACCAATAACCCCTGCGCAATTAAATCGGGCTGCTTCTTAGTACTTAGTTTTCGGGTATCATACTGATTCCATTTTGTACAAGGCTTTCACCCATTTTACCTATTTGAGTAGACCTGCGTTCAGCTCTTTGTATTCGTACCTACAGAAGTCTTTGCTCCCGCATTTCCTTATCACTCACCAGCATGTTGATTGCAAGCATGGCAGCATAAGGTGGTTTGAAGACTACTCCTGAACGTCATCTTAGGAAGTCCATTTTAATCCGATTCATTCAGTTCGTCGGATATTCGATTCGCTTGAACCCCGCACATTACAGCTATTCTCTTTGTGTCTGCAATTTGTTTTATAGCATTCTCGCAACCCTAGCAGTTTGCTCGATACAAGTCAAACACGGTTATGAGCAATATGCAGTCACGGATAGTTACCCCTGAACTTTCCTGCAAAGAACTAACCTTCGAATAATCATAAAAACCGTCTGTGGAGCATTGAAACACCTCGGTTGCTAAACACTTGCGGTAGGTGTTTGCACCTTATCTTGTCGTCCTTCGTTTTATCGAGATGATATGTGTCAAAATAACAATTGGAACTATAAATGAAGGCAATAATATATATGGAAACAAGAGTACTGCAATATTGGGTTGTTCAAATGAAAATTGTTGAATAGGTAAAGGGGCTGATAAAATAGCTATTACTACTATATTCATTAAAAACAAAAGTCCTATTATGTTCCAAATCAGCAGTGTCTTTTTGCCAAGATTGACTTTGAATGATTGACTTAGAATGAAAAATATAAGTGCCGATATACCCATAATAATATCAAAGTT
>CAZTSI010000013.1:6168-69363 GCA_964616755.1 uncultured Saprospiraceae bacterium | reverse complement strand
CGTTTTCAACTACTATTCAGTTTATAGTAATGGTTACTTTGTGCCCGCTAAAGAGTGGGCGCTTTTTTTTGCCCTAAGTTGTACGCAAGAAGGCGATATATGCCAGGCCTACTAATACAATTGTGATGCCCACGGCTATTAAGATCATTTTTTTTTCTTCAGCCTTTGTTCGCTTGGCTATTATTCGGTCTCTTGTCTTTATACGCTTTGCCATAATTGCTTTGTATTTATCTCGTGGAAAGATACTACATCTTCATTGGCTTGACAAACTCTTCTCTTAAAACCTTTCAGTTTTACAAGGTTTGTGCTAAAATATCCCAAAGGTCTCGCATGATGTTGATAGATACTTGATCTTCTCGGCCACTATTTCCCATTCTGATAATGACCATCTTTGTTGATGGAATGACCATACACATTTGTCCACCCTTACCCAAAGCGGCTACCATATCGTTTGGCGCAGAAGGCACTAATGAGCCCGAAAACGTCACTTGTGACTGAGGTAACATGAAACTGCTTTTCCCGTTTAGCCACCATAAATACCCGTACGAGGGATTAATCGTTTGCGAGCTAGCGGTAGCTGCTCGTAGGTATTGGGCATCTATAATCTCTTGCTGATTGAGCCACTTGCCTTCATTCAAAACAAGTAGGCCAAATCGTGCCATATCCCGCGCTGTGCTAAAATATACTACATTATTATCTACCGCTTGCCACCTACCCGTCATTCCTATGGCAGAAGCTATACGGCCATTAAAAAAATTCGAGAATGACTGTCCAGACACCTTAGCCACCATTTCTGACAATATAGTATATGGTGGATTATGATAAGCCCATCGCTCTCCCGCTGGGCTCTTGTAGGTAAAGCATGCGGCCTCAAGACAATTAGGCCCTTTGTCATCTAGTCCTGTCGTCATTGCTAGATGATCGCGAACAGTGATATCATTCTCTTGGTCGTCACTTACCGTGCTCCAATTATTGCCTAAGTATCGACGAGATGAATGGTCAAAGTCGATCAATCCATCTGCCCTTAATATTCCTATCATGCTGGAAGTCAATACTTTACCTGCCGATGCCCAATACCAAGTTTGCTTTTGGTCAAAAGATCTCAACCCAAGTAAATCCTTGCCCGCATATTTCTCAATTGCAATTTTTCCGTCTTTAAGTATAATCAGCGCGCGAGTATCACTTTGGTCGATCCACCTAACTAGAGCCGAAATTCCAGATGAATGCCAACCCAAAGTGATCGGATCCACTTTCTCCCATTCACCCTGAGAGGGTGGCAAATAGATGGCAGCACTCATGTCAATCGGCTCGGTCGACTCGCTGCAACTGATTGCAGACGCAATAGCAATACTACAAATGAGGAAATAAACATGTTGCATAATTTGCTTTATAGAATGAACGAAACGTACGAGATAAAATGATCTAGTATAATCGCCTTTTATCGAATCTCAAAAAGGAGTTTGCACCAAAAGGCTTGTCACATGGCTATTGGTACAGTCTTTGCATTAATGCTGATTAACATGAATATTTCTTTACATATCATATTAAAGAGTATTCTGCATAAAAGGTTATTCAATGGCTCACGTTAAAACCAACCAAATGAGAGCTATATTACTTTTTATGGCAGTCTGGCTATATACTACGGGCGTGGTATATAGCCAATACTGTATTGACAGCTTTAGTGCACCTGACACCATACGAGTGACCTACCCATGGGGCACATGTGCGTGGACAGACACGCAGCTAAAGCAACATCTAGGATTAGGGCAATGCACCAATGCGGGTATTCGTCCTGAGGGTACTTATGTTTTAAACCAGTCCGTTACTATTAGTGTTATTGACAAACGGTTCGGAAGTATTAAGGGTAAATTTGTATTTATCCCTACTCCTCCGCGTGTCGATAGCCTAATAGTAGTGCCTTTAGCCGCTGGTGAGTGTCGATCTGATCGTCAGCTTTTGCTCGATCAACTCAACGCACCTGCAGATGTCATTGCTCGATCACGAGTTCATTTCCTGCAAGGCACCACACGGTTAGAGTCCTTCAAAATTGGTGATACTACACATATAGATATTGCATGTTCTAATCAAACTATCTATAAAAATATCCGTGTAGCCTTCATTCCTCAATTTGCCACAGTGAGCGGCAGCCTCATCTTTGATCGAGGTCTCACAACCTGTCCTTTGCATATCGAAGAAGTTATCAATCGCTTAGGATATAACCTTAATGAATGTAATAGAGATAGATTCACCATAAGTCACCTCGGACCATTTGAATATGGCGTATCTCGAATAGCGCATATTTTACTGGACAATCATGTCATTGCCCGTAATATTGATATTGAGGTGTATGCCTCCAATTGTCCATCTGTTGAGATTGACTATGGATTATTACCTGAAGGGCAGTGTTATCTGACCGAGCATGATGTGATCAAGAGTCTGGGTATTGATTTGCACTCATGTGATATTAGGACTGTGCGCATCGAACCAGCAGGACCTTATCTGGATACTATGACCCGAATCAATACGGTATTTATCAATAATAAGGTGGTGTGTTCTCGTGGATTCGATGTAAGGTATCGGTTAGGTAGAGACATAGTCGAAATTCCGCCTTTGTATTGTAATGATGAGCTCAATGTAGCAATGGATGCCACTTGTTCAGTTTTGATAACTGGGGATATGATATTACAAAACCGTGCCTATTGCTTCCGAAATTATTGGATCGATGTACAAAACATTTTGCCGGGCAGCCCAAAAATAAGCGGCTATGAAGTAAAAATAAAAGTGCCAGGTCGCTACAATGTGACCATAACGAATCCCCGAACTGGTGTATCGTGTTGGAGTTCGATTAATATTGAAGATAAACACATACCTGACATCGTGTGCACGCCGGATACAGTGTTATGTTTTAATAATAATGACCTTCGACCTGATATGCTTGGTTTGGGGCCAAAATTTCCGTTCATAGAACAAGGTGCTGTGTATATGGCTGACGGGGAGACAAGTTATCGCATTACTTCTGGCAGTCCATGCGGGATCACTTCCGCGGTATATGCAGATGTCGTCTCGCAAACATGTACAAATGGGTTTAAAAGTATTATACGAAGAAGCTGGACGTTCGTAGATCTTGCAGGGAATAGAGATACCTGTAGTCAGATGATTTATGTTCGAAATACCAATATTGACTCCATTGTCAATTTTGCTCCATTTGAGTTAAGTTGCTTAGCAGATGTGTCTGCGGTAGATGCTAAAGGACATCCAGCGCCCTCAATTACCGGATTCCCATTGCTCACAAATGGTCAAATGGTAGGCATCTGCGAATCCATGAAGGCAACATACGAAGATCTTACTTGGCCACTCTGTGGAGATGGTTTTCGAATCTCACGCCAATGGTCGATTATTGATTGGTGTTCGCAAAGTATCGTAACTAGAACGCAAACGATCCGAATTCAGGACTCTGATGTGCCCGTATGGGTTCAGAAGCCTTCGGACATGTATTTGTCAAGCGATCCATTTATTTGTGGACAAGTAAACATTCGTATACCATCTCCCACGGTTAGCGATTGTGATGATCAACTTAGCTTTGAAATATTGTACGAAACGAGTAATTATCTGGGTCAAAAGAGTACAAAATCTAACGGAAGCAGTTTAGTGATACCAGAGATCAATATGGTCGGTGTAGTAGATTCATTTACAATAACTTACGTAGTAAGAGATCGATGTGGCAACACAAGTCGCGATAGTTTTCAAATCAAGATAAGGGATGAAGAACCACCGGTGGCTGTGTGCGACAAGTTTACAACGGTCTCCATTTCTGGCAACGGTATAGCGCAAATACGGGCGATCACATTTGATGATTTGAGTGTAGATAATTGCGGCATAGCACGATATGAAGCAAGGAAATTAAATGGAGATTGTGAAATTCATACCGCTTTTTCAGAGAACATACGATTTTGTTGTGGAGAAGTAGGGGATACGATTAAGGTCGAATTTAGAGTCATAGATAATGCTGGTAATACCAACACTTGTATCGTCGAAGTTTGGGTTCAGGATAAATTTCGGCCTAAGCTTACTTGTCCAAATGATATTACTATAGATTGTGGTGAGTCTTTGCATAATCTCTCGATTACTGGATCAGCTGATGCGCGCGACAATTGTTCGATTGACACGTTATATTATGTCGATTTGACCTCCTTGTCTCAATGCAATAGCGGAATTATTGAACGTCAATGGATAGCTAGGGACAAAGGTGGATATGAAGAGAGTTGTATTCAACGCATAACGGTACAACCCAAGACATCGTTTGTGATGAAAACAGCGGATTTTCCGAAAGATATAGTCATAGAAGGTTGTGGAGCATTATTATTGCCCGAATACACCGGCAGTCCAACACTACCAGCTAATGCATGTGCACAAGTAGATGCAACATTTACAGATTTGATTTTTGATAATGTAGAATTTGCCTGTCGTAAAATATTAAGAGAGTGGACTGTCATCGATTGGTGCCAACTCAATGATAATGACGATAAAACAATAGGTATCTGGAAGGGCATACAAGTCATCAAAGTAGTAAGCACAAAAGGCCCACAAATCCCGATGAGCTTTATGCAAAATAGCTATTGTATAGATGATGGAGATTGTTTTTATAATTTTTCTATTAACCCAATCATTACAGATGAAGATAATTGTACCCCGCGCGAAAGAATAATTGTTTCTCACGAATTGTATCGACTAAATCCGTCAAGATCTATCCTGGCGAAAGGCGAAACATCGAGAGTGGATTTAAGACTTCCTCCAGGAAATTACGAGATGGTATTAATAGCTATTGACGAATGCAACTTGCAAACGACTCAAAAGGCGATGTTTACAGTAGTAGACTGTTCGCCTCCTGTAATAGCCTGCCCGAGCGGCGCTATGATTGCACAAATTGGAGCCGACGGTATCGGAAGAATAAATATTGCTGATCAGAATATTTTTGTCCTAGACAATTGCGAGAGCGATATATCTATTTCTTTTGCTAAAAATTCGATAGTCAACACTTTAGAATATCCTTGTAGTCGATTAGAAGGCGCTTCTTTTCAACTCATGAAACGGACGATATATGCTTGGGATGATAGGGGTAATATGGACTCTTGTCAGGTTACCATCGAACTCAGAGATGATGCGCGAAGATGTAGTCCTGCTGGCGCAATGGCGCAGGTAGCTGGAGCTGTACTGTCCGAGAAATATAAGGGAATTCAGTCAGCCAATGTTTCTCTCATGAATGCATCTGGCATGGTTAAAACAGGACAAACAAGTATTTCTGGTCAATTTGGATTTGACAACATTCTGGCCAATCAAGATTACTATCTTGAGTTTCAAAAGGATGGGGTGCCATCGGATGGAGTTTCGACAAGCGATATTTTATTGATCCAAAATCATATTTTGGGCTTTAAATCTTTTGATAGTCCTTATAAATTAATAGCCTCAGATGCTGACAATAATGGGCGCATTACTGGTGCGGATATCGTTCGCCTCAAGCGAATTGTTTTGCAAATGGATACCGAGTTTAGGAATGGTCAGAAGCCTTGGAGATTTGTGCGTATGGGGCAAAAGTTCGAAAATATAATGTCACCTTTTCCCTTTGATGAGACAATCCAACTCAGACAGTTGACAGGATTTACTGTCGGACAAGATGTAATGGCTATAAAGATTGGTGACTTAAATGGCTCTAATTCAGCCTATAAGAGCAACCAGTCTTCTTCAAGATCTATACAATACATTGAGTATAATATAGACCCAAAAGAACCCTCTAACATCATCTTTAGTGCCCCAAAGGAGCAGCTAGCGACCTCGGGAATAGAACTACATATACGTTTTGATCCACACCAAGTCAGTATTGTGGACATAGTGCCTGGTTCTATGGATATTTCGTCAGACGATTTTTTTGTAGATGACAAACTCGGTATTATCCACTTAAGTTGGATCACTATGAACAGTATAGATATTGTCAAAGGATCGACGCTCTTTACGATAAAAACATCTGGTCACAACACAGATAAAGAGCTTTTCTCTTTGGCACCTGCCATGGATGCTGAATGGATCAAACAAATCACGGACGTATCGAGTATATCATTAAGGTTTAAGGAAAAGCATCAAGAGTCCACGACAAAAGAGAGTTTTTCTATGTTTCCAAATCCGTTTGCAGAGTTTGCCAATGTACAGATTTACTCGAGCTTAGGGGGGAATTATGATTTGCGCATAATGACGCTCAATGGTCAGCTTCTCAAGAATTTACCGTTACCTTTGGTCGCGGGTGAAAATGCCTTAAGCTTGTCCTTCAACGATATCGATTATCAAGGGATGATATTATTCGAATTGATCTCTCCACAAAACGAATCTCAATTATTACGAGCCCTGCGTATTCCGTAAGGTAAAAGTCTTAGGTATTACAGAAAGGCAATACATACAGGCGTCATAATACCCTCGGAACTCATAGATTTCACTAAAGTGCCGTCTTGTTGATTCATTGTAAAGCTTACGATATTATTGCTGTTTTGATTCGCAACCAATAGGAATTTGCCAGAAGGGTCTATACAAATGTTTCTAGGAATTAGTCCGCCGCTGTTCACTTCTTGTACCATCTTCATTCCGCCCTCATTATCAAGATTGTACACGGCTATAGAATTGAAGTCTGCCCGATTGCTAGCATACATAAATCGACCATCACTACTTATGACAATATCCCCGGCATTTGATAGTGTACCATCTTTATCGCCGACATTAGATATGGTCTGGTTCTTTTTATACTTGCCGGATTTGCTGACAAAAGACTCGATCGTACCGTTCAATTCATTTAGGGCATAAAATATGGGCAGTGTTGGGTGAAAGGCAAGGTGTCGAGGCCCAGCACCTGCGGCGCATTGTACTTCGTCAACTTGCTGAAACTTATTTGCCACTAGCTTATATATTCTTATTTTATCGGTACCAAGATCTGTCGCATATATAAGCGTATCTGGCCCCGGGGCAATAAAATGTGCATGGGGTAATTCTTGACGTGATTTATTTGGCCCGTTACCAGAAAAGCGCACGAGATCGGTGAGAGGGCCAATTTTCCCATCAATTAAAATAGTAAAGGCGGAAATGGAACCCGAGGTATAATTAGCTGCAAAAAGATGTGTGCCATATCCCGTGGTTGAAATGTAGCAAGGTGCCACCCCTTGCACCGATTGCTCATTAGCCAAGCTAAGATCTTTTGATTCGGTAATACTAAAACCCAAAATACTGCCATAGGCATTCATTGCCGTTCCTCCAGTTTCATTGACCGCATATAAGAACTTTTTTGATGGGTGCACATTGATATACGATGGATTAATGCCTGCTGGATAACTCGCATTTAAGACAACCGAACCATCATTTTTCAGGGTGGCGCGATAGATTCCTGTACCTTTTCCGTCAACAAAGCCTTCATTTTGTGTATAAGTGCCGATATAAAAGGTCTGACCAACCGTATCCGGTGAAAAAATAGTGCTTTGACCTTTATCTACTGTAGTAGTAGCCATTTCTTGTGTAGGATTCTCTATGGTAGGCGTTTTATCTCCTTGGCAATGAACGAATATCATCGTGGTAATGGGTAATAATAGTAGAGCTTTGCGATTCATGTTATTTATTCTTTACGCGGCGCTTTGCCAATTAATTCTAAGTAGTTATTGACCTTGTCATTTGGCACTGATATGGCCAGATGGTAATGAACAATTTGCCAATTATTTCCATTTTTACGAAGTACTCCAGAGCCTCGACAGGTACCCATCCAAGTGTCTAGAAGTTCGTCAAACCATGCTATACCTTTCTCCGTATCCACTTCTACTTGGCGACTCAAGGGTGAAAATGACCAGGCTGTTTCGCGCTCAAAGTACTTGCCTAACAGACTAATCATTTGACCTCTTGTCCATCGTTCTGTCGGATCCGTACCTATATACACAGCATCTTCGGCCATCAAGCCAAAAAAGATATTTTCATCTGCTATGGCGGCTGCTTTGTGCCAAGCATCTAAAAGTCTATGCACACTAATATTATCTTGAGTATAGCAGTTGGTTGTGCGACGAGTATCAGTAATACTTGAAATTCTCCAGGTATCCTTCACTTTTAGCATCTCGAACATGTTGACTCCACAATGACTTAGGGCATCATCTAAAAAAAAGCTGTATTCAGTCCAGACATAGGCCATAGGCTCATCCACGTGAAATTTATAGGACCAGACTGTTTCATTCCATACTTTGTCTCTAGCTGTGCCAGCTGTTGTTACAAATGACGTTGCAAGATTAGATCGCTTAACGGTATTGCCTTCTTGATCTTTAAAAATGCTGGATATAATGGCATTATTGATAAAAAGGGGCTTTATGATGGTAGAATCTGCCTTATTCATCCCATCAAACAATTGTTCGATCAATGCTTTTATCGCTATTTCATCTGGAGTAGATTGGGCTGAGATACTGGTGATTGTGTTCAGAGCGAAGACGAGTAAGAGAAGTTTTACATACATGGTGGGAAGATTTTTGATCCGCAGTTTCTTCATTTGGACTATACGAACAAGTTCAAAGATATCGCGGCCATGGTTTTCAGAGTTTGTTAGCATCAATAATAGCTTCTAATTCTTCTTTATAATTTTTTCCTATTGGTAGAAGTTTTACCGCTCCTTTTTCAAGAATCTCGATCATGCTTCCTTCTACCGCTTGAATCCGCAATATATTAAGTATATACGATCTATGGATTCTTTTAAAGATGTTTGGCGGCAATTTTGCTTCAAGGCTTTTCATCGTCTGTAAGGTAATAATACGGCCTGTATCAGTGCGTATGATGACGTAATCTTTTAGACCTTCGATATAGATAATGTCTTTATAGAATACCTTCATCATCTTCTTGTCGGCCTTAATGAAGATAAAGTCGTCTTCTGGCGAAGAAGATTTCTCTAGTTCTGCTATTCGCTCTAGCTTAAATTTGTCTATCGCTTTATTCGTTGCTTTGAAAAAGCGCTCAAAACTGATAGGCTTCAGCAAATAATCTAGTGCCTCTAGGTTAAAACCTTCAACGGCGTAGTCCGAATAGGCTGTTGTAAAAATGACCATTGGAGGATCTGCCAGACTTCTCAGAAATTCAATGCCCGTTAGCTGAGGCATATGAATATCAAGAAACATTAAATCGATGTCATGTTCCTTTAGGGCTTTATTGGCTTCAAGTGCATTCGGGCAGCGAGCGACAAGGTTAATCTCTTCTATTTTTGATAAGTGGGATTCTAAGATGTCTAAAGCTAAGGGTTCGTCATCGACAATAATTGCGTTGATCATAATTTAGGTTTTTTAGTACTTTTTAATTGTAAGAAAATGCGAAACTCAGTTTCTGAATCATCTATATCTAATTTATATTTATGTGGATATAAAATATTCAATCTACGTCGGACATTTGTTAAGCCTATACCGCCTACCTTCTTGTCGTGGGCGGGATTGAGTATTTTTTGCGGCTTACTATTTTTGACAGATAAGGAAATTAACTTCTCCGTAATATCGAGTTGAATGTCTACAAACCCCTTGTTAATTTCGTGGTCAATACCATGCTTAAAGGTATTTTCGAGAAATGGGATGAATAACAAAGGTGCGATTGTATGACCATTGGCTTGCCCAACGGTGCGAAAGTTGATTTGAACGTTACTGCCGTGTCTCAATTTTTCTAATTCGAGATAATTTTCCACATAATTGATCTCTTTTGAGAGTTCAATCATTCGCTCATTACTCTCATATAACATATAGCGCATCATTTCGCTTAGTTTTAGAACGATTTCAGGGGCTTGGTCACTCTTCTTAAGCGTTAAAGCATAAAGACTATTGAGTGTATTAAAAAAGAAATGGGGGTTGATCTGTGTTTTCAGATATTTTAGTTCTGATCTGAGGTTTTGGCGTTGAAGATCCACTTTTTCGTTTTGGTTTTCTATCCAATCGTTGATGATCTTATAGATAGAAGAGGAGAAGGTGACAAAAAAGTTTCCCAAGAAATATGTAGCGTTACTCTGAAAAGTGAATGCCTCGGACAAAGGTTTGCCAATGCCCGGTATCAAATAAAATGTCAACAATACCTCTAGCGGAGTAATCAGAATGACTAGGCAAAGCAAGAGCAGCATATACAAAACAAATCTGTTCTGCTTAAGTATGTAAGGAAACAGGTAGATTAAGTTGATGTAGACGATGATCACAAAAAAGAGTATTCTGAGCGCTTTGCTCAGCATTCGACTCCCTAGTGATTCGTCAATATTAGTGTCTATGATCACTAGAAACAAGAAAAAGACCACCCAAAAGAAAATATGATATACGATTCCTCTTTGGACTGACTTTTCAACCCATTCATATAACTTTTGATTACTTGATAAAGACAAAAACATGTAATAAACTTACTGCTTATGATGCTAGATTTGTCTTTATTACGATAAAAACATTAATCTATTCGATCAATTTGATGTTATAGCTGTTCAATTGATTTTAAAAACAATCTATTTTCATGTTATATACCAAGAAAGAAAAGTATAACCAAGAGGTTACAAATAGTTTAACAGAACATTATAAGGGCATTATTACCGAATTAAAGGAAGATCCTGAGCGTGAAGGGCTCGTAAAAACTCCGGAGCGTGCGGCAAAGGCTATGCAGTTTTTATTGCATGGTTATGATCTTGATGCCCATGCGATTTTGAATTCTGCGCTATTTCAGGAGGAATATAGCGAAATGGTCATCGTTAAGGATATCGAGTTATATTCCCTTTGTGAGCATCATTTGCTGCCATTTTTTGGTAAGGTACATGTGGGTTATATTCCCAACGGATATGTGGTAGGACTAAGCAAAATTCCGCGTGTGGTCGATGTATTCGCCCGAAGATTGCAGGTTCAAGAACGCTTGACAGATCAGATCTTAAAGTGTATTCATGAGACGTTAAAGCCATTAGGGGTTGCAGTGGTGATCGAGGCGGCACACATGTGTATGATGATGCGTGGAGTCCAAAAGCAAAATTCTTTCACAACAACATCGGCCTTCACAGGAGAGTTTAAGAATGCAGAAACGCGCAGTGAATTTTTGCATTTGGTCAATGCATCATTGCATTAATGGTCAAACTTAGCGGTTAAAATGATTTTTTTAGTCATTTTTGCTCTTACAAATGATTGACTTTTATGAGTAAAGCATTGCTATTTGCCGGTCAGGCGGCACAGTTTGTCGGTATGGGTAAACTTCTCTTCGACTCGTCTGCTAAAGCTCGACAGTTGCTTGAAGAGGCCAACGATGCACTTGGCTTTAATCTAGGTGCTGTTATGTTTGAGGGCCCAGAGCAAAAATTGACGGAAACCTCGATCACACAGCCAGCAGTCTTTGTTCATAGTATGATGGTACTAAATCATTATAAGGATCAACTAGAGGATATCACCGCTGCAGCTGGACATTCGCTTGGAGAAATTAGTGCATTAGTGGCAGCGGGGGTCATTGATTATTCGCAAGGGCTACAACTTGTAAAGGTGCGCTCGACTGCAATGCAAGCAGCTTGCAATCAGATTCCTGGAACAATGGCGGCTATTCTTGGCATGGAGAGTGATGATGTGATTTCAGAGATTTGTGACAAAGTGGATGGCATCGTGATCCCTGCGAATTTTAATTGTCCTGGTCAAGTTGTGATCAGTGGCGAGCGCGATGCTGTTTTGGCGGTAGCGGAATTATGCAAAGCTGCGGGCGCAAAACGCGCTATTGAGATAGCTGTAGGAGGGGCGTTTCACTCTCCTTTAATGCAGCCCGCATTGGATACTTTTAGACATGCTGTGGAGGCTGTTCCTTTTAAAGATGCTACTTTAGATGTTTATCAAAATGTAGACGCACGAGCATACAGGCAATCGGAGGATTTAAAACGCAACCTTATCGCCCAATTGACGAGTTCTGTACTATGGATGCACACTATTCAGCATATGCAGATGGCAGGTATTCATCAATTTATTGAATTAGGGGGAAAGGGAAAAATATTAGCGGCTATGGTCAAAAAGATTTACCGTGAAGCAGAAGTAGTTGTATGGGAGGAGAATTGAATAAAGTGAACATTGCTAAGGGTGTATTGCTTTTGGCCGAACCTTTTATGATGGAGGATGGATTTAAGCGATCCGTTATTTTGATGGTAGAGCATACTGATGAAGGTAGTATTGGATTTATCCTCAATAAGCCACTAGGTCAAACAATCAATGAGTTAATTGATGATTTTCCAGAAATAGAGTCGCCTGTGTTTTATGGCGGGCCAGTAGGGCATGAGACACTCCATTATATTCATGATCGCGGTGATGTACTTGACAACAGCATAGAAGTATCTAAAGGTGTTTATTGGAGTGGCGATTATGAAAAGCTCAAATTTTTAATTCAATCAGAAGTAATAAAACCTCATAATATCAAGTTTTTCGTTGGTTATAGCGGGTGGAGTAGCGGGCAGCTTTCAGATGAGATGGTCTATGGTAGTTGGATACCTGTAGAGATGGATCCTAACTATACATTCCAATTGCATTACAAGAATTTATGGGCAACGATTTTAGGACATAAAGGGGATGTATATGGTGTAATCGCCCAAATACCGCCTGATCATAACTATAATTGACGAGATCACCCTACTCCTCCTTTAATTCTGCCGCCGCCGATCACATCGTCGCCTTCGTAGAAAACAGCAGATTGTCCGGGGGCGATCCCTTTGACATTGGCTAAAAATTCTACACGAATTTCGTTTTTTTGGTTGTAGAGTTGTGCAAGCGTGCCTGGATCGTTATATCGAACCATCGTTCTCGCCTCCATACCCTCTGGCAAGGCATGGTATTTTTGAAGATTAATATCGTACACAATCATTCCATTTTTCAATAGATCTTCTACATCGCCCAAAACAACCGTATTGGTGTCGGGACGAATATCGGTGACATATTTTGGTGTTCCAAACGCTTTGCCCAGTCCTTTTCGCTGGCCAATGGTATAGAATGGATACCCTTCGTGGGTGCCGACGATCTCGCCAACATTATTGACAAAATGCCCTCCAGCTAACGTTTCCTCGATATCAGGACGTCGTCTTTTCAAAAAACCTCGATAGTCATTGTCAGGAACAAAGCATATTTCATAACTCTCTGCCTTTTTTGCCAATTCTAAATATCCGCGATCTGCAGCCATTTGCCGAATTTCTTCCTTTGTGTAGGGTGCAAGCGGAAATTGAGTGCGCGCCATACATTCTTGGGTCAATCCCCATAAGACATACGATTGATCTTTCCGTTGGTCAATGGCCTTACTGACAAAAAATCGGCCAGCATCTTGTTTGATTTGAGCATAATGGCCGGTGGCAATAAATGCACAATCCATAGCATCTGCGCGTTTCAGCAAGGCGCTCCACTTAATATGCGTATTGCACAAAACACATGGGTTAGGTGTGCGTCCTGATAAGTATTCATGTACAAAATCATCGATCACATAATCACCAAACTCTTCTCGTATATCGACAATGAAATGATGAAACCCCATATCTACAGCCACTTGACGGGCATCATTGATACTATCAAGACTACAGCACCCCGTCTCTTTTTTTGCCCCGCCGCTTGTGGCATAGTCCCAGGTTTTCATGGTGATACCCACCACTTCATACCCTTCTTCATGCATTAACATAGCGGTGACGGTGGAGTCTATTCCGCCAGACATTGCCACTAATACTCTACCGTTCTTGCTCACTTATTTAAATCTTATTTTATTTTTAAAATATTCGTTAATAGACTAGTTTTATAGTCTTCTTAACATCACATTAGTGCAAAAATCCGTCATATTTATATGTTTAGCTTAAAATCTTTTAAAATGAATAAGATTATCTTCCATCTATCCTCTTTAACCCTTGTCTTTCTTGCTGCTTTTGTCATCCAATCATGTGCCATAAACCCAGTAACAGGTAAAAAGCAGATAATGTTGGTTTCTGAAGAACAGGAGTTGGCCATGGGGCGCGAAAGCGACCCAAGTATTATTGCAAATTTTGGCTTGTATGATGATAACACTTTACAGGCATTTATTAACGAGAAGGGAAAAGAAATGGGAAGAATATCGCATCGCCCTGACATTAATTATCAGTTTAGAATATTAGATAGTCCTGTTATCAACGCCTTCGCTGTGCCGGGTGGTTTCGTTTATTTCACAAGGGGAATTTTGGCACATTTTAATAACGAGGCAGAATTTGCCGGGGTTTTGGGTCATGAGATTGGACATATTACGGCTAGGCATTCTGCCGCTCAGCTTTCTAAGCAACAGTTGTATGGCGGCTTGTTCGTTGCTGGAATGATATTCTCTGAAGATTTTAGGCAATTTGGTGAAGTCGCAGAACAAGGATTAGGCATGTTATTTTTGAAATTTGGTCGTGATGATGAGAGTCAATCTGATGAATTGGGCGTTAGTTATAGTACACAAATAGGTTATGATGCGCATGAGATGGCCAATTTTTTTGGTGTTTTGGCTAGGCTTCAATCGAAAAGTGGTCAGCAAATACCTGAATTTATGTCGACTCACCCAAATCCCGAGAATCGATTTGAAAGAGTGCATCAATTATCTAAGGCATATCAACAGCAGCTTGGCGTGACTAATTTGAAGATCAACAGAGATAGCTATTTACGCATGATTGATGGCTTAATCTATGGTGAAGATCCTCGTCAAGGCTACGTGGAGTACAATACCTTCTTTCACCCGCAGCTAAAGTTTCATTTTCCTGTGCCCCCAAATTGGCAAGTAGTCAATACGCCACAAATGGTTCAAATGGCTTCCCCTGATGGCAAGGCGATGATGCTAATGACCTTGTCAGATCAAAAGGACTTAAGGCTTGCACAACAATCAGCCGTAGAAGAATATGGACTCGAAGTCTTGGAATCTGCCTCTACAAATGTCAACGGATTGCCAGCGATTGCTATGTTGTCTAGAATTAAGCAAGATCCACAGCAACAAGCACAACAGCAAGAAGATTTGCGTATTTTAACGTATCTCATTCAATATGATGGCTTAATTTATTTGTTTCATGGATTATCGCTTAATGCTGACTTCAATACATACTATCGTGTTTTCGCAAATACTATGGGCAATTTTGATAGATTAACCGATCCTAGCAAGATAAATGTACAACCGGATCGCATAAAGATTCAGCAAGTCGCACAATCAATGACATTGAAAGATGCCTTACGTAGTTATAACATTCCTGAAGCAGAAATGGAAGAAATCGCAGTACTCAATAATATGCTCTTGACAGACCGTATAAATTCGGGTATATTGATCAAAACATTAGTGAGAGGGCGTACAGGGGTACGACGATAGTGGCTTGACATACCTTGTTATAATCAAGGAAAGGTTTCAAGCTTTTTACAATTGTGCGAGATGGATTTCGATTAAAGCTATTAGATGCGGTACAGGGGCAAGAACAACGGAGTTAATTGGTTTCGAAACGGCACTTTTAAGTCGTTCATAATAGGCCAATTCTTTCGCGTCTAGGCTACCTTTGTTCATTACAACAATAGCCATTTTAGACAAATCAGATAACGCTATGAGCTGTATTTCCGACTTGTTCAGACTCGGTGTTTCGATGACTAGCTCTTTCAATTGACCATAAAGTTTTGACCAAGTTTCTAGGGTTAAGCTCATTTGCAAATATAATTCAGTGGATATTTCACCTTGGTTGTAAAGCTTGACAAGCTGACCAAATCGGTAAGATTCAAAGGATTCGGGTAGTGCGGCATCTGAAAGGCTGTTCAAGGGGGTGTGAATAGTGATATCCATTTGCGTTGTCAGTCGCTCATAATGTTTTGAGGGTTCAAGTAGAGCTATATAAGTTTGTAATAATGCCGTTTCAGGAGCAGGCAATTGGAAGTCCTCAATCCACGATTGTTGAAATGAACCGGGATTGGCAGCAAGAGTGCGCAAGTGATCATTTTCATTAATTATACGTCGATAGATATCATTTGATGAATCAGATGTATGAGATTTTGGAGACCATAATTTTTCTGCAACAGCCAATGCCGCTGGCCAGATCCTGCTGTTGAGGGTTTGCTCGTTCGTTAATTCCGTCCAGAGGCATGCTTCGCCTCCTTGAATGTTTTGAAGTTGCTCAGGTGAAAGTTCGATAGCCGTTTTGAAGATAGGTAGCTTTATGCCTTCATTCATATCATGACCACCAACCTTTTTTCCTTTAACACCTAACGAAAAATTTGCCATTTGTAATTGCCCTGTAATAGCCTCAGAATTGCCAAGATCCATAGAGGCGGTCATCAAGCCGAAATTGTTTTGTACGGTAAAACTGAGAATATTGTCTTTTATACTGGCTTTTTCAAATGCCGAAATTTTGTCAGCCATCATCATTATTCCTCTAAGAGCGTTTTTAGCGCCAAAAACAAATAACTGCGCAGGAATGAATTGACCTCTAAAGTCAACCTGCAATGCATAAGAACTCCACTGATCTGAGTCAATGTCGATATTGATAGCATTTATGTCGATGGTCGGTTCGGACATGTACAATTCTCCTATGGTTAATTTCTGATCCAGATACCACCCTGCCGAATGAAGGGTGGGGACGCCCATTCTTGCTGATTGTATAGTTACATCTGATCCCCGCCAAGATTGTATCAAGATTCCTTTATCGACAAGCTGTGGATGCAATGCCTCATCCCAGGCAATCATGGTCTTCCCGAGAGAGCTAAGGATTCTCTCCAACTTATAATTAAAGACGAGCTGTAGTTCTTGAACGGTAGTGAGCTTAAGTCGCTGCATCGTTGCTTTCATCGATTCACTACTAATCCAATCGTCGGGCAATACTTCGTTGCCACCCACATGCATGTGGGTAGATGGAAAGAGAGAAGCCATTTCTGTAAAAAAGCTCGTCAAAAATTCATACACCTTATCATTCAGGGGGTTTAAGGCTTCTGCAAATACTCCATACGAATCCCGCAAGGTATAAACGGTGTCTTTGGCGCCGAGCCCTGGATATGCTAGCAACCAACTTGTAGCATGGCCAGGCATATTAAATTCAGGGACGATAACCACGCCTCTCTCCCCCGCATACTGGATCAAATGCCGAATATCATCTTGTGTATAATATTCGCCTCGACTAGCGAGCTCATGTAGTCGTGGAAATGTCTTTGATTCAATTCTAAATGATTGATTGTCAGATAGATGTAAGTGCAATACATTCATCTTATATGAAGACATAATGTCAACTTGCTCTTTAATTTTTTGTATAGGTATCCATCTACGACTTACGTCAATCATTAATCCACGCCAGGCGTATCGAGATCGATCGTGAATAGTGAGATAAGGTACAGCAGTAATCGGATACTGGCGAAGTATTTGGCGCAAGGACTGCAAGGCATGAATGAAAGATCCGTAATCCCCTGCCTTTATCGCAACACCCTTTTCATTGATATTTAGCCAATATTCACTGTTTAGAGGGGTGGATAGGTTGGGTGTTGTGTTAGTACAACTCAATTGGAGTGGAATTGAACCATCAGTGCCCAAGAGATCATCGAATAAAAATCCTGGAACTAATGCTG
This sequence comes from uncultured Saprospiraceae bacterium, assembly GCA_964616755.1. Classification (GTDB taxonomy): domain Bacteria; phylum Bacteroidota; class Bacteroidia; order Chitinophagales; family Saprospiraceae; genus CAYNFR01. The sequence goes on along the minus strand of CAZTSI010000013.1, from coordinate 51,790 downwards.
ATTGCGCTGTTTTCAATCCTTCGCTGAGGTCGAGCGTCTTTTTGCCAAATTGAATAGTAGAAGGTATCGGTAGAAGGAGGTTCTTTGCTCGATCTTCGTCCGTAAAGCTAGGCGCAGAAGTTTTTTCTGATTGGCACGCCGCTAAAACAATGATACAAAAAAGGGCTAGACTAAATCTCAGGTTCATGTCGTGTGATTTGCACTGTGCAAATATGAGTTTTTTTAGTCATATGATATCTTTTTGAACCTATAAATGCGGATGCTTTAATCGTACAAGAAAAAAAGACGAACTGGTGATAGTTCGTCTTGTAGAGCCTAGTTGGATTATGGCGATTGCAAGTGAATGCACCCTATTATTATTGTTTTAATACAATCGGAACAATATAAACTTTGAAAGACTCTTTGTCGAGATCTTCAATTTTTTTATAATTCAATGCATTTTTTAACTGGTAGTCAAATTGTAGATTGTCCGTACTCAGTACTACGATTTCATTTTTCTCATTAAACATGAACTTCACATTTATTCGTTCAAATGTGGGCAGATCAGCTTGTATAAATTCAATGTTTTTGATCAATTGCGAAATTGCTGCTGATATTTCCTTGTGAGGCTCTTTGTCTTTAGTAATTTCATTTGATACCTGGATGTTCATGCCTGAGATGCTGAATAATGCGCTAAATAACATGGATTTGATTAACATAATTAATTGATTTAAAGCAGTAAAATAAAAAGGTTGATGCAGCTATTGAATCATAGATTCGCTAAAGTAACGAGGACAATTGTACAGGTGTTACAAGCCATTTGACTAATTGAGGCATAGCTACGACCAGTCATATGAGAATTACGACTAACTCCATAGCAAGCGTATGGATAAAACATCGCAGTTCAACTTAAGAAGATAGTTTTGTGTTTCCTGTTTTCATGTTCATCGATGCTGATGTCCGCTGTATTTTTAATAAGATGGGCTACGTCTTCATAGTGAGTAGGGTCAAGTGGATTGTCCAATAAAGAGAACGACAGCGCAGAAAGTTGAACTTCGGCTTTATGAAAGGAAGCCTTTAGCCCTGCAAACTCTAGTTTCAGTGTCTGTGTATTATTTCTTCACAAATTGCTGGGAACTATGATTGATTCGGATTTTTTGGATCCTTAAAGCATCTCGGCCAATAAAATTGCGAAGCCAATGCGTAAAGTAATTTACCGGTAGTATATGCTATCTCTATCTGCGTCATTATGGACTGATACTATAAAAAATGCAGTATAATCCGAACTTAAATTTTGAAAGGTCGAATAGCTATTTTAGCTCGTTGGTTACTTTTGAATAGGCGAGAATCTCTGTCCGGAGATAGTTTAATTATGAAAGTATCTTCATTTTAACTTGGTGTAGCAATCCAACGTTTACTATATAATAGGCGACGTGTCATCCCTTTATGGAAATTGTATAATAATCGAAATAAAATTGTGATTTACGTATTTATTGTATAAACACGACTATATTTACCTTGTATCAACCTGCCCACCATGGAAAGAACTGCTGTCAATTCAAAAAAATGGCTTAGCGCCGAGAAGTTTCTTAAGTCTTTTGGCTTTTTTGTAATAGGATCGATTGCTACGGGATTATTGCTAGGGTATGTTCCTGATATTTTGGGGTATCACTGGTCAACCTGCCGTGCAGGAGGTAGCATAGTCGCTTGTCAGGTTATTCTTTATTTATGGGGTGTTCCTATTATAGGATTTAGTGTCTTTTATGCCTGGTATTATTTTAAAAAATACGCACGAGAAAATGCACTTCAGGTCAATCTTTTATTGACAATGACCAATGTGGTTAATATTGTTTATCTGACTTTTCAGACAACCTTGGTACTTGACTCTATCCGTCGTGCAGCACCTTTTTGGGAAACGATGATTATGAGCGGTATTGCAGTAATTCTATTGCTAAGTATAGCCCTAGGTGTAATAACTAACTACAAATTAACCCGCGCTCTCCATCCACATTAATTGAAGGGTTGGATAACTTGGTCGTTCCGCCCATTCTTTACCTCAACACACATTGCAATGCCTATTAAAAATAAATCCTCGATAAGCTTTGATCATTTGCAATCACTCGCTAATGCATATGCATTTATGTTGTTGGCCGGTGCTATTTTGGGAATACTTGCAGCCCATTTACCTAGTTGGTTGGGGCACCCATGGTCCTTTTGTGTAATGGGTGGTGATACATTTCAATGCCTTCTTGTAGTACATTTTTTCGAAGTGCCTGTCCTTCTGTTCAACACATTCATTGCATGGTATTTATTGAAGAAATATGAATACAAAACCCGTGTCCGAACATACTATCTTGTAAGCTTTCTGGTCGCACTTGATTTAGCCTTTTTTGCCTATGAAATAGGAAGCACCTTAGTAGGAATCCGCAGATTGGCTCCAATGTATGAAACGCTTATCCTTTTGACTATAGCCCTTACTTCGCTTAGCTTCAGCCTTCTGGGCATCTATTTATTGTATAATATGTTGCCATCAGTGTTCCTGTGGAGAGGATTGCCAGTTCAAGGCAACAATCTTCCCGAACTCGGGGAGGATGGTTTTTATCACCCTAATAGCGAAGCTGACATTTCAAATCTCATCAAATACGCGGTTAACAATAAACTTAAGGTAAGGGTGAGGGGAGCCACTCATTCGGTCGCATGGGCCATTTACTCAGATCAGGGATTTCAGCCGAACAGTACTACCATACAACAGGCACCTGGTGGTGGGAACATCAATATTATGATGGATAGAATGAACAAGTTTACTTGGATTGATGAGGAAAAAGGTGTTGCTGAAGTTGAAGCGGGAATACATATAGGAGTTGATCCATATGATCCTAGCGACGAATCCAATTTAAACAACAGTCTTCTTCTTCAAGCTGCAGACAAGGGATGGACATTGAGTGACTTAGGTGGGATTACTCATCAAACAATTGGTGGATTTTTGAGCACAGGTAGTGCAGGAGGAAGCTTAAAATCTAGCCTAGAGGCCAATTTTCTGGCTTTTAGAATAATGGATGGAACTGGTGATGCTAAATGGATTGTCGAATCCGAGAACGAAGACTTATTTCGAGCCGCAGGTGTTTCTTTGGGACTCTTAGGGATCATAACCAAAGTAAGGATTCAATTTAGCGAGAACTTCAATATTCGAGGCCAGGAAATTATTGTTCCACAATACCTTGATACTGACTCTCGCAGTCCAGGAAATGCTGAACACAAATATTGCCCTTGTCCAGTAGATTTAACAGGTCACGGCACTATACATTACCCGAGTTTGCAAACATTCTTTGAACAAAATCATTATTCAAGGATATTATGGTATCCTCAGGAAGGTATTGAAAGGCTCGCTATTTGGACTGCAGAACAAGTGCCTCTGCACGAAACATTTCAGAACGGTATTGCACGCGCATATAAGGAATTCACTCGAAACCGGTTCACAACATATCTAGAAGAAATCGGTGCAGCCTTGTTGTTTACAATTGCTGGAAATAGGGGCTTTTTTACGATCTGGGCGAAAACTGGTTCCGCCTTTTCCAATTTATATACGGATGTCCACTGGTTATGGAGTAAAAGGCTAGGCTCATTTCTTTCCTACCTATTTACCGGTTTATTTGTATCAGTTTTGTGGATACTGAGTATCCTACTCATTGTCCTACCTTTTTCTTTATTTCGAAAACTTTATCTAAAGCTCTTTCCTAAACTTTTGGGAATGTTGCAGTCCAGAACTAAGATAAAGGACCTTCGGGAGGTACAGTTTCACGATTATATGTGGCGAAGTTTACCAATGGATAATCAGGCCAGCGACATTATGATGGGAATTGAATTCACAGAAATATGGATTCCATTGGAGTATACCCAGCAAGTGATGGCCTTAATGAGCGATTATTTTAAAGATAATGGACTTAGCGCCACTGGGTTTAGCATGACAGAACTATATGCTGGAAAGAAAAGTAAATTTTGGTTGAGCCCAGCTTATGCCGAGGATGATTCCGATCACGGGAATGTCCTTCGTGTAGATTTGTTTTGGTATCGAGCAAACGAAGGTGATCCCTCTGATTGTGGAGGCTTTTACGATCAGTTTTGGCGATTATTCCGTAATAATGGCATTCCATATAGGCTACATTGGGCTAAGTTTTTGCCAAACTATGACCAGAAGGAATGGGCGGGTTATCTGAAATCCCAATATCCCATGTGGGATGCCTTTATGGAGATAAGAAAAAAACAAGATCCCCACAATGTGTTCCTCTCAGATTACTGGAAGAGGAGAATGGATATTTCAGATAGTGAACTATTGCCAAGTCCGGAGCGCGCCCTAGTTATATCCGGGGGCGGTGCACGGGGTGCATGGGGCGTTGGAGTTGCCGAAGCTCTATGTCAGCAATTGGAGCACAAATACCAGCTTGTTGTAGGCACTAGTACGGGTAGCTTGATGGGGCCGTCTGTATTACTCAATAAGTTTAACGATCTGCGAAAACAATACACAGAGATTACCCAAAAGGATATTTTTAATGTCAATCCATTTACAAAAAAGGGAAATATTCGACCACTTCTTTTTTTATGGAGGCTACTCACAGGCAAGGATACCGTAGGCGAGACCTTCAATTTGCGTCGCAGAATTATGGAAGATTTTACCTTTGATGATTTTCTAAAAATTAAAGAAGAAGGCCTTGAATTTACTGCTGCTGTTACGAGCCTAACAACAAGTAGGCCTGGCTTTAAATCCACCCAGGATTATTCTTACGATGATATGATTGACTGGATCTGGGCTAGTGCCAATACACCTGTTTTTATGTCCAATTTGTACAAAGAAGGCGAAGTTTGGGTTGATGGTGGTTTACGAGTCTTTATCCCAATAGCTTATGCCGTAGAGAGAGGGGCGAAGACCATAGATATTATCGTCCATGATAACGAAAATTTTGGCACTGTAACTTGGAGCCAAAAAGGTGGGTTTTTTGACCTGCTACTTAGGGTATTAGCCATATACTACACTGGTACGGGAATAGCAAACGTCGAAGATCTCGGATTGGAAGATGTGACGGCCGCCACTGACCATACTTTGAATTTCTATTTTATGAGTCAAAAAGAGCTTGATCTAATTGGCAACGACTTAGTGATGGATCATTTAAAAATGAAAACGATCCTTGATCAGGGCAAAAATGATTTAGTTCATGGTAAGATTCGTACGAAAACCTGTACAATTCGAAAGGGCGATACATTAGGTACTATTAAGTTGTCTTCCCTTTAAGACGGTCTGTCATAAGGTTGGATTTAGTCTTTATTGTGCATTTCTACCAAGGGAAAATTAGTGAGGCGAGCCTCGTCTTTCGTTCGTACTAAGTCAGAACATAAAATAGTAAGGTCTTAAAAAGGAAGATTATCCAAAATCTATTTTGACTTTCTGTTTGTATCAAATGCAAGTTGGCCAATGAGCTATAAGGTAGGTCTTGGCATTTTAGTGGGCTTGTTTATTCAGTGGTTTGATATTTTATTGCCCATAAAGTAGTAAGACGGCCAAGTAAATGTGTATCTTCTTAGTTGGTTTGGCTTTTAGGCCGAGCTACATCGTGTTAATATCTCTATATAAGGCTTCTTGATTTTTGAAAGTAGATATTAGGGGTATGTTGCTTTTGTGGGGCATTGTCTTCGGCTTTTTATACTTCTTTTTGTAAACCACTACAAAAAGAAGTGCCTGCGTATTCAGACGTCTATATTGAATAGAGTATTTCTATGGGATAAATTAAAAAAAAACACCCAACCAATAAAATCGATCGGGTGTCGTCATCATGAAAAAGGTATGTTGAAGTCAAGTTTTTACTTGCGGAGGCAAGAAAATACTTTTTTTGGATTAAAACAAGATAATTTTATTTTATTTCTATTATTTGAAATTAATAGTATTCGTTTCTTCAATTTCCATCATTTATTCTTCATTTACTTAATAATGCAAAATAATATAATTTGTACATATCAACCAACTTCGCGGCAATTCGGTGAAAAATGACATCCCTATTCATTGCTTTGGCAACGGGTGTAAACAGTAAAACCCATAGTCCGGTAAGCTTATATTTATGTAAGGTGGAGTAAGTTTGGATAAGGCGCGTCTGTAGATGGGGATATCGAGCCTTTATCTTTATCAAGTTAGCCATGGCTTTTTGGAGGTCATGAAGATAGCTGACGTTTGTTTTTAGGCTCACATGCTTGACGGGATTATCAATATGTACAATCCCTACACCAGCACGTGTCATACAATGCGCTAAAATCAAATCTTCATATCCATATTCGCTCAGCGATTCATCAAAAGTTTGTTCGATATGCAAGCTGCGGCTGCACATATAATTATTGCTATGAAAAAAAGTCGAGGGATGTGCATTTCGTTGTTCAGCGGTAAGTGCCTCTTTACGACTACCTTCTGACCAATGAAGATAATAATCAGGTGAATCCGCGTATTTAGAATAGTTACGACCTCCATAAAACATAGAATGCGTCGTATTTTCATTCATCAGCTTAACATATGTAGCAATATATTGTGGTTGCTCAATGCTCGAGTCACCATCGATGAAAAGCACAAATGCTCTTGTGGCCTCCCTCAATAATTCGTTTCGCGTCACAGATCTGCCAAGATTTTCGGTTCTAATGATATGTCTTACGAAAGTCAATCGTTCAACTTGACGATTGAGATGCACGGTAGTGTCAGTAGAGCCATCTTCCAAGAGGATTATTTCGAAAGATATATTAGCCAATGTGCACTGAAAATGTACATCGGTGACTAATAATCGTACGTCTTGGTTATACACCGGTATCAAGACAGAGAGCATCTGAATGTGGCTTGTGAGGATTAAATGTACTACTCTCCCGTCTAAGCTCAATGCAAGAGCTCGTTTATATTGGGCATCATTCTTTCTAATAGATTATCCACTAGCAGTTCTTGGAAGATAAGATTATTTTTGCCGTATATGACACTTCAAGAAGAAATGAAGACGTATTATTTCATCCGTCATGGTGAAACAGAATACAATAAAAAGGGGATAATCCAAGGGAGCGGGGTGGATAGTAGCTTAAATGACACAGGAATCAAACAAGCAGAAGCCTTTTATCTCTATTATCAACATGTGGGGTTTGATCATATTATTTGCTCACAATTGCAACGTAGTTATCAGACAATACTACCTTTTGTTGCTCAACGACAGCTCGCACACGAGCGAACGGCCTTAATCAACGAAATATCTTGGGGCATTCATGAGGGGCAATCTGGCAGCCTCGAATTAAGAGAACGATATCAAAGAATGGTCGAAGCGTGGTCGAATGATGACCTTGACCATAGTCTGCCTCAAGCCGAGTCGGCAAGACAATTGGCGCAGCGCAGTGCTCAATTTTTGACCTACCTAGTTACTTTACCTTACAAACAAGTTTTGATTTGTACGCACGGACGCACTTTACGATGCCTTCTTTGCCTAATGAAAGGACAACATCTACGCGAAATGGAGAGCTACGATCATAGTAATACAGGACTATTTGTGGCCAAATGGAGTAAAGGGGATTTTATCCTTGAACTTGAAAACGATCTTAGACACTTAGATCATCTCTAGTTTGTTCTAGTTTCATCAATCCTTTAACTAAGAATTTGATAATGTTTAACGCAAAATAATCTGCTCACGTCCAGGCCCTACTGATATCCACTTAATGGGAGTCGACAGTTCTACTTCTAAATATTGGACAAACTGATCAAAGGCTAAGGGTAATTCAGCAGACTGTCCACTTAAATGAATCGTTGATGTATTCCAACCCGAGAAGGCCTTTAGCTCGACGGTATAGTTTTCTTGGCACAAGTCATACGGTAATTCATCCGAACGATGACCGTCTATTTTGTACTGATGTGCCACTTTAATTTGTTCAAAATTATCCAAAACATCAGACTTTGTAAGTGCGATATGCGTCACACCATTAATCATGATACTATACTTTAGTTGTACCAGATCGATCCAGCCACATCGACGTGCCCTACCGGTAGTGGCTCCAAATTCGTTTCCTTCGGCTTGAAGTTTTTTTCCATCTTCGTCAAACAATTCAGAGGGGAATGGCCCACCACCGACGCGAGTGCAATATGCTTTTGTAATGCCAATGACATTTCGGATGGTTGACGGTGCTACCCCTAATCCAGTACATACACCCGCAGTGATTGTATTGCTAGAGGTCACATATGGGTATGTACCAAAATCAACATCTAACATCACTCCCTGGGCGCCTTCAGCGAGTATCTGCTTTCCTTCTTTTAGCGCATTATTCAAATAATACTCGCAAGAAATTGATTTAAATTGTTTAAGAAACTCAATACTGTCAAACCACTCTTCTTCATTCCAAGCAAAATCTATATCGCCATATATCTGAGCTAATTGTAAATGTTTTCCCTTGAGCGATTCGTATTTCTGCTTGAAATCTGGTAACATTATGTCCCCAAATCGAAGACCATTACGTCCTGTCTTATCCATATAGGTTGGCCCAATGCCTCGTAGCGTGGAGCCTATTTTGTTCGCTCCCTTAGCCGCTTCTGAGGCAGCATCTAAGTATCGGTGTGAAGGCAGGATGAGATGAGCTTTCTGGGCAATGAACAGATTTTTGGACGCATCAATACCAAGCTCTTTTAATCCGAGTATTTCCTTACGCAGCGTTATAGGGTCGATAACCACACCATTGCCAATAACATTCGTTGTGGCTGGCCGAAATATGCCTGAAGGAATAGTATGTAAGACAAATTTCTTATCTCCTAGATATATAGTGTGTCCGGCATTTGGGCCACCTTGATATCGACAGATGATATCGTAGCGAGTTGCCAAATAATCTACAATTTTGCCTTTCCCCTCGTCGCCCCATTGGAGACCAATTAATACATCAACGGCCATAAGCTTGTTATAGTTAAATGATACAAAAGTAGCTAGTTTGCAATCAATTGCTGCAATTCTTGCACATTCCGTAGACATTTAAGGAGTAGGCCATTGGCGATACATCTAATGAGTCGTTTAGCGCATCAACTCTATAGTTGATGATTGGGTCTTGAAACTCCAAAATTTTTCCGCAGTTGGTGCAAATAATGTGATGATGATCTTCGAATCCATAGCTTCGTTCAAAGAGCGTTTTGTTTTCTCCAAAATGGTGCTTCTTGATTAATCCAGATTCTACCAAAATATCAAGGGTGTTATATATAGTCGCTCGACTAACTCGATAGGCATTTTGCTTCATTCGAATATACAGCGACTCCGCATCAAAATGATGTTGATGTACATAAATTTCCTCTAGTATAGCATAGCGTTCTGGAGTCCTTCTATTTTTATTGATATACAAGAAATCGTCAAAACGCTCCTTGGCCAGTTGATATTTTTGGGTCAATTGTTCTATCGAAAGGGCAGTATTCATATCATAAAGAGATTCGTTCTACGGTTGAAATGTTTTCAAGACTCTTTAGTTTTTTCATGACATTGGCAAGTTGATTCTTGTCTTTTACTACTATGCGCAATCGACCTTCATAAATACCCTCGTTACTTTGAATAGAAAAAGACCGAATATTTATGTTTAAGTTCGTTGACAACTCATTAGTTAGTAATTGAATCACTCCAATACCCGAATCTACTCCAGTAATCATAATCTCCACAACATAATCGCGCTCATTATTTGAGGTCCAGTCTGCACTCATAATCCTGTACCCATAATTGGAATAGAGGTTAGAGGCATTTTTGCAGTTTCGTCGATGAATTCTAAGTCCGCTCGAAGAGGAGACGAAGGCAAATATTTCGTCACCAGGTACAGGGTTGCAGCATTGCGAAAGCTCGTATTTATAATTATTTGCGGGCTCATTATTGATGCGGATATACGCATTTCCACCAACAAATTCGGAGGAATCCACTACATTTTTTCGCACAGTTGTTTTCACTTCAGGCATTTGCCGAGGCTTAAGCTCACTGTTTTCGACCGAAAAATGTTTAACGAAGTCGGAGGATTTTATCCGCTCGTCGGCAAGGCCTAGATACAGATCTTGTCGAGTCTTAAGGTTATAAAACGTTACGAGAGCATCAACACTTTGCTCAAATTCAACTTTTAGATTCCTCAACTTGCGTGTCAGTATTTCTTTGCCTAATTCAGCTAATTTTTTACGCTCTTCATTCAGTGCAGAGCGGATTTTCGAACGAGCTTTGCCGGTGATTACGAGTTTTAGCCAATCTTCTTTAGGGCTCTGATTCTTTGCAGTATTGACACTTACTTGGTCGCCGTTGTGCAAGACATGTCCCATCGGTACAAGGCGATTATTAACCTTGATTGACATGGCTGAGGCGCCCACATCAGAGTGGATGTCAAAAGCAAAATCGAGCGCAGTGGCTCCTTTAGGCAATACACGCATGTCCCCTTTTGGGGTAAATACATATACCTCTTCTTGAAACAAATTACTTTTAAAGTCATGCAAAAAGTCAAGAGCATTTTCGTCGTTTTGCTCTAAAATCGTCCGGATATTGCCCAGCCACTTGTCATAGACATTTTCTCCACTCTTCACTCCTTTGTATTTCCAATGAGCGGCAAAGCCTTTTTCAGCAATTTCATCCATGCGCTCTGATCTTATCTGAACTTCTACAAACTTGCCGTCTGGCCCAATAACCGTCATGTGGAGCGACTCATAGCCATTACTCTTTGGAGTAGTAACATAGTCTTTTAGTCGCTCTGGTATGGGGGTATAATAATCTGTAATCATAGAATAGATCTGCCAACATATGGCCTTTTCTTGGTTGAAAGGCACGTCGATAATGATTCGCACGGCAAACAAGTCATAGATCTCTTCAAAATCGACATTCTTATGTTGAATCTTGTTATAAATGGAAGAAATTGCCTTAGGTCTACCTTGAATTCTAGAAGGAATCTTGAATTCATCGAGCTTTAGTAAGATTGGCGACATAAAACGGTTGATGTATTTAACCCTCTCTTCTTCTGAATCAGCAATTTTGACAGTGATCTCGCGATACTTTTCAGCATCGGTAATCTTCATACAAGTATCTTCAAACTCCGTCTTAATATTGTACAAACCCAACCGATGAGCTAACGGTGCGTATATGTACATTGTCTCAGTTGCGATTTTTAGTTGTTTATGCGACGGCATAGACCCTATTGTACGCAGATTATGTATTCTATCGGCCATTTTGATCAATACGACGCGTACATCTTCGACCATAGCACTTAATACCTTCTTCAGATTTTCGGCATTCTCGGTCCCGCGGTGATAGAGACCATCCAATTTAGTAAGCCCATCAACAATGCGCGCCACCTTAGGGCCAAATTGATCATGGATAATTGCTAGGGTGATAGGTGTATCTTCGACAACATCGTGTAAAAGAGCGCAAATTATAGCTGTAGGGCCTAGACCAATTTCTTCGTAGCATATCCGTGCCACTTCGAGTGGATGATAAATGTACGGTTCGCCCGATTTTCGACGTTGAAATTGGTGCGCATCAGTAGCCAATTCAAAAGCTTTACGGATCTTTTCGCTGTCATCTCCTTGCAATTTTGGGGCAAGGCTCAACATGAGGTTGTCAAATACTTTCTCTATTTCGACACGTTCATCGGTGTCTATAGCTTCTATTGTATGCGGCATAAGACTAATATAGAATTAGATTAAGTCTAAGTTACGGCATTTGTTCATAATTTGCTTCGTTCAGAACTGACTTTTTTTACTGCGAGTTTCAGAACTTTCTGATCTACTGCCTTAACTTAACACCAATAGAGCCTGACTTTCAATAGTGATCAAAAAAAAGATAATACATTGTAAACGTTGATATACTAATAATTTTATCTTTGCGCCCGCAATGAGTGCCGCGGGTGTGGTGAAATTGGTAGACACGCTAGACTTAGGATCTAGTGCTTCACGGCTTGGGGGTTCGAGTCCCTCCACCCGCACTCCTCGAACTAATTCTCTTCTTTTCCAATAAAAAAGTTTTTATGAAGACAGAAATGATCGACATCGGACGGTTGTCATCTAGGTTAAGTATTACGATAGAGGCTGATGATTATCAAAACGAATTGGCAAAGCAACTAAAAAAGCATAAAGATTCCGCCCACCTTAAAGGGTTTAGAAAGGGCAAGGCACCCTTGTCAGTCATCAAAAAGTTTTATGGCAAGGGCATAATGGCCGAACTAATCGACAAAAAAATTCAGAATGCCGTATCTGATTATATCATCGATAATAAAATAGACATCCTTGGCAGTCCGATGCCCGTTGATGATAATGCGCCAGATATCAACCTCGATCATCATGAAGATATGACGTTCAGTTTTGATCTAGGCATGGTGCCGGAAGTCACTCTAAAAGGTATTGATGCCAGCGATACATATGAAGGGTTTACTGTAAAAGTCGAGGAATCATTGGTCGATGAAGAATTTACGCATATACAACGTAAACTTGGGCAGCAAAACGAAGTAGTTGAGCCAATAGAAAAAATGGATTTGGTAAAGCTCACGATCCAAGAGAAAGAGCCCGTTGATGCCGAACAATGCCATACCGGGACGATTACCGTCTTGGTAGAGCGCCTAACTTCTCAATATCAAGAAGCAATGTTGGGAAAAAGAAAGGGTGACAAACTAGAAATCAACGTATACGAGCTAGAAGAAAATGCGACTGAAGACTATGCCCGAAAGTACTTCTTGCAAGATGCGCCTGACGATGTGACTCCTGTTTTTGACGCTGAAATAACCTCCGTTACTAGACTTGAGCCAGCCCAGCTCAACGAGGAATTCTTTAAGAAGGCCTTTGGTAATGAAGAAATTGTTGATGAAGCTAAGGCACGAAAACACCTGAGAGAACACCTTCAATCGTATTTTGATAAACAAACGGATCAGCTTGCTCGTCGCAATATCCTTACAACCCTCGTAGAAAAGAATGAAATGGATTTTCCTAAGGATTTCTTGAAGCGTTGGATTCTCTTTAACAACAAAGAAGCAGTCGAAGAAGAAATAGAAAGGGATTATCCCGCTATGGAAAAGAATCTTAGATGGACGGTAATCAAAAACAAACTAACAGAACAAGAGAACATTCAAATCTCTGATCAAGAGATAAGACAACATATGAAATTTCAGTTCATGGCTCAACTACGACAGTGGGGCTACAGTTCGCTGGGGGATATCAATATCGATGACATCGTTGAAAAAATGATGTCCAAGCAAGATGACGTGGAGAAGGCCTATGACGAAATACGCTCTGAACGTGTAATGGATGCCATCGTTGCTAAAATTAACATCGAGCGTAAGGAGATTTCAAAAGAGGCATTTGAGAAAATGGTCGAAGAAATCAATCAAAACAATGCCTAATTTTTTACGTTACCAATAGATTGCTCAGAAATAAATAAGAAGAAATATGATCCCTAAGGACGAATTTAAAAAATATGCTACCAAACATCTAGGTATGGCATCTATGCACCTAGAGAAATATATGGAGAATATGATCCCAAATATCGAAGGGTTCACGCCTCAAGTAATTGAAGAAAGACAGCTAAATGTAGTAGGGATGGACGTCTTTTCTCGATTGATGATGGACAGAGTCATTTTCTTAGGCGTGCCGGTCAATGATTATGTCGGCAATGTTGTTGTAGCTCAATTACTATTTTTGGAGTCAACAGATGCCAAAATGGATATTCAAATGTTTATCAACAGCCCTGGCGGTAGTGTTATAGCTGGCCTAGGAATGTATGATACGATGCAATATGTGACTCCTGATGTCAATACTATCTGCACCAGCTTAGCTGCCTCTATGGGGGCAGTACTACTATGTGCTGGCAAGAAAGGTAAGAGAAGTTGTCTCCCCCATAGCCGAGTAATGATTCACCAGCCTTCTGGGGGTATGCAAGGTCAGTTTTCAGATATGGAAATTTCTTACAACCTCATCAAAACGATGAAGCAAGAGTTGTATCAAATCATGGCCAACCACACAGGCAAAACGATTAAGCAAATCGAAAAGGACTGCGATCGCGATTATTGGATGTCTTCTGACGATGCTAAAGCTTACGGACTTGTGGATGAAGTTTTGCAACGCAATCGAAATGCTACCACCACTTCATAAACGCAAATCTTTTCCTTATGGCCAAAAATACGTCTAGATGTTCCTTTTGTGGTAAGAGCAAATCTGAAGCCCTATTACTAATAGCGGGTCCTGAAGGTCATATCTGTGAGAGCTGTGTTGAGCAAGCTTATGAGATTGTTAATCGCGAGCTTAAAGCTCAGATGTCGACAGACTCTTTTGACTTTACTTTGCCTGAAAATGTTACACCATTAAAAATCAAGTCTTACCTTGATGATTACATCATTGGACAAGATGAGGCGAAGCGGTATCTGAGTGTTGCTGTCTATAATCATTACAAGCGTTTAAATTATAAGAGGTCATTAGATGATGTAGAATTAGAAAAGTCGAACATTATTTTTGTGGGCGAAACAGGCACCGGAAAAACCCTCTTGGCAAAAACCATTGCTAAGTTTCTTGATGTTCCTTTTGCTATAGTAGATGCGACTGTTTTTACAGAGGCGGGATATGTAGGCGAGGATGTGGAGAGTATGCTAAGTCGGTTACTACAAGTGTGTGATTTTAATGTTGAGGCAGCAGAAAAGGGGATTGTCTACATAGATGAGATAGATAAGATAGCCCGCAAAAACGATAATCCTTCAATTACTAGAGATGTATCTGGCGAAGGAGTACAGCAGGCACTCCTAAAAATGCTAGAAGGAACAGAAGTGAACGTGCCACCTCAAGGGGGACGCAAGCACCCCGAGCAAAAATTGATTACCGTCAATACTTCTAACATTCTATTCATATGTGGTGGGGCATTTGATGGCATCGAAAAGATCATCGCCAAACGAATGAACAAAAATGTGATTGGCTTTAACAAAAATGAAGATTATCAGGCGTTAAAGGATAAGCCGATGTTAAGTCATATCACGCATCAAGATATTAAGCGATTCGGCTTGATTCCTGAATTAATCGGACGGTTACCCGTACTAGCTTACTTGGAGCCCTTGGACAAGGATATTCTATATCAAATTCTGACCAAACCCAAGAATGCACTCGTTAAACAATACAAAAAGCTGTTTGACTTAGAAGGAATAAATTTGGTTATAGCAGAAGATGCATTGGTGTATTTATCCGAGCAAGCCTTGGAGTTGGGATTAGGGGCGAGAGGTCTTAGATCTTTGTGCGAAGAGGTATTGATGGATGCCATGTTTACGTTGCCCGATAGCAAGGATATACGGGAGTTCGTGGTGTCTAAGGAATACGTTATGGAACAATTGAATAAGTCTAAACTTATTAAACTTAAGGTGGCATAAAGCCTATCAACGAGGCTAAATACTCGAATAAAATTGCGATACTTTGCAGAAATAAGGTTTGACGGTGGCACTTTTCACGGATGGCAACGACAACCTTTCAGCCTTAGCGTTCAGGAAGTCATAGAATTCGAATTGGGTAGACTTTTTTCATCCAATAATTGGCCCATCATAGGCTGTGGAAGGACAGATGCCGGCGTACATGCTACACAATTTTTTTTTCACTTTGATCTTGCGACTGACTTACACTATACGACAGATCAACTCTGTTATAAGTTGAATAGGTTATTGCCGGACGAAATTTCTTGTCAAAGAATCTTTCAGGTCTCGGATGAGCTTCATGCCCGTTATAGTGCTATAAGCAGAACGTATGAATATAGGATTCACACCGAAAAGGATCCATTCAAGAAGGCTTTTTCGACCTATATAAGAGATTTTGATAGCTACAATTCATCGGCAATGAACAGGCTAGCAGCGTATCTGCTGAACACTCAAGAATTTCGATCTCTTTGCAAATCCCATTCGGATGTCAGTCACTATCGTTGTAATATATCCCTTGCAGAATGGCAAATCATAGATGATCAGCATGTTTTTACCATCCGATCAAATCGCTTTTTGCGTGGTATGGTGCGGTTAATTGTCGGTTGTATGATCAATGTAGGTCGAGGGAAAACCACACTTGAAGAAATCACAAGTGCCATTGAGGCACAGTTGCCTATCAAGTCTATCCTCAGTGCCCCTCCGCAAGGATTGTCCTTGACACAGGTGGAATACAATATGTTCTAAAAATGCATTTAGTGTTGTCTATAAGTGCCTTCAATGCAGGCATAACCTTCTACGAATCCTTAACGCATCAATTTCGAAAATCTCTTATGTCCCATCGAGTCTAACCTTTATGCATATTCACACAGCAACTACCATGACATAGATCCTATTAACTTGTTTAAATGTATTGATCATTTAGCATAAGATCAATGCGATAATCACTTGAAGAAAATTAATGACTTACGGACATGGAAGTATGATGCAACTTTTGATCATATATTCTTGCGCTTATGTGTTATCCAATTCTTAGGTAGTAAAGTCAAAATGATAAGGGTGAAAAAATAAATGATATTTATTTCTGTTTTTATGAGTACAAATGGTATCCATTATTACTTATAGGAATATGGTCAAAGTCTATAAGGTCATGAATTTTGAATTTGTTTGACATAAAATCTTTCTGATGTCGGCTTCATTTAGATCATTTATTAGCTATCTACTCATAGTCGCATGTTGTATCACAACTGAGTTAGGCGCACAGATTTATCAAGATTATTTTGGGAATGGACATACTGTTGGAGTTAAAGTTAGCTCGAGCAATGATCATCTTTCGGATTCTGCATTTCATAGCATAGATGGCAGTATCCTTCTGCTAGACACAGTTGGAGCTGCGCGTTTTTTGAGCAATGCCACACTAGGTGCAAACTATGAGATGATCAAATATGTCAACCAAATTGGTGTTAAACCATGGATCGACGAACAGATGTCTGTCCCGCCTTATTCATATCTCGAAACCTATAGAGCTATCTATGATCACATTGTTTCTGAACAAAGTGTTGTACCCAATCTTATCGTCGCAGACTCTATACCTTTTCAGGAGTATATGGGCTTCGCCTTTTATGAACATTTATTTACTAAGCCAGATGTATTACGTCAGCGAGTAGCTTTTGCCCTGAGCCAAATTTTTGTTATTACCAGGACGGCCAGTTTTATTCTTAACCGAGGATTTGGTATTAGTGACTATTATGATGTGTTGTATCAAGGGGCTTTTGGCAATTTTAGAGATTTACTGGAAGAAGTTACACTACATCCTATCATGGGTGTCTATCTAAGTCACTTAAAAAATAAAAAGGCCGACATCACTGCAGGTGTTTTTCCAGATGAAAATTTTGCCAGAGAGATCATGCAGCTTTTTACGATAGGTTTGTTTGAATTGAATATGGACGGCACTCTAAAATTAGATGCTCACGGCAATGCCACACCTACCTATGACATAAAAGATGTCGAAGAATTAGCTAAGGTCTTTACAGGGCTATCAGGTGGAGCATATGATCCTCAGAGTGTGTTTTATCAACAGAATAGATCCCTCATATTTAATGCACCCTTTAATCAATTTGATTATACCGTCCCCATGATTATGTATAATGAGTTTCATGATAGTGGTATCAAAATCCTGGTCACAGGAGACACGTTGCCAGCGGGCCAATCGGGGGTGAAGGATATAAGTGATGTATTGGATATGCTGTTTCATCATCCTAATACAGCGCCTTTTATAGCCAAAAGATTAATACAACATATGGTCAAATCAAACCCTTCCCCAGCATATGTACAACGTATATCGCTGGTATTTGAAGACAATGGTGCTGGGGTGCGTGGCGATATGGCAGCGATAATCAAAGCTTTATTGACCGATCCCGAGGCTATAAACTGCGAGTGGATAGGGGATACTAACAATGGTAAATTAATTCAGCCTTTAGAACGCTTTATCAACCTATTCCTGGCATTTGACCTTAAGACGCCTTCTGGTAAATACTATTTCAGAGACATTAATGTTTTTCAAGATCAATTGGAACAGTCTTTCTTGAATGCCCCTTCTGTTTTTAACTTTTTTTCTCCTTTTTTTGCCGAAAGCAATTTTGTAGAACCTGCAGATCTTGTGTCTCCTGAATTTCAAATTTTTCATGCAATTTCCAGCATCAACTATTTGAATATTTTAGAATCATCTTTAAAACGCCATCCTTTTCACAATTTTACAAGTATTCATCCAGATATAGGCATTTTGCAAGCCAACACTGCCGATGTGCCCATATTAGATTTTGACGATGAACTACTAATCTATCAAACTCAAGGGATCCAAGCCCTTTTAAACAGATTAAATCTGATCCTTTGTCGAGGTCAATTATCTCAACAGACCATGGATATAATCAGTTATACAATCAATCAATACCAATCAACTATTTCGTCCTACACCTCGAGGAATGCGCTGAATGACGCTATCTACTTTGTAATGGCATCACCGGACTACATCATTCAAAAATAAGAAACTCATGGCATCTCAACATAATAGAAGAAGGTTCTTGAAACAAATAGGAGTGGGCTGCGCCTCTGTAGGTGCTACCTCTTTGTTGTCAGGTATTACGAATCTTGGATTGATTAATGCTGCCGCTGCCGCTAATAGACCGTTATTTCCTCCTGTTACATCTAATTACAAAGCTATTGTCTGTCTAATGCTTTCAGGTGGTAATGATAGCTATAATTTGCTGGTGCCCAAGGATCCAATGGCCTATCAACAATATGCCAATGTCCGTACTAATCTTGCCATAGCTAGCGGTACATTGAGGGATATCCATCCGACAAATGTAGGCGGAAAATTATTCGGAATCCATCCCAATCTTGTCAATGTTCAACAACTATTTAACGCGGGCGATGCAGCATTTATCGCTAATATCGGTGCATTGGTAGAGCCCACGACATTGTCAGAATTCAATAATGGATTCAAAAAGGCGCCTTTGGGCTTGTATTCACATGCTGACCAGATATTGCATTGGCAGACCTCCATACCTCAAGAACGAGGCACCGTAGGTTGGGGGGGGCGTCTGGCAGATATTCTCTACACTAATAACTCCAATGAGAATATCTCGATGAATATCTCCCTTGATGGTATCAATACCTTTCAGAGAGGGAATATCATCTCCGGATATGCGATTCAAGCTGGATTCGGTGCGGTCTCGATAAGTGGTTCGAATAGTACAAACTTTTATAATACACTAAAGCGACAGACATTAGACAGTCTTTTGGAGGCGAGTTATCAGAATATATTTGAGAAGGCATATGCCGGCACGATAAGCAATAGTAAGAATAGTGCTATTGAATTTGGCGCCGCATTAGCACAAGGTACACCGTTTAGTACCAGCTTCACTGATGATGTGCTATCTCAAAAACTAAAGAGTGTTGCAGAAGTCATTGCGGCTCGTGGACCTCTCGGTATGTCTAATCAAACATTCTTTGTTCAACACGGCGGATATGACAATCATGACAATCACATTGAAGATCATGGTGATCTCATGAGCACATTGGACAATGCGATAGGTGCATTCTACAATTCACTAATAGAATTGGGAGTGCAAAACGATGTGGTCATTTTTACGGCGTCAGATTTTGCACGTAAGTTAGTATCTAATGGTGATGGATCCGATCACGCATGGGGTGGCAATTCCCTCGTCATTGGCGGCGCCGTGAGTGGGCAGAAGATTTATGGAAGTTTTCCGGAATTATATCTCAATAATCCGCTCGACACTGGCAATGGAAGGATTCTGCCGACCATCTCATGTGATGAGTTATTTGCAGAATTAGCACTTTGGATGGGCGCCTCGAGTAGTGATTTAGATCAGATATTACCTAATATAGGTCGGTTTTGGACGCCAATTTCATCGTCAGGGCCCTTGGGTTTTTTGCCAATATCTTAATATT
Source organism: uncultured Saprospiraceae bacterium (assembly GCA_964616755.1). Taxonomy (GTDB): domain Bacteria; phylum Bacteroidota; class Bacteroidia; order Chitinophagales; family Saprospiraceae; genus CAYNFR01. Next base: position 31,927 of record CAZTSI010000013.1, on the reverse strand, counting down.
CATGTCATGAGAGCACTTATATTGTTTATTTTACTTGTCTTAGCAGCCCACGGTAGCTTTGCACAATGTAGTGATAATGGCAATCAATGGGCACGTAGTTGGACGTCATGTACTAAACAGATAAATCCCAATCCCAACAGGCCTGTAAGCCATTGGGTATTATATGAATTTAGTGCTAATCACTATATAGATTCTTCTCATATCTGGAATTCAAATCGAATAGGGGAGAGTAGTAGAGGTATCAAGGATATCATTGTAGACTATTCACTGGACGGCATACACTGGACGGAGCTTGGAAGTTTTGTCATTCCTCAAGCTCCTGAAACGACAGATTATAAAGGTGTCGCAGGGCCTAATTTTAATAGTGTATATATCAAGAAAATCTTGATAACGGTCTTATCAACTCATGGTGCGGGCAGCTGTGCCGCTATTGGAGAGATGCTATTTGCCATTAATGCGGCGGAGTGTCATGGCATAACCGACAATTGTGGTAACTGTAATGGCCCGGGGGCGCCTACCTGGTATGCAGATGAAGATGGTGATGGCCTTGGTAATATCCATTACCCCTTGGTCGATTGTGAACAACCGGCAGGTTATGTCAATAATGCAAATGATCTTTGTGACAATGGACAGATAGGTTGGTCAGAAATATCACTTCTCTTTCAGAAAAGTTGTAATGGATGTCATATAGAAAATTCGGCAGGAGGGCTTAACTTAAGTAGTTATGTTAGCTTTTTACAAGGAGGAAATAGTTGTGGATCCAGTATAGCTGCTGGTTCATTGCTAGTAGGCACCATTACTATTGATGGCTTTGCGGGTTGCAGCACGCCTATTTCCGCTCCGGCAATGAATAGTCGCAGTTCCAATCCTCTGAGTGCCATAGAGATAGATATGATCCAGCGCTGGATCGATGCAGGTACACCCGAAAGTTGTGTAGATTTTTGTCTGGAGCAAGATCTTGTTCATATTACATTCCCGGAGGGCATATCATCCTATCGACAGTCGGTGACTAAGATCCTTAGTACGTCACTATTGGAGTATAGCAGCAAGGTTACATTTGATGCCGGTCAGCAAATAGAATTAGAGAATGGCTTTACCATTTCTCAAGGTGCGCAGTTCTTAGCAAAAATAGGAGGCTGCGAGCAGCAAGACTGATGGACAGCATGTCTATTCATTTTCACTCGGCCACATCCTTGTTTAATTTGCAAAAATGACCAGTATTTACAAGATGAAAATACTTTCATTAGGTGTGTTCGGCGCTTAGAAGCCTAATGTGTCAGGCAGGTACTTGGCGACGAGATCTTCATAATAGGGTCTGAGTTTTTCTGCATTCGGGGGCACCGGCACTTTTGAATAAAGGTCATAGGGGTTGAACTTATCCACCCACTTAAACATATCGTGATCGTGCGCAGACATAAGATAATCGTAGGCGTTCTCTCTGTGCTGGGCATAAAACGAGTGATATCGCAACATATACAGCCCCTCTTCAGGTAAATAGTCTTTCATGATTTGGTAAATATATTCATCGTGCCCCCAACTCATTTTGACATTGGCTAGTCCGATGTTGGGGCTATAAATACCATAGATAGAATTATATTCGGGATTTTTACTGTCAGGGTTAGCTTCAAAAAATTCTGGATAAACGATTTTATCAGAATGCTTACACCCTACTGGAAATGTGTCTCCGACCACAGCCCACTGCGGTTCGCCAAAAAGACAAAGAACTTTGCCCAAATCGTGCAAAAAGCCAACTAGTACAAACCAATCGGGATGTCCATCTTGTCTGATGGCTTCAGAAGTTTGAAGTAGGTGCTGAAATTGATCTAAGTCCGTATCTGGATCCGAATCATCAACGAGGGTGTTCAAAAATTCGATGGCGTCCCATATCGACATCTTTCGTTTGTCAAAGCTGAGGAATTCTCTCTCTTTAGACAAAACAAAATCATAGGTCTGATAAGTGTGATTTAATCTGTAAAATTCTCGCACGGTCACTAACCGGGGATTATCATCATAATTTCTATAATCTGCCTTAGCTTTTTCCTTAGGTTTGGGATATCTAGTTAGTAGGTCATCTTCCCAATGATCTATGTCAGCCAATGGGTTTTTCTCCGATTTACTAAAGTGCTTCATTAATTTACGTCATGTTATATCAAAAATAGTTTTAAAATTTCAATTTGCCTTCGTCAATGTAGTCAACAATCTAAATAATTAACGCCAATGGATATAGAATAGCGTGAAATTGTGACGATCTTGTTGGATGGGAGTACTTTTCGAGTAAATAATAGTTTAAGCACCTTCCTTTTGGTGATGTTTACTCTTTGAGGAGTTATAAGCATGGGTGGCACACAGTAATGACCAAGAGCAAATTATTTCAATTATTTCAATGGTTCAATTAATGATATGATAATGATTACATGATTTAATAAGTCCCGTTTCTTCTGCTATCTTCTTATAATATCTAGTCTTTAGAGGTGATCCTGTGCATTCAAATATTTTATAACCTGTTTGCAGTAATTAGCGTGATTGCAGAAGAATTTGATATTGATATTCAGGAAGTGGGGGTTGAGTAGGCAGATGGTCTCATGTCAATCTAATGAGGACAAATACCGATGAACTCGATGTTGATTGTCATCTTTTTTGAATAAAATCTGTAGTCTAGCCCTTTTGCCATAGGTCGTTTAGCTAGTTTCAAAACCTCTGCTCCTTTTGCATTCTATAACTTAGGTAGATTCACTTACACTTTCTTCTTTTTTAGCATTGAAGAATTTTTTAATTCCCGCGCCAAAAGCCACAAATACTACGGCCATAATTTTCCAATACTTTGCTAATAGCAAACCTAGCTTAGCTATGAGGCCAGCTTTCATTAACATTTTGCCAGCTATCAAGCCGCCTATACCGTAGGCCGCCACTTTGTCCATACCAGGATTAAAATCTTCATATCGACTACCTTGTGTAAAACTGACGCTCTGTAGTATATCTGGTATGGCATTTTTTACTTTTGGAAGCACCTCCATATCACCTATCGCATTCAATTCAAGATATCCTTTACGACCTAAGATTCTAATATTATAGTTGAGCGTATGTCTATCGCTATCTCCAAATTTCAATTCTTTGGCCCAATGTAGCTTTTTAGTATCGGCATCATAGTAAGGACTCGAAGCCCAGCCTATCAATTCGATAGGATCATAACCATTTTCGAGACGATACTCATTGCTCTCACGAGTATCTTTTTGCATCTCTTTGAGCATATCGCCATAGTCGATATCTTTTGCATCGTCATCTTTTACAAATCCATCTGCGGTGTACGTGATATCGATAACATAGATATCGTCTGACATAATGGATGCTTCGATAGGCACAAGCATACCGAGTGACTTAAATCCTTCTGGACTCGGTGGGTTACCCCATAAATCTGTTAATACACGATCACTCGAATTAGCATCCAAAAACTTATAATGACTGGGGATGTCTATGGTGGCGAGACCGTCACCTATCTCAACTCGTCCCTGTTGATAAACAAAGGTAGACTCTATACTATCAGAATACTTTTGGTAGAGCGCTAATATCTCTTCTTCTGAAATATCGATCCCTTCTGTTAAGGTAGTATCTATGGCTATCGCATTGATACAGTGATAGGATATAAGGAGTAGCAGGGTAAGAAGATGTTTCATGTTTTCGTTTTGTAGTATACCCAACAACGCAGCCCGACTATCCTTGGTATCAGAAAATATTGTCTCGCATGAAATTTTGACAATGCTTAAGCAGATTATTGAGTACATTCTTCAGACAAAGGCATGATTTTCAACTAATATTAAACAATTTTGCAGATCATGGTCGACGGTTACTCATTTACAGTAGAAATACCCTAAGCATGTATTACTGATTTCGAGATACTCTTCTAATAATAAAATTTAACTACAGACCTAGCCAGACTTATTGTAAATAAAAGAATCAATGACCTTCGATCAAAGTCTGAAGATGGATGTACATGTTTGATCGAGTTAGCGTGTTCGAATTTTGATATCAAGAAAGTCCCTCTTAGAGGTATACATCGAATTGGGTTGACAACTGTGAATTACTTCTGTTCGTTATCTATTCTTATTCGGAAAGGCTATTAACAAATGAAACAAGTTGTTAGACATTATTATACCCACGAATGCACACGAGTGTCATAGAGCGGGTATGCCTCCATCATTTCATTTATCCTAGCACGTGTACTATTGATTAGCGTTTCACTTTTGGGCTGACAAATGATAGCATCTATCATCTCTACTACCTGAATACATTCATCCGCACCAAATCCACGTGATGTAATGGCGGCAGTACCGATACGTACTCCAGAGGTCACGAATGGGCTTTTGTCATCAAAAGGCACCATGTTTTTATTCAAGGTTATGTCGGCTTTGACTAATGCTTGCTCAGCATCTTTGCCACTAATACTTTTTGATCGAAGGTCTATCAGCATTAGATGATTGTCGGTGCCCCCGGATATTATATTATAACCATGAGCCATAAATGCGTTACTCATTACTTGTGCATTGGCGATGACTTGTTGCGCATATATTGTAAAGCTTGGGTCTAATGCTTCGCCAAAAGCTACCGCCTTAGCTGCAATACAATGCTCTAATGGTCCACCTTGCATGCCAGGAAATACACCGCTATTGAGGACACTGGACATCATGATCGGTTCACCTTTCTTAGTTGTCTTTCCCCAAGGGTTTGGAAAATCTTTTCCCATCATAATGATCCCACCCCGTGGGCCACGCAAAGTTTTGTGAGTAGTACTACTTACGATATGACAATAGGGTAGAGGGTCAGACAGAAGTTTGGCAGCTATTAATCCCGCAGGATGAGCTATGTCTGCTAATAGCAACGCTCCTACCGCGTCCGCAATCGCTCTGAAGCGCCGATAATCCCAGTCCCTGCTATAAGCAGAGGCTCCACAAATAATCAACTTTGGTTTATGATGATGTGCTAGTTGTTCTACCTTATCCATGTCAATACGACCTGTCTCTTGTTCAACCCCATAAAAGTAGGGGGTGTATACCTTGCCCGAATAATTTACAGGTGAACCATGGCTCAAATGGCCGCCATGGCTAAGGTCAAATCCCAATATCGCATCTCCCGGATTGAGTACAGATAAGAAGATTGCCGCATTAGCTTGGGCGCCGCTATGAGGTTGTACATTGGCATATTCAGCACCAAAGAGTTGGCACAATCGATCAATGGCGAGGTTTTCGATTTTATCGACGATCTCACAACCGCCATAATACCTTTTGCCAGGGTAGCCCTCAGCATACTTATTGGTTAGACATGTGCCTAAGGCTTTTAAGACATTCTCGCTGACAAAATTTTCAGATGCAATAAGCTCAATGCCACTTTGCTGTCGGTGAAGTTCTTGATCGATTAAATGAAAGACGCTATCCATGCTTGGTTAAATTGTGCTTCAAAGGTATATGTATTCAATAAATTGCCATGTGTATATGACCAACATTCAAAAAAAAAGACCCGACAAAATGCCGAGTCTTTCATAAATTTTTGATTTTTTTTATCTTTTAACACCGAGGGCCTTAAGCGTTTCGATATCTAATTGACCAATAGGTAAGTTGTTCTCTCTCTGAAACTTAACTAAAGCGGCTTTAGTTTCTTCACCAAGATTGTTATCTGCACCATACTGTGGCAACGCATATCCTTTAGCCATTAGTGCCTCTTGAACTCTGCGTACCAACGCTGGTGTAACATCAGTGTCGCAAACTACCTCTCTCCAATCTGTAAAACCTCCTGCTTTTACTAAATTGCGTTTAGTAACTGTATTATATTGAGCAGGGATGTCCGTAGTCGTCGTAGAAGCTGGAGCCGCTAACTTATCAAATGTACGTGTAGTGTACTGAGCGGGAACGTCTGTACTTACTATAGTTGCATCTGATGTGAGTCTATCAAAGCTTCTTGTTTCGTATCTAGCTGCGATGTCTGTTGTGCTCGCTGCTGCATCGCTTGATAATTTCTGATAAGTTCTCGTTGAATAAAGTGTGCAGTCGCCCTGTCCAGAATTATCTCCGAAGACAATAAATTCAGTTCTTCTATTTTGAAGCTTACCAGCATCAGTAGCATTAGTGGCGATCGGGGAAGATTCGCCTTTGCCATCGAAGCTTAGTCTTGCCGCCGCGATTCCTTTACCAATTAAGGCATCATATACCGCTTTTGCTCTATTAGTAGATAATGTGATGTTGCTTTCTTCTGATCCATCAGTATCTGTGTGACCTACTAATCTAGCCGTGATAGCTGAATTGCCCTTCAACATAGTAGCCAATCTTTCAATTTCTGTATTTGAAGAAGACAATAATTCTGCAGAGCCAGAACGGAAATTAATACCTTGAAGGATTGAAGATTTTCCACAAGCTACTTCTGTAGTTGTGGCGTCAGTTACTAATTTTTGGTATGTACGTGTAGAAAATTTAGCAGGTACTTCTACGACGGTCGTTGTAGCCGGGCTTACTAATTTGCTGTATGTACGAGTGGAGTAGCTAGCAGGAACTGTTTCAGAAACTGTTTTTGCTGGAGTAGCTACCTTGCGATAAGTTCTCGTGCTATACTTGGCGGTAACAGTTGTAGAATTTGTTCCAGCGCCAATGAGCAATTTGTTGTAGCTACGTGTTACATAACGAGCGGCCACATCTGTTTTGTTGCTGCCTGCAGGTTGAGCCAATTTCTGGTAGCTTCGAGATGCATATTCTGCGGGCACTTCCACGGTACGAATGCAATCATCACCACTAGCTGTATACCCCGCGCCACAAGATTTTCTAACTTGCTTAGTCACTTCTTTGTATTGAGCAGGAACTTCTACTAGACACCATACCAAACAATCATCTGGGTTTGCAGAAAGACAATTGGCATCTGTTTTTCTTTTTTCCCACTTGGTAGTGGCTGGAGAAGTAAGAATACTCTCCTTAACGGTCTCAAACTGTGCAGGCACTCTTTCTATGCGTGTACCAGCCTCTTTTATCAATTCTTGTTCAGTGATGGTTTCATATTTTGCAGCATTGGTAGAGTATGTGCTGTAAGCAGGTCTTTCTAATACCTGTTCTGTGACTACAGCGTAAACATTGCCGTATTCATCTTTAGTCAAACGAGTTACATTTCCGCTCAATACAGATTTCAAATTGCTGATCTCATCAGTGGTAAATGATCTAGTAACACCTCCCTTAGAATAGCTTGATCCATTTTTAGCGATCATATCTCGTAAACCATCTAAGTCCGTAATCGCAGGCGCTATACTCAACGTTGTATATGCGTCTTGATCTAATACTTGCTCACTCACTGTCTCGTAGACAGCCGGAACTACCTTAAGGACTGTGTAGGCAGGTCGTGTTACCACTTGCTCGCTTACTGTTTCAAATTTGGCGGGAACTACTCTAAGTTCTGTATAAGCATCTTGTACCAAAACTTGTTCCGTTACTGTTTCGAACTTGGCAGGGACGACAGATACACCTGGGGCATTGATTTCTTTGATCACTTGCTCGCTCATCGTCTCAAATTTCGCGGGGCTGATCGTTAATCTTCTTGCAGCATCTTGAGCTAGAACTTGTTCGGTTGTTTTTTCGAATTTGGCAGGGACTACAGATAGCGTTGTACCTGCTTCGCGTGATAAGGCCTGAGCACTGGCTTTTTCGTAGCGCGCATTGGCAACGGTTACTCTTGATGATGCCTCACGCACCAACACTTGCTCAGTTACTGTCTCATATTGGTCAGCGATAATACATTTTGCATAACACTTACCAGGTTCAGTAGGCATGCCAGCTTCTGGTTGGGCAAACAACCCAAAACTCAAAAGACAACACGCTAAAATAAAAGAAAAGTTAAGATTTCTCATAGGTTCTAACAAATTAAAAGTTTATTAAAGTCGATTTTAGGCAAATATAAGAAATCCGTAGAATTATGTCTAGGGTATCACCTAGGTATTACGGCATAGTGCTCTTCTTTAACATTTAGAGTTAAAGGAAGCACCATAAGAGAGGTAAATGTTAAAATATTGTCATTCTCATCTACAACCAATATTGGATCTTTTTGATCATTATAAATGACATATTGTTCTGCCCCTATATACGTCAACGACATAAAATTGTCTTTTGACATTTCTCTTGAGCTTGTTTTGCTATAATATTCGTTGATGGTAAATGTATCTAGTAAGGTGCTGCTGAAGATGGTTTTGTGTAATTTTCGATTGATAATTCCCTTCGCCAGATAGCTCAAAACATAATCATCAGAAGATTGACTACGTTTGATCAAATACAATACATCGGTATCATCTAGTTGTAAGAATTGATCGATTAGATGTGTGCCCTCAACTCTATCGATCCCCCAAAGTCGATCAAAAATGGGATGAAGCCCCAGATTGTTGTTTTCGCTCAACTCCTTATATCGCAAAATGAATCCTTTGAGCATTTGCTCGGCGGCAACGGCTGTTTTGTGAAGATATACCTGTCTATACATGAAATATCTTGATAGTAGAAACTTTTCGATAGAGTGTAGCCCTTTTTTCTCTACGACAAGATGACCTTGAACGATACGCATCATTTTGATGATTCGCTCATAACCTATTTTTCCCTCTGTCACACCTGTATAAAAACTATCTCTATTCAGATAGTCCATTCTATCTACATCCAACTGACTTGAAATAATAGAAGACAGAAATGACTTGTGATATTCTTTTTTAAATAAGGAAATAGCGAGTGTCAACCGACCAGAATATTCACAGTTGAGCCTTTGCATGATGTGGATGGTCAAATCTTCATGATGCTCATTGACCAACTGTCGCTCTAGCGCATGTGAGAAAGGGCCATGCCCGATATCATGCAACAGCACTGCGATACATGTCGCCTCGAATTCTTCTTCGCTAATATCAGCTCCTTTATTTCTGAGCACTTGAATTAGTTCGACACAGAGATGGGTGGCGCCAAGTGCATGGTGAAACCTACTATGCGTGGCTCCAGGATAGACATAAGAACTTAAGCCTACTTGTGAAATTCGTCGCAGCCGTTGAAAAATAGGATGGCCAATGAGCTCATAAATAAACTCAAATGGAAAGGAAATGAATCCGTAGATCGGATCATTGAAGATTTTTTTTGTAGCCATCTGCCTATGTATATAGCGAATTTTGTGCCGAACCTTTGTCGGTACGTAATCTTAACCGCCAGAGATCAAGTCATGAACAAAGTTCGTTCAACAAACCCCTTTACTAATCGCGACTAGATACTATTCACTTATCATGCCCCGTTAGAATGACTTCTCTATTTAGTTTCGCTAGGGCTAAGTGGGTCATTTCACTTTTTAAGAAATAATACATGTCAAAAATAAGAATTTTGTGGGCGGATGATGAGATAGATATGCTCAAACCACAGCTGTTTTTTTTAGAAAAGAAGGGTTACGAAATCCTGACGGTTAGTAATGGGCATGATGCTGTGGATCTATTTACAGAAGACGGATCCATTGATGTTGTTTTTCTTGATGAATCCATGCCCGGAATTACAGGATTAGAGACTTTAGCACGTATTCGCGCACGCAATACTATCGTGCCGATCGTCATGATTACAAAAAATGAAGCCGAAAACTTAATGGAGGAGGCTATTGGTTCGCAGATTGATGATTATCTCATTAAACCCGTCAATCCGAATCAAATATTACTCACCTTAAAGCGCCTAACTGATAATAAGCGACTCGTGAGTGAAAAGAATATGTTGGATTATCAACAGGATTTTAGAAAAATATTAATGGATATCGACAGTGGACTTGACTCAGATGGATGGGTAGATATCTATAAAAAAATAGTGGGATGGGAAATAAAAATGGATAAAACCCAGACTCCAGAAATGGCTGAAATCCTACAAATGCAAAAGACTGAGGCTGGTGCTCAATTCTCTAAATTTATCGAAAAAAATTACAACAAATGGATCAGCGAACCAGCATCAGCGCCTGTGATGTCGCATAACTTACTGCGCAATTATCTCTTTCCAGAGATGACAGATGATGTGCCGACAGTCCTTTTTTTATTAGATAATCTGCGGTATGATCAATGGAAGGTCATTGAGCCATCTATTACCGAATATTTTAGGGTGAAAGAAGAGAAAATCTTCTACAGCATATTACCGACGTCAACACAATACAGTCGAAATGCCATTTTTGCTGGCATGTTACCTGTAGAAATTAAAAAGCATTACCCAAGCATGTGGCTAGACGATTACGAAGAAGGTGGAAAGAATATGCACGAAGAGCCACTTCTAAAGGCACAGTTAAATCGCTTGATACGACGCGAAGTGTCTATGGAATATCAGAAGATACTCAACGTCTCCGCTGCCAAATCTATGGCGGATAATATCCTAAATAGCATTAACAACCAATTGACTGTGGTCGTTTATAATTTTATCGATACGCTGTCGCATGCTAGAACAGAAATGGAAGTATTAAAGGAGTTGGCTGGAGATGAGAAGGCGTATCGCTCGTTAACGCTATCTTGGTTTCAGAACTCTCCACTTCGTATGGCTTTAGAAAGATTGTCTGAACGAAGCATTCGATTATTTATCACGACGGATCACGGCACTATTCGCGTGCACTCTCCTTCAAAGGTGATTGCTGACAAGCAAACGACCACCAATCTACGCTATAAAATGGGGCGCAATTTGAACTATGAAAATAAAGATGTCTTAGAGATTAGAGAACCAGAAAAGGCGGGACTACCTAGACCCAACCTTAGCTCGAGTTATATTTTTGCTAAAGAAGAAAAGTTCTTCCTTTACCCTAACAATTACAATAAGTTTAACCAGATGTATACCGATACTTTTCAGCACGGAGGTATTTCATTAGAAGAAATAATATGCCCTTTTATCAGTCTTTTGCCTAGGTAGTTTTTTGTCCTTTTTCGATTCGCTTGACGATGAAAATGCTGATTTGATATAAAATCAGTAATGGTACAGCTATCAAAAATTGTGATATAACATCGGGTGGCGTTATCACCGCTGCAACAAGAAATATGACAACTATGGCATGACGTCTAAAGTTGATCATCATCTGTGAAGACACCAATCCAGCTTTACCCAAAAAGAAAGCGAATACGGGCAATTGAAACACAATGCCTGCGGGTAAGGTAATCATTGTTATGTATGAAACATAAGAAGAAAGTGTTACGGTATCCTGGTTCTCACCAAAAGAATAACTAGACAAAAAGTCTATGGCAAATGGCGCAATAATGTAGTATCCGAATAAGATGCCCGCAAAAAATAACAGGCTACAGACGAATATGATACCTCGGGCTGCTTTCTTCTCCTTGTCATAAAGACCGGGCTTTACAAATCTCCAAAATTCCCACATTATATAAGGAAATGAGACCATCAAGCCGAGCCAAAAGGATGTAGTTAAATGCGTAAAAAACTCTTCCCCCAGCTCGCGTTGGATTACCTCAAAGCCATTAATCTGACACATCAGACCGAAATGTTTACAAAAAAGCTTATATGTTATAAAGTCTGCCTCCTTAGGTCCAAAAATGATGCTTACTACAATAGGCTTGTTAATAAATACAACGATGCCTACAACCACAATCGAAATCAACGAGCGCACTATATGCCATCTGAGTTCTTCGATATGCTCTAAAAACGACATTTCCTTTTCTTCTGTCATAAACTGCGTCTTGTTAAAATTTCTAAGACAATAGTAAAACATTATTTATCACTGACAATGGATAATGTTGACTTAACTGTGATTGTATTTTTACCTTTAGCCAAAATTTGTTATGTTCATTCTACCTCTTGGTCTCTTTGCATTGTCTTTAACTGCCCTAATATTTTCATCCAATAAATTTATTGGTTCTTCTGAGACTATTGGGTACTCATTAGGGATATCACCATTTGTTATAGGGGTTACGATTATTGCTTTTGGTACGAGTATTCCAGAGTTAAGTACGTCAATATTCGCAGTCATTGGGGGTACACCAGAAGTAGTCATCGGCAACGTTGTAGGATCCAATATCACCAATATTTTGCTTATTTTGGGTGTTTCTACGCTCGCTGCGGGCACGCTAAAAATTGAGAAAAATATCTTTGACGAAGACTTCTCTATGTTAGTGGGTTCTTCGTTTCTGCTATGGTTTGTATGTAGAGACGGTCATTTTAGCATCATTGAAGCTATCATTCTCTTGAGTGGCTTGTCGGGATTCATCTGGTATAGTATGCAATCAAAGGATCTTTCTGAATTTATACCAAGCACCAAAGCCTCTGTCATAGAATATGTAATACTGGCAATTTCGGGCGTGGCGATCTTTTATAGCGCGAAATTTACCATTCAATATTTGACTGAGCTTGCTACTATTCTTAAGGTGTCCCCTTCCTTGGTTTCTGTGACTTTATTAGCCCTTGGTACGAGTCTTCCAGAACTAGTAGTGGGCGTTATGGCGGCGCGAAAGGGAAAGCATGCTATTGCATTAGGTAGCGTAATGGGAAGCAATATTTTTAATACTTATGCCGTAATGGCTATTCCGTCTTTCTTTGGTCCTCTGGCCTTTCCGCCTGAAATAATCGCCTTTGCATTGCCCTTTATGGTTGTGGTGACGATCTTGTTTGGTGTGATTACATATTCTAGGCAAATCTCATTTTGGAAGGCTGGCATGTTGATTAGTTTCTATATTTTCTTTGTTGCAGAATTAATCAGATTGGGCGTCGTTAATTAATACGATTAGACATCTATACGCAAATGAAGGGCGTTTTATTTACAATGTTGTTTATTTTCTTTATGGGCTCGACTGTTCTTTCACAGGGCATTCTTGTCGCCGAATATACCATGAATGATTGTATGCTAGGAGATGAGCGATCAGGCTTGGATGCTTTCTTTTTCGGCGGCAACGCTTGCGTCTGTGGAGTTAGATCGAATGGTATGCAGTTCGATGGTCTGTCTAATTTCGCAGAGTTCCCAGATGGTATTTCGAGAGTCCTCGAGGGTGATTTTTCGCTCAGTTTTTATGTGCAATTTGACCCAGCTAATAATAATGTTGTGGATTTGTTCTATTACGGCAATAATTGTGGCAGTGATTCGCTGTTTTCTGTAAGATATGTTCCCTTAATCCAAGAATTTCGCGTAAACCTCTCTGACTCACCTAATAATACCGTGCAAGTGTCAGGCCGTGCTTCAGCGCTCACTTGCTGGCAATATGTTGTTATCACTAAGTCGAGATCTATATTGCGACTCTATATTAATGGTGACTTAGTAGATCAACAATCGGCCATCTCCGATATACGCCTAGACTTTTTTCAACCAGCTAATTTGACCATTGCCAATAGTCCATGTCAACGCATAGGGTTTAATCCCGAGAATCCTTTCCGTGGAAATTTAGATGAGATTCTTATTTTTAATTACCCATTGAACGATAGAGAGGTAAGAGGCGCTAATTATAAGCCTAATCAGATTATTACTCCTGACACGACGATCTTTTTGGGCGATGCTGTATTGATAGAGACAGGCGGCACATGTACGGATCAATTTTCTTGGTCTCCCCAGACGGATATGATTAATGCCAATACTACAAGCCCAATCGTTAATCCGAGCGTATCTACAACTTACGAGTTTTCCACCAACAATGAAGGGTGTCTAGAAACAAGCCAAGTGCGTGTGAATGTCGTAAGTCGTGATGAGATCACCTGTGAAGATCTCCTCTTACCCAATGCTTTTACGCCCAATAACGATTTTGTTAATGACGATTTCGGAATTAGTAACCTTTTCCTTGTAGAAAATCTGCGCTCGTTCGAAATATTTGACAAATGGGGAGGACGAGTTTTTTATACCGAAAATTTGTCGGGTCGATGGGATGGCTTTTTTAATAATTCCATTGTGAGTTCTGGCGCCTATGTCTACAAAGTAAGTTATTCATGTCAGAATGAAGATTTTGTAAAATCTGGAGTAGTTAATGTTATTCGATAGGGTAGAGCGTCTACTTTTAAATTTTTTCTTCAGCCCGATTAAAATCCCTTAGTGATGATAGTGATGTCTCGCATTTTTCTAACTCTCTTACTTTTTTATTGTCTTTGTGACTTTTATTGACTGCAACAATACTGCGCCCAGAAGCGCATCTCCTGCAGATTAGCCTTTTAACCTAGTTATAGGTTTGTCCAATTCTTTATCTTCAGATATAAACTTCATCAACCTAAAATAAGATATGTTTTCGGCGGCCCAAACACTTGAGAATGTCATTCCTAAGTTCCCTACCTCTGATCTTTTGAAAGAGCCCACAGTATTTAAAACACTGGATTATAAAGGTTTGCCTAAGGGTTATACTATTGTACATTTAAGTGCGAGGACAAAATGCAGACAAGGACAAAAAAAGTCTGTGAAGGCGTTCTTTACGATTCTGAAAGGAACCCTTACATATCAGAAGAGAGGATAACTTGTGGCGATGACTTGCCTAGCTTTCCTTTATTGTAATTAAGTTTAGAAATGTCCGACTCTATTGGTTTGGACAATAACGGCACAGGGGAAGTAGGCTCTCAGAATGCTACTATAATTGTGCATACTGAACTAAAGAACAAATCTGTGGGATTTTCCTTGCAAGCAAGTTTACTGACTATATCAGAAGCTAAGACTCCCGCCTTCTAATCACAAAATCCTTAGCAAGTGTTTTTGTATAACTTTTAGCGTAGTTCGATATGTCTTACCGAAGTAGAGTAATATCCCCCTTTCGTACTTCAGGGATTTCCTCACCTAAGTATCTGACTTGAACCACATAAACATAAACGCCTGACGGTAATTCTTGGTTGTTCATTTCGCCATTCCACACTCCCGTACCTTGAGGGCTCGGGAATAGATTTAGCTCTTCATGAACAAGATTGCCCCATCTGTCATAAATGCGCAGAAAATCGATTGTCTCAACACCTGTGCCCGTATAAACTCTGAAAAAACGATTGTTTGGATCTGCAGATCTTGGGGCGAATACATTGGGGGTATACACATTACGACTTTGCACCACGGACACAAGCACATCGTCTTCGGCAATACACCCGTTGACATCAGTGACAGTGACGGTGTATAACTGATCTCTTATCGGCAGCGCAGCTATGCTCGAACAATTGGCCGTTAAACAATTAAATCCGCCGACAGGATCCCAATTGATGGATTCCACAGGATTCGTATTTGTAATACTCGCAACGAGTGTTGCTGCTGTTCCTAACTCTACTTCTGTATCTGCACCTGCATTGACTTCTAACGGCGAAGGCGATATAATTGTAACTGTAGTATCCCATGAACAGCCTACCAAGTCAAATATTCGTATAGTGTACATGCCTGGGATCACATTAAAGGGAGCGCTAATGGGTAAAGCAGGTAGGGTATTCACTTGATAGCGATAATTACCTTCGCCTCCATAGGCGCTGTCGATTCGGATCACTCCTTGATCTCCAATACACAAGGGTTGGGTTATCTCACCCAAAACTCCAAAGACCAATGGTGCATCTGGGACAATGACTTGAAGTTCGTCGACGCAATTATTATCATCTCGCACCATTGCTGTATATCTACCTACGTTAACTCCACTTAAGACATTGCCCATCCCTACGACCGTATTCGACGAATCCGTCCACGAAATGGTATACATATTCCCTACTGTTGTGCCGCCACTTACCAATAAAGAGAGGTCAGCCGTTGAGGCCCCTCCACATGCAGGGAAAGTACTATTGAGGCTGTCCAACAGGATAGAAATGCTATCTGGTTGATCAATGGTAATTGAGTCTATGGCACTACAATTGGGCGAAGTCAAGGTTATGACATAAGTACCAGCGGACAATCCTAATTTTACATTAGTAACATCACCATCGGGCCACTGAAAGTTTATATTAGTGCCGCCAAGTGCTCTTAGGTTAGCCGTTGCACCTTGCAATCCTGCACCGCCAAAGCACTCTATCGTTGATATAGTAGACAATGCAGTATCAATACGCAATGAATTGGCTACTGGTATATCAACAAATATAGTATCAAAAACGCAGGCTTGAGTCGCAACAATTATCCAGTTTCGACCCGAGGGGAAATTTGTAACGCCGAAATTCGCAAAATCGGAACGTGCACCAGTACTCGACAAATAAGCAAATGGCCCAGGGTAGTCAGCATTAGGAATCGCATTAATCAATGCTCTTCCTGAATTTTCCCCCAAACAAAGTGGCGCCCCAACATTGGTCACATTGACTTGTGGCGGTATAGGGTCGGCGAGCCTATAGCTAGACTCTACCGAACATCCATTGTCATCGGTGACCGTAACATTATAGGTGCCTGCCACCACATCTGATAGTACGGCATCGGTCGTGAACGTTGGATCAGGATCCCACTCGTATTCATAGGGTGCAATACCGCCGTTCGGTATGGCGATCACATTGCCAATATCACCAGGGCACTCTATTGCTCGTTCACTAAAATTAATGGTAAACGTTGGTGGATCGGGAATAACGAAACTCAATTGAATTTCGCAAGTATCAGCATCGCTTATCGTCACGCTATATGTACCACTCGCTAGGCCGATAAGCTCAGATGTTGTGTCACCTGTATTCCATAGAAAACGGATGGGCATACTGCTACTCGTCGCAATTAATAAAATCGCTCCTGATGAATCACCAGCACAAAATGGTGTTGTCAAAATAGAATCTACAACCAAATCACATCCTCGCAATACGAATGAAGTATCAAACGCACATCCTTGTGCATCCGTCAATTGCATGGCATATGTGCCCGAAGGCAAGCACTCGGTAGTAAAGGTATTCCCAGAAGCCATACTGGTAGAAACATCCATACCCGCACTATTTTGAATGATCACTTCAAATGGCGGATTAGTCGTGGAGGCAGCAATAGTAAACTGAGCACTTTCAGTACCAACGCCACAATTGTTTGGGATGCCTGAGATGATTTGTGCACTATAATTCGTGCTAAAACCTATTTCTATACTATCAGAATGCATTGAAGGACAGTTGCCTCGACCAACAGAGTCTAGCGCTGAAATGACATACTTGCCAGGTGGCAACATCGAAAAAGTTGCCGTTGGTCTATTATTGGCGGTTTGGGCCACAATGTTACCAACGTTCGTGACTCCCGAGATAAAAAAATCATATCCCCCATTGCTATAAGGGCCTCCACCAGTCGCCGAAACTTGTATTCGACCATTATTACGACCATCACACAGGGCATCTAGAGGGATAATGTTGGTCAATTCTACTTCTGTTCTCAACATGTTTATCTGCTCGGTCTGTCTACATCCTAAACTATCTTCTATGATGACATTATATATACCATTTTGCAAACTTGTTCGCTCTAAGAGGTCTCTACCCAATGCATCTGGCCCCCAATTGAAGAAGTAGCTATTATTGCTGAAAGGTCTTCCGCCAGCTACAGACAAGGTTATACGACCATTGTTTTCAGTAGGACATCGGGGCAATCTAAGGCTTGACGTAACAGAAAAGGGGGGGGTATTGTCAATGATAAAATCTACAGGTGTGCTCATTAATCCGTTGGCATCGGTAATCGTAAATGTATGCGGCCCTTGAGACAGTCCTGTTTGAATAAATCTAACAGCATTGGCAGCCATCGTTGTGCTGTTACCTAACTCATCAGTAATTGTGTAAGGGGGTGTGCCATAAAATATGCGCATTTCAACCACCCCAGAATTTGGTAATCCACCTGATCCGCATTGACTGCTAATGAAACCTTGTGGTTCGGCGCTGAAGGGGGGTATAGGTTCAATTACAGGACATGTGGTCGGTGCACATACAGGCAATGGTTGGCTCGCTTCATTGATAAAATCTACGGGGCTGTTCAGTCCATTGCTGTTTATACAAATTGGCGATTCTGATCCAGGAGTGCCTATAACGCTGAAACAGAGCTCTAGAAGTATCGTGCTATCCGCAAGGGTTTCACCGACCACATTGGGCGAAGACCAAAGTACCCGTATGATATCGCGATTATTGGGGGGAAAAGGACCAATGACATCCGAAGGCGTAAAACTTGGCAAGCCACTTATCGTTGTGTTGGCATTCTGATATCGCAATACACGGCTATCAAAATTAACCGCAAAGACAAAAATGACAATGTCCTCGAAATTTGTAATTCGTATAGGAACGCAAAAATTCTCTCCCGTCTCAAAACGAAGGGTGTCAGGTAGAATTAGTTGAACCCCATTAGGAGGACAATCCTGAGCTTTAAGCGTGTCAAAACATAGCAAATGAACACATACAAGCCAAAAGACTAAAAACTGACGGTTGGTAAACACACACTTCATGTAACGCTTTATTCTCGCTTAGGTAAAATTGCAGGGGTGCAAAAATACCAACTTTAAACGAGAGCGCATGGTGAATATTGCCAAAGATGTAATCATATTCAACTCTTGCGAGTATACCCTAATGCCCTAGACACATTATAGGCATAAACATATGACAATCAGACACTTATGGTTAGATATCTCGTTAGCTAGTCCTTTATTGAGAAAACAGGTGGCTATCAATATCAAAATTGTCTTTAAGTTTTTTTCTAAAGCTCATTGCTTCATCCGAATCCGTAAAATTGCCCACCATTACTCTGTAGATGACATTTTCACCTTTGTTATCATTAAGTATAACAATAGGTTCGCTGACTAGGGCAGATAGTTTATGATAATATTTGAGTGTGTTTTGATACGACTGAAAAACACCTAATTGTAGTTTAAAGGTTTGTTTTTCGACTACTGGTACCGTTGTATCGGTCATCAATTCTTGTTTGACGGATAGAGATGGGCTCATATTGGCCGATCGCTTGAGAGGGGCATGCATTTTGAGACTTTGATCTAAAAAATCGATCATATGACTTGGGGAGAGCGTTTTCTCAACGCGCTCTATTACCTTACCATCTTGATTGAACACCACAATGGTCGGTAATACTTTGACGCCATAGAATTGTTTGAGGGCATATCCATCAAAGTCGTCAATATTGATCTTGATCGGAATAAACTTGTCTCTGATAAGCTTTTTTACATCAGGGTCCGAAAATGTAGTTTCATCCATCCATTTACAAGGGGCGCACCACGATGCGTAAAAGTCTAGTAAGAGCAACTTCCCTTCTTGCGCGGCTTTGATTTTGGCTTTTTCAAAATCACCAACGAAATAATCAGGGGTAGCGCTGAGGCTAAAAAAACTCCAAAGCCAAAGGCTTATCGTTAGAGTAGATATGCGATAGAGATTCATAGGGTTGGATTGAACAGATTAAGAAAAACGGGTTTGTGTAAACAGCTGATGTAGTTCACAAGACATATTACAATTTTGATGCCAATGTATTTTACCCCTCATTGGCGTACGACCATTCAGCGTAAGTGGGAATGAAGTTAGAGGATAGTAGTTCTACTATATTTGTTAAGAATATATACCTTCGCCACATACAACAGTTACAGGATGCAGAATGCGATTATCACGGCTGTCGCGGGATATGTTCCCGATCAGATACTCTCAAATGTGGATTTGGAGAAAATTATGGAGACCAACGACGAATGGATCACTAGTCGCACCGGAATCCGAGAGCGCAGAGTTATGCCGTCTGATTCAGCTGTAAACGATATTGGTATTCATATCGTCAAGGACTTGTTAGAGAAATCGAAAACAAATCCATTAGAGATAGATCTTCTGATTTGTGCCACTTGTACGGCTGATTATTTGATTCCTGACTCTGCCAACAGTATCTGCACCGCCACTGGCTTGACCAATGCATTTGCCTACGACCTAAATGCCGCTTGTAGTGGATTTCTGTTCGCATTGTGGACCGCCACGCAGTTTATCAGAGCCGGGAGTTATAAGAAGATTATTGTTATTGGGGCAGAGAAGCTGACTTCTTATATGAATTATGAGGATCGCACCACAAGTATACTGTTTGGTGATGGTGGCGGCGGAGTGTTGCTAGAAGCGTCCGCGGAGCCCTATGGTGTGATGGATGCTGTATTGAGAGGAGATGGTGAAGGGGCTAAATATCTTCGTATTGAGGCCGGAGGATCGAGAAACCCTGTAACGCCTGAATTACTGGCCGCTAAGAAAGATAAGGTTTTTCAAGATGGCAAGAGCGTCTTCAAGCGTGCCGTTATGGGGATGTCAGGCACTATCAAGGATGTCTTGCATCGCACAAATATCGCGCCTGATCAGCTCAAGTTTATTGTCCCTCATCAGGCTAATTTGCGCATTATCAATGCAGTAGCCGATATGCTCGAGTTTCCCATTGAGCGCGTGGCCATCAATATTGAAAAGTATGGAAATACCTCAGCGGGCACGATCCCCTTATGCTTATGGGAGTATGAAAATCAATTTAATAAGGGTGACTACATAATGCTTACAGCTTTTGGTGGTGGCTTTACTTGGGGATCGTTACTATTGAAATGGGCTTATTAATGTATGTTTGCGCGATTATTTCAGACCAAAAATAAATTATGGCGAGTACCTCAGAAATCAAAAATGGACTTTGCATCGAATACAACAATGATATCTATACGGTTGTAGAGTTTTTGCATGTTAAGCCAGGAAAAGGGGCGGCCTTCGTCCGGACTAAATTAAAGAGCTTAACTACCGGGCGTGTGATTGATAATACCTTTCCGTCAGGACATAAAATTAACGATGTTAGGGTAGAAAGACGTAAATATCAATATCTTTACAACGATGAGATGGGTTACCATTTTATGAATACAGAAACTTTCGACCAAATTGCTTTAGACGCAAATATGTTAGATAGTCCGCATTTTTTGTCAGAAGGAATGGAAATTGAAATTCTTTTTCATACCGAAAAGGGAATACCTCTTACCACCGAAATGCCACAACATGTAATCTTAAAGGTTACCTATACCGAACCAGGCGTTCGTGGCGATACCGCCACAAATGTCACAAAACCGGCAACCGTTGAAAGCGGAACGGAAATAAGGGTGCCGATTTTTATAAATGAGGGTGATTCGGTCAAAATTGACGTTAAATCAGGATCTTATTTGGAACGAGTTAAAGAATAAAGCATGACACTCAAAGAAATAAAAGAAATCTTACTCCTTGTCAGCGAATTGGACTTAAAGGAAGTCAAAATTAAAAATGACCAATTTATTCTCAAAATTCGGACAGAAAAGGACACCGGGCCTATAATTACGAGCTCTGCACAAGCTGCCAGTTTTGCGCCGTCCTATGCTCCAGCGCCTGCAATGCTTCAAGTTGCGGACAAACAAGAGTCGGCAGCACCTGCACCAGCAACTGCACCACAAGCCGATCAGAGTGGGGATAACTATATCAAGGTCAAATCACCTATGGTAGGTACATTTTATCGATCAGGCTCACCAGAAAAACCTTCTTATGTACAAGTGGGAGACGTAGTTGCGAAAGGCTCAGTACTGTGTATTATTGAGGCGATGAAGCTTTTTAATGAAATTGAAAGTGAGGTAAGTGGAAAGATTGTCAAAGTATTAATTGACGATAGTTCTCCGGTTGAGTATGATCAACCTTTGTTTCTAATCGATCCACAAGGGTAATTTTAATTAGGCGTTATGTTTAAAAAAATCTTAATCGCTAATCGCGGAGAAATAGCCTTGAGGGTAATTAGAACCTGTAAAGAAATGGGTATTAAAACGGTTGCCGTATATTCGACAGCCGACAGAGATTCTCTACATGTTCGCTTCGCAGATGAAGCCGTATGTATAGGCCCGCCCGCGAGCTCAGCTTCTTATCTGAGTATTCCAAATATCATGGCAGCGATAGAAATTACAAATGCTGATGCTATACATCCTGGATATGGTTTTCTAGCTGAAAATGCAGGATTCGCTGAGGTCTGCCAACAGTATAATGTCAAATTTATTGGGCCATCGGCTGAGATGATACGAAAAATGGGCGATAAAATAACCGCCAAAGAAACTATGATCAAAGCCGGCGTGCCTGTAGTTCCAGGCTCTGAGGGCTTGATCAAAAATATAGATCACGCCAAACAAGTTTCTAAAGAAATAGGATATCCAATCATCATTAAGGCAACAGCTGGTGGTGGAGGCAAAGGAATGCGAATCGTTTGGAATGAGTCAGAAATACAATCTCAGTGGGACAATGCCAAAAAAGAGGCGGGAGCATCCTTTGGTAATGATGGAGTGTATATAGAAAAGTTTGTCGAAGAACCGCGACACATCGAAATTCAGATTATAGGTGATCAGCATGGCCAAGTAGTGCATCTATCAGAACGAGATTGTTCTATTCAGCGCCGACATCAAAAATTAGTAGAAGAAAGTCCTTCGCCCTTTATGACTGACCAGTTGCGAAAGGATATGGGCGATGCCGCTATTCTTGCAGGTAAATGCATAAATTATGAGGGAGTTGGGACTGTAGAGTTTCTAGTAGATAAGTATCGCAATTTTTATTTCATGGAGATGAATACGCGTATACAAGTAGAACATCCAGTAACAGAGGAGGTTATTGATCACGACTTGATCAAAGAGCAAATAAAAGTGGCAGCTGGGGTAAAGCTCTCAGGGGCTAATTATATACCCGTTATGCATTGTATGGAATGTCGGATAAATGCCGAGGATCCGTATAATGGATTTAGACCGTCAGCCGGGCATATCCAGCATTTTCATAGCCCGAAGGGACATGGCGTACGCGTTGACACTCACGCCTTTGCTGGCTATTCGGTGCCGCCTTTTTATGACTCGCTCATTGCCAAGCTAATTTGCAAAGCGCAGACGCGCGAAGAAGTAATTAAGAAAATGGAAAGAGCCTTAGACGAGTTTATCATTGAAGGTATCAAAACTACCATTCCATTTCATCAGCAATTAATGAAGGACGAACAGTTCAGAGCTGGCAATTTCCACACAGGCTTTATGAACAATTTCGATATTAATGAAAAACGTTCTTAGGCTTTTAAGAGCGGGCAGCGGCAAAAAAAAATTGTATATAGGTGTATTTTTGCAGCTTTTATCGTCTGTCTTTACTCTTCTAACCATTCCACTGGTCATTCCGTTTTTCCAAATTTTATTTGGCATTAGTCCAGGTGATTATCAAGCGCCAAGCGAGGCTACAGGCCTACAAGGATATCTAAATTATGGGTTCACTCGACTAATAGCAATGACCGATCGCCATATTGCCCTTATGATCGTGTGCATCGGTGTGGTGGTGATTTTCTTTCTCAAAAACTTCTTTCGCTATTCATCCGATTTTATTTTAGCGGTTTATCGCCACAATATTATTGCAAGTCTTCGACAGCTCATTTGGTCTAAGACACGTCGTATCAGCTATTTGGAAAATACAACGTTGAATGGTGCAGAAATGCAAACCTTGATGTCTAATGATGTCGAACACGTAGATCATGGCGTGATGAAGGCTGTCGAAATATGCGTTAAATCACCAATTATCATGGTCGGAAGTCTCTTGTTCATGTGTTTTCTTTCCATGCGTTTGACAGGGATCGCTATTGTCTTATTGCTGTTTGTAGCTGTAATTATCGGCGCCTTGAGTAATAAGTTAAAGTCAATTTCTCAGCAGATGCAAGTACTTATGACCCGCTTGCTGCAATATCTCAATGAGAGCTTGATAAATATGCGCGTAGAGCGTGCTCATGGCTGGATAAAATACAATGATAAACGATTTGACAAAGTAAATTCGCAGCTTACCATAGAAAGCATTTCGTTCATTCGCAGAAGAGATTTGGCATCGCCTGTGAGTGAGTTTTTAGGTATTGTTGTCATCGTGGTTTTATTATACTTTGGAACAAAAGAAGTGTTGAATGGTGCATTGTCTGCTGAGTCATTTTTTGCCTTTATTCTGGCGTTTTATTATATAATCGCCCCCGCTAAGAATTTTAGTCGTGAATATGCTAATATTCAACGTGGAGTGGTTTCGCTTGAGCGCATTTTATTGAACACTTCAAGCACTCAATTTGATAAAGAGGATAATTCACCAAGCCCTATTGACTTTGTACGCTTAGAGCTTATTGATGCCAGCTTTTCATATTCTCAGGCGCAGAAAGTGCTGGACAGTGCAAAGCTGATGGTAAAAAAGGGGGAGAAAATTGCGATAATAGGTGAGTCTGGCGAAGGCAAATCGACCTTGGTCAATATCATGCTTGGATTGATCCTTTTAGACAGAGGTACAATACATTGGACGGATCAAACCGGCAACAATTTTGCACCGAGGCAGGTTTCTAATCAATTAATTTCTTTGGTCACGCAGGAGAGTTTATTGTATGACGATACAGTCCATCAAAATATCATTTGGGGTGATGATAACCAAGACGATGCATTGTTCGAATCAGCCATACATATCAGCGGAATAGGTCAAATGTCAGACAGGAAAGACTTTTTAGTTCGAAGAGTAGGACCTATGGGTAGTATGCTAAGTGGTGGTGAGCGACAACGCGTATGTCTAGCCAGAGCGATTTATAGAGGCACTCCTGTACTAATATTTGATGAGCCCACCAGTCAGCTGGATCAAGACACTAAGTCTACCCTTTATCCTAGCTTCCTTCAAGCCCTTAAAGATCAGACATTGATTCTCATTACTCACGATATGGATCTGCTGCAATATGTTGATCGAATAATGGTATTGAGGGATGGAAAGTTAATTGAACGCAAAAAGCATTAAAGGGCGATAAAAATTTGCGGAATCTCGTGCTTTTTTAATGCTAGTTCGAACTGACTATACCTATTTTTGAGCTAAGGACGTTTCATCTGTGTGGTTTAGCCTAATGTCTATGAGATTTTGTTTACTAGTTTGTATGTGTTGCCTGTCGCTGGAGGTTTTGTCGCAATTATATCCGTGCGATGGACAACAAAAGGAAGAGCATTACAAACTCGATCGATCAGCCACGCTTAAGGGGTATGATCTAGCAGGAAACAACCAAACTTGGATATTTAGTGAACTCAAATCGCCTTATGCGCGAATGATGAGTCTCAAGCCCACGGCGACGCACAAGTATTCCTATCTCTTTCCAAGCTCAAAGAATTATTGGTCAGATGGCATTCAGGACTATTTTTTAGATGAAAAAGGGGAAATCATTGGAGAAATCCTGCCACTAGAAGGGCGAAATCAACCCTTATACAGAGAATATATCAAGGGGCTATTAGCGTGCCTAGGAAATAGACTACAACAAAAAATGACCACCTCTGTCGTCGAATTACCCAACGAGACCGGCGAAGCCTTCATTAAGCGACTTTTTGTAAAAAGTGACATTACATCGTCGATTGGAGCTCGAGGAAAATTATTTCTTCCCGAAGGATCATTTGACGTTGAGCGATGGGATATAAAAAGAGACTTTAACATAGAGCTCCAGGAATATAGTCGCGCAGGATGGATTCCTTCTCAGGACAAATACAATTATCGCGAGGTTCTAAATTACTTTACCGATAAACATGAATATTGGTTTGTAGAGAAGTCTACGCAGCGGCTCTTGGCCAAACTTTGGTTGAGCGGTAATAATCTGCATGTACTGTATAAAACGGACGAAAGTAGCGCTATACATACCACCTCGAAAGCAGGGCAACGGCAGTTTTTCCTATATCCTACGACCGGTTTTGGTGATATCAAATTAGATTTTTTAAATTTTAGTAATGGTGAGTATCAATTTGAAGTCGTAAGTGCTATTGGTCAGTTGATATGGTCAAAAAAATTTATGATCAATCGCGACGGTACGCATAATATTGACTTGAGCTTTTTGCCTAAGGGGCCTTATATCTATTCGCTATACGACAAAAATCGAAATGTGATTGTCACAAAGCGATTTGCTATTATTAAGCCTT
>CAZTSI010000013.1:0-6158 GCA_964616755.1 uncultured Saprospiraceae bacterium | reverse complement strand
GTGATTTCTGCCATTGAATCTCACCTCACCCTCCCAAGTCCATTGCATCGAATTGAAACATCTTGGACAACTCAAGCAAATATTGAACTTTATGTCAAAAGGGATGATCTGTTGCACCCCATCATTAGCGGTAATAAGTGGCGCAAGCTCAAAGCTCATCTAGCCTGGGCGCTTGCCCAAGATCCTTCTAAAAGCATCGTAAGCTTTGGTGGTACTTTTTCTAATCATTTGTTGGCTTTGGCTGAAATAGGTTTTCTGTTATCTCTACCAACAATAGGAATCGTAAGAGCGCATCGCGAAGATCGAACTAATCCTTTTTTGCAACATATGCGTGCAAGAGGTATGCGCATCATTCTGCGGCCTCCCAAGCTCTTTGATAAGGTACAAACCCTGCCGCTAGAGGCCTTAGGTCATGAACTAGAACTTGAGAATGCCTATTGTATTCCGATGGGTGGGACGGATCAAAATGCTCTGATTGGAATGAAGGAAGTCAGCCATGAACTCCCTCAAGGTATGAGCTTTGATCAACTTTGGCTGGCTGTTGGTTCGGGTGGAACGATAGCGGGCTGGTCGTACATTTTAGCGCCAGAAACTAAAATAATAGGAGTACTTCCTTTTAAAATGTCGATGGAAAAATGGCCCGGGTTTGAATGGGCAGACCCCGCGGCTATTATAGAGTGCCGACGATGTTATCTGAACAAAAGATTTGGAGCTTTCGACCTTGCGATTTCTAACTTTATCGAATCCTTTCATGCTGAAACGTCCATTTGGTTAGACCCAATTTATACGGCTCGTACGATGCTTAACTTGAAAAGTGCCATAGAAAAAAATGAAGTACAAAGAGGTGCTCGTATTCTTTTTTATCATTCTGGCGGCTTAGCGGGGATTGATGCCTACAATTATCTAAACGCCGACAGCCGTATCCCATTTCAATTATTGAATGTATAGTAAATACGCTGAAAAAGTAGTGATTAAGGAACTAAGTTATCTAGATCGTTACTAGTTAAATGCTGAACATTACGTGTGATTTTTTCAATATTCCAATACCACCATTGTATCTCCAATAGCTTAGCAACTATATCATTAGAAAATCTTTTTTTTATAAGTCGTGCAGGATTTCCGCCAACGATAGTATAAGGCTCCACATCAGACACTACCGTAGCATTTGTAGCAATAATCGCACCATCACCTATGGTTACACCTGCCATAATCGTTGCGTTATAGCCTATCCACACGTCGTTTCCTACAGTGATATTACCTTTGTTAGGATATGTTTTATCACTCATCGCATGTTCCCAACCATTTGCAAAAATAGCAAATGGATAGGTGGTCAATGCTTTTGTAAGATGATTAGCGCCGTTCATGATAAACTTTACGTCAGAAGCGATCATACAGAAATTGCCTATAATTAATTTATCGCCAACAAAATCGAAGTGATATTTTACGTTTTTTTCAAAATTGTCAACACTTTCAAAATCATCATAATACGTGTAGTCTCCAACGATTATGTTGGGATTTTTTATAATGTTTTTTAGAAAGCACAGCCGTTCATATTGCTCTAAAGGAAAGATGGTATGTTTGTCTGGGGCAGTCATTTTTTATAGTTTTAAACAGATATTACGTGCTCGAAAGAACGGACTTCAGAGTTGAGCCAGATGATAGGCTAGTCCTTCTACTGCACGAGGAAAATAATAATGCTCAAGGCGCAGCACTTTTTGCGCAATGATCGCTGGAGTATCGTGTTCGTCGATTTGCGTGCATGCTTGAAGGATAATTTTGCCTTTATCATATTCTTCATTTACATAATGGATGGTGATACCTGTCCGCCTTTCCTTGGCACGGCTGACGGCTTCGTGGATATGGCTTCCGTACATTCCTTTGCCGCCATACTTAGGCAACAATGAAGGATGAATATTAATTATTTTCCCTTCAAAGCTTTGAATCAAATGAATCGGAATAAGCCATAAAAATCCTGCTAATACAATCGCATCAATGCCACGCGCTTTCAATAATCTAGAGTACTCTGTAGTTTTATAAAATCTCTCCTTTTCTAAGATTAATGTGGGGATACCCGCAGCATGTGCTTCGAGCAAAATAGGAGCTTCAGACTTATTGGAGACAATGAGTGCAACTTCAAATGTAGTCTTGGAGGCTGAATGTTCAATAATTTTTAATGCATTAGAACCTCTACCCGAAGCAAAGATGGCCACTTTTAACATATCAAAGCTTAATTGGTCAGTTGATTCAATTGTATGGTGGGCGAGACATGGCTCGTATCTGGTATGGTGGTGGCATACTGATTTCTGCGATGTCCATAAGAATAGAGTAAGCGTCGCTCATAGTATTCACGTGACGCTTCATCCTGAAATAAAGCGACAAAAGAAGGAATCCAATCGGCCATTTGGGATAGCCAGTGTTCATTAGTTTTGTTGTCAATAAAAGCATTTGACACAATTCCTTGGTAATAAAACTTGTCAGTAATTTTAAACTTATGACCTACGGGCGCGTAAATTAGTGAATCACCGTCGGCCTCATATAGCTCCAGATAACCGTACATGCTGAGGTTCACCATTTTTGAAAACAAGGTAGTATCTTTTACTTCTAATTGATAATCTTGAATACAGACTTTTATGCGAAACTTATTTGAATAAAACTCCAGTTTGTCTGCATCGATTTTTTTTATAAGTTCTCGTTTGCGCACTATTTCTTCGATGTCTCCCAATAATCTGCTAGGGTAGTCTTTTTTCCATCCAAAAAAGGCATCTTCATAAAAAGTCTGTCGGCCATTAAAATCTGTGTAATCAACCATGTTTACTGATTCTAGATTAGAATATCGTTGCTCCGTCAATCTTAGGTCATACCCTTTGATCACGGCGAGACTCATATCCAACAAACCAAAATGGATTCCAACTGCCAGCAGCACCAAAATCAAATAGCCTGTGATGAATATTTTTTGCATCATCGGCTCAAGTTAAGAAGAAGATTATTGACTTCCTATACTTTGCCTAGGCCATTGACAGTTTATTGTGAAAAATTATGATTCTCTTGTTCTGACAAAAGCTTCGATCGTATGACTAATAATATCACAACACTCGTGCAATTGATCCTCTGTCATCACCAGTGGGGGGGCAAAACGGATGATATTGCCATGTGTAGGTTTGGCCAAGAGTCCATTTTTAGCGAGTCTTACGCAAATATCCCAAGCCGTTGAAGAACTCGGAGTATCATTAATGACTATAGCATTCAACAATCCTTTGCCTCTTACTTTTTTGATTATCGTATGATGCAGGGCTAAGTGCGTCATTCGCTCCCTGAATATTTGTCCAAGCTTACGGGCGTTTTGCATAAGTTTTTCGTCATATAGTATCTCTAGTGAGGCCATGGCAACGGCACAAGCGATGGGATTGCCACCATAGGTACTGCCGTGCATGCCTGGACGTATGACCTCCATTATTTCATCATCAGCCAAAACAGCCGAGACTGGATACGCGCCACCAGACAATGCCTTGCCTAATATTAAAATCGAAGGGCGCGTATAGCTCGCTTGTTGTTCGCATTTATGTTCACAACTACAATTTCCGCAGACGGCCAGCAAGCTTCCTGTCCTCGCGAGTCCTGTTTGTATTTCGTCAGCAATGAAAAGAATGTTATACTGAGCACAGAGCGCCGCCGCATCAGGTATAAAATTATCGTCAGGTACAAAAACACCCGCTTCGCCTTGTATAGGTTCGACCAACAGACCTGCGATATATTTTCCTTTTTCTGCAAATAGCTTCTGAATCGACGCGAGATCATTATAGGGCACACTCTCAAAACCAGGAGTAAATGGACCAAAACCGCCTTTTGCGGTTGGGTCGCTCGAAAAAGATATAATGGTGGTCGTCCTACCATGAAAGTTTTGGCCACAAACCACTATTATCGCTTGATCAGTAGGAATGCCCTTCTTGTCATACCCCCACTTTCTGCATATTTTTAGGGCTGTCTCGACGGCCTCAGCACCACTATTCATGGGCAGTACTTTGTCGAATCCGAAATATTCGGTGATATACTTCTCGTAGATTCCGAGCTTGTCATTATAAAAAGCTCTCGATGTCAAGCATAGGGTACCGGCTTGCTCAGTCATTGCCTCCGTAATCCGCGGATGACAATGTCCTTGATTTACAGCAGAATAGGCTGATAAAAAATCAAAGTACCGCTTACCTTCAGTATCCCAAACGAAGACACCTTTACCCTTGGCGAGCACCACGGGTAGGGGATGATAATTGTGCGCACCATAGCGATCTTCATAGGCCATTAGCTGTTCTGAACTTAGGGCAGGTGTATTGGTAATCATTAGAGAAAATTTAGGATTGAATGACAAGCGTAAAATATCAGCTTAATGAATCGCAGAAACTCTATACTTTGCTCGAGATATTGTTGCTATTCATAAATAGCCATAAAGATACGTTTTTTCGACCGCAAAATGTCATTGAACGAATATTGGTTTACTAGTGTTTAAAAATCTCATATTATTGGGTTCTATCGCTTTTGACCAAGATAATACAAGTGAAATATATGAAGAAAAAAGTTTTAGTAGCTACAGGTGGGGGAGATTGTCCAGGGTTGAATGCTGTCATTAGGGGCATTGTTAAGACGGCGGCAAATGAAGGCTCATATGATGTGTACGGTAGCCTTGAAGCGTTTAATGGTATCTATGCTGACCCCGCTGATATTGTGCGATTGAATAAGAAAAAGGTCAAAGGAATTTTAGTCAAAGGGGGCACTATCATTCGTACTACTAACCGCAACAATCCATTGGCCTTTCCTGTACAAGATGCATCGGGCAACTGGCATACTATAGACAAAACGCCTGAGTTGGCAGAGAGAATAAAAAAGCTGGGGTTTGACGCCGTTATCAATATCGGCGGGGATGGCAGCCAAAAGATTTCTCTTGCCTTAGCTGAATTAGGTGTGCCCGTAATAGGTGTGCCTAAGACGATCGACAACGATTTGAGTGCGACCGATACTAGTTTCGGATTTGGGACAGCCGTTCAGATTGCAACAGATTGTTTGGATCGATTGGTCACTACAGCGGAGAGCCACCATCGGGTGATTATTATGGAGGTGATGGGTCGAGATGCCGGATGGATTGCCTTGCATACAGCGATAGCGGGCGGAGCAGAAATTTGCATTATTCCGGAGATACCCTATAACGTGCAGACGCTGGTCAAGGTCATCAATAAGCGGTATACCAAAAATCGGGGCTTCGTCAATATTGTTATCGCCGAAGGTGCAAAGGCCAAAGATGGCTCTGTCTATGGAAAAATGGATCAAACTACCGGCGACAATAATATCAAACTTGGGGGGGTGAGTAATGTCCTCAGAACACAACTTGAAGAAGCTGGATGCATAGGCCAAGTAAGGACTACGGTTTTGGGCCATATTCAACGAGGCGGCACGCCCAATGCCTTTGATAGAATATTGGCAAGTGCAATGGGGGTAAAGGCTATGGACATGGTGTTAGAGGGAGATTTTGGCAAAATGGTTGCTTTTCAAAATAATGAATTTACGTCGGTCACTTTTGATGAAGCCGTCAAAGAGTATAACTATGTCAGACGCGATCACTTTTTGATTATCGCAGCGAAAAAACTTGGAATTAGTTTTGGAGATTGATAAGGTGGCGGCAGACCACCACCTTGTGCTAATGATCAGCTTTTATTTCAATCGTTCTGAGGCGTAAAGCTGCTTTTGATATTCTAGATATTGATGCAAAACCTCATTTCGCGTTTGCCGTTCTATGGCATCTAACGAACAATACCTAGGCCACTCGGCTGCTCGAAATATTGTGACCATGATTGATAAGCTGCCACGCT
This sequence comes from uncultured Saprospiraceae bacterium, assembly GCA_964616755.1. Classification (GTDB taxonomy): domain Bacteria; phylum Bacteroidota; class Bacteroidia; order Chitinophagales; family Saprospiraceae; genus CAYNFR01. The sequence goes on along the minus strand of CAZTSI010000013.1, from coordinate 306 downwards.
AGACAGTACTGCCATAAAGGTGAAGGTGCATAAAGTAGCCCCTGCTTGCTCTCTGTTCCTAATCGAATAGTAGGGCAGGTAGAGAGTGGATCTGCTACGCTTGAGAAAAAATAATGGCCTAGTTGTACCGACCAAAACCTTTCCTATGTATCTTAGTCTCGCGCCAGTCAGAAGACAAGCAAAGGCTCCTCATTCTGCCTAAGAGTAATTAAACGTTTATAGACGTTTATAAACGTTTAAATACGGCTACACCCTTTATTTATAGGCCTTCATGTGTATATCAGCTTATTTGAGAGAAGAATATAG
>CAZTSI010000012.1:1726-74336 GCA_964616755.1 uncultured Saprospiraceae bacterium | reverse complement strand
CGACTGAGAGTTTGACATTTACCGATACGATTAATTTTTCTGACCCTATCGCTAGCCCATTGGTGACAACTTTGTACCAAGTGTCGGCAACGGATGGTACACTGACTGAGTCAGCGAATGTTCTAGTAATAGTAGATGAAAAACCTGTCATCGATATTGGTATTGATTCAGCAGAGGTATGTCGTAGTGGAGGGTTGCTTGGCGAAGTGGTAGGTGCTAAGGATGAATATTCTTATAGCTGGGCCCCTTCTGGTAAAGTGAATACGAATCCACCCTTTAGTGCTACTAATCCAAATTTTACGCCAGATGTGGCAGAATACTATTACTTGACTGTGACGAATGGTGCATGTGTCGTGGTAGACAGTGTATTCATTACACCTATTGGATTTGATCCTGTGGTGGTTACAGCGGCCACAGGTATAAATGAGATGGTGAGGTTGAATGCTGATGGAACGATTTCGTTCACGGTTGATTTCAACCTAGATTCATTGCAAACAATATTTAATATCGTCTCGTTTAATTGGATGGTAACTTCCGGAAACACCATGCTTACGAGCACAGATAGAGTGTTTAGTGGGGTTATTCCGATGGGAAGTGACGAGGTTGTGTTGGCGAAACTTACCTTAGTCGATGAATTTGGCTGCGAAGTAGTCATAATCAAATCAATATTTAGCCGCGATGATGAAAATAAATTAATCAAACTGTTAGGTGACACGCTTCGAATCTGCGAGGGCGAGAGTACCTCCTTATTAGCGTCAGTAGTGGCGGATGTTCGATACACTTGGTCTCCGACTGAGAGTTTGACATTTACCGATACGATTAATTTTTCTGACCCTATCGCTAGTCCATTGGTGACAACCTTGTACCAAGTATCGGCAACGGATGGTATATTGACTGAGTCAGCGAATGTTTTAGTCATAGTAGACGAAAAACCTATTATCGATATTGGGGTTGATTCAGCTGAGGTGTGTCGCAGCGGCGGATTGATCGGTGAAGTGATCGGCGCTAAGGATTCTTATTCCTATAGTTGGTCACCAGTGAGTAAAGTAAATATAGCTTCGCCCTTTAGTGCTACCAATCCGAATTTTACTCCAGATGTGGCAGAATATTATTACTTGACAGTGACAAATGGTGCGTGTGTCGTCGTAGACAGTGTATTCATTACACCTATCGGATTTGACCCAGTGGCGGTGAGAGCATCCACAGTGATTACTGAAATGATCGAAGTTAATGGTGACGGTACGATTGATTTTACTGTAGATTTCAATTTAGAAACCTTGTTAAGTCAATTTGTTATCGTCTCATATAATTGGATGGTTTCATCAAGTTTGGAAATGTTGACAAGCGAAGAAAGAATTTTCTCAGGCACCATTGCTTTAGGGGGACAAGATTCAGTGGTCGCTAAATTGACTTTAATTGACGATTTTGGTTGCGAGATCGTGATAATTAAGACCATCTACTCCAATATCAACGAAGAAGTTCTTATTGATTTAGTAGGAGATACAATAACGATTTGTCTTGGGGATGAGGCTGCCTTATTCAATAGTGTAACACCAGACGTAACTTACAATTGGTCACCAACTGAAGGATTATTCTTTACGGACTTGACTAACTTTAGTGATCCTATTGCACGTCCGACCGAAACAACTTTCTATACTGTTAGAGCTACTAAAGGAACACTTTCGGCTATTGACTCTATCCTTGTTATTGTATTAGATACATTAACGAATGTTTCGATTATTCCTTTGGCGAATCCAACTTGCGGTACGACAGGCACTTTCTCTGCCAGTTCTAGCAGTGAAGAGGCTACATATGAATGGTCACTGAGTCCAAGTTTTGAAACAATTATTTCCACGGATCAGACGGTGACAGTAGATGTTGGTGAAGGGGGGACTATTTATTTAAGGGCTATTAACCCTAATGGTTGTCCTAATGATCCAATTGGTTTTGCTCCAGATCAAATTCTTTACGAAATAACCGATAATGCGCCATCACGAATTTGTTTGGGCGATACGGTTGATATAGTACTGACGATTCAAGATGGAAGAGATCTCGACATAGTGTGGGCAGCCGCCCCTGAGATATTAAATGAAGATTTATCGACAGACTCTATTAGGGTAAGTGCTATTGGTGGCAAAGAATCAATTGAATTACAATATACAGCGACGGATAGTTCAGGCTGCTCGATTGAGTATACCATAACTATTCCTTATAGCAATGTTATTGAACCTCTTCCTACTGATCAATTTGAATGCGGGTCTATGACATTGCAGTTTGGTGTTCAAGATGGATTTAATCCTGGTGATATTACTTGGGATTTCGGAGTGGTCAATGGGGAATCTGTTGTAACTACCGATGTAGCACCAAGAATAACGTTTGACAGCGCAGGCTTTAGACGTGTGCGACTTAGCTCAATGATGCCAACATGTAATTTTACATCGTTTGAATATGGCTTCATTGTACCTGAAATATTAACACTTACGAGCCAGAGTGATCTAAATCCAGTGATATGCGGCGAATCATCAGAGCCTATAGTTTTAAGTGCAGAGACCAATGGAGGAGTTATTATTTGGACTGATGTACAGGGCGGCCTTCTTGGTACAGGTGATTCGATTATTGTGGATCCAAGTATCAACCAAACGGTTATTGCCAACACGACAGATATCAATGGCTGCGTTGAAATGCTTGAGTTTAACATCAGCGAATATTCCTTTGACCTCGACTTTTCTTTTCCAAATAATCCTGTTTGCGCAGGAAGCAACGTAATGATAACGTCTGTCGACAACACGAATGCAAACCTTAGCTATGTTTGGAGTCCTGGTTCAGCGATTGTGAGTGGAGGTAATACACCAACACCTACCGTTAGGCCAGATGCAGGTATTGTGACAGTTACAGTCACTAATCAAGATGGCGGATGTCAAATGATGTTTGATCTTAATGTGCAAGTGCCGGTCATAACGCTTACGGCATCTATTGTTGCAGTGCCAGGAACTACGATCAATCAAGGTGAGTCGGTAACGTTAACAGCGATGGTATCAAACGGAAATGGAATGACTTTTTTATGGAATACAGGTGAGACTACGGCGACAATTACTAAATCTCCAGATGTTACTACAACGTATACTGTGAATATAACTGATGCAAACGGTTGTACTACTATGCAATCAATCACTATTAATGTTAATCCAGCGACATGCGATACCGAAGGAATATTTATACCGCTGGCCTTCTCACCGAATGGTGATAATGTCAACGACGTTCTCTTTGTCCGCACCAATGCGGCAACGGAGTTAGAGCTGTTGATCGTAGATCGTTGGGGTAAAGAAGTGTTTAGATCCAATAATGTAAATGAAGGCTGGAACGGACGTCACCAAACAACCGGCAATGACGTGCCACCTGATGTGTTTGCTTATGCTCTTAAGGTATTCTGTGTGAATGGCCAAGAATTTGAACAAAGAGGAAATGTTACCTTGGTTAGGTAAGTATCGAGTTAAATAAATAATTTCAAAAAGCCCAGCTCTGATTAGAGTGGGCTTTTTTTCAAATGATGGATTGTGTTTTGTGCTTCGTTACGAAAATGTCCAACGATACTTGGTTGGGTTTATCGAAGCGGATAAAATAGATTAAATTTTTTCCTTTAGACGAAACAAGTTTTGCGAAAGTCAAAATTTACGAAGGAATAAATCATCACCGTTCTTAAGGTACAGGACTTAAAGGAAATTGTGATATCACTTAAGTATGGAATTACTGAGCCAACATTTTATAAATGGAAATGCAAGTATGGTTGGCCTTGAAGTAAAGGAACTGATTTAGTTAAAGGATCATAAGCAATAGTACAACAGCTTAATGCGTCTTGTAGCTGTTTAGGCTCTGGATATTATGATTTTAAAGGTAATAAATTTAAAAAGGAATTGGTAACGCCAGAGCATCTGGAGCAATACGCGACGTATTCGGTGTCTGCTAGAGAATTTTATAGGTATTGTTAGGAGTCATGGTATTATGTTTGTCTTGATGTGCTCAAATTTCATTGTTTGAGTATTTGATAATGCTCAGTTGTCGTCGAGATATTGCATTAGTATTTGATCAAAAGGCAAACAATAATATTTACATTTCTGCTTTATGGCAGAGCTTGCCTTGGCAGGTAGAATTAACGCTATTTCCAAAATCTCTCGGTCAAGATATTTTTTAGAAAAACCTTTAGACATGATCAATTATGGGTAATTATCGTAATTCATCGTGTACATTTTCGAGTATTGTAGACTAGCGACTTAAGCAGAATATCATAAGGTTAGGTGCATATGAAAGCTACTAGAGTTTGCCTAATCTATGGCTACGTGAGGTCACAGCGAGGTTTTTATCAAGTTGATAAATCACAGAAATTATTCAACATTAATATTAAATTTTTCGAACCTATTAAGCTATGATTAATTTTGGATGAAAAAGACAGTTTTTGCGTCATAATGCAGCTATTTTTTCAACGATAGCGCTGCTATCTTCTCGAAAATTTGAGCATTTGCTTACATCAAAATGTCTGAATTTTCATCTCAAAAACATACAGCTGAATAAAAATTTTCAAAATAATGTCTTTATGACTAAATATTAAAAGTCTTTATCCCCTTTGTATTTAATCCAGAGAATACTGCGACATCAACACCAACAACATCACTAGCTCTTATAGCTATCTGTCAATTCTTTACTTATCGTGCTTCGCAATACTTCTATTACACCTTTTTGACTGACTTGTAGGGTCACCGTTTTTTCGTTGAAGCTCAGAATAGATCCGATGATTCCTGAGCTTGTGACCACATCATCCCCTTTAGCAAGCTCTTTTATGAAAGTCTCTTGGACGCGCTGTTTTTTTGCAGCTGGTCGAATAAAGAAGAAGTACATCACCACAAACATCAATCCTAAGAAAATCAAATTCAAAGGAAGTGCACCAGTATTAGCTTGAAGTAGTATTATTGACATATAAATCATATTTTTTTAAATGGACGAATTTTCCTACAAACTTACTAAAAACCCTTTGGATCGGATAATATTAGTCGGAATGATGGGCTCGGGAAAATCTACTATCGGTGAATTATTATCAAGGGAATTGGGCTGGACTTTTATTGATACCGACAAACTCATAGAAGAGCGCGTTGGCTTGACGGTGGCACAGTTGTTTGCATACTATGGAGAGCGCGAGTTTAGAAAGTTGGAGAGCTCAATTATTCACTCATTGCGGCATCGCAAGGATCTAGTTATCGCGACAGGTGGCGGTTTGCCCTGCCATTTTGAGGTCATGGATCAATTGCTAACTATGGGGCTTGTAATATACCTCGAGGCCTCAGTAGACGTGCTCTTTGAGAGATTGAAGGGAAGCAACCGTCCTCTGATGAAAGGTAAATCCGAAGCTGACGTCAAGTCGATCTTAGCGCAATTATTGTCCACACGATCTTCAGTCTATCAAAGAGCTAAATATACACTTCAAGCAGAGGCAGGGCAACGTCAAATAATACGTCAGTTAATGTCTCTTTTAGATAAGTCCGAGCAGATCTCGACTTTGTAAACCTTCTTTAGGATAGTTTTTTATCTTTGCGCCTTAACGAAAAGGTATGTCATCAAAATTTTCAAAAGGGGTCATCCATGGCCAAGAGCTAAAAGATCTATTTGATTTTGCCAATGAGAATGATTTTGCGCTTCCTGCGGTAAATGTTATTGGTACTAACTCCATCAATGCAGTAATGGAGACGGCTAAGAAGCTAAATTCACCTGTCATCATACAATTTTCTCATGGGGGATCGAGCTTTAACGCAGGTAAAGGAATGTCAAACGAGCATCAGCAGGCAAGTATCTTTGGGGCTAAAACAGGCGCCATGCACGTACATGAACTAGCTGAACATTATGGTGTATCGGCGGTGCTACACACAGATCATTGTGCAAAGAACATTCTACCGTGGATTCAAGGCTTGATCGGGCAAGGCGAGGCTTTTTATAATGCCTATGGTAAGCCATTGTTCAGTAGTCATATGCTTGACTTGTCGGAAGAGCCCATCGAAGAAAATTTAGACATATGTGTTGAATATTTCGAGCGCATGCATAAAATGGGTATGATGATCGAGATTGAACTTGGCGTTACTGGGGGAGAAGAAGACGGAGTAGATAATTCGGATGTAGACAGTTCTAGACTTTATACACAGCCATCGGAAGTAGCATATGCCTATGAGCGTCTGTTAGCTGTGTCCGATCGGTTTACGATAGCAGCGGCATTCGGGAATGTACACGGTGTTTACAAACCAGGCAATGTGGAATTGCGTCCAGTTATTCTCAAGAATTCTCAAGATTATGTACAAGCGAGGTTCGAGACGACTGATTTGCCGATAAATTTTGTATTTCATGGCGGATCTGGATGTTCTCAAGAAGAAATTAGAGAAGCGATATCCTACGGTGCTGTTAAGATGAATATTGATACCGATATGCAATGGGCTTTTTGGGATGGTGTGAAGGATTATTATGAGAAAAACAAAGCTTATTTGCAAGGACAATTAGGTAATCCTACAGGGGAAGATGTCCCTAATAAAAAGTACTACGATCCGCGCAAATGGTTAAGAGAAGGAGAGGTTTCATTTGTAAAACGCCTTACACAAGCATTTGAGGACTTGAATTGTATTAATAGAAATGTGTGATGATCCGTCAAATAAGCGACTTTATGGTAAGCTATTAAAAAACGGTCACCCCTAACTCTTGAGCTAATTGTTGTCGTACTTGAATAAGATGTTGATGGACAGTCAATAGAACTACGTTCATTTGGTCGTCGTCTGTTTGTTGAATTCTATCCCTTAACTCTGTTATTTTTTGCTGTATGAGTCGAAGTTTTAACCGCAAGACTGATTGAGCGCTTTCTTTTACAAAGTTTTCTTCATAGGCTTTTTGCGTTTGCAGTTCTACCCCTTTATCAGCCCAATTGGCGTAATCATACTTTTCGATCAGCATATCTGTGGCAAATGACGATATGGCTTCATCTGCGTGGTGCAAGAATAACTGTTGTCGAAATTCACTCTTGTCAAGTGCCCGAATTGTTTCCTCGATGATTTTTTTTGCCAACTCATCGGTAAAATTGTCTTTCACATCTTCTAGCTCTTCAATAATATATTGTGCAACGGTTTTTTTTTCTTGCTCATCCATTGTTTTTTCACCCGAGATGATGATAATTTTAGCGATGTCTCGTTCTTGGACAATCAATGGATTGGTGAGAACGCCGATGAGTTGAGAGCGATCTTTTTCTTTTTCTACGACAGCGTAGTCTGAGCTGCCAGTATCAGATGAAGGTGATAATGCAGAAGATTTTTTCTTTTTTAGGTATTCATGTACTCGTTTATTGATCTCTCTGATTAGGCTTTCTTCATTAAGATTTAGACGGCGCGCACATTCCCTAGAATACAGAGCTCGTTTGAGTGGATCAGTAATTTTTGCAATACTATTGCTAAGCTCCCTTACTTGAATAGTCTTGTTGACTGGATCGTTTTTTGTGTTTTGTTCAATGTTCTCAGATAGTAAAATAATAAAATCTTTACTGTCTTTAATGAGTGCTTGCTTAAATGCTATTGGCCCCACATTGCGCATATAACTATCCGGATCATCATTAGGTGGGAGCATCAGCACTTTGACATTCAGCTCATTTTCTAGAAAAATATCAAGACCTCGCAAGGCAGCTTTTTGCCCTGCCTCATCACCATCATAGAGTACTATCACATCTTTCGAAAAACGTTTGATCAGGGTTACTTGCTCACTAGTGAGTGAAGTGCCTGATGATGCCACCACATTTTCCACCCCATTTTGGGACAAGCTTAATACATCAGTATATCCTTCCACCAAGACACAAAAGCCCTCAGACCGTATGGATTGTCTAGCTTGATATAGTCCATATAAGGTTTTGCGCTTATTATAAATATCGGATTCAGGGCTGTTTAAATATTTTGGTGCTTTTTTGTCATTTGTCATAATCCGGCCACCAAACCCAATTATTTTTCCGCTCAAATTATGAAACGGAAACATGACCCTTTCGCGGTAAAAATCACGGTTACTTGTGCTGATGAGTCCCAATTCTTGCATCCATTCTATATTATGAAGTGATGCTCTAGCTTGTTGATAGAGAGTGCTACCATCTTTTGGGGCATATCCGAGGTCATAGCGCTCAATTGTCTGTTGGTTGATGCCCCGATGCTTCAAATAAGATAGTCCGATACTTCTGCCTTCTTCTATATGAATTAATTGTTGTTTAAAAAAATCTTTCGCAAACTGATTCAATAGAAAGAGACTCTCCCTTTTTTGAACCTCCTCTTGATCAATTTCTGGAGTATTAGTCTCAACAACCTCAATATTGTACTTTTTCGCTAGGTATTTGATTGCTTCGACGTAGCTAAAGCCTTCATGTTCCTTTAAAAAACCGATGGCATCACCACCCCTTCCGCACCCGAAGCATTTCCATAGATTTTTCACAGGCGAAACAGTAAATGAAGGTGTTTTTTCGCCGTGAAAAGGACACAAGCCCAGTAGATTGGCTCCTCTTCGCTTAAGTTGTACGTAGTCCTCTATGATTTCATCAGCTCGGGCAGATGACAGTACTTGTTGTATGGTGCTTGGTGAAATCACTAGGTTATAGCTTTAACATATGCGACATCGAATAAATGCCTGCTGGTTGACGGATTAACCATTCAGCCGCTTTGATAGCACCAAGGGCAAACCCCTCCCGCCCTAAAGCATCATGAGATATTTTGATTTGATCCAAGGCAGAAGTATAAAGCAACTCATGGTATCCAAATACTTCTCCTTCGCGTATCGACTCAATGGAAAGTTCGTTAGCAAACACCTGGCCTGGCGCCAATACCCACTTATCTTTTCTTTTTACTTGACTTAATATATCATGAGCCAAACTTAGAGCTGTTCCACTTGGAGCATCTTTCTTATGAACATGATGCACTTCCTTCATCCGCAGATCAAAGTCTCCAAACTCATCCATCAGTTTTGCCAAATACTTGTTGAGTGCAAAAAAGATATTAACGCCAATACTAAAGTTAGCAGCATAAAAAAGACTACAATTTGAGGGTCTATTTTCCGTCAATTGCGGAAGTTGCTCAAGCCAGCCCGTGGTACCTGCCACGACAGGCACTTCATATTGCCAACAAAGTTGAATATTCGAAAAGGCTTTTTCGGGCACACTAAACTCTATGGCAGCATCTGTATTTTTTAGGATTTGGCCTTTTTCGTGCTCTGTGGTAGAAGTAGAAATAATTCCACTAATAGAATGATCCTCTTTCGTAGCCATGGACTCAATGATCTTGCCCATTTTCCCATATCCGATTAGTGCTATTCTCATTTCCTTAGTCGTAAAAGTAGAACATGTAAAGGTATAATACTCAAGACAAATGAGTTTGTTAAGATCATAATGTACATGAAAATAAGACATACTAACTGCATATGCTTAAATTTGTGCCTCAATTAAAAGCTGACATGGCCTATCAAAATAGTATTTTCCTAGACGTAATTGGTGGTAAAGTTATGGAGCGACCTCCTGTGTGGATCATGCGCCAAGCTGGTAGAACCCTGCCTCATTATCGGGCTGTAAGACAAAGCGTCAGCGGCTTTATGGAGTTGGTCAAGCGTCCTGATTTAATTGCAGAGGTCACTGTCGAACCTTTGGATGTCCATGGGGTGGATGCATGTATCCTCTTTAGTGATATTTTGGTGATTCCAGAGGCTATGGGATTACCTTATACGATCATCGAACAGCGCGGGCCTCAGTTTGCAAAAGTCATAACATCGCGAAAAGATGTCGAAGTCTTATTGAGCGGCGATGATGTATTGCCCAATCTAGATTATGTATTTCAGAGCATTACGACGACAAAGGCAGCGATTGCTAATCGCGTTCCCTTAATTGGCTTTGCTGGTGCTCCATGGACGATTTTTGCGTATATGATCGAAGGTAAAGGCAGTAAAACATTCAGCCAAGCCAAGCGATTTTTGTATGAAGAGCCAGCATTATCACACCAACTTTTGCAGAAAATTACAGATAGTACAATCGCTTACTTGCGACAGAAAATTGGTCTAGGGGTAAATGCTATACAGTTATTTGACTCTTGGGCTGAGATGTTGACAATAGATCATTACTTAGAATTTTCTATACCCTATGTGCGACAGATATTTGAAGCCACGGCTCAAGTGCCTAGGATTTTCTTTCCTAAGGGGGCATGGAGTGTTACCCCATACTTAATAGATGTACCTTTTGAAGTATTAGGAATTGATTGGAAAACGCCTGTTGGCTTTGTGCGTGAGACTTTTCCTCATCGCATCATACAAGGTAATTTAGATCCGTGTTTACTGTATGCGAGTAAGGAGCAAATAGCTAAAAAGGCAAAGGAGACAATGCACGCTTTTGGGGGGCGGCATATTATGAATCTTGGTCATGGAGTTTACCCGGATACCGAAGCGAGTAAAATATCTCATTTGGTAAGTACAGTAAAGTCATTTAGGTATGCGTGATAAGGACTATTGGTACAGCCAGCAATTTGAAATTTAAAGTTCGAGTCATTGTTCTCATGCATTTGGCAAAAGGCATAATCAGAACAATGTTGACGCAAATGTTGCTCTCTCGTTGGAAATATGTTGATTCCTATTACCTTTGTGATATGAAATCCCTTGAGCGCTCGATGTTGTCGCTAAATATATATTATGGGTTGGTTCAAACGACTTAAAGAGGGTATTCAAACATCCACGCAAGAAAAAAAGGAAGTTCCTGACGGCTTTTGGCAGAAGTGCAAGCCATGCGGGGGCACATTTACTATTTTAGAGATTGAAAAGGCCATATTTGTCTGCCCTAATTGTGAGAATCATTTTCGGATAGGCTCGCACGATTATTTTAATATCTTATTTGGAAGTCGCTATAAATTGCTCTTCGAAGATATATACAGCTATAATTTTTTAGAGTTTAAAGATGTGAAGTCATATGACGAACGTCTCAAATCAGCTAGGGCACAAACATCTTTGAATGACGCTTTGAGTGTGGCAGTAGGACGAATCAATAAGAATAGCTTAGTTGTAGCAGCCATGGATTTCTCCTTTATCGGCGGGTCTATGGGAAGTGTTGTAGGTGAAAAGATTGCTCGAGCCGTAGATTACTGTATAGAGCATAAAGCGCCTTTGTTGATTATTTCTAAAAGTGGAGGTGCACGGATGATGGAATCAGCTTTTTCATTAATGCAGTTGGCAAAGACAACCACTAAGCTTGCACAACTCAGCCGAAATAAGATACCTTATATTTCTCTTTTGACGGATCCGACGACTGGGGGAGTGACGGCGTCATACGCTATGCTAGGTGATATTAACATGTCCGAACCAGGAACCTTGATTGGCTTCGCCGGGCCGAGGGTTATTAAGGAAACGATCAAACGCGATTTACCCGAAGGGTTTCAGACTGCGGAGTTTTTGCTAGAAAAGGGTTTCCTAGATATGGTGGTCAATAGGAGAACATTGAAAAATAAACTTGATGATCTCTTATCTCTTATGCCGATTCCTCTTGCAAAATCTTAAAGCGAGGATCTAATGGATCTAAGTGCTGGAGCAATTCTTCAATCCACTGACGTCCGTATTTTAGATAATAAGGGATAAAATTCTCTACTCTTTCTTGAAGGCTGTTATTTTCGGGGAATAGACCTCGCTTTATTTTGACGATTCTATTAAGCGCAACTTCATGTTTGACCTTTTCTGCCTTGAGCATTTTATACTCTAAGTAATCCAAACTTTTTTCGGCCTTTGAATGCTCAGCGGCCACCGTAGCCCCCAACGTCGGATCAATGCTGACGGCCAATGAAGCGATAAGATCATACATGTCTTTTAACGATTGCTTTGATGTTTCTAGACTTATATTTTTTGTAGATAATTGCAGAGCATGTTGATTAATGATCTGCTCTTCTCGTTCAAAAATTAGTGCATAATCTAATTCTTGTTTTCTTATATGATGCGCTGATTTATGATCCACGATCAAAACAGAATCGCGCCGCATCAGTATCGGATAAAAAATACCAAAAGACTCGAATTGACTTTTCCTCTCGAGCCAGTAAGCCAGTTCTCCTCCGCCACCTACATAGGCAATATTCGGAAGGCTGAACTCTTGGTACAGGGGGCGCAAAATAACATTGGGAGAAACAGCTCCAGGATTATTCCTAAACAAAGTGAATAATTCTTCTTTGCTAAATATATGATTATCAATACTATAGCTATTATTTTCTGTTTCAATCACCCGATGCCTGTCGTTAGTAAGATAAAACACATTCACTTCTCGGACATAGGCTTGACTTTTGAATCCTACACCCGCGAGTTTATGTTGTGTTCGTTGCACTTCTTTTTGTGAAATGCCGTCTTCAATATCCTTAATGACTAATTCTACAAATGGTTTTTTGAGCTCGTCGTGATCCATGTTTAAAATCACCAGGCCATATTCACCAAAAAGGGAGTTAACAAGTCTTATCATAAACTCTCCATAGCTTGAGCTCGAACGATAAGCCAGCCGTAGCATTTCATTCAATTCATTTGCAAAGGGCGTTAAACCGAACGCCTGCGTCACGTTATCTAAAAATTCCTTAATGCCATCTAAATTCATTCGACCACAGGATCCTTTTTGGTCTGTATGCCATCTAAATTTTTTACCGTACAATTGTAGGTTAGCGATTTCATCAAAGTCATGATCCTCTCCGCCCATGATAAATGTAGGGACGATTTTGAAGTCTGGATGAGCTATTTCTAGTTTCCTGCTCAAGCTGATAACGCTGCAAATTTTATAGATAAAGTAAAGTGGTCCTGTCAAAATAGAAGGCTGATGCGCCGTAATAACTGTAAACGTAGTATTGAGGGCTAATGCATCAATATTTAGCTTTACGGCCTCGTCTAAAGGAATCGTAGCGTATTGTAGTTTGAGCGTGTTGACTAGAAGTTTCCTGTCTGTACGATACCTAGACCTATCGTTGATAGCTGCTGAAAACCCGTCAATTGTAGGAACAAAGCGGTAGAATTCATGGAGGCGCTCGTCAAGCAATTGATAAGCTCGATCTGTTTGACTAAACTGAGGCACATGATCAAAACCGAGAAAAGAAGATCGATACATATTTCTTACAAAATTAGCGCTGAGCCACCTCTAAAGTACAAATCAAAGGATTAATAACGTAAATACGTAGCTAGTAAGGTCTTTTATCGATAAAAGTTTAGAATAGAATATGCTCAACACCTATCAATGCGCGATTTATGTCTTGGTAGCGACAGCGCTGTACCACTACAACGCCAGAAACCAACCACAGTGGCTTTTCTTAAGTAGGTCGAATCACATCATTATCAGGGATTTTATATCTTTTAATTGGATTGAATAGGTAAAATTTAAAGTAAATAAACATGTGAATGAACGATCTCTTAATCTTATAGTAGCTTTGAGGGTAGATCTATAACCTACCGCGATTGACATGAATAATCCCTCAAAATATAGTGCACGAGGCGTCTCAGCTAATAAAGAAGAGGTACACAAGGCCATTAAGCACTTAGAGAAAGGTTTGTTTCCAAATGCTTTTTGTAAAATTTTGCCTGACTTAGTTGCCAATGACAGTTCTTATGTAAATATCATGCATGCTGACACAGCGGGTTCCAAGACAAGTTTAGCCTATATCTACTATAAAGAAACAGGAGACATAAGTGTTTGGAGAGGTATTGTTCAAGACGCGATTGTTATGAATATTGACGATATGGCTTGTGTTGGCTGTGCGGATAACATTATCATCAGCAGCACCATTGGGCGCAATAAACACCTTATTTCTGGGGAGGTGATTGCGGAAATAATAGCCTATACCCAAGAATTCATTGAGGAGATGGGAAATCAGGGCGTCAAATTAACATTGGCGGGGGGCGAAACGGCTGATGTCGGTGATATAGTTAGAACAATTGATGTTGGTATTACGGCGTTTGGTCGCATACCAAAAAAGGAAGTCATCGAAATACAGATAGAACCGGGCATGGTCATCGTAGGCTTTGCTTCGTATGGTAAAGCTCATTATGAATCTAACTATAATGGGGGCATGGGGAGCAATGGATTGACGAGCGCTCGTCATGATGTTTTTGCCCATGAATATGCCTCTAAGTATCCTGAAAGTTATGATCCGGCTATTGATCCTTCGCTAGTATATGCCGGCACCAAAAAATTGACGGACACCATATCAATAGAGGGACAGACAATTCCATTAGGCAAATTAGTCTTATCGCCAACAAGGACCTATTTGCCAGTGATTAATACGATGCTTAAGGAAGGTCTCCGTCCAGCAGGTATGATCCATTGTAGTGGAGGTGGGCAAACGAAGGTGATGAAATTTGTTAGGAATGTTCACATAATTAAAGATACGTTGTTTGATATCCCTCCTCTTTTCCAGTTGATTGAAGAAGAATCCAGAACCTCTCGCCAAGAGATGTATGAAGTCTTTAACATGGGGCATCGATTAGAGTGTTACGTAACAGAAAGCCAGGCGAAAAATTTAATCGAAATCGGGTCTAGATACGGAATAGATACTAAAATAATTGGACATGTGGAGTCGAGTACATCGACTCGTCTGACGATTAAAGATAACAAAGGTCAATATATCTACCTCAGCTAAAGGCCATCAAAATATCCAAGCTACGATAGGGTATAGCCTATGTAGTTATGTGGCGTAATATGCGTAAGCTCTATTTTAACTTGAGATGAAATAGGTAATGATTGTATAAAACTATCGAAGTCTTGTTTGCTTAGTTTCGCTTTACCTCTCGAAAAATCTTTCAATAATTCATAAGGGCGCTCTACGCCTTCTCTGCGCAGGATCGTTTGAATAGCTTCGGAAATAACGGCCCATTCATTAGTAAGGTCATTATGGATGGCTTCTTTATTTAATAAGAGCTTGCTTAGTCCCTTTTCAAGACCTTGATATGCAATAAGCGAATGAGCCATAGGCACTCCAATATTACGAGTAACAGTGCTGTCCGTTAGATCTCGCTGAAGTCTTGAAATTGGCAATTTGGCAGCTAGAAATTCAAATGTACTATTCGCCAAAGATAAATTGCCCTCTGCATTTTCAAAATCAATGGGATTTACTTTGTGCGGCATTGCAGAACTACCTACTTCAGTTGCATTGACTCGTTGTCTAAAGTAATTCATCGAGATATATGACCAACAGTCACGACTCAGATCAATAAGGATTGTGTTTATTCGTGCCAATAGTTGAAATAATGAGGCTAAGTGATCATAATGTTCTATTTGTGTCGTCCATCTTTGTCGATTCAAGCCAAGTTTTTTTAAAAAATTATCCGCCATATTTGGCCAATCAATCGCTGGATATGCAATTTTGTGTGCATTGAAATTACCCGTAGCGCCACCAAATTTTCCTTGCATTTGATATTCTTCTAAGAGCTGAATTTGAAAATCTAAGCGATCTACAAAAACATATAACTCTTTACCTAAGCTTGATGGTGAGGCAGGCTGTCCATGGGTGTGGGCGAGCATGGGTATATCTTTCCATTCGTTAGCCATGGTGGCTAGACAAATTTTTAGTCGAATCAATTGGGGGAAAATTACCTCCCTCACACTTTCAATAATCATTAAGGGCATTGCTGTATTATTGATATCTTGAGAAGTTAGCCCAAAATGCACAAATTCAAGATAGTCAGCACTGATATAGGGCTTTAGATTTTCTTTAATAAAGTATTCTACAGCTTTTACATCGTGATTAGTTATGTTCTCTATTTCCTTTACTCTTTCAGCCTTTGTGATATTAAAATTATTCACTAATTTTCGACATGAATTGACTTCATCTTCGTTAAGTGAAATAACACCTAGGGTATTTAGAAATAAAAAATATTCAATCTCTACTCTTATCCGATATTCTATAAGTGCCGCTTCAGAATAATACTTAGTAAGCACCTCTGTTTTGCTGGCATAGCGACCATCAATTGGGGATATAGCTGTTAACATTTAATGTTCATTTCTTTTTATGTAAAGGTACGTCTCTAATTGAGAGCGAATTCTAATTTGATTTTTATTATCAATGTATTTATTGATTTCGCCGGCATTTAGCGATCGCGCTTTAACATTATCATCAAGCTGAAGGTTAATCAGTTGTTGTAAGTGATTTTTAATGTTTTGATCTTCAATAGGGGTAAGAATTTCTATGCGTCTATTCAAATTTCGAAACATCCAGTCCGCTGAAGAAATGAAATATTTAGGGTCTCCATCATTATGAAAAATGAGAATCCGCGCATGCTCCAAATATTTATCCACAATACTTCGCCCTTCAATATTTTGGCTGATCCCTTTCAATCCAGGCGCTATTGAGCAAAGTCCTCTGATTATAAGATTAATCTTTACTCCATGATTGTTTGCATCATAGAGTTTATCAATATACTCTGGATCTTGTAAGCTATTGAGTTTTATCGTTATGCCGGCTGGTTTTCCATTTTTGGCATTTCTAACTTCATTATCAATTAGTTCAGAAAGCATTGTTCTTAAATTGAATTGACCCACCCCTAAATGCTCAAATTGAATCCCCTCTGCATTTCGAGTTTCTAAATAGTTAAAAAGTTTTATGCTTTCAAGCGTAAGTTTTTGATTTTTTGTGAATAGACCGACGTCAGAATAAAGAAAGGCTGTTTTTTCATGAAAATTTCCCGTACTGAAATACGAATAAAACTGGGTTTTGCCTTGTTCCTTTCTGATGATCGTTGCAATTTTGGCATGTACTTTTATACCTGGTATGGACCAGTATACTTTGACACCCGCATTAGCTAATCGTTCGCCCCAATTAATATTAGCCGATTCGTCAAAGCGTGCCTTAATCTCGACGAATACGGTCACTTGCTTACCCACTTCGGCTGCCCTAATGAGAGCCTCCATAATGCGACTTTGCGCAGCGACACGATATTGTATAACTTTAATGTGAGATACTGCAGGGTCTTTTGCTGCTACTTCAAAAAAATTGATCACGGACTCATAGGAATGATAAGGTGGATGAATGAGATGATCGCGTTTGTCGATGTGTTCAAAAATGCTATCTGTGTTTTCTAATAAGGGTATATGAATGGGCGGCCATTCACTTTCGGAAAGGTTGCTTTTGTTGAATTTTGGAAATTGAAAAAAATCAAAGTTGTTATGGTAGCGTCCTTCAGGAAGTAAATCAAATTTCGACAATTCAAAGACCTCTTTTAATTCTGCCAATACTTCTTTGGGCATGCTGCGATCGTACACCAATCTGGAGGCAGGACCAATTTGCCTTTTAGCGACACTGGCTCTTATTTTAGTGAGCAAATCGCCCGAATATTCATCTTCAATATATAATTCCGCATCGCGGGTAAGTTTTATAGAATAGGATTGGAGAATATTGTATCCAGGAAAAATCCACGACATCGTGTGCCTAACCACGTCATCAAGAATAATAATGGTGTGTTCATCTTCTTTGCTTCCAGGTAACTCAACAAAACGATTGAGGTGATCCGAAGGCACCTTAACCAGTGCGAGTACCCTTTCTTGTGTTTTTTTATCTTCTAATTGTAGTGTGAGGTATAGTGAGGCATTATTCAGAAAGGGCTTTATCTTATTTTTTATAAGTAGGACGGGCTGCACGAATGGTAATAGATTTTGCGTAAAGAACTCCTGAATAAAGACTTCTTGCTCCTTGGACATTTCTTGCCTTCGGATAATGTGAATCCCCTGTTTTTTAAACGCTGGGATTAGATCTTTAAAAAATATCGAGCTAAACTCTAACTGTTGTTCATTAACTATTTCCAATATTTGATTTAAAATGTCTGCTGGCTCAAAGCCAAGATCCTTTACTGTTTTCTTGCCCATTCGCAAAAATTGGCGATGACTCGCTACGCGTACTCGAAAGAATTCATCGAGATTGGAGGAATATATAGCTAAGAACTTAAGTCGCTCAAAAAGGGGCACAGTTTTATCCTTGGATTCTTGAAGCACCCGATAATTGAAGTCTAGCCAACTAATATCTCTATGAATATAAGGTTTAACACTCATGCCTCAAATGTGTCCATTTTAGGTCACAATATAATTGCCTTAAGACTTTTGGAGGTATTCCTTTTGCGAGAATCATCAAGATTAATTTCAGGCCCTCATGGTGTGTGCATAATATTTGTGAGTAATTTGCTTTTATTTGATGCCCTGTTGTTTGGGATATATTAATCTTATTACTCATATTTGCGCCAGATACTGAGAGATGCGGCAATATCATGATTTACTGCGCTATGTCCTTGAGAATGGATCGCGAAAGTCCGATCGAACTGGCACTGGCACGCTTAGTGTGTTTGGGTATCAAATGCGCTTCGATCTCTCTGAGGGATTTCCGTTAGTGACTACCAAGAAAATCCATCTCAAATCTATTATTCACGAGCTTTTATGGTTTATCAAAGGGGACACCAACGTGACTTATTTGAATGAGAACGGCGTCAGGATTTGGGATGAATGGGCTGATATAGAAGGTAATTTAGGCCCTGTCTACGGGCATCAATGGCGTTCTTGGGTCGGTGCTGACGGTAGGACTTATGATCAATTGCAAGATGTGATTGATCAAATTAAACATAACCCGGATTCCAGAAGACTCATTATTAGTGCGTGGAATGTGGGCGACCTTCATAAAATGGCTCTTGCGCCGTGTCATTGTCTTTTTCAGTTTTATGTTGTCAATGGACGCCTTTCGTGCCAATTATATCAGCGTTCGGCAGACGTATTCTTAGGTGTTCCTTTTAACATTGCATCCTATGCCTTATTGTTGATGATGATAGCGCAAGTATGTGATCTGGCCCCGGGCGAGTTTGTTCATACTTTTGGAGATGTGCATTTATATAATAATCATATAGAGCAAGCTTCTGAGCAATTGACTAGAGATCCTAGACCTTTGCCAGAAATGCTAATAGATAGGAGTAAAAGAGATATTGAAAGCTTTTTGTATGAAGATTTTGAGCTTAAAAACTACAATCCTCATCCTCATATCAAGGCAATGGTATCTATTTAGTTATTTGTATTCGATCTTAATAAGAATAGCGAATTGATCAGACTGTACTAATTATGTTTGGAGAGTTATTTTTGCGGCAAATTAAAGCGTTTATGGCCCTTATGAAAGTAAATTACTCAATGGTGCCTTTTGCTAAAACTATACAAAAGTTGCTTTGCGCGCTTATGTTAGTTTTGATAGCAGCACAGTTAAGTGCTCAGCCTTCGGCGGATAATGGAAAAACTTTATTCCGAAATTATTGTGCGTCATGTCATAATAAGGATATGAAAAGCAAAGCCACTGGACCAGCCTTAGGTGGGTCACAAGAGCGTTGGGCTGAATTTGCTCCTGAAGACCTGTATTCTTGGATTCGTAATTCTCAAGCGATGATAAAGGCAGGTCATCCTAGAGCCACAGTCCTATGGGAAGAGTATAAGCCTACTGTGATGACGGCTTATCCTAACTTGACGGATGATGAGATCGGTTCTATCCTACTGTATATTGATCAAGAATACACTGGTGCGGGCAAATTAGCTTCAGGTCCTGCTACCGTTGTAGTGGGAGAAGATAGAAGTAATCAATATAATTGGTTGTATTATATACTTTTTGGTGTTTTAGCGGTCTTGGCAATTATTCTTACTAGAATCATCGTTGGTCTTAATAAAATTGCAGCGGCTAAAGATGGAGTAGTTTTAGAAGACAAGAGTCTAATGCAGAGCATCTTTACCAAGGGGGTGCGGAGTTTTTTACTTTACGCTGCTATTATCATAGGCGCATACATCTTAGTCACACGAGCTATTGGACTGGGTAGACAACAGAATTACGAGCCCGATCAACCTATCAAGTTTTCGCATGCTATTCATGCGGGTGAGAATGGTATTGATTGTCAGTATTGTCATGATGGGGCCAGAAGATCTAAGCATGCTGTTATTCCAGCTACTAACACATGTATGAACTGCCATTCTGCGATCCAAAAAGGTTCAAACTTTGGCACAGCAGAGCTAACTAAGATTTATGCTTCTGTGGGTTATGACCCTATTACAGGGAAGTATATCGAAAATTATGACAAATTAACCGAGTCTGAAATAGAGGCTATTTACAAGAAGTGGATAACCGAATCATATCTAGAAGATGAAGAGCTTACGGTGTTAGATAGAAAAGGTGAGAAGGTTGTTCAAAGCCAATGGTCGGAAATTAAGAAGTCCTTGACAAATGAGCAAAAATCACAAATTCAAGGTCCGATAGAGTGGGTGCGTATTCACAACTTACCTGATCACGTTTATTTTAATCACGCCCAACACGTTACTGTGGGTCAGGTGGCTTGTCAAGATTGTCACGGGAAAGTAGAAGAAATGGAAGTTGTATCGCAATATGCCCCTTTGAGTATGGGATGGTGTATTAATTGTCACCGTCAGACGGAAGTGAAATTTGCCAGCAACGATTACTATAAGAGTTATGAGCTCTATCATGAGCAATTAGCCAAGGGAGACAAGTCTAAGATAACTGTAGAAGATATTGGAGGACTCGAATGTCAAAAGTGTCATTACTAATATAAATAGCAAGAGCTATATGAGTACTAAAATAGAAGGAATCTGGATAGGTCAAAAGGATCTTACTCATGATGAAGACTTCATACGCGATGCGCAATTAGAAATGCAAGAGCCATCATTGGCTCAGACATTGAGCAAAGAGGGGGCCTTGGGTCATCTTGATGGTAACCGGCGCGATTTTTTGAAGATGTTGGGCTTTGGTGTTAGCGCTGCAGCCATTGCAGCAGGCTGTGATATTCCAGTAAAAAGAGCTATACCATATGTGGTAAAGCCTGATGCTATCGTACCGGGTGTAGCTTCATATTATGCATCTTCTTATAATGAAGGTGGTGATTATTGCTCTATACTTGTTAAAACGAGAGAAGGTCGACCCATTAAGATAGAAGGAAACGAATTGTCCGCAGTCACTAGAGGGGGAACTTCGGCAAGAGCACAAGCCTATGTTTTAGGTTTATACGATACAAATCGTTTAAAATACCCGACAATAGAAGGCGAAAAAGTGTCTTGGGAAGTTCTTGACAAAACAGTCAAATCTATTCTTAGTGCCTCAAAAGGTATTCGCATTATCACCAATACGGTGTTAAGTCCATCTGCTAAGAGGGTTATGTCTGATTTTACGCAAAAGTACCCGAGTACACAGATGGTGACCTTTGATCCTGTGTCATCTGCTGGGATACTAGCAGCTAATGAGACAAGTTTTGGGCTAAGAGCCATCCCTTCTTATCATTTCGATAAGGCGGATATCATTGTTAGTTTTAATGCCGATTTCTTAGGTACATGGATTTCACCAATTGAATATTCAAACCAGTATGCTAAGCGCAGGAAAATAGAGGATGTTAAGAATCTTGACATGAATAGACATGTACAGGTAGAAGCAGGAATGAGCATGACGGGATCAAATGCTGATCATCGGATTTTAGTAAAACCATCTGAGCAAGGCGCGAGTATTGCATATTTGTACAATGCGTTGACTGGCCGATCAGGCGGTTCCGACCTCAACGATAAGGCTAAACAGTCGCTTTCGGCATTGGCAACACAATTAAAGCAAGCCAAAGGACGATCTTTAGTGGTCTCTGGATCAAATATTCCGGCAGAACAAACTTTGGTCAATGCAATCAATGCATTCCTCGGCAATTATGGCAGTACGATATCCTTTTCAGATGCCAGCATGCAGAGACAAGGTGATGAGGCTCAATTAGGGCAGCTTGTAGAGGACATCAAGAACGGTGAGGTACAAACAGTTATTTTCCATAAGGCTAATCCTACCTATCAGTATTCAGCTATCAATGGATTGAAAGAAGCCTTAGAAAGGGTTCCTAATAAAATAGCCCTCAGCTACGAAATGGACGAATCGGGTGCCTTATGTTCCATTGTTGCACCTGTTCATCATGGGCTAGAAAGTTGGGGTGATGCAGAAGCAAAGAAAGGGGAGTTGACGTTAAGCCAACCTGTTATTGCACCATTATTTGATACTAGGCAGGCGGAAACGAGCCTTTTGGCTTGGTGTGATTCTGAAGCTATTAATTTAGCTGACGTACAGTCGTATGGCGATTATGTAAAGCAGACATGGAGTCAAACCGCCTTTGCCAATCAAAATGCTTATTTGTCTTTCCAGACGTTTTGGGATAAAGCTTTGCATGACGGGGTGTATCATTATACCCCTGTTGAAGTGAATCCTGAATTTGTTGGTGATACAGCTTCGGCTCTTGGTTCGATTACTTCACCAGCTAGTACTGAACTTGAGATTAATTTTTTTGAACCAATAACCATTGGGAATGGGCAGTTCGCCAACAATCCTTGGCTTCAAGAAATGCCTGATCCTGTGACAAGGACAACTTGGGGTAATTATCTAGCAGTGCCTGTTTCTTTTGATGGTGTAAGGAAGTTCAAAGGAATGAACAATTTGACGGATGGGGAATTAGTAGAAATTTCTATTGCGGGTAAGTCCGTGACAGTACCTGTTGTACAACAATTTGGACAAATGCCTGGAACCGTTAGTCTTGCATTAGGATATGGACGATCAGTGGTAGGCGATGCAGGCAGAAATGTTGGATCTGATATTAATCCATGTTTAACTGTGTCTGGTGGTCGAGTCCACTATTATTCTACTGAAGCTATTATTTCAAGATCAAAAGGTAAAGAAAAACATTATAGCTCTGTGCAATACCACCATACGATGGGTGTCACGGCAGAAGAGAGATCAACTGGTCAGGCATTCAATGCAGATGAAGCCGCTCTGGCACCGGGATATGGTAATATCTTTTCTGGTTTTCAAGGAGCATTGACGGATCGTACGATTATCAGAAAAGCGAATGTAGACGTACTAGGGGAGGCTATTGAAAACCTAAAGCACGAGAGGGAGCATCACGAAAGCTTGAATAAAGAGACGCTATATCCTTACGAGAAGTTTTCAGATGAACTATATTCTCAAGGTCATCATTGGGGTATGCACGTCGACTTAAATGCATGTACCGGGTGCGGCGCTTGTACCGTAGCGTGTATGGCTGAAAATAATGTACCTGTTGTAGGAAAAAAGCAAGTGGCACGACATCAAGAAATGGCATGGTTAAGAATTGACCGTTATTATTTTGGCGATGTAGAAAATCCTAATGTAGTCTACCAACCAATGATGTGTCAACATTGTGATAATGCTCCATGTGAGAATGTTTGTCCGGTAAATGCCACTAACCATAGCGGGGAAGGTCTTAATCAAATGACTTACAACCGATGTATAGGCACAAGATATTGTGCGAATAACTGCCCATATAAAGTGCGTAGATTTAACTGGTTAGACTATACCACAGCGGACATTTTTCCAGCTAATCAAGTAAAAGTGAACGAGGAAGAAATACCATACGGGGCGGAAAACTTAACCAGAATGGTATTAAATCCTGATGTGACAGTGCGCGTAAGAGGGGTAATTGAGAAGTGTAGTTTCTGTGTGCAACGTATTCAAGAAGGTAAATTAACGGCAAAGACAGAAGGAAGAAAGCTTTTTGATAGTGATGTAAAGACTGCGTGCCAGACTTCATGTCCTACAGGAGCGATAACTTTTGGTGATCGCAATAATAGTGAAGGAGTATTAGCGAAGAAATTTAATTCTCCGCTAAATATGATTGTTCTCGAGGAGATAAACGTACGCTCTTCTGTTCAATACACTATGAAGGTGACCAATAGAGACGAATCATTAGCTTAATAAAAATAGATAGCTAGAAAATATGGGTGCAACAGTAAGTCCATTAAGAGAGCCACTAGTACACGGTAATAAATCGTATCACGATATTACTAATGACTTAGTTGGGCCAACAGAGAAGACTCCATCAAAAGAGTGGTGGATAGCCTTTTTAATCTCTGTTCATGTATTGTTATTTGGTGTCTTTTGTATCCTTTGGACCATTTGGCATGGCATTGGAACCTGGGATTTGAATCGAACAATTGGCTGGGGTTGGGATATTACGAACTTCGTTTGGTGGATTGGTATAGGTCACGCGGGTACGCTTATTTCGGCCATTTTATTGTTATTTCGGCAAAAATGGAGAACTGGAGTGAATAGAGCAGCGGAGGCCATGACGATTTTTGCTGTTATGTGCGCCGGATTATTCCCATTGATACACATGGGCAGGATTTGGATGGCAATGTTCATCTTTCCTTACCCTAATACTCGAGGGTCATTATGGCCTAACTTTAATAGCCCTCTTCTTTGGGACGTTTTTGCCATTAGTACTTACTTTACTGTATCACTTTTGTTTTGGTACACTGGTCTTGTACCTGACTTTGCCACAGTAAGAGACAGAGCTTCGGGTCTTCGAAAGAAATTTTACAACTTTTTATCATTTGGTTGGACGGGATCTGCAAAACATTGGCAGCGATGGGAGGCTCTTTCATTAGTTTTGGCTGGACTGTCTACACCGTTGGTTCTTTCTGTACATACCATTGTAAGTTTTGACTTCGCCACCTCAGTAATCCCAGGATGGCATACCACGATATTCCCACCGTACTTTGTTGCAGGAGCGGTATTTTCCGGATTCGCCATGGTGCAGACCTTAATGCTGATCACTCGTAAGGTGCTCAAACTAGAGGAATACATTACGATTGGACATATAGAGTCAATGAACAAGGTAATATTAGTCACAGGTACTATTGTTGGTGTAGCTTATCTAACAGAGCTATTCATAGCTTGGTATTCGGGATATATATATGAGCAATTTGCTTTCTTCAATAGAGCATTGGGACCATATTACTGGTCTTATTTTGGAATGATGTTTTGTAATGTTATCTCACCGCAGTTTTTCTGGGTAGAGAAGTTTAGAAGGAGTCTTTGGTGGACATTCTTCTTATCAATTGTAGTTAATATCGGAATGTGGTTTGAGCGCTTTGTCATTATTGCCACCACACTTGCACGTGATTACTTGCCTTCAAGTTGGTCTTATTATGTGCCGACATGGGTAGAGATTGGCATATATGTAGGTACGTTTGGATTGTTTTTTACACTCTATTTGCTATTTACGCGCGTTGCACCGGTTGTGGCTATTGCCGAGATTAAAGCAATTCTAAAATCATCAGGTGATCAGTATTTTGGTAAGAATAAGAAACATCACACAGAAGTGATGAAAGATTACCAAGATGCAGATGCAAAAGGAGTTGCCTATAAGATTGCTCACCAAGAAGAACACACACATTAATTTGTTATGAATAAGTTTAACAAAGAGTTGGTTTTTGGATTGTATGATGATGAGACGGATATGATGTCTGCTGTTAAGGCAGCGAACAAGGATCATCTCGACATATACGATGTGTACACGCCCTTTCCAGTGCACGGATTGGATCCGTTACTAGGCCTAGAAGAGTCGCGTCTTCATATCGCCGGCTTTATATACGGTTTGATAGGAACGTTGACGGCTTTTCTAGGAATGACATGGATATTTACAAAGGATTGGCCGATCATTTTTGGTGGTAAACCCTATTGGTCGGTACCAGCTTTTATTCCTATAACGTTTGAATTGACTGTCCTTTTTTCTGCCATAGGTATGACCGTTACTTTTTATGTCATTAATGGTCTAGGGCCGGGCGTGACAAATCCAATCCTTCATGATAGAATTTCGGACGACAAATTTTGTATTGCTTTTGACACTCATAATGTATCAGAAGACGAAGCAAGAACATTTCTCTCACGCACAGGTGCAAGCCTTATTGATAAAAAGACTATTTAAGCTATGAAGAATGTATCGTTTTCAAGCTATAAATTAACATTGTTCGTATTGGTGATAAGCTTCATGCTTTCATGTCAAAAAGCAGGGGTGAATAATCCAGGCAGTGAATACATGCCAGACATGGCTCATTCAGTGGCGTACGAAGCCAATTATTATAGCTATTACTATAATAACCGGTGGGGCACCAAAGATGAGTATCATGCTTTAGTTCAACCCCGTAAACCTATAACAGGCACTATCGCTAGAGGCTACGCCGGATCAATTGAAAATGCCAATGGAACTTCTAGTATCTCACATACACCTAATGGGGCTGTACCATACTACTATGGTGATTCTGAGGAAGAACGTGCTCGCGCCACTACAGAGATTGTTGACAACCCTTATGCGATTACCAATGAAGGAATGGCCAGGGCTAAGGATCTGTATAATATATATTGCGGTATTTGTCACGGTGAGAAAGGAGATGGAGCAGGATATTTAGTTCGTGATGATGGTGGCAAGTACCCAGTGCAGCCAGCGAATCTTTTGTTGCCAGAGTTCGTTGAGGCGAGCAATGGACGATATTATCATGTGCTGATGCACGGTAAAAACAAAATGGGCGCTTATGCCGACAAACTTTCATTTGAAGAAAGATGGCAAGTAATTCATTATGTGCGATCTCTTCAAGCAAAGGAATTGAAAAGGGAATATAACCAACTAGTAAACACTTTAAATACCATAGATCGTCCGGCTAATGGATCAAATCAAACTGATGCTGACCCTTCAATGACGGCTATAACTAGAGGTGAATAGGGTTGTGATACCTTGAAAGCATATCTTTTATTAATAGAAAGGAGAATTTTTTAGAAAATGACAAAATATACCATACCGAGCAGCCAAAGAACTTTATTGCTAGCGGGCATGTCAATTGGACTTCTGTGTTTAATTCTGTCATGGTTTTTTGACAGTACAGCGCATCATATGCGCTTTTGGACCAATTTTTTGCATAATTCGGTCTTCTTTACAGGCATAGGATTCATGTCCATTTTCTTTTATGCGGTCTGCAATACCGCTTGGGCAGGTTGGCATATTCAATTCAAACGTGTTTGGGAGGCTATGAGTATGTTCCTTCTTGTAGGTCTTGGACTTATGGCTATTATAGGCTTGGGTCTAATCTTACACTGGCATCATATGTATCATTGGGCAGACGCTGAATCAGTTAAAACAGACAAAATACTGGAGCATAAATCTAGTTTTTTAAATATTCCATGGTACATGGTATCTATTGTAATCATTGGGATTTGGTATTTTTTTGCACAAAAGTTGCGAAAAATTAGTTTGAGTGAAGATGACGGAACGTCCGATGATTATCATCACCACATTACTAGCAGATGGTGGACGGCAGGATTCCTCCCTATTGCTGGATTTACAAGTTGTTTGGTGTTTTGGCAGTGGATAATGTCAATCGATGCACATTGGTATAGTACCTTGTTTGCTTGGTATTCAGGAGCTAGCTTGTTTGTGTCGATGATTGCCATGACAATATTGATTCTACTTTACCTTCAGTCAAAGGGTTATTATCAGAGCCTTGCCAAGGATCACTTTCATGATTTGGGTAAGTTCTTATTTGCTTTTAGCATCTTTTGGACTTACTTATGGTTTTCACAATATATGCTTATCTGGTATTCAAACAACGGTGAAGAAACAGTGTACTTTAACACCCGTCAAAATGATTATCCTGTGCTATTTTATGGCAACTTGATCATCAACTTCTTAGTTCCATTTTTCATCTTAATGCGCAATGATACCAAGCGTAAAGTGGGATCATTGATTGTCACAGCGAGTATTGTCTTTTTAGGACATTGGTTAGACTTCTTTTTGATGATTAAACCAGGTGCTCTTCATACAGCACATGAATTATTGGGTCATGCAGCGGATCATGGTGCAGCTGAACATGCCCATACGGTTAGCGATGTTGCCCATACAAGTGATCATACCGGACATGCGATGGCAGCGGGATTTGGCCTACCGGGATTAATTGAAATTGGAACAATGATTGGGTTTTTGTGTTTGTTTTTGTATGTGTTTTACTCTGCTTTGAGCAAGGCAAGTCTTATTCCTAAGAACGATCCTTACTTGTCAGAGAGCTTACATCATCATGTTTAAACATTAAATAAAATGATAGGATTAATCATTATTGGTATTATTCTTCTAATCGGTATAATAGTCGTACAGATAGGAAAAGTTTCTGAATTAGCTTCTGAAATAAGAGGCGAAGAAGAGTCAGCCTATAGAAGCGATGAATCACAGGGAATATGGTTAGTGGTTTTCATGGTAGTGTTCTTGGTGTTCTGTGTTCTTTCTGCGTGGTATTATAAAGATGTAATGTTGGGCTACGGGCCACACAAATCGGCATCTGAGCATGGAGGACAAATAGATGGATTGTTTAACACGACATTATTTTTTACAGGGATTGTGTTTATTGTTACACACATTGCACTGTTTTGGTTCGCGTACAAATATCGTCGAAGAAAAGGGAATAAGAGCGTATTTCTTTCGCACAACAATACTTTAGAGATGGTCTGGACCGGCATTCCTTTTGTAGTGATGATGGTTCTTGTAACTCAAGGATTGATTGTTTGGAATGATGTAATGCCAGATGTTGGGCCAGATGATGAATTTATCGAAGTAGAAGCCACAGGTTATCAGTTTGCTTGGGATTTAAGGTATCCTGGACAAGACCAGCAGTTGGGAACAAGAAATTTTAGGCTCATTGATCTTGCAACTAACCCACTCGGACAAGATTGGACGGACACCAAGAATATTGATGATTTTCATGCGTCGGAATTAGTCTTACCTGTCAATAAACAGATACGTGTGCGAATAACAGCAAGAGATGTATTGCATAACTTCTATTTGCCTCATTTCAGGGTCAAGATGGATGCCATTCCTGGTCTGCCTACTTATTTTATTTTTACCCCTATAAAAACAACGGCAGAGTATAGAGAAGAATTGAGCAAGTATCCCGAATGGCAAGTACCTGCTGATCCTGCTGATCCAACTGGACCTCAGCGTTGGGAGCAGTTTGAATATGAATTAGCTTGTGCAGAGTTATGTGGTATAGGTCATTGGAGTATGAAAAGGGTTGTGAGAATTGTTTCTGAAGATGAATATAATGACTGGTTTAATCAACAAACATCTTTCTACGTTCAAAATATTCGCAATACAGATAGTGATCCGTTTATTGGAAAATTACTGGATTATGAAATTCAAGCGAGATCAAAGGAGCTTTTGACGGACTTTGAGTCAGCTGTCATTCAAGACGATCCAAGTTCGGTTGCTATAAATTTGAAGAATCTATTTTTTGAAACAGGCAGCGCAGCCTTAAACGATCAATCGGTATATGAACTAGATAATCTGGTCAACATATTAAATGATTATGATGTGTCTATTGAAATATCAGGACATACGGATAATACAGGTGAAAATACTTCTAATCAACTATTATCCGAAGCACGAGCGAAAAGCGTAGTGGAGTACATAGTATCTAAAGGCGTTAATCAATCGAAATTAAGTGCGATAGGGTATGGACAAAATCGTCCTGTCGCTGATAATAATACGGATAAAGGCAGACAAGCCAACAGAAGAATTGAGATGCGTATTACCTCGTCTAATATTTAATATATAAAGAAATGGCACAACAATTAAAAGATGCAGATGAAATTTTGATTGCCGAGCAAGGGTATAACGATCATTTTCATGAGCACCATCATGAAGATAAGTACAAATCGAACTTTATCTTCAAGTATATTTTTAGCATGGATCACAAGATCATTGCACGTCAATTCTTGATTACAGGAATGATCTGGGCATTGATTGGCGCGGCGATGTCTATCGTATTCAGATTACAGTTAGGTTTTCCTGAAGAAAGTATGGCTTGGTTAAAGCCGGTATTAGGGCGGTGGATTGAAGTCGATGGTGCCACCGGAATTGGTAAATTGAGCCAAGAGTTCTACTATGCATTAGTCACAATGCACGGTACCATTATTGTTTTCTTTGTATTAACAGCAGGGTTGAGTGGCACCTTTAGCAATTTACTTATTCCATTACAATTGGGGGCAAGAGATATGGCTTCGCCATTTTTAAATATGCTTTCTTATTGGTTCTTTTTCTTAGCGGGGGTGGTGATGTTTTATTCCCTTTTCTTAAGTACAGGTCCTTTTAGTGGGGGGTGGACGGCCTATCCACCTTTGAGTGCTTTGCCGCAGGCCTCTTCGGGCTCCGGGGCGGGTATGACTTTATGGTTAGTGAGTTTGACGTTCTTTGTGGTTTCTGTACTTCTAGGGGGTATCAATTATGTAACCACTGTCTTAAATCTCCGAACTAAAGGAATGAGTATGTGGAGAATGCCTTTGACGATATGGGCATTTTTAATCACGGCTATCTTAGGAATACTTTCTTTTCCAGTGCTTGTTTCGGGCTTTTTCTTATTGATGTTTGATAGAGGTTTGGGCACATCTTTTTACTTAAACGAGATTTTTGTAAATGGGCAGGCGTTAGATTATGTAGGTGGCAGCCCAATTTTATACCAGCACTTGTTTTGGTTTTTAGGTCATCCAGAGGTATATATTATTATTTTACCAGCGATGGGTATTTCCTCAGAAGTGCTAGCGGTACATGCTCGAAAGCCTATTTTTGGCTATAAGGCGATGGTGTATTCTATGTTGGCAATTGGATTTTTATCCTTTATTGTTTGGGCTCACCATATGTTCATGTCTGGGGTAAATCCTTTCCTGTCTAATTTCTTTGTAGTCTTCACTCTGATCATTGCAGTACCATCAGCAGTAAAAGTATTCAATTGGATTACGACTCTATATGGCGGTAATATTCGCTTAAATACTCCGATGTTGTTTGCCATTGGTTTTGTATCCATGTTTATATCCGGTGGACTTACGGGAATATTTTTGGGTAATTCTGCTATAGACATACAGATGCATGATACCTACTTCGTCGTTGCTCACTTTCATATTGTAATGGGTGTTGCGGCGTTCTTTGGGATGTTTGCAGGGGTGTATCATTGGTATCCTAAAATGTTCGGTCGTTTTATGAACGAGACAGTGGGGAAAATACATTTTTGGCTGACAATGATCGGCGCTTATGCTATTTTCTGGCCGATGCATTATATTGGTATGGCGGGCGTACCAAGAAGATATTATAGCTTTAAGGGATTTGAAGCATTCAATCAGTTTACAACGTTAAATGAGTTTATTACAGTAGCGGCAATCGTAGTTTTTGCAGCACAAGTGCTCTTTGTGGTCAATTTCTTCTGGAGTATGAACAACGGTAAGAAACAAACTACAAAAAATCCTTGGTTGGCCAATACCTTAGAATGGACTACTCCTATTATTGCGGGACATGGTAATTGGGAAGGAAACTTACCGACAGTTCATAGATGGGCGTATGATTATGGAAAAGATGGTATAGATTTTATTCCTCAACATATACCGTTGTCAGAAAAGGAGAAGGAAGAAGAAGCCACACATTAAAATGTCAATAGCACGAACAAGACATATTGAGGAAGTAGAGGTATATTCAACTAGTTTATTGAAGGCGTACCTGCAGTTGGTCAAAATGCGACTGAGTACCATGGTCGTATTTACAGCCTTGGCTGCGTATGTTATCAATGCCGGTACATCCGCACATATGGTTACCTTGTTACTATTGGGTGTCGGTGGTTTTGCGATAACGGCAGCGTCTAACGCAATCAATCAAATATTAGAAAGAGAATATGACGGTATGATGACGCGTACATCAACACGACCTTTAGTCACGGGTAGATTATCTACTTCACATGCGGTGATGTTCGCAGGGTTTATGTGTATGTTGGGTATCACCTTACTGAGCATGATTAATCCGTTGAGTGCTTTTTTCGGCATGTTATCCTTTGTCTTATATGGCTTTGTGTACACTCCGCTAAAACGATATAGCTCAGTAGCTGTAACGATCGGCGCGTTAGCTGGCGCGATGCCTTTATTGATAGGTTCAGTGGCTTGGTCAGGTGGTGTGACCTTCTTAGCGTTATGCTTGTTTGGTATTCAATTTGCATGGCAGTTTCCGCATTTTTGGGCCATAGGATTTTTGGGTTATCGAGATTATGAAAAGGCTGATTTTGCATTTATACCTAATGACGGTGATACTCCATGCCGAAGTATCGCGGTGAGTGGCTTGGTGTATTGTGCTTTTTTAATGTTGCTTACTTTAGGTATGTTTTATCTAAATATGTTATCCATGTTGACATTTGTAGTTATCATGGTAGCCAATGTCATTTTTGCGAAATACGCATTTCAATTTTTACGAAAATTTGACTTATCGACGGCTAAGCGTCTTATGTTTGCCTCGTTAATATATATACCATTCGTTATGATTTCTTTGCTCATTCAAAACCTCTTCGTATGAGTGTAGTAACAGCAAGTTATATCAATCGCAATAATAGAATACATCCTCTTAAGTTCGGCCTATGGATAGGCATGGGTAGTATAATCATGATGTTTGGCGCCTTTACGAGTGCATATTTAGTAAGGCAGGCGGCAGGTGATTGGTTAGAGTTCAAATTGCCTAGTATTTTTTTTATAAGTACAGTAGTATTGTTGATCAGTAGTGTTACCCTTCACTTCTCCTTTAAGTCTTTTGTTAAAGAAGATAGAAATTATCGCTACATGCTTTGGCTGAGTTTTATACTTGGTATAGCATTTATTATGTTGCAGTATCAAGGTTGGATGCAATTGTACAATGTAGGTATTGACCTAAAAGGTAATCCGTCAGGAGGATTTCTGTATGTTATAAGTGGGCTTCATGTACTTCATGTGGTCGGTGGTCTGATTGCTATGATCATTGCCATAATAGGCAGTGTTTTGATAAAAGGTAAGATTACTCATAGGCGTAAGATAAATTTTGAATTGACACTTCATTATTGGCATTTCGTCGATTTGTTATGGGTGTATTTATTATTATTTTTATATATAAGTAGATAGAAAATGGCGGTTGATACTGTAGCAAAAACGGATTCTCATCATACGCAAGAAGCTTCTTGGGATGGTGCGTCAGAGCCCTTCAAGGCTAGTTATGGCAAATTAATGATGTGGTATTTCTTGCTTTCGGATGCCTTCACATTTGCCGGCTTTTTGATAGCTTATGGAGCTCTTAGGGTCAGTAGCCCTTCATGGCCAGTGCCTGACTTTGTATTTAGCACGTTGCCATTTGATATTCATCATAAGCCACTATTTTTTGTCACTTTCATGACTTTCGTGTTATTATTCAGCTCTTACACCATGGTTCGTGGTGTACAGGAGGGGCATCGAGAAAACAAAAATGGCGTTGTATTTTGGATGGTTTTGACCATTGTAGGTGGGTTAGGCTTCCTTGGATGTCAGGCATGGGAGTGGAATACGTTGATTGGTAAAGAACATATGTCCTATCATACAAACCCATTTGGTACGCATGTAGAGCATGGTGTATATTTAGAAGGCGATGGACATGACATTAAAGAAGGCGATGTCTTTGCACCTGGTACTTCATATCTTATTCATCAACATGATGGTGAGTGGCATCCGCTACGATATAAAGTAACTGAAGGCGAAAATGCCGGGATGACGAAAGAAATGAGCTTTGGACCAAAGGCTTTTGGCGCACTATTCTTTTTCATCACAGGATTTCATGGATTTCACGTTTTGTCTGGTGTCGTATTTTTAATTATTATCTGTGCTAACGTTATATCTGGATTATATGTGGAGCGACGAAATGGTTATGAGATGGTTGAAAAGATAGGATTGTATTGGCACTTTGTTGACCTTGTATGGGTATTTGTGTTCTTAGTGTTTTATTTACTTTAACTAGTATATTAAAAGAAAAATATAATGGGATTAGATTACGCAGCATCAAAGAAAATTGTTTTTAAAACAATCATTTTACTTGGTATCATAACTATAGCTGAAGTAGTTTTTGCTTTGTTAGGCAAAGGATATATTATAGAAGGTTTACACTTTCCTGTTATGGCCATGGGTGGGGTAATGATTATCATGAGTTTAGTCAAAGCTTATTTCATCGTCTATGAATTTATGCATTTAAAATATGAAGTGCCAGGCTTACTTAAGTCGGTGTTGCTCCCTGTTTTTTTATTAGTTTGGGCGATCATTGCATTTTTGTACGAAGGAAATGACTGGGGAAAGAGACGGTCATTAATTTCTGACAAAAATGCCGAAGAACGTCTTATTGGTTCTATCGAGAGATATGAAACCGAAAATATCTTTTTCATCTAGGTGATCATATAAGTCCATTCGACAGCCAACATTTGACAAGGTTTCTTGTTAATGGAAGTAAGTTAGAAGTACTATGAAACTATGGACAATAGTAAAATCCTTGGCGGTTGTTTTTATTTTGGTCGTTGCACCGATAGTTTCCTTTCTTTTTTTAAAGTACGGTTTTAACTATCGGATGGAATCTGTCGAGCAATTGCTGCCTAAAGATAAAAACACAGCCGTCGTGCAGCTTATAGATCATCTTCGAGAAAGTTCGCACAAAGTAAAGTTGGTTCATGTTCCTGGTAATGATGTAAATGCTGAGTTGACTCTTCTGCGCAAAATCGATGACAGAATAGTCGACAGAGAGTTTTTTGAAATTATTTCCTTTGCGCCCAAAGATGTATTTGAAGGAATACATCAAGTTAATATAAATGATGATGCGTTGCCATTTGTTAAGTTGCTAGATAAGGATTTTTATCTGATTGATACCTTTGGCCGATTAAGACAAGATTATACTTTACACGCGGGTATAGATGACGAGATGATCAGACACCTTTCTGTGGTAATTCCAATGCAGAAGCGCAAGACCATTGAGTTGAAGCGGGATGTTTTGACAAATTAATAGCAGAAAATTTTTGATATGAATGTAGTAAAGGAAAACCTAACGCTTGCTACGAAGTTGAATCGTATTGCGTGGATTATCAGTATAATGGTGTTCGCATTAGTTGTTTTGATGCGGCAGATTAAGATTCCTACTGATATCGATTTTAGTTTCTTGCCCCCCTTTCATGCCACCTTGAACGGTATAACTGCTGTATTGCTGATAGGGGCTTTGCTTGCCATTAAGCGCAAGAACGCTATGCTACACCGTCGGATAATGTTTACGGCGATGGTCATGTCGGTTCTTTTTTTGACTTCTTATGTAGTGTATCATATTACGACAGACGAAACGAAGTTCTGCCAAGAAGGTATGATAAGATATATTTATTTCTTTATCCTGATCACTCACGTAGTGCTGGCCGCGGTTATTTTACCGTTCATCCTTTTCACCTACATAAGAGCATATACAAATCAATTTGTGAAACATGTTCAAATGGCGCGTTGGGTATTTCCGCTTTGGCTTTATGTGGCGATTACCGGCCCCGTTTTGTATATCATGCTAAGTCCCTGCTATAGTTTTAATTGAGAAGTGAACTAAAACATGCGTGCAGAATTGACAAAAATATCTACGGGCTTGAGAAATTATTTTGGAATACCTTACTTTGCTATAATTATGAAGATGCGATTACTGTTGACCACTCTTTTTTTGCTAATCGTCGTTTGTTTGGCGGCTCAATGTCCTATGTGTAAAATCGCCGCTCAGTCTAATCTTGAAAATGGTGGTACGGCGGGCACCGGATTGAATACAGGTATTCTATATATTCTTTTAATACCTTATTTTGTAGTTGGCACTATAGGTATAGTATGGTATCGGAATAGGAAGAAATTTGGAACTGAAGACTCGATTGATATCGATGCACAGTTGCAACAAGAGATTTCTACTATTATCTAGGCGGTATTTCATTATTTCGGTCACCATAGCTTATTTTACTACTTCACTGAATCGACGAAGTACATTTGCCTGAATCCTTTGTCTTTCATATGAATTACCCCACGTAGGGTCGATTAGATTCGTTTTTGATTAGTTCATGCGTATTTGATGAGATATTTATTTTGCCTATTTCTGAGTTGGATTGCATTCTAGGAGCTATATTGCCAGTTTTGCCCCAAATGTCTTAGGCGAATTTATTTGTTCCCACAACACCCGCCACTATGGGTCCACTGTTAGTGCCAATGCTTATATCAAAGGAAAATACATTATTTGTCCCTTTGTTTTTTGAATCTTCAATATATTTTGCTCTTTCAAGAACGGCCAAAACCATTGAACTGACATGATCTGTTGGACTGAATGGAATTCTATTTCAACCCACAAACGAACCGGAGGGAGTGGGGCTAAAAAAATGTAAAATTGTGACTATTAAAAAGACAGGAAAGTGCTGATCTGTGGATCAAAGGAATATTATCCTCAAAAAGGCGAGTATAAGCAGTATTCGAGAAACATGGGCGAAGTATTGTTTCTATCAGACCACGTATTATTGGTGGCCTTCTGATTATCCATTTATTGCCTTATTTATTTTGGCAATTGTTATCTTCTGTGGCGACCCGTACGAATAAGCACCTTTAATTAGTCCGTTTTCCATTTCGCCCGAGTAAAGAGTCCGGCTGTTTTGCTTTTTTTGATAACACGTTTTCTGACTTATAAATGAACCCAGTTGTTATTGCTCTTAGAGTATTATTTTGAAACTATTTTGCAAAGCCTGTAACCTTATTGGATTGGCGATAATCATATAGATGTAACTTTTAAAAAGTAAAATAATGGAATTTTTCTTTGGTTCTGCAGTTGTATTAGTAGCTTTGTTTGGCACTGTTGGATACACAACTTACACCTTTATCAAAGCCTCGCATTTAGAGCGAATGGCTAAAATCGAAAAGGGCATAGACACAAATGCCCCCTCAAATAATAGCCGATATCTAGAATTAAAATTAGGAATGTTAATGGTAGGTATTTCTTTTGGTTTGCTTTTGGCATACCTATTTGAGAAATCTTTAAAACTTGATGAAGTGGTTTTTTACCCTTCTTTTATGCTTATGTTTGGGGGGATCAGTCTTATCGTATCATTTTTCTGGACTAATAGATTAGATAAAAGCAAATAGCCCTTCATGGAAGCCCATTACATAAATGAGGTTTTAAAGGGAAACACGAATGCTTTTGGTTATTTCATAAGAACTTATCAAAACAAGGCCTTCGGGGTGGCTGTTTCAATCGTAAAACGTGATGACGATGCAAAAGATGTTGTTCAAGACAGTTTTATTACAGCGTATTATTCGCTGAGCAACTTTAGGAACGATGCGAAATTTTCAACTTGGTTTTACAGGATTGTTGTGAATACGGCATTACAGTTTATAAGACGAGAAAAACGAAAGGACGAAGTAGCTGGAGAGTATTCGATTGCAGATGACGAAAAGGCCGCTTTCAATAATGCCATTGCTCAACTCGAAATGGAGGATCTAAAAAAATTTATAAAAGGTGTTTTTGGAAAAATGCCCGCGAAGGAAGCCTTGATTTTGCAACTGTATTACATTGACGACCAAAGTATTTTGGAGATTGAGGAAATAACCGCATTTACCAAAGCAAACGTAAAAGTACTCTTGCACAGGGGAAGAACAAGCTTTTATAAAATGCTAAAAGACGAAACAATCAAGTAACCCTATTAAAATGAATAATAAAGACCACTTAATGGAAATCTTGGGGAACATAGACCAAATAAATGTGCCTATTGACCTAGAGGGGGTTATTTTGAAAACTATACAAGAACGAGAAAGTTCAAAAGTTCAAATTGCCCGTTACAAAGCTAATGGCTTTAAATCTATAATCGTGTCGGGTATTCTAATTGTAGTTCTAGGAATACTATTTAGTCTGCCAAGTAGCGTTCGAACGGTTGAACATTCAATTGTAACGTACACTTCGATAATCATAACATTACTCGTCATTTTCATTCTGCTAGAAATGGGAAAAGCAAAAATATTTGATAATCTGGAAAACAATTTATCATGAATAATCTAGAAGCGATTAAAGAAATTGAAAACAATATTGATTATTTGAAAATGAAAATGTTGGGTTTTATGATGGTGCTAATGAGTTCGGTAAGCATAAATGCCCAAATGACTGCGACCCAAATTGACAGTATAGCCGAAAAGGCGATTAGAACTTTAGATAATACAGCGGGTTTTGCAATAGGTGTTGTCAAAGACGGTAAAATTGTTCATATAAAAGGTTATGGCATAAAGTCCTTAGATTCAAAAGAAACGGTAACTGCCGATACTCCCTTTGGGATTGCCTCAAATTCCAAAGCTTTTACGTCCGCTGCATTGGCGATTTTGGTTGATCAAGGAAAAATAAAATGGGAGGATAAGGTCATAAATTATATACCTGAATTTAAAATGTACAACGATTATGTTACCAAGAATTTCACTATTCAAGACCTTCTGACCCACCGAAGTGGTTTAGGGCTTGGTGCAGGCGATCTTATGATTTTCCCTGACGGTTCGGATTTTACCATTGATGATGTACTTACTTCTTTTCAATATTTTGAACCGGCGACAGCCTTTAGGACAAAGTTCGATTACGATAATTTGTTGTACTTGGTGGCAGGAGAACTTACTGAAAGAGTGAGCGGAAAGACGTGGGAAACATTTGTTAATGATGTGATCTTGAAACCTTTAGAAATGAATAATTCCTATACCAGCTTCAGTGAAGCGTTTAAAAAGGATAAAATTGCAGTTGCACATTCTTTTGATGGCAAAGCGTTGAAAGTAATACAAAACCTAGAATCAGTTTTGGATGCCAATACAGCGCCAAAGTTGAACGGTGCGGCAGGCGGAATTTGGGCTAGCGCAAATGATATGTGCAATTGGATGTTGGTGCAATTGAATGAAGGCAAATATGGTACTGATTTGGACAAAACTTTATTCTCAGAACAGCAACAGCAAGAAATGTGGAGTATTCACACGCCCATGAATCAAAAAATGGACCCGAGGTCTCCTTTTAAAGTCCATTTCTCGGGGTATGGATTAGGATGGTTTTTATCGGATTTCAATGGATTTCTCAAAGTTGAACATTCGGGATTAATTGCGGGAATGTCTTCTGAAGTAACGTTGATTCCAGAACTAGAACTTGGAATCGTTGTTTTGAACAATTCGGAAGGAGTTGGTTTTTTGAATGGTATGATGGGTTATAGTTTATTAGATGAATATCTAAAATTAAAAACAGGTATCAATTGGTTAGAAATGGCACAGGGAATGCAACAACAAAGGCGGGAAATGGGTGACCCCGTTTCTGATAAGGTATGGTCTCAAGTAGAAGCTAGTAGAAGTTTAAAAATCCATATGGATAGCTATGTCGGACTATACAAAGATAACTGGTTTGGGGAAGTTGAAGTTTTTGTAAAAGATGGGGTTTTATGGTTCAGATCTAAAAGATCGCCAAGATTAAATGGTGAAATGGCATATTATAAGGACAATACTTTTGCAATAAAATGGGAATATCAAGATATGAAGGCCGATGCCTTAGCCACTTTCTTTCTAGACGAAAACAAAATAGCTCAAAGAATTGAATTGAAGGGGATTTCCCCCTTCATTGATTTCAGTTTTGATTTCCAAGATTTAGCATTAACGAGGATTTTGGGTAACCCAGTCAAGGACAGATCGCGATAAATACTATCTTAAGTAAACAGGTTCTTTACATAAGTGTTTGGAGGAACCCTTTTTTAGTCCAATATTTTGGCTTAGTGTTCAATTTCTATGTGATTTTGTGATGAGGGGCATTGTTTTAAATATTTCCTTTCTCGAGCTGCGACGTGGACGATCTTTTGTGATTTTAGGCCTGTTCGCTTTCTTTTGCAGTAGGCAAATTTGGCGTATTAAATTTTAATGTTAACGGATTCTCTGCCCATTCAATCCTGTGAATATTAAAATGAGCTCTGGGGGGGCTGTAATCATTCGTATATCGCTTCTCTATACACTGCCAATGCCGCTAAGATCCAACACAGCACAAAAGAAATACCCCCAATGGGCGCAATGGCGCCGAGCTTACGCAGACTCGGTGTGTGCCAAAGTTCATTGAAGGACAGAATATATAGAGAACCGCAAAATAAGATCATACCAGTTAGGCAGCATATTTTGGCCCATTTTAATTGGATATTTGGTTTGGTATACGATAATAAGGAAAGACAAATTAAGCCAAGTGCATGAATAAATAAGTAGAGTGTAGCCGTCTTATAGACCTCGAAATAGCGCTCACTCAGTATTTCTTGTAAGGCGTGTGCACCAAATGCGCCTAGGCTGACACCGACCGCCATACTTATAAATCCAATGATCAACATTTGATCCTTTGAAGCATGCTTCATATTTGCCAATCAATTTTTTTAAGTTTCAATTTATTCAAGAGCTCATTTGCTTTAACAAAGTGCCCACAGCCTTGAAATGCATCTCTGGCAAGCGGCGAAGGATGCGCTGCTGTCAATATGTGATGCTTCAAGGGATCAATCAGCGTTTTCTTACCCATTGCATAGCGTCCCCAAAGAAGGAAAATTATATTTTCTCGCTTCTCGCTCAACACTTTAATTGTAGCATCTGTAAACAGTTGCCAACCGATGGATTGGTGTGATGCAGCCTTGTTTTTTTCAACCGTTAATATCGAATTGAGCAAAAGCACACCTTGCTGTGCCCAAGAGGTTAAATCGCCGTGATTCGGGGTTATAAAATCAGTACTTGCCTGCAATTCGCGATATATATTTCGCAACGATGGAGGTATACGTATACCCTTCGGCACACTGAAACATAAGCCCATTGCTTCATTCGGATTGTGATAGGGATCTTGACCTAGGATGACCACTTTTACTTGATCTATGGGAGTTAATGAATAAGCATTAAAGATCATTTCACCTGGGGGATAGATATACTTTCCTGCATTTTTTTCTTTGCGCAGAAATTTGACCAGTTCATCAAAATAGGGTTTTGAAAACTCCTCAACCAAAGCATTTGCCCAGCTCTGCTCAATACGTACCTCGTTTTTGTTCATCTAGGCGAATACCCGCTCAAGGACTTTAGTAAATTGACCTACTTCGTCAATTGTGCCTGTGCTTATACGACACCAGTCATAAAAAGGCGGAAACGGACGCCCTACCTCTACGCCATGACTCGCAAATGTTTTAGAAAGTTGCTCTATGTGAATATCTGTTTTGAAAAATACAAAATTGGTGTGTGATCGAATATACTTGAGTCCGACTTTGTCTAGCGAGCTATAAATCATCTCTTTGGCTTCATGATTCTTAGCTAATGAATACCGGTAAAAGCTATCGTCTTGCAAGGCAGTGAGGGCCATTTTTAGACCTAGCACATTAGAGCCAGACATCAATGCTCGTCTTAGCACCTTGGCTCTTTCTGCATTCGTAATTAGATAGCCGATCCGTGCACCCGCTAGTCCATAAACTTTTGAAAACGTGCGAGCAATAATGATGTCATAACCTTGTGAAAT
Source organism: uncultured Saprospiraceae bacterium (assembly GCA_964616755.1). Lineage (GTDB taxonomy): Bacteria > Bacteroidota > Bacteroidia > Chitinophagales > Saprospiraceae > CAYNFR01. Next base: position 33,128 of record CAZTSI010000012.1, on the reverse strand, counting down.
CAGTAACTTCATTGATGGATAATCGGGATCTACTATATAATCTTTGTATACTTCATCTACGAATACGGGTACTGTGCGGCTGACTTCCTTGCAAAAAGCTTCTAGCTTGGCTGCATCTAGTAACGTGCCTGTCGGATTATTAGGATTGCATATAAAGACCAGTTTAGTCTTTTCGTTTATACTTGCTTTAATTGCCTCTAGGTTAAAACCCAAATTCTCGTCCAACGGACTCGCATTGATCATCGCTCCAAATTGCTCCGCATACGACAACAACGCATTATATGTAGGAAGACAAGTTGCAATTTCGCCGCCTTTTAAACTAGCGTGCAGTCCTACTACATTTAAACCCTCTCTTGATCCTGAACACACCACCACTTGATCAGCCGGTACGCCTTCACGCATGGCTATTTTTGCCTCCAAATCACTAAAATGCATATTGGGATAGCGGCAAAGGTCAGGCCCGAGATCCGCCAAGGTTTTAGCCATCAGGGGGCTAGGAGAGTAGGGGTTTTCGTTAGACGACAACCTAACCATATCACTATCCCCTAATGCAAAGTGTTGTCCTTGTTCTGGATATAACTTCAAAAGTTCACTTGGATGAACGACCAAACCAGCAGCTCCTAAGGTACCTAATCGTTTGAGTAAATGGCGACGTGATAATGAAGACATAATTCTATACGTTTATTTGCTGCTCCAAGATAAAAAAAAGGATCATACATTTCAAACAAATGAAATTCAATCTACCAAAACATAGCGTAGATCACAGCCAATAGGCCAAAGACAATAATAGAACCTACATTAAACAATTGACTTGTGCTGAACATTTTCTTATCCCATTCTAAAGTACGCGTATGATTGTCAGGCCAAAGTTTAGTAGCAATGACCATTAAGGCAATGTTTGCCAAAAAACATATGCCCATGCGATTGATAAATGGAATTTCAGGAAAACCCATTTTCAATCCTATACTCATTGGTATAGCAAAGATTAGAGCAATAATCGCCGAACGCGTCGTGGCTTTTTTCCAAAACAACCCCACCATAAAAATCGCTAAAATGCCCGGACTTATAAATCCAGTATATTCCTGAATAAATAAAAATATCTGTCCAAAGCTTTTCAAGGCTGGAGTCATAATAATGCCGATGATTAGAGCCGCCGCCGCTGTAAATTGCCCTACACGAACGGCCATTTTTTCAGACATTTCTCGATTGAAAAGTGGCTTGTGAATGTCTAAGGTGTATATGGTAGAAGTACTATTCAACATAGAACTCAGAGAAGAACCAATAGCCGCCACTAAAGCGGCCATTGCAATACCTTTTATGCCGATCGGTACATAATTACTTATAACCCATGGATAGGCTTCATCAGCTTTGGTGATTTCAGCTCCAAGATGAAAGGCAGCTATACCGGGAATGACGACGATTAATGGCATAAGCACCTTCAAAAAGGCCGCGAATACCATTCCTTTTTGTGCTTCATTAACACTTTTGGCCGCTAGAGCGCGCTGAATAATATATTGATTGATGCCCCAATAGTATAAATTGGCTATCCACATTCCGCCGATCAATACACTGATGCCAGGAAGATCGGAATAGGCAGACTTTTGCTGTCCTGTCTCTACGTCTGTATATGTGCTGCTTTTCTCAAAAATCATATCAAATTTCTCAGGTACACGCTCATACAAAATGCTGAGGCCTTTAAAAAAACCTTGCCCTCCGCTGACAGCATCAACAATGAGATAACTAGCAATCGATCCACCTAAGATCAATACGACTACCTGGATCACATCCGTCCAAACAACCACTTTCAATCCACCAAATATCGAAAAGGAAGCAGAATACAACGCTAGTCCTATAACGCCCCATATAAGGGGAATACCCATGACATTTTCAATTGCCAGTCCACCTAAATAAAGCAGGGCTGTGATGTTAACGAAAATGAAGAGCATGACCCAAAAAACTGCGAGTCCTGTTCTGACACGATGGTCAAAACGTTTTTCGAGAAATTGGGGCATCGTCGAGATATTGTTTTTAATAAAAATGGGCAAAAACCATTTAGCCACAACGATTAAAGTGGCGGCAGCCATTAATTCGTACGAAGAGATAGCTAAGCCCAATGCAAAACCAGATCCCGCCATCCCTATCATTTGTTCGGCAGAAATGTTAGACGCAATAAGCGATGCGCCAATAGCCCACCACGGTAGTGACTTTCCAGCCAAAAAGTATTGAGCTGAGTCCTGATTGCGCTCTTTGAACGCCATATAGATGCCGATGCTGACCATCGAAAGAAGATAAACGGTAAAAATGCCTAGGTCTAAATTAGAGAGTTGCATGGTTCGAATAACTTATTTGACGCTCAATATAGAAATTTAGACGTGACTTTATTCAACATATTTGAATATTGCTATTGTGCAATGTTCTTGACACATCTGAAGCCCGTATGGGCTAGGCCTGTATCTGGGCTTGATTTCATTCTAGCAGAGGTCCGATATCCAGCGCAATAGGAATCATTGCACAAATATGATCCCCCTCGCAATACTTTTTGTGAAGCATAAGGCATGTAAGGATCATAGCTCAATTTAGGTCCGACGGGGTTTTGTACATTCGGCATTTCATCGAGACATTCATAGTATAGAGCGTGATACCAATCTTCGCACCATTCCCATACATTGCCAGACATATCATATAGGCCAAATGAATTAGGCGAATAGGACTTGACAGGCGATGTGCCTGCCCATCCATCTTCTTTGGTGTCGACAAATGGAAATTCTCCTTGCCAATAATTTCCTGAATATTCGGGGGTATTTATGGAGTTACCCCAAGAAAAAATCTGTTGTTTTTGCCCAGATTTAGCGGCATATTCCCATTCTGCTTCGGTAGGTAAGCGTTTTCCAGCCCATTTGGCATAGGCCATTGCATCATACCATGAAATATGAACGACAGGGTAATTTTCGCGGCCATTAATGTTGCTGTTTAGTCCATCAGGTTGCCTCCAATGAGCACCTCGTTCTACTTTCCACCAATCATCTACTGCGTTTATCGCCCTGTCGGTTTTATTAGGAATCCGAAATACGAGAGAGGCGGGCGCTAAAAGACTATCATGAGGAAGGGGGGTATTCGGTGGCAATTGTGCCATTAATTCTTCTTTGCTGATAGCTTTTTCGGCGGTAGTTATATATCCGGTCGCTTCTATAAATCTTGCAAATTGAGCATTAGTTACTTCGGTGGCATCCATTAAAAAACTATCAATCCATACTTGTACTACAGGATATTCGTCTGCCTTAGGTTGAGCGCCGGCATAGGCCAATTGTATGTCTTTACGCTCTTTTGCGCCATAATCAAAATATCCACCAGGCACCATCATCATTTTATCTGAGTTAATGGCTTGGTCGGGCACGATAGCAGCAATGGCCATCATCGATTCATCATGAAAATATGCCCAGCCTTTGTTTGAGTTACTATTGCACATAGCTCCTTGGTCTGTTACTTTTTGCGTCACTTTGGGGGTAGGGGAACTGCACGCAATCCATGTAACAGCAAACCAGATTAGCATAAAGCAAAAAGGTGTCGAACATTTCATCAAGCAAAGATTATTAAATTTATACAAGTTTTTACAAACCTTAGCAAGTCCCTTAACACCTGTCGCTCATGCCCAAGCTGTGCGCAAAAAATGAATCCAATTGCCTGCACAAATTTGCTCAATTTCTATTTGTGAATAATGTCTTGAGGCTAAAATGGAAGTGAGATTTTGAACATCGGCGATAGTATCCATGTCGGCCGGTGCTTGCTCGCGACCAAATGCTCCATCTAAGTCACTGCCAATACCAACATGCTTAGCATTTCCGCTGAGCTGACAAATATGGTCTATATGATCCGCAACAGTTTGAAGGCTGAGCTGCGTAGATTGTGGCGTAGAAATACCCCTCTGCCACTCCGGTACGAGCATCCAAGCATCAAAGGCAACGCCAATAACGCCATCTCTTCTTATTATTTCTTTGAGTTGATCATCACTGAATTGTCGTTCATGCGGTACTAGCGCTCGACAATTGCTATGGCTAGCCCAAAGATGTCCTTTAAACAGATCGATAGCTTCCCAAAAACTTTCATCGCACAGATGGGTAACATCCAAAATCATATTCAATGCCTCCATCTCACGTAATAGTTCTTTCCCTTTCTGACCTATGCCTCCTGTAGAATGTGTACCATGCGCATACGTTCCCGGACCATAATGCGCTGGGCCAATGGCACGCAGACCAGATCTGTACGCTCGCTCCAGATAGGTCAAGTCAATGAGAGAATCAGCTCCTTCTAGACTTCTGATAAGCCCAATGGGTGTCGATTCTTGATGATTTTGCCTTTGATCCAAATGTGTATCTAGCTCCGCTTTATTGGTTACTATACGAATATGCCCTGTGGAAGCCATCGTTTCATACCATGCCAATTGCGCTTGCGTTTGAGCCCAAGCCTGTTCAGGAGAATGCCAACTTGCACTAGGTAGAAGGTTACTTTTTTTTGTGTACCGAGCAATTTGTGTGGCGACAACTATGCCTATATTTCCCTTTCTCAGACACTCGAAGTTTACCATTCCTTGAGCTCTGTCGGGTTTGTCAGTCATGCCTTTCTCAGACTGGCGGATGTCATCTATGCTCCATCGCAAGTCTCTGTTCCACTCCATAGCATTCATGGCTAAATCCAAATGAGCATCAAAAAACATAACTTGTGACATGGATAAGTATTGCTGTGGTCATTTAATTGGTCAAAGTGTAACTCGGTGCACGTTTTCGTGCTTTTATCTCCCAATATTCATATACCACACCATTATTTATAACACCCACTTGCTCATGTAGGGCCACCGTCGGGCAGATGTGATAGGGTATACCATAAATCTCTTGTCCTATGGAGAATTTTGAATGCTCAGCTGTTTTTATGACTAGATGTTCTTCACTATGAACCATAATTTCTGCGTCGGGAATTTGTGGAAAAAATACTGGGGCAACTATCATCTCCGAGCCAACAGCCTTGTGTCCCAAATCTAGGCAAAGCAGTCCTTCTTCGGGTTTGCTTATAACTCGGGTCATCAACATGGCTGCAATCACCATTGGTATATCCTCAAATTTCGATTGATATCCATGATCCCACAGTAGGGTGGTTCCTGGCGACAGGGTACGTTCGATATGTTTGGCATGTATTGGGAAAGTGACACTACCACCACATATCAATTCTATACTCCGATCTTCAAATATCTCAAGTTGAGGGATGATAGCTGATATTTCTCTGAAACCATGATCTACACACGCAGTGCGTTGATCTATGTCGGTATCTCTAATATGGCCATCATAGAGGTGCAAACCACGAAAGTGAAGTTGTTGAGTATTTTTTATGGCTTTATAGATGGATATGACCTCTGTAGGGTAGGCGCCTGTTCGATTCATACCAACATTCACGTCAATATATAAATCTATGCTCGCGGGTTTTAGCTGCGCCCAATGATCGATTTGGCTCAGATTGTCAATGAGCGCTGCGAACTTTATTTCAGGATAGCGATGCATGAATTCAACGAAAATTCTTTGATTCGGTCCGACCAATGGATAAGCGATGAGTATATCTTTTACGCCTTGATCAGCTAACAGAGCCGCCTCTGTAAAAGTGGCGCATTTAAATTTGGTAATTCCTGCATCTACTTGAAGTTGAATGATTTCCTTGCATTTATAGGTTTTTATATGTGGGCGTAATCTTTCTACAGATCCAGCAATGGCTATCATCGATTGGATATTTTGGAGTATGCGCTCTGGATAAAACAGAAGGCAAGGGGACAAGACCTTTTCAGGCTCAGTTATGCTGTACCAGTCTTTCATAGGTCAATACAATTCAAAAATAGCCTCAATTTCGACGGCAATATTACCAGGCAGTATCATGCCTACAGCGCTTCTAGCTCCTTTTCCTGCATCATCACCTAAGAGTTCTACCATTAATTCGCTATAGCCATTGATCACTTTCGGATGGTCAAAAAATGTCATAGAGCTATTGACCATGCCTAGAGTTTTTATAAGTCGCTTAACTTTATTTAGATCACCGATCTGATCTTGAATCGTAGAGAGCATTGTCAATCCTACTTGCCTGGCTGCTGCAAAACCTTCTTCAAGGGTTAAATCTTCGCCTACGCGTCCCTTAATTAAGGAGCCATCATTGCACAAGGGACCTTGTCCAGAGACATACATGATCTTATCGATGACCACCACAGGCTTATAAATTCCACCTAATGGCGGTGGAGGAGGAAGAAGAATCTTTAGTTCGCTAAGGCGATGGGCTAAGCTCATAGAGAGGTTATTTGAATGATTAGAAATAACTAAGATATAATTAAATGAAGGATATACGTGCCAATTAAGCCTACAATTGATACGGTTGTCTCCATGAGGGTCCAAGAAAGCAAGGTCTCTTTAATCGTGACATTGAAGTATTCTTTGAAAAGCCAAAAGCCACCATCGTTGATATGCGAAAGGGTTATGCTGCCCGCACCAGTGGCCAGCACCAAAAGCTCAGGCGCTACTCCAGAACTTGCAATCATGGGTGCCATGATACTTCCCCCCGTCAAGGCGGCTACAGTAGCACTGCCAACACTGATGCGTATTAATGCAGCAATCAACCAAGCCAAAAGAATAGGTGACATACCAAGACTGCCTAATCGCTGTCCAATCATATCACTGACTCCAGTAGCTACCATTACTTCTTTAAAGGCACCTGCTCCAGCTATTATGAGCAATACCACCGCCACACTTGTAATGGCATTAGGTAATACGCCCATCACTTGCTCGGACCGCCTGCCTGTGCGTATCCCTAAGAAATAGATAGCAGCCAAAACTGCAAGAAGCATAGCAATTGCGGGTTCTCCTAAGCCAATTAACCATAAAGGCAAAATATAAAACTTAGCCAGTAAAGAAATTACTCCTATCAATAGAACAGGTAAAGAAGCAACGAATAAACAAATGGCCAGAGGCGGAGTAGGAAATGAAGTGTTTTGTTCGACAATATAGTCTTTGAGCAAGGTCGGTTGAATACGTTTCATAGTGCCAGAGAGGAAGAACTTTGCGGATATGATGGCCGGAATGCCGACAAGGATTCCATACATCAAGGTTAGCCCCATATCAGCCCCATAAAGTTCGGCGATGGCTGTAGGGGCAGGATGAGGGGGCAAGAATCCGTGGGTCACTGATAAGGAGGCGAGCATAGGCAGACCGATATAGAGCAAAGGCAGTTTCGTGTTGTGGGCAATGGCGATAACGAGCGGTACAAGAATAACGAAACCTACGGTGTAAAACATGGGAATCCCTACAATGAATCCTGTCAAAATTAGCGCAAGCTGAATGTTTTTAATGCCAAAAGCCGAAACGAGTCGCTCAGTGATCAGTTTGGCGGCACCGCTTTCAGCTACTAATTTACCTAGCATGGCCCCAAAAACTAAAATCATCGTTAAGGAACTGAGAGTGCTGCCAATACCTTTTTGGATGGCTTCTACTGTTTGGGTCAAGGAAAGTCCATTGCTTAAACCTACCAGCAAACACACTATTATGAAGGAAATAAAGGTATCCAACTTGAACCATGCAACAAGAAGGATTAAGATAAGGATGCCGAGGATGGCAGACAATATGAGCATACGTGCGGCATTATAGTACAGCGACTAAGGTGCATAAAAAAAATGAGATTGTGTTTATAGCGAATAATCTTTTGTGAATGTTCTTTTCTGAATTAAGGAAGCATGGCATTCAGCGCTAATTGATTATGAGGGGTACTTAGTCGATGATGCGCCTGCGAACAGCGTCCATAAGTATTGTCTTAATTGCGGGTTGTTGATTTTTATTTATTCATGGCTCGTGCTATCGTATAGAGGATTAATTTTATTGTAAGGATCAAAAGTTCATATCAATTTCATTAATCGAAAAAAAAATATTGCTAAACAATAAAATATTAGTTATATTTGCTAAAAATTAATCTGGCTATGAATATGTTATCTGAAAGAATTACGGTAATCATGCGAATCTTGATCTACTGTGTTTTTATTGGACTTTGTATCCAAACGGGTACTATTTTGTATTCGTTTTTGGTAAGCTTATTTATTAACCCTGTTGCCGCCAGCGATTTATATATGGGGCTTAATTTGGCCTTAGTCAGGGACGTTAGTATGATCCATTATTGTATCATTACTATTTTGCTAATTGCATTAATGTCCTTGAAAGCATATATGGCCTATTGGGTCATTGTGAGTTCACAAAAGTTGAAGATGATCGATCCCTTCAATGGAGATTTGATTCCACCGATCCAAACTATTTTACGTCTGTCTATTTTTGCCAGTGTCGTTTCGGTATTTGGGTATGGGTATGCCAAATGGCTGAACAAATTTAATATTGTCATACCTATAGATTGGGGGCCAAGTGAATTGTTACTTTTCGCGGCGATCATTCATTTTATCATACGGATATTGCTAAGTGGGCGTATAGTGCAATTAGAAAACCAACTAACTATTTGAAAAATGGCGATAATCGTTAATGTGGATGTCATGATGGCTCGACGCAAAGTATCGCTCAACGAACTATCTGAAAGAGTGAATATTAGTCTTTCTAATCTCAGTATTCTCAAGACAGGCAAGGCAAAAGCCATTCGATTTAGTACACTCGAAGCGATTTGTCAAGCCTTGGACTGTCAACCCGGTGATATTTTGGAATATGTAGCAGATATAGGTGGGGTCACTTAAAAAAAAGTTCAGAGCGCTTCTTTTGATTTAAATGTGCTTAGAATTCGGCCGATTAGAATATATTATTGAAGAAAATGTCTGAACGAGAATCTTTATTTCTTCAACTTTTTGTCAAACGATGCCGGGAAGGGGGTAAAGACTAGATATAGATTGATCCGATATTGCAACGCGTGATTGTCGGAAATCTCGATTGTTTAGACAGAGCAATATACCTATATCTCTTTGCCGCACATTATCAGAGTGTCAACGCCTTCCATTTTGAGTATTTCAGCTGCGCGGTCAAGCTCATATCAGCAAATTAGCCGTTCGCCACTGACATGGATGCACATTTTGTCATTGACAAGAAAGCAAAGCCCACTAATCATCGCCTTATCCTCTATTGAAAGATGTGGGAATTGCTCCAAGTAGCTTCTAATAAGCGAGGCTATAGGCGTATCGTAGGCCATACTGAGCCCGAAGGCCTTTTCATTATAGAGTGAAAACTGCCACATATCGTTACATATTCTCTATATTTTCGAAAGAATGATGGGCATAGTGCAAAAAGAAAACCTCTGTAAACTATTGATTTACAGAGGTTTGAACTAATTTTATGTGACCCCGTCAGGATTCGAACCTGAGACCTACTGATTAGAAGTCAGTTGCTCTATCCAGCTGAGCTACGAGGCCGTTGCCCTTATTTGGGCTGCAAAGGTATTTTTAATCAATTGATTATCAAATACTGTATGAATAAAATATTTGTATTCTACGATCTAATTCTTCAAAAGTTGGTTATTTTAACAAGTGAAATAGAGAACATGGAAGTATTGGACATAATTGCTAAGGCATATTCAGACTACGCAGGATATCTATGGTCGGAGATAACACAGCCGCATTGGGGTAATTATTTTTATTGGCTAATAGGAGTGTCTCTTTTCTTTTTTGCCTTAGAACTTTGGAAGCCATGGCGACCTGAGCAGCCAATCTTTCGAAAGGATTTTTGGTTGGATTTTTTCTATATGTTCTTCAATTTTTTTCTTTTTTCATTGATCATCTACAATGCAGCTTCCGATCTTGTGACGCATTGGGTTAACGGTTTAGTGATAGGCGTCGTCGGTATCAACCTTGAATCGATAAATCCGATGAATGGGTGGCCTATGTGGGCTATCTTACTGACAGGATTTGTGGTGCGGGATTTTATCCAATGGTGGACTCACCGTCTGCTACATTTCGTGCCGCGTCTTTGGGAGTTTCATAAGGTGCATCATTCAGTGCAAGAGATGGGATTTGCCGCTCATTTGCGCTACCATTGGATGGAGACCGTAGTGTATCGGACGATAGAATATATCCCGTTAGCGCTTTTGGGGATTGGTTTGTATGATTTTTTTATTATTCATCTTTTTACGCTTGCATGGGGTCACTTTAATCATAGTAATATTACCGTGAGTGGTCGTGTGACGGGTGGTATACTAGGTGGGTTAATAGGTGTTGTGATTGCCTTCGGATTATGGGATACGCAGGTTGTTAATGCAGAGATGGGAAGTTGGACAGCTTTTGGATTGATTGGGCTATTCATTAGTATAGGAATATTCTTATTTGGCCCATTGATGAGGAAGGTATTTAATAGCCCAGAAATGCATATTTGGCATCATGCGGATAAGATGCCTACGGATAAACCGTATGGCGTAAACTTTGGATTGACTTTAGCTATTTGGGACTATTTATTTGGTCAGGCATATGTCCCGGCGGATGGTAAAGATATAAAATTGGGCTTTGAGGAAGTAGATCGTTTTCCATCTAGTTTTTGGGGACAATTCAAGAATGGATTGCGCTAGCTATTAGGTTTCAAAAATGATTCAACTTCATAAAAATATCGTTAATTATATGTTAAAATGATTATTATTGTTGGGGGGGTGATTTTTTTTTTAAAATTGCTGTCCTCACCAATATATAATTTTATTAAAAATTTTTTTAAAACATTGATTGTTGTTGTGCTTGTATTTAGCTCTTCGTTTTTAAACGCCAATTGTGGATCATGTACACAGTATGGCTCGTTTACAGGAGTTAAAAATGGTCAGTATATCACTTATTGTCCTACTTTTTGGATACTTAACGGAATATGTTGTGTTTGTCCACCTTCTCAATGAGTTGTAAGTTGAAAGATAAATTGCTTTGGTTTTTTAGTGCAATTTTAGTATTAAGTTGTAGCGAATCCACCTTAGATTCCGATAGTATAGTATTGTCTTCAAAAATGGTAGTAACCGACACAATACTGCTTGATGCCAATGATTTAAAGTATATAGATCGAAAGGGGGATTCGTTATTTTTTAGTAATTCAACCAATGATTATTTTTATCTCTATGATGTAAATAAAAAATTGAAAGTGGATGAATGGTCTATCCTTCGTGATACCATTGGTGCAATTCAATCAAAAGGAGTGGGGGATGGCGAAGTTCTATTAGTTGGGCAACATGGAATTTTTTCGATCACAAAAGATAAAATTGAAAAGAGGGCGTCGATCAGGGGCGAAGCGGTCATTCCATTTATAGACGGATTGTTATCATTTGGTGATGAGCAAATGAGATCTTACATCTTTAGCATGCGCGGTTCTAAAATGTTGAATCTAATGGGCATTATGGATTATGCCAACTATGATGGAGTTACGGTATTGAATCAGATGATGGATGGTGACACAATGCTCAGTCATGTCTGTGAAATACCAAAACAGTCTATTTTTTACCAATTGCCTATCGATCAACATTTCTTTCCCGGGTTTAAGCCAGTATTTATGAAGATTGGCAACAAGCTAGTCCTAATCATTTCTCCGGATAATCATATTCACTTGTATGATGTGCATAAAAATCATGTAAGTTATGACACTAGTTTTCTACTGACCTTACATAATTGGAATCCAACGACTTTTCATGAATTGAAGAAATTTCCACTTATGGAGTCTTTAATATTTGGACCTTCTATTAATGAGATGTTTATCGTCGATAATACCGTATTTGTCAACTATAATGCTCCATTAAAGGAGCAATATATTATCGATAATTCATTAGCCAATACTCCGATATATGATCGAGTTCCTACCGAATTTTATAGCCATCTAAATTTTAGGCTTTTTAAATTTGACTTGAGCACAGGAGTGTCTGAAGATATTTCTCTGCCATATGGCGTATCGAGGGTATTGACTCAACTAGATATTAATCGATTTATAGCTATTCCAGTAAATGATCTTTTAGAATCCAAAGAAGGGACGGTGTTATTAATAGGACAAATTGAAAAATAGTACGGTTTTTCTTGGTTCGCGTTCCTGTAATTATTGTGTATTATTAGTGCTAAGAAATGTGTAATAATTTTGAATATGGTGTGTTCAATCCTCTAGAATTTATACGCTAAATATGAGCTCAGAAAATATTCAAAGATAGTGTTGGTATAAGATTTTGTTTTTTTGTACTGTGAGGAGTCAACATTACGGACATTCGTTTTACTTACCCCTACCTACACTTTCGTATGTGCATTTTTTAAACTCAATAAACCGTCCTAAGCTTGGCAATTGACTTCTCGTAAAGAGTACGTCCCATTGACCGAAAATGCGAATAAAATGAAATTCTCGCTACTATCAAATCGACGCAAAGAATGCATTCTATTAGTAGTCCAACGACTGGTTTTCCACTCGCGATTCATCTACTAATCGCTGATATTCAGCTGGTGTCAGACCGTCTAAACAGAAATCTATCGGGTCTACCGGCGTATTATTGATGCGTATCTCATAATGCAAATGCGGTGCGGTAGAGGTGCCTGTAGAACCCACAGTACCAATTTTCTCACCTTTAATTACTTTTTGGCCTACGCGTACATCGACAGACTCCATATGTGCATAGAGTGTCGTAAATCCGTATCCATGATCGATTAGTACACTATTGCCATAACCTTTTCTACTCTTTTCTACTTTGATCACTTTTCCTTTACCTGTGGCCTGTATGGCAGTGCCTTTAGGCGCTGTAAAGTCTAATCCATGATGCATTTTGCGTATCTTATGTACGGGGTGAATGCGCATGCCATACCCAGAAAGTAAGTGCACATTGCGTGCAAGTTTATCTTCTCTTACGGGTTTTATTGAAGGGATTGACGCAATTTTATCTTCATGTGTTTTAGCAAGCGACATTAAAGTGTCAAGCGATTCATTTTGAAGGTCAACTTTATGGCGCAATTGATCTAATTTGGCTATAGACGCGCTAAGCAATTTTTCTGCGTTTTCATGATTTCTTAACCGCAAGATGCTTTCGCGCCCTCCTGTACCACCACTCCAAATACCTTCATCAATCGGATCTACTCCGAAGACAACTCTATGAACAGATTTATCTTTTTCTTGCAAACCTTCTACCTTGCCTGTCACTTCTTCTAACTCATTGAGCAAGTCGTTATAGTAATACTCCATTTGACTCACATCTCTCATGAGTGCCTTCTCTTTGGGGGTAGGAAAGAAGTTATAGGCTAGCCCAAACAATACGGCAGATGTAAAAAGGACGGCTGACATATAGCCAAAGGCCTTTTTAGCAAATTTACTAAATGAACTTTTTTCGCGCTCATAAGTAAGGGTGTTAGGATTGAATACGTACTTGTGACGCTTCATTGTGTCGAATGTTGATGGAATAATACTATTTTTGATCCTCTTTTGAAGAAAGAGAACGATGGGTTCAAAGGATGATGCAAGTTAGGTAAACGAGCGTTAATGACCAAATATATTTGAGAATTTGTTAATGCTTGTATCTAGTGGTAAATAATTAAAGATCAATCTAATACCCATTAATTATAATTGTAATGTAAGTTAATTTTTTGTTAAGACATTTTTCATATGACAGCAGCGGAGATACGACAGCAATTTTTCGATTTTTTTGAAGGCAAAGGGCATAAAATTGTACCATCAGCCCCTATGGTCAACAAGGACGACCCAAGTCTGATGTTTACGAATGCCGGCATGAACCAGTTTAAAGATTATTTTCTTGGAAATCGTGTGCCAGAGATCACTAGAATAGCAGATACTCAAAAATGCCTTCGGGTCTCAGGAAAGCATAATGATCTTGAAGAAGTGGGCATTGATAGCTACCATCATACTATGTTCGAGATGCTGGGCAATTGGTCGTTTGGGGATTATTTCAAGAAAGAAGCAATCTCCTGGGCGTGGGAGCTTTTGACTGAAAAATATGGACTGTCACCAGATCGTTTGTATGCTTCTGTATTTAAAGGTGACGTAGAGGACGGTCTTCCGCCTGATGAAGATGCGGCTGATTTGTGGAAAGTTTTTCTGCCAGCCGATCGCATTCTATATTTTGACCGAAAAGACAACTTTTGGGAAATGGGCGATACTGGGCCTTGTGGCCCTTGTTCAGAGATTCATATCGATTTGCGATCTGATGCGGAGAGATTACGGGTTGATGGCCGCGAATTGGTCAATAATGACCATCCTTTGGTAATAGAGATCTGGAACCTTGTCTTTATCCAATTTAATCGAAAATCAGACGGCAGTCTTGAAACATTGCCGGATCAGCATGTTGATACAGGTATGGGATTTGAGCGTCTAACAATGGCGATCCAAAGCAAGACCTCTAATTATGATACCGATATTTTTGTGCGTTTTATCAAGCTCATTGAAAAGCTTACAGGACAAGAGTACCAATATAGTTATGCCTTAACGGCTAAAAAAGACATTGCCTTTAGAGTGATTGCTGACCATATTCGCGCTGTAGCGTTTGCCATTGCAGATGGACAGTTGCCCTCCAATACGGGGGCGGGCTATGTCATTCGCAGAATACTACGACGTGCTGTGAGGTATTATTTTTCCTTCTTGGATAGAAAAGAGCCATTGATGCACGCGCTCATCCCTGCTCTTGGGGAGTATTTTAAGGATGTCTTTCCAGAATTGCACGAACAAGAAGGCTTTGTAGCGAAGATTATTTTTGAAGAGGAAAAATCATTTTTACGAACCCTTGATGCAGGTTTAAAACGCCTGAGCCTAGTGACGATTACCGATGGTTTGCTGGACGGCAAAACTGCTTTTGAATTATATGACACCTACGGTTTTCCTATTGACTTGACTCGTTTGATTGGAGCTGAACAAGGATGGAAGGTAGATGAAACTACTTTTATATCAGCACTTTCCGATCAAAAGACTCGCTCACGAGCAGACGCTAAGCGTGAAGCCGGCGATTGGATAGAGAATGATCACTCCAGGGCGAGCGACTTTATAGGTTATGATCACGTGCAGTCCTCTGATAGTCAAATTGTTAAATATAGAGAACTCAAGCAAAAGGATAATACAATTTATCAATTAGTGCTAGACAAGACACCTTTTTATGCAGAGAGCGGTGGACAAGTTGGTGATACGGGCGTATTAATCATTGGCGAACAAACCATTAAGGTGCTCAACACAACCAAGGAAAATGATTTAATCATTCATCAGATTGATACATTGCCGCTTGACATTAATGCAGTGGTCCGTTGTCAGATTGATAAACAAAGACGAGTCTTAATAGAGGGCAATCATACGGCTACCCATTTACTGCATGCTGCGCTACGAGATGTGTTAGGTGATCATGTACAGCAAAAGGGTTCACTGGTCAATGAGCAATATCTGCGCTTTGACTTTAGTCATTTTGAGAAAATGACTGATGAGCAGATCCTTCGAGTGGAGAATATTGTCAATGAAAGAATTAGGCAAAATATCACCAAAGTAGAGCAGCGCAATGTGCCAATCAGCCGAGCTAAAGAATCAGGTGCAATGATGTTATTTGGGGAAAAGTATGGCGAGTTTGTCCGAATGATCACCTTTGATCCCTCTTATTCTGTTGAATTATGTGGTGGATGTCATGTGCGCTCAACAGGTGAAATAGGGCTTTTCAAAATAAGAAGTGAATCAGCCATAGCCGCAGGTGTGCGCCGCATTGAGGCAGTGACAGGCGTTGAGGCAAACGAATTTGTACGCTCCTTACTGGAGGAGCTGCAATCTATTAAGTCTTTGTTTAAATCGCCTGTCAACACGCGATCTCAAGTAGAAGCACTTCAATTATCTAATAAGGATCTCGAAAAGGAATTGACTCAATTCAAACAAGAAAAAATCAAATTGCTTAAGTCAGATATACTTGGCCGTGTCGAAAAATTTAATCAGATAAGCTTTGTCGGAGAAATATTGGAGAGTATAGAGATGGATAGCATTAAAGAACTAGCTCACCATATTTCCCAATCGATTTCCAATGGAGTTGTCGTTTTAGGGGTGAAGCATGATGACAAAGCAAATATTGTACTTCTTATAGACAAGGACATCGTATCTGAAACCTTAGACGCGGCCAAACTCATCCGCAAATATTCTGCGCTTATAAATGGCGGCGGGGGTGGTCAAGCATTTTTGGCTACGGCAGGAGGTAAAAATACAGAAGGTTTGACAAAATTTGTTCAAGCCATAAAAGAGGAAATAATGAAGGCATAATCACCCTTGATACGATGGATTTTAGGCGAATGGTGGATGCGGTGAGACATGTTTGGGCTAAAAATCAAGCAATCCAAATAACCTTAGAAGTCATTTTACAAAATCAAGAAGACATAAGGCAATTGGCACAAAGAAAGGGCCGTATAAAACTACGACCCAATCCGACAGGATTAGGAAACGCAGAACACCATTATCATTTTATTTATGATTTAGTGGTTCCGCTTTTTTACGTTTTTGAGCGCATTCCAACTGATTGTGACATTGTTCTTGATGCATTTGGACCACTCACCGCAATGATTAAACAAATATATGGCGATCGTATTTTAATAGATGAAGCAATAGAAGAGCTGTACACGACCATTGTATGGTATAGGCCCGCGAAATTTGGTACATTTTGATATTGATGCCTTGTGTGAATTTATGTACAAAACCAATGGTGTGTCAAATTTTGGTGAAGCCAAAAGAGTAATTCTCGTTGAGCGTCGCCCTCAAGATGAGTATTATTTGCGTCAAGCTATCGTGAAAGGTGCGGGCGCTAATCGTCGTTCCATTATAAATCATGAAGAAATCAGCCAAACATTAGCTGACAGTGTGTCTCAAGATTTTGATTTTGCGTGCGTTTCTCTAGAGGGGCAAATGTTTCATGAGCAGGTGCGCCTTTTTGCAGAGTTGAAAGTACTCATTGCTCAGCATGGTGCAGCCTTAGCTAATTTACTTTGGATGCCTCCGTCTTCTATAATCTTAGAGTTTGGCTACCAACATAATCCTTTATTTCAGTTACTCGCCAAGGTTCGCGGTCACCGCTATTATTGTATTGATTTTTCTCAACCGCACATTACGGTCGATAACGAATCATTGAGGCAGTATCTTAGATCTAATGCAGATTTCTCGCCAATTTTCAATAAGATAGTTCCTTAATTTTGCTGAATTGAGTCGATATAGGCAGGATCTTCTTTTGGATACGTATATGCATTGCCCTTGCGCCCAAATACCGAAAGTCGCACATACCGCTTAGGATTAAGCCTCAAGTCTTGCAAGAGTAAAGACATATGTTTAGATGCCTCTTCTAAGTTGTTGTACATTTCTGGATTATTCAAAAGTTGGCCGATCGCTCCTTCTCCACTTTCTGCCTTCAATAAGAGCGTGTTGAGACTCTCGAAAGTCTCGTTTGCCTTAGATACAGATTGTTGCAAGTCTTGAATGAGCTTTTTACTGTTATCTAGCGTTTCACCTGTTTTGCTGAGTGTTGTGCCTACATCGGCTGAGACGATTTGATCACTGAAGGTGGAAAGATTGTTCAACAAATGTTCTATATCCTCGTGAGATTTTGCAAACGAACCGGTAACGACTGCCAGGTTTTCTACCGTTTCGTTAAGGTTGGTATAGGATTTTTTCAAGATTTTATCCATGCTTTCTGTAATGCTAGCAAGATTCCTCATAGATTCTTCCATTTTGATCAGCGATTGCGTCACGGAGTTGTCAGAATTTTGATCTGATAAGCGGTAGAGCAGGGTGTCAATAATCGGCCCTGATTCTTTGCGTAGCGAACCAAAAAACTCCTTTAGTTCGTCTTGGCCGACAATAGCATCGAGGAAGCCCCGAGATCCACTTTGTAGCCTTTCCCCCCCTTCGAGGCAGTCTGCACCATTGCATTGGCGATCAAAACTGAGAATGATTTTCTTAGAGCCAACAATCCCGTTGTCTGAGGCCAATATTGCCTTCGTATCGCTAGGTAGCATAAACTCACCCTGTATATCAAAGTACACAATCATCGACTGAAGGTTTTCAGGATTTAAGCCTATGTCAGAAACAGATCCTATCTTCAAGCCATTAATTTCTATCGGGGAGGCCTTAGCTAAACCTTCAACGTTGTCATAAACAGCAGAAAAGCTATAACCCTTCTTAAGTAGATTCTTGCCCTTAAGGTATTGATATCCCCATATAGCAATCGTTAAGGTTAACAAGCTAATGATCCCAATTTTGAGCTCTTTTGACATGGTATTATTTTAAAGCGTGCAAAAATAGGCTATATATTGGCTAAACGCTGAATAAACCGCTGTTTAGTAAAGTACGTCATACGACAAAAACATACTAACGAACTTAAATACCGTAATGTTGAACGCTAATTATGTTTTGGATTAGTATTTGTTTAAGTATGTCTTAGGACGCGACGAGGATATCCTGCACGTTTATTGGATATTTGCGCGAGCTAAAAATATGGATGATCGATAGATATGCGCTACATATCGATGTGTTAATGTATGTCTCTACAAAGTGGTTGACTGTTGTAGGGCTGTTTGTCTATACGCTAAATGGTCATCTTTCAGCGCAGGAATTGTCGAGCGATTCGCTAAGTAGGTCTCTTCGCAATAGAACTATACAAGATATTTTGCCGAGTAAAACGGACTCGTTAGGTCAAGTATTTGTCCCATCCGATTCTGCCTCCTTGCGCGAGGCGTTTAACAATGATCCAGCGACAGTAGGACAGCCCTCTAGTGATTCTGCCGAGGTAAAAATCACCTACGGATCAAAAGACAGCAGTTTTAACGACATGAGCGGCAGCCGAGTCCATCTTTACGGAGATGCTTATGTGCGATACGATGAATTTGAGGTGACGGCTGATTATATATTATTTAATTTTATGACAAATGAAGTAGAGGCAAGTACAAGAATAAAGAATCGAGGGAAACCCACTTTTAAATCAGGGGATCAAAATGTCGAAGCAGATAAAATTCGATATAATATAGACACTGAGAAGGGGATCATCCATGGTGCTAGAGTGATACAAAATAACTTGTTTGTGCATGGGGCGGTGACAAAAATTGTAAAAGCGGGTGCCGATAGCCTGCATATTGATGATGTCGTGTATAACCGCAATGCCCTCATTACGACCTGTGATGCTGAACATCCGCACTGGGGTATCCGCACAACCAAACTAAAATTGATACCCGATAAAATTGCCATTATTGGACCAGCTAATATGGAGTTGGCCGGCATTCCACTGCCGCTTGTCTTGCCGTTTGCCTTCGCTCCTTTGTTCGATTTTTCTCAAGGAGGCACATCTGGGTTGATTTTTCCGCAAGATCCGTTTTATCGTTCGCCCGAATTGGGTTTGGGAATGAGAGGAATAGGTTATTATTTTGCCTTAAGTGATCGAATGGATTTAAGCGCAAGAGCAGAGGTATATACGCGCGGGTCGTGGGGGCTTACGTTGAATAGCAATTATAAAAAACGCTATAAACACACAGGTTCGGTCAATTTAGCTTACTCAAGACAACTAAGGGAGGTGTCGGGGGAGCTTAGACCCAATATAGATCAATCTTATTCGATAACAATAAATCATAATCAAGATAGTAAGGCACACCCTTACAGAACCATTGGAGGATCATTGCGATTTACGGTGAACGATTTTGACCGAAAAAACTTTGAAGCGGCATCTGCACAGCTTAATTCACAAATAAATTCAAATTTCAATTATAGCTATAAGCTTAGCAATAAGGTGAATTTTATTGCTGGGCTAAATCATTCGCAGAATACGCAGACGAGAATTATGACCTTTACGCTGCCTCAAATGCAGTTGCGGATGAATAGAATTTTTCCTTTCAAATTAAAAAAGGGTAATGTGAATCAAGAGAAGTGGTTTGAAAAAATAAATATGCAGTATGACGGTAAGTTTCAAAATACTGTAACTACGGGGGATTCTATTCTTTTTACAAAGGAGACATTAGGTTTGTTTAGGTCTGGATTTTCACATCGAATTGATGCAGCGGCAGCTTACAATTTATTTGATAATGTTACCTTCAACGTCACAGTTAATCACGATGAATTTTGGTATCTGCATACTTCGGAGTATGAACTAGATACAGACGGTGCGCCTACGCCTGTGGCGGCGGTAGGCTTTAAGCCGCTAAGAGAAACGAGTATTTCGGCTAATCTAGCCACCAATATTTTTGGTACCATGCGATTTGCTAAAGGGTGGCTGAGAGGTTTACGCCATCAGATGACTCCGACAATTGGTATGAGTTTCCGACCCTCTACTTTAGATAAGAATAAGGAATTTCGATTCACTTCATTAAATAGTGGGCTAGACTCCAGTATTGTGTACAATCCCTTTCGATCCATTGGCAACACTAATTTATTTAATTCACGCAACTTGGATCAAGGTGGTTTTTCTATCAATTATGGAATCGCCAATACATTTGAAGGAAAACATTTTTCTAAACGGGATAGTACTGAAAAGAAGTTTAGGCTCTTTAATTCGGTCAATCTTGGGGGAAGTTATAATGTTAGTGCAGACAGTCTACAATGGAGCCCGATATCACTAACAGCGAACGCGCAAATATTAAAAAATCTAGCCACACTCTCCATTAACGGGGCCATGGATCCTTACGATGTGGACGAACGAGGATTGCGCATTAATAAAACCTTATTGTCGCAAGGCAAAGGTTTATTGCGTTTTTCAAATTTTTCAGCCAGCCTTTCTACTAGTTTTTCTTTGCGACAAATACGTGATTTCTTTAGAGGTGAGGAGCCAGAAGATGTGGATTATTCTTCTTCTACAGATAGTCGATCGATAGGTCAGAATCAGCGCTCTGCTAATGAACCACAACGCAGTAATTCTAATGACCCACCTGAGCTTTTTTCTTGGTTTGAAGATTTTAAAATTCAGTACAACATTAGGGTTAGTTATACACCTAATCGACTAAATGGGGCTTGGGATGCTACTACTCATAGCATTCAGCTGACAACAGGAATGATTCCTTTGACTGACAAATGGGGCATGCAAGTAGGAAATTTATCCTATGATATTGGTAATGCTCGGTGGGTGTATCCTAGTTTTTCGCTAGCGCGTGATCTGCATTGCTGGCAATTGAGTATCAGTTGGCAACCACAAAATAATACCTATAGCTTCTTTGTAGGAGTAAAAGCCGCTCCGTTTTCTAACTTTCTCAAGTATCAAGGTGGTCGATCTCAGTTTGATCGCCGATTTTAAGCTCTTGCGTCCTTGTATCAAACACTTTGTGGTATAAGGTGTAAGGAGGCTTATACCGAATCAATAAATTTGAACAAACTCAATGATAGCTGAGAGTCCAAGTACTCCTTTCAAAGCGACACTAAACCAGTTAATTTTGAGTAAAAGTCTTTTTTCTGTGAGTGTATTGATATTGGTTAATATATAAATCGGCATAATAGCGAACCTCTTGGTTTTATAAGTTTTGAGGATTATGACTGATTGAAGTACGATTGCAAATACAAGAAGTAAAACTGAAAAAATGGTGAGTCGAATCAAATTTTTCAGCTCATAATTTACACTTATTGTGTATTCGTTTCTTCAAGAAATTTTGAATCCTAGTTAACTTATTTATTGCACAAAATAATTTGCCCCATCCATCACATCACTTTTACCATACACATATCTATCCTTTGTTATAGATATCTTAGACAGATACTTGAGTCATTCCTGTCCAAAAAACCGCTATTTGCCACCCAACTCTAGTTTGTAGCCTACGCCTCTGATGGTAGTGAGCATCTGTGTTTGGTCATTATCATCTTCTATAAGATTTCTGAGCTTAACAATATAATTGTCGATAGTTCTTGAGGTGGGAAAGACATCATAATGCCAAACATGTTCTAATAACTCCTCGCGGCTTATGACCTTGCCTCGATGTTTATAAAAGTATTCAAGGAGTTCCTTTTCTTTAGAGGTTAGTTTTGTGATTTGATGATTTACAGTGATTGTATAATCTGCGAGATTGATTTTAGCACTTCCAATAGTGATGGTTTGTTGCAATGTAGTGGCAGACGATGTTTGGACTTTACCTTTAAGCAAGGCAATGCGCAAGAGTAGTTCTTCAAGATTGAAGGGTTTTGCCAAATAGTCATCTGCTCCTGATTTTAGACCGATTATACGATCGGCTGACTGCCCCAACGCAGAAAGAATGAGTACTGGCAGATTGGGTTGAAAACTTTTAATCATTTTGCAAAACTCATACCCATTGCCATCAGGCAACATAACGTCGAGAAGGACAATGTCTACCATAAGGTCAGCATTGAGCAGAATCTTTTGTGCGTCGCTGATCGTTGCAGCATGTTGGCAAGCATAGCCTTCTAGCTCAAGATTTGTGATTAACAAATCTGCGATATGCTGCTCGTCTTCCACAATGAGTATTTGGATCATATCAGTTTTTAGGAAGCTGTATGTGTACACGTACACCGTCAGTGCACGTTGAATCTAATTGAATACGGCCCCCATGGGCTAAGATTATCTCTTTGCTAAGATATAGGCCAAGGCCTGTACCTTGTCGGTAGGCGTCTTTGGTTAATGGAAGACGGTAAAATTTTTGAAAAACCTTAAGTTGTTCTGTGCTAGGGATAGGAATTCCTTGGTTGTGAATTTTGATCAAATGATAAGTGTTCGTGCTAGATAAGTCGATAGTTACTTGGGTTCCTTGTCGAGAATGTTTTAGTGCATTATCGACCACATTTTTAATTGCCAAGTATAGATACGATTGATCGCCTAAAATTCTCTTAGTTGTTTCGTCTTGATTGATTAGGCGAATATTGTTGGCATCATTATGAAATGCCGTTATGATAGACCGTATCAGAGCATCTAAATCCACTGACTCAGAAATCAGCTCGAGCTTTTTTTCTTCGATACTCGTGCTAAGCAAAATATTTTGCACCATACTCTCTAGTCGGTCAGCGTCTTTGAGGGCATTCAAGGTTATTTTTAGTTTTACGGTTTCATTAAGACCGGATCGTTGGAGGGTTTGCATAGCAAGTTTGATCGCGGCAATAGGCGATTTTAATTCATGAGAGACGCTTAATAGAAAGTTGCTTTGTTGTCGCGCGGCTGATATTTGGCGGATTGCGCTTCTATTTATTATCCAAAGCCCTGCAAGCATAGCCAAACCTAAAACGATGCCTTCTCCGTAGATCATCCATTGTTGACGCGTCCATTCATTATTGATATGTTCGCGATCCATGGATGTCAGCGACGTATCTTCAAGCCTAAGTGAGTAATATCCCGAATTTTTATCCAAAAGTAATTTGCCCCACCACAAGATGCCGATCAACATATAGATCATAACGGCTGCCGAAAACCATCTCATGATGGGTCAAATACATGGTCTAAGGCTTCGCAAATCACCTCTGCAGCATGTTTTAACACGTTTCGAGTATGTGCGGCGCTTACAAATCCGATCTCATAACCCGATGGAGCAATATAAACGCCCCTATCTAAGAGAAAACTATGCATTCTTTTAAAATGTGACATACCCTCTGCATCTATATCAGAGGCCTTCATGATACGTCTTGTGCCAAAGGCAAACCAAAACATCGAAGCTATATTGACAATGTGCATTGGATAGCCTTGTCGCTCTATATGTGCCTTTAGTATTTGTACAAAATAGTTTGTCTTGGCCTCTAGTTCTTCATAAAAGCCCTCTTGGCTACATATACTCAAGCAAGCATGTCCTGCGGCCATAGCAACAGGATTGGCACTAAGCGTACCCGCCTGATATACAGGTCCGTCAGGTGAAATCATTGACATTATCTCGGTACGTCCGCCAAATGCGCCAACGGGCAGACCACCGCCAATGATTTTGCCGAAAGCAATGATATCTGGTTCGATAGAATAATACCCTGAGCCCCCCTCAAATCCAACCCTAAAGCCTGATATAACTTCGTCAAAAATAAGCAGTACCCCGTGGTCATCACATATTTTTCTCAGCCAAACAAGGTAGTTTTGATCTTGGAGCAATAACCCATTATTAGCAGGGATAGGCTCTATGATGACCGCAGCAATCTCATGCGCATGCTCTTCTAGTAACACTTCAAATCCAGCTAAATCGTTAAGATCCAACACTAATGTTTCGTTAGCAAAGCTTTCAGGTACGCCTGCAGAACTAGAGGTGCCAAAAGTCGCAAGTCCTGATCCCGCTTTTACCATAAGAGAATCTACATGGCCATGATAGCACCCTTCAAATTTTACTATTTTAGGTTTGCCAGTATATCCGCGTGCCAGCCTGATGGCAGACATGACAGCCTCGGTGCCAGAACTTACAAAACGCATTTTCTCAAGATATCGATGCCGGTCGATGATATGCCTCCCAAGAGCTATGCCAAGTGGGGTGGGAGCACCAAAACTTGTTCCGTTCTCGACAGTTTTGATTATAGCCTCTTTAATCGTTGGGTGATTGTGACCTAAAATTAGAGGCCCCCAAGAACAACAAAAGTCAATGAATCGATTACCATCCACATCATTTAAATAGCAGCCCGAGGCATTTTTTATAAATAGTGGTGGCCCACTGACTGACTTAAATGCTCGCACAGGTGAATTTACCCCTCCTGGAAATAATGTCTTTGCGTCTTCAAACAACTCGGCTGACTTTTTTCGGCTTATCATGTATATTGTGCTTAGATTTTAACTATATTCTTTAAAATAGACAAAGAAAACAATTGTTGCAGTCAAATAATATATCTGAGTTACTAACTTCTTTACTCACCCTACACAAAAGTATCTTTATACCAGGATTGGGGAGTTTTCGTATCGAATCTACTCACCCTCTTCTCGGCGAAAACGATCACACCTATGGGGGACCGTATATGGTGGTAAGGTTTTATGAGCAAAAAGGAGATGAGGATGTTGATTTTATCGATGGTGGCATTCAAGCTGGGTTTATTCCATCTGATGAGCGAACTGATTGGGCTGAATTTGTAGAGGACAAAGTGAACGAGTTGCTCAATTTTGATAAAACAACCTTGAAGGATTTTTGCACAATCGAAATCAATAGTACGGGCGAGCGCATTATGACAGAGTCGTTTTCGCCATTGTTCATCCCTATGCGTTTGATGCCTTCTATTGAATTGCGCCCACTTACGTCTGAATTTGAGAAAGAACAGAGCTTGCTCGAAATAGCACATATCGAAAAACCTGCTGAAATGGTGCATATGGTTACTAACGAGCCAATTAAAGTGTCAAACTCAGTCTCTGCTGCTATTCCAGCAAATGTTTCTACGCCCCCTGTTGAACCTTCATCTTTTAGAAGAGATCCATATGAAGATGAGTCTACACCTTGGTCTAAGTTTATACTTGGTACAGTGGCGCTAGTTTTATGTTTGCTCGCGCTCTTTTTTATATTAAAAACTTGTACCGAAAAGAAGAACACATCTACTTCCGAGAGCACAGAGGCAACGGCATTATTGGATTCTACAGCAACGTCAGAGACAAGTATTCCTCAAGACTTGATACAAAAATATGCTCCACATATCACACCTAACGTTGTTCAAAACGGTTGTGAGATTGTTATAGGATCCTTTGCGAGTCATCAAAATGCCATCTCAAGGCAATTAGTTGCCCAGCGCAAGGGATATGATGTGGTTGTGAGTCCAAGAGCGTCTGGCTATCGAGTAATCATTGTGTTTGATTGTGTTACGATTGATATGCTAGAGTATCTTGAGCAAGTAAAAGAAGACCTCGCGGTGGACGCATGGTTTTTAGTACCCATGAGTTTCAAGCCAGATGAGTGGCATCAGTAAAGCAAGTATGGAGTGTTAGAAAAATTAGACACTTAAGGCATATGCCTCCACGGGTTTAGCTAAAGACAACCTAGGTCAATTCTTGATTGATGATCGTTGTTTGGAAAACAATTACCTGACATAAGTTCTTTTGGTTTATAGCGTAAAAGATCTGGATCACGAAGACCATTCTTCAAGAAAGCTAATAAACTCGCCCTTTCACTAATAGATAGTTCAATAGGTCTGAATTTTTCAGAGAGAATATTTTGAGAGACGTTAGGGTTTTCGGTTCTTGCAGCAATCTTATAGTCGATAACGTCTTCAAGGGTGTTTTTGGACGCCCCATGAAAGAAAAAGGCGGCATCTGACATATTATAAAGTTGCGGTACTCTGAATTTATAGTTATCCTCTTCTTTTAATGTAAATCCACCTCTTCCTAAATTGCGCAGATCCGTATGGCTTGTATTGAAGGAAGGTCGTTGATACATATCTTTTACACCTAGAGCATGAAACTCCATGGATCCGAGATTTTTCTCGTAGTGACAATTATTACATCTCGCTTTGCCAAAAAAAATGGACATACCTTCTTTTTCTTGCGCAGAAAGGGCATCGTGATCCCCCTTTAACCAAGATTGGAAAGGTGCTTTTGACGAATTGATAGCTCTGATAAACGCAGACATCGCTAGCGTTGTGGCCAACTGTGAATATCGCTGATCTTCATCGAGTTCGGGAAATGCTTGATCATAAAGATTTTTGTATCCCAATCGCTGAACGATATTTTTATCAGTTGTTAAGCGATGGACGATAATACCCTCAAAGTTTTGCGTCTCAAGTGCTTCGTAACCCAAATTATTTCGTTCAGTACCTTTATCAAGTTTCCAAACTTCCTCTGTACCTATGTTAACCCCTTGAGCGCCAAAGCTACCATTCCACATTGTATTGGTGACATGAGCTACATTGATCAATACTAAGGGGCGAGCTGACTGAACGTCGATTTCATTTTCTTTGTAGAGTGAATTCTTTAGCCGACTTTCACCATTGAATCCAAATCCTCGACCACCATCTGCAACACCTTGTGCAGAGCCTGGGCGAAAACCAGCTTCAGGAATATGACAACTCGCACACGAATATGTTCCAATTCCTTCAGGATATCTTGCATCCAAGGCTATTCCTGTTTCATAAAAAAGCAATTTACCCAATTCGACCTTTACTTCGGTTAACTTATTTCGTGGATCTTGTGGTACTTTTTCTAACTCATCGTCCGTCGGGACAATATAAAATCTATAATCTCCGCTAGGTGCTGCATTAGAAAGCAATCTTTTTAACTCAATATCTTGTTTGACAGTTTCGTCAGATATGTCCTTGGTGCAAGAGAACATTAAGAGCCCAGCAATAAGGAGGCAAAAGTGAGCGCGTTTGGTCGTAAGTTTCATATATTCAACAATATACAAATTGCTATTTCTAGTAATATGTGGTTCTATATGCTCAAAATTATGTCTTTTTCAGGAATTCTCAATCTTATATGAAAATAAAAATATGACTACATTAATACATCTATTGAATTAGTGTCCAAGTATGCCTTGAAAGATTGAATTCAGAGCCTCAAAAATTAAAAGAGAGGAACGCTTGGAAGATAGAAATTGTCAATATGTTGAAGTCCTAAGATTATATCGTTTTATTTGTATCGCAAATAAGAAGTAATAATATGAGTGCAGCAACTACATTGGTCATATTAGCCGCAGGTATGGGTTCGCGATATGGTGGGTTGAAACAGATCGATGAGTTTGGCCCGAACGGAGAGACAATCCTAGATTATTCGATTTATGATGCCATCAATGCGGGTATCTCTAAGGTTGTCTTTGTGATCCGAGAATCTTTTCGCAAAGAAATAGAAGAGGTCTTTTGTCAAAAATTAGCGAATAAAGTCGAATTGGTTTTTGTTGCGCAAGAATTAGATGACTTACCTGAGGGGTATGTGTTGCCCGAAGAGCGCGAGAGACCTTGGGGAACAGCGCATGCGGTTTGGGCGGCTCGGAATGTTGTAGCAGAACCTTTTGTGGTGATTAATGCTGACGATTATTATGGTATTGGAGCATATGATATGGTGTGTGAATTTTTACATTCTTCTGAATATAACCAACAAGATTATGCCATTGTGGCGTATGAATTAGTAAATACACTGTCAGAGCATGGCACAGTTAATCGTGGTGTTTGCGAGACCAATGAGTTTTATCTCAGCTCCATTCATGAGCGCTTAAAGATCGGCATAATGGAGGACGGACGCATCGCTTATTCAGACGAAGTCGGTGAAAGGGTCTATTTATCTCCTCAGACCCCAGTGTCTATGAATTTTTGGGGTTTTTATCCTGACTTCTTCGATTATTGCGAAGCGTCTTTTCGACGATTTTTGAAGAAGCATATTCACGAACCTAAGTCTGAGTTTTATATTCCCATCTTAATCGAAGAGCTCGTCAATAGTCAAGAAAAAAGAGTTCGCTTGTTGACTTGTAATGCAGAATGGTTTGGAGTGACCTATATTGAAGATAAACCCTTCGTTCAAGAGAGGATTCAAAAATTGGTGTCCGAAGGAGTATATCCTAGCAATCTGTGGAGATAATATGGAGCAAGAGTCGCTTGGGAAAGGGTTGATGATAATAGGACTAATCATCTTAGTCGTTGGGGTCATCATCTATTTTGTAGGAGAAAAACTTAGCTTTTTGGGTAAGTTGCCCGGTGATATTCGCGTAGAAACAGAAAACTTTAGGTTCTATGTTCCGATAACGACAATGATGTTGCTAAGCCTTGTGATTTCTGCCTTAGTGAGATTAATTCAGCATTTTCGCTAAAACAGAAAAGCCCACCCATCGGGTAAGCTCTCTGTACTAATTTTGTATGAAAAAACTATCTGATTCCTTAACGCTAATTATTTCGAATCTGTTTTGCAAAGGGCAATATTTTAACGTAATATTTACATTTTGCAGTGTTTTTACCTGAAATATTTGATTATTCAGCACTTTTTACGTCTACTGGCTTAAAAGATATCCAAAAAACTAACAAGGTCACAAAAGCCATGCCCGCTGGGATGAGCCAAATCTGTCTCCAGAGATGTGTACCCTCGATCGTTGTGAACTGCTTTACGAACCACCCACTAGACCAAGAACCAATCAACATCCCTATACCATAAGTAATTAAGGTGATAAATCCTTGAGCGCTTGCTTGAATGCTTTTGGGCGCTACTTTGTCAACGAATATTTGTCCAGTTACAAAAAAGAAATCATAACATATGCCATGCAGCAATATGCCTATATAAAACATACCTACTAACTCTTCATTATTGCCGTAGGCAAAAAGCAAGTATCGTATACCCCACGCAAACATTCCAATGGCTAACATTTTTTTGACACCTAGACGCATAAAGAACAAGGGCATCAAGAGCATGAAAATAATCTCAGAAGCTTGACCCAAGGTCATTTTCGCTCCTGCTTTTATCATCCCCGCCTCATTGAGAAATAAGTTGGTAAAGCTGAAATAAAATGCAAGTGGTATGGAGATCATTAAGGAGCTCATGATAAAAATGGCAAAGTTTCGATTCTTCATAAGCGAAAGTGCTTCGAGACCTGCTATATCTGCAAAGCTTACTTTTTCACCTTTTGACTTCGGCGGTGTTTTAGGAAGACTAAAAGCGTATAGACCTAAGATTAGGGAGACCGCAGCACCAATTTGAAATTGCAACGCATTGTCTTCTAAACGCATATTACTGATGAAGAGCCCCGCAGCAATCCATCCTATGGTGCCGAGCACCCGAATCACAGGAAATTCTTTCTCCGGGTTTTGCATCTGATAAAAGCTGATAGAATTCGCCAAGCCTAATGTTGGCATGTAGAGCACCGAATAGGATAATAACAACCAAAAAAACGGACCGGGGGCAGTAAGTGTAGGCATATACCATAGCATGACCGCACCGATGACGTGGATAAAACCCATCACTCGCTCTGCATTAAAAAAGCGGTCAGCGATCATACCAATTATGAAAGGTGAGAGAATCGCGCCCCAATTGACGGTACTATACGCAGCACCTATGTCTAATCCATCAAAGCCTATTTTGGACAGATACGTGCCCATGGTTACGTACCATGTGCCCCATACAAAGAACTGAAGGAACATCATCGCTCCTAATCGTACTGAGATTGATTTTGTCATAATTAGCGTTGGATTATTTTACCGGTTTGTTTGTGTTTAAGGATGATCTTAGAGGTGCCATTAGGCAGTAACTCTTCTTTGATTAGATAGTAGTCGTCATCATAGTCATCAAGTACTTGTGTGCTGAGCGAATCAGGATCTTCGCCGCGCCAGTCTTCGATCATAATGGGTTCCCATTTCTTTGACTTTGCAGAGGCATAAGCAGCATCAATCACCGCGTTTACAATATAGCCATCATAAAAGGTTTCTGTCGGTTGAGTACCATTCTCATAGGCGTTAAACATATCCGTAAACATGTGATTATAGCCCAAATCTTGGTTTTCATCGCCTACAGGGAATATCCAGCCTGAATCCGTTTCAGCCTTTTCTGCCACATATCCTGATTGCCCTGGAGCAGTAAACATTTCAAAACCGGTCCGCAAAAAATGATTGAGCCAAACGGTACCATGAGTACCCATCACTTCGTCTCTCAAATCCAATCCTCCTCTAAATGCCCAACTGACTTCGAATTGCCCTATAGCACCATTGGAAAATTTGACCAATCCAATAGCATGATCTTCTGCATCAATTGGCTTGACCTGCGTATCTGCCCAACACATGACTTCTATGGGTTTATATTGCTTGCCAATGAAGGAACGAGAAATTTCAATACAATGGCACGCTAGATCGAGTATTGCACCACCGCCTGCTTGATCTTTGTCCCAAAACCAATCGCTATGTGGCCCGGGGTGGGTTTCGCGACTTCTCGCCCACAATATCCTACCAAGGGCTCCTTGTTTTATACTCTGTATTGTCCTAAGCGTTTTAGGTGTGTAAACTAAATCTTCCATATATCCGTGAAAAATACCCGCTTCCTCTACGGCTCTTAACATCAACAAAGCTTCTTCAGCGTTGCGGCCTAGCGGTTTAGTACAAATGACCCCTTTGCCCGCTTTTGCACAGGCCAATACTGCCGCCAAATGCAGATAATTGGGCAAGCCTATACAGACTATTTCGACCTCTGGGTGATTGATGCACTCATTCATATCTG
Organism: uncultured Saprospiraceae bacterium; assembly: GCA_964616755.1. GTDB lineage: Bacteria > Bacteroidota > Bacteroidia > Chitinophagales > Saprospiraceae > CAYNFR01. Next base: position 2,171 of record CAZTSI010000012.1, on the reverse strand, counting down.
TTGTCCAATGGGGCACATTATACTTTTCGGCAAATTTTTTAACGTTATCAGCATTGCGGGAAGATACCGAGACGATTGTATCCTTGCTTCGCTGACCTAATATCGAAGAGGCATAAAACTCTGATATGAAGCCTGATCCTAGCATGGCAATTTTCCTCATGAACTTTCATTGTTTAGATGGTTTGAAAATCTCTATCGCACCGAAACTAGTGATAAGACTTCGACAAAAAAAGTTTATGGCTACATTTTCATTCTATTGGTATAAAATGATATTAATTAGTTGGCAAATCTATCCCTACGGTAGTGAAGTCCGAGTCGAGATTGCCTCTGAATTACCCGTCCATAAAATGTACTAGATCTCGTGCAGGATCACAGAATGACCATCTAGAAAAAATTATTGGGGGAGCCTTGATATTCTTATATTAGAGCCTTGAGATGTCGAGAG
>CAZTSI010000012.1:0-1716 GCA_964616755.1 uncultured Saprospiraceae bacterium | reverse complement strand
GCATACGTAATAAGGCATTATTATCGATCGTATATGGGACACACTGCATCCAGACCTGGCTTCCTTTTTTTTACTGTAGAAATACAGTTTTTTGTAAAACTATTTAGGCATCCTCTATTTACGCGCCACTTAAGTATTTGTGTATTGTGCTCTTTTTTGTTGATACACGACTATATTAGGGCGCAGAAAATCATAACTCTTTCAGAAGCGATTGAGATGGGGCTTTCGCAAAATTTGGACATCGAAATTAGCAAGCTCAATTTTGAGCTCGAAAGGAAGCTCATAGGCACTGCTAAACAACCAGCTAAGACTGAATTTTTTTATGGACATGATCGAAACAACTTAACACCAGAAAACATTGCCCTCCATGTTTTGGGATTGTTTCATACGTTTGCCCACCCAGCGGTGCATAAGCGGAGGCTACAAACCTTAGAAACATCGGCCAAGATGATGGCTGAAATGAGTAACTCTACAAGAATGGAGGTAGAGAGAAACATTCACTATATGTACGATCAAATACGATTTCATACAATAGTAGGGGAGCGCTTTTTTCGATTAGATAGTTTAGCGACAATTGTTCTCGAAGAAACAAAGAAAAAGTACGACGCGCAAATTGTTTCCGCCTCTTCATGGATCGAAGCATTGCAATACAAGGAATATCGCCATAGCGAGTATAGGTCAAATGAATGGATCCTTAGGCATGCTCAATATGATTTGCGCAAATTGCTCAATATACACGATAATATTATCGTAACCCTAGAGCCATACCTTCCCCTAGAGTTAAATGTAGCACAGAGGAAGGACTCCCCACTGTTACGAGCTAAAAACTTGCAGTCTATTTTGGCAGAACAACAAATGCAGGAGAATTATGCGCGTAATTTACCTGAGTTCAAAGTGAGTATCTTTGGTGGAAGTGGCTTGATGAGTCCGTTTGATATAGTACCAGGAATTCAACTTGGGATTGTCGCTCCATTGACGCGAAAATCTCTCACCGCTCGACGACAAGCAGACGAAATTTACACGGACGTACAAAGGCGTGAAGAAGAGAAAGTAAAATTTGCTTTTAATGACGAATATGAGCGACTTCTTGATCAATTGGATATTTTTCAAAAAGACATAAAGGATTTTGAAAATAAGTGGAAACCAGCTATAGAATCAATTGATCTTCTCAAAAGGATGGAGACCAGCGATGCGGGATCTAAAGTTCAATTTATTGAGGGACAACTGCGCATGGAGATCTCATTATTTAACTTGTACCACGAGTATAACAAAGTACTTATTCAATTACATTATATGACTGAGTAGGCTCATGATTGTGGTGCAAAAGAGGATTGAGGTAAACAATGATGGAATCCTAATGATTAAGTATTTAGGACTGATAGCCCATTGTTTTCTTGGCGTCAAGTTTTCTGATATGGTTATTTTGGAGCATTGCATAAAGGAGCGAAAATTTGGGAATTTGGGTCAGAATTTATGTGAGAATATTTTTCACTGAACGATCGTCTGCCTTTAATAGCAGTCCCATTTGATTTGTCCATTTATTTGAAATTCACTTAGTGTATGAGTAGCTGAGCTTTTGCAAATTGACTCTAATATCATAAGTACCTTTTGTTGCATTACGAGCGATCCGCAAATCATTACTATTCCGCCGTTTTTTAAGGCCTGAATTCAAGCGGCAAATGCAACTTTAGTTAATAAATTAAATTCTTCTTCTGG
>CAZTSI010000011.1:925-84970 GCA_964616755.1 uncultured Saprospiraceae bacterium | reverse complement strand
TTTAGCTTACTGTGATTATAAGAAGTGGGAAAGTAAAGTGGCTCAAGATTATTACGTTTTTGGCACTCCGACATTTTATCTGTTGAATGATAAAAGAGAGATTGTCCTACGTCCCAATGATACAGCACAAATGAAGGCTTGGGTAGATTGGGTGTTGGTACAAGGGAATAAGTAAATCAGTGCGCACGACAACCTTGTCCATGAATTGAATACCAACGACGCTATAGACTCCATGCACGACGATACTCTCTATCGGTCATAAGGCAGATGTACCAACACTAGAAGTTTTATTAAACTGAGAATATACATTAGAAAAATTAAGACAGGTTTAAATAGCTGCAAAATAAGACCTTACACTACATTTTCTTCTTTCACCATGGCGTTGCTGTGCCACCGACAGTAAAGCAACTTATTTGAGCTGGTAGAATGATATTCAACGCGCTACGTCGCTCTTTACTTCTTCATCACGAAGTCCTAGCATAATTACGGTTTTAAATATGAAGGGAAAACATTAGTCTCATGAGCCTGACATTGGTACGATCAGCATCTGGACAAGTACGTGCCTCACGGTAAACCATCACAGGTATGCTTTGGCTGATGCAAGTGGGCTTTCAAAAAAAAATAGAGCCATAGACGTTTTGCTTTTTCACACGGTGCTAGAGGCGAGAATAAAAAAAAAGAGTATTATCCTATGGATAGACAAGATGATACTATGATCCGCCATACATTAACCGCATCACCGCTACAATGTAATAAGGTAATACTACATCACCGTACTACAATATTACCGCGTCCACCACATACCACTAACGAAAATCATTATAGATTTCATTCAATTAGGACAAGCTCTACTCTTGAATTTTTAATACCAATTTACCTTCTTTATCTCCCGAAAACAAACGATTGAAGGAGGAATAGAAATGATCGATTCCGATATCAATATGTTCTCGTGATTTTAGTTGACCATTGACTAACCATTGTCCTAAGGCTTGGGCTGCTTCACCATAACGATGTGCAAAGTGAAAGACTACAAACCCTTCCATCCGTGCACCATTCACCAATAGGGACAGGTAATTAGCGGGGCCCTTGACAGGGCTTGTATTATTGTATTGAGAGATGGCTCCACAGATGACGATCCTTGCTGACCTATTAATGCGCGTTAAAGCTAGGTCAAGAATATCACCGCCTACATTGTCAAAGTAAATATCAATACCACTTGGGCAATGATTTTTTAGCCCTATGCGAACATCTTCACTTTTGTAATCAATGCAAGCGTCAAATCCCAATTCATTGACGACATAGGCGCATTTGTCGGCACCACCTGCTATGCCAACTACTCTGCAGCCTTTTATTTTTGCAATTTGGCCAACAAGACTTCCGACTGCTCCGGCGGCACCACTAACGAGTACTGTCTCTCCTTCTTTGGGCAATCCGACATCGAGCAAACCGAAATAGGCCGTGTATCCAGGCATTCCCATGACGCCGAGAAACTTTTGAGCCGGAATGTCTTTCGTGTCGATTTTAACATATCCTTTCCCATTGGTGATACAATACGTTTGTACTCCTGGATGTCCATATATATAATCACCGACTTTGAAGTTGGGATGTTTGCTTTCTATCACCTCGCCTACACCGCCTGCGCGCATAACTTCGTCGATTTGGATGGGGGCAATGTAGGATTTAGCATCATTCATCCAACCGCGCATAGCGGGATCCAAGGATATATAATCTACACGCATGAGTATTTCACCCTCCGTGATGGCTCTTAGGTCTTCGAGCTCGTATCTCCACACATCTGGTGTAGGCGCTCCAATGGGACGCTTAGCGAGCAACATTTTTTTATTTTTCATAAGAAGTATTTTGATAAGATTAAGTCACTCATTTTGACATTTCACTATAGAATATCATCCGCTGCCGATCCTTTCAGCTATAGTATTTGCCACAAGGTCAGCATCTATGTATATAGTACCAAGGATACCGCCTAATTTATAATTGTCGTATCCCACAAAATACAGACCCTTCCATGTTCCTGCGGCGATTGGATTTTTGGGCAATCCATTTTTATCGAGCTCTGCTGATATTCCGGGGATCATCGTGGGTAGATTTGCTCGATACCCAGTAGCACAGATGACAGTATCGTAGTAGGCTGTTGATCCATCGACAAACTCTATACCCTCAGGGGTAAACTGCTTAATATCTTCACGCACTTGTATCAATCTTTTTTTAATAGCGGCAATCGTACCTATATCAATCGTCGGAGTTTTGCCCGTGGTCAACAGTTGTTTGGCGGGCGGCAAAGTGGAGGTTTTTAACCCATATTTACTGAGATCACCAAAGTAGATTTTCCGTATTTGACTCCCTAACCAGTCACCAAGACCAAAGGGCAGTCTAGCCAGTTTGCGAGAAGTAAGCTGAACGGGCTGACCGTTAAGATCTCTTGGAACTACATTTATTTCTCCTCGGACGGATATATCTACTTCTACCTTATGTTCTGCCAAGTCAAGGGCTATTTCGGCGCCCGAATTGCCCATGCCTATGACGAGGACACGCTGATCATTGAAGGCTTTAGGATTCTTGTAAGCGCGACTATGAATAATCTGTCCTTGATAGGATGCCATGCCTGGCCATGAGGGTTGATGTATAGCATTATTCACTCCGGTGCATACGACAACATGATTGGCAAATATAGTTTTATCGTTATACTGTATGACCCAGCCAGTTTCTGCAGAGCCAGTAATACTCTTCACATCAGCGGATGTAGTGGCGTCAATCTTAAACTGACGGCAGTATTCTTCAAAATAATCTATTAGTTGCTGCTTAGAGACATACGTTGGATAATGATCAGGAAAGGGTAGGTAGGGTAAATGAGACAATTGCTTGACGGTATGGAGATGAAGCCGATCATAATGCTCTCGCCAACTATGCGCTATATGCTCCGATTTTTCTAATAGGGTAAACTCGATATTATGCTTCGAAAGACACCCTGCCACGGCCAATCCTGCTGGGCCTGCGCCGATGATGACGATTTCTTTTTTCATATACTTACTCTCCGTCCAATTGTGCCGGATGCCAAATTCTGTTATGAAAGTCTTGTACCTTATCATTTATCACTTTCACCCCTTCGTTTTCGAGAAGTTCTTGCATGCGCGTAGGTGTTCCAAAATGTATTCTTCCTGACAATTCTCCTTTTCGATTGACAACTCGATGCGCCGGTATATCTTCAACACCATTTAGATTGCATTGTGTCAATGCCCAACCCACCATGCGCGCAGACCCGAGAGATAAATAATCGGCAATGAAGCCATAGGTGCTAACTCTCCCTTTGGGTATTTGTCGTGTAACATAATATACCAGATCATAATAACTTTGATCTTTCATTATAGGTGAATGCGTTTGAAGTAAAAGTAGCATGGCCGAAGATAATAATAGAAATCTATGCAAAGAATAATTGCCATCCAGATAAGTAATCTCACCGATGCACGCTATTTCGCGGCACAAGGAGTAGATTACCTTTTGTTCGATTCATCTTTATTAAGTATTGAAAAAATGGTTGAAATAAAAGAATGGGTTGAGGGGCCAGGAATACTCTTGTCTGTTGGTGCTAATGAGGCGCATCGATTAGATGAATACGTGCTTAGAACAAGAGCTATGGCTATTGATATCACGGAATATCAGCACGGCGAAGCTGATCATTTGATCGGTCATCTCGCTATGTTTGAGTGGCAAGGGGACGCTATATTATTAGATGGAACGCGTTATAATCCATGGAAAAAGGGGACGCCGATACCCTTACATGAAGGCATTATTGTCTCTGGTGGCCCTGAAGATGAAACAGGACTGAAGTCATTTGATGCGCTCGATGATTTGTTTGACGCCATCGGCTAAATGAATTCTTTTTGATCATATGTTAAAAGAGGATGCCTATGAACGCGTCAGTTCATTTGACATCCTCTTTCGTGCTTGTCGAGAAGACTATTTTTTCTTAAAAAGCCCTTTGAACAAGTTAAAACCTATGCGCACTACATCATCTTTGATGTCACCGTCATTGTTCTGATCCAAAAACGACGTCAAAAGACTGCTGTTCCCAACTTTTTGGTTCGATGTCTGAGCAGCACCTGATATCATACCTATCAAATCACTAGGATTTAAGCCAAGGGTCTTTTTTTGTTTGCCCAACATGCCCAGAAGGACTGGAGCCATTTTTAACAGTATATCAGTCGACTGATTGGTATTTATACCGCTCATTTTGGCTAAAGCATCAACCGCTGACCCTTGGTTAGCACCAAGAATATGACCTAATATCCCAGCGCCATTTGCCGCTTTGGTATTATTGACGGCTGAGTTGCCTTGAATAAATCCAACAAGATCATTTAATACGCTCCCGTCATGGTCTCGGTCCAGTGCTGCGCCAAGCGCGCTCGCTCCATTGGGCTTTTGAACATTTTTAGCCAAGGCATTCATAAGAATACTCAAAGCACCGTCTACGGCTGACGAGGTTTGTTGTGAAGGAATGCCTCCCGTCTGTTTCGCTAAGGAGCTTACTACCGTCTCACCTACCTGAGATCTTAATAAATCAAATAAATCCGCCATCTTAAATATTATTAATAATTATAAAGTGAAAAATCCTCTTATTGGTATAGTCTTTGTTTTATATCGACTGAGAATAAAAACCCAACCGGCATGACTGCTACCGTTAAAACCATACTGCTATTTTTTTTGATCGTCAGCGTTAATTTATATGCTGAAGATGCTCCAAGAAGTCTTACTCTTCAATATATCGAGCAATATAAGTCAATTGTAATAAACGAGTCAAAAAGATCGGGTATACCTGCTAGTATAAAAATGGCGCAAGCTATTGTCGAATCAGGTAGCGGCACGAGTACTTTGGCCAAGGATTACAATAATCATTTTGGCATAAAATGTGGTGCAACATGGCAAGGCAAAAAGGCAATGAGAGAAGATGATGACTACAATGATGGTCTTTTAGTGAAGAGTTGCTTTAGATGGTATGAAGATAGTAACGCCTCTTTTTTTGATCATACCGACTTTTTATCTAAGTCAACGCGTTATGCGAGTTTATTTCTGTTGGCCAAAACAAACTATGTGGCGTGGGCAGAAGGATTGAAAAAAGCGGGATATGCTACAGATCCTAATTACCCAACTAAAATTATCCGTATAATTGAAGAGTATCGTCTCTATGAATGGGATGAAAATGACGGTGGCCTATTTGTGACTAATACACTGAATGGACAGAAGACGACTGATTTTGACTCCGAGGATGATCTTGTATCCTTTGATAAAGATCGCGCAAAACCGACAATTAGTACCGAACTAAATGATCACTCGTATAGGCTCAAAGACGGCAGATATTTGGTTCGTCAAGGAGATCAGATGAGTGAACTAGCATCAGAATTTCACGTAGACCTTAAGGAACTGTACATCAGAAATCGCATGCCTTTTGGTGCTGAGCCATTAGCAGGGCAACAATTAGTGGTGACGGAATATATACAATTCAAAAAGCCGACGGCCAATCAGACAGCCCCAATGACTCAAGAACAGTATCTTTGGGAAGAAACCATTCTTATTGCGGGGAAATAATTTAGAGTATATGAAGACAAGCTGTTTATGTTTTTGCTTTTGCTTGCTGACAATTTCGACACTTTATAGTCAAGGTTTTTATTTTGGCCCTAAAGGAGGTCTTGCGGTAGGAACGCAGCGATGGGGCGGCTTGGATCGACAGCAATTATTTGGTCTTCATGGTGCTTTATTTTTAGAGACTCTAAATTCGACGGGACCTGGAAGTTTCTTTTTTCAATTGGGCTATCATCAAAGAGGTAGCGCTGAGAACGCCACTTTTTTTACGGGCGGAGGAAATATTTTCCGACAGCGTCAAAAATTTCTATTTAATAACACAGCATTAGCCTTTGGCGCGAAACGTCATTTGGGGGATCATTATCAATATGGGCCTTTCTTTAGCTTTGGGCTTCGACTAGAATACACTTTGTCCACCAACCTCGATGAATATGCGCAATTTGCAGGCTATTTTCCTATTGAGCCATTTGTCAATAAATTCAACTATGGCGCAAATATTAGCTTTGGGTATGACCTCGAGCTTACTGAGTTAATCGGATTCACTTTAGAAGCCACGATTAGTCCAGATCTGAGTTCGCAATATTTACAGCCAGCCATTGGCAGCATCGTAAGCCCTATTACCGGACAAGCAATCCAGCTGCGAGAACAAGAAATACGCAATCTTAGTTTTGAGATAACTGCGGGTTTCAGGTTTTTGCGAAAGGTGATCTATCTAGAAGATTATTGATCTCCCGCTAATACTTCAAACGTCGGTTTATTTTGTCTTTTGCGCTGCTGTTCGTATTTCAATACTAATGCCCCTAATGAGCTAAAAAAGGGCATAGCAATACTGTCATACGCGTAATTACCATCATTGTAGATACCATTTTCGTTGACATTTATAGTAGCGGTTAAGAAAAATTCTGCGCCTGTTTGTGTATCTATAATATAGCTGCAATCAGTCACTGTGCCATATGCCCAGCCTACTTTATTATAGATTTTGATATGCTCAGGTATCGGATTTTTATTATCGCCGTTGACAAAAAACTTAACGTAGCTATCGTAATATTCATCGTGACCTGTCAAATAATCAAAATCGCGAGGCTTTTTAGCCATCGCATTATATAGCCAACGATACTGTTCGTCACTCATATTGTAGCGCTGATCTGCTGGAAATTGATTGGGCAATATTGCTCGCATCAAACTTTTTTCAAGATCAGCGAGGCTGATAAAGTTTTTCTCAGAAAAATCAAAGGGTTCCATTATTATGGTATCAAGGGCATCACTGAAGTACCCTTTGCCTTTACGCATATTTTTGAGATCAAGATGATAGTCATAAAGGGCATAATACTCGTTTTGTATGGCCATCACTTGATTGGACTCGCGATCAATGAGTCGCCAACCATTGGTATATTTATTATCCTCAGTCGAAAAACCACTGATGCCTACGCGGGTGCGAATGACGGAATTAGTGAAGATGCCTTTCTTCTTGAGTTCATCATTTATATAATCTTGACCTAAAAATTCATAAAGGCGATTATAGGCATCGTTATCACTAGTGACGAAGATTTTTTCGATATAGCGAGCTATTGTTGGCATAAGATCCGCATTTGTGCTATCTACCCAAGCAGTTGTTTGAGGAGATCTACTCGAATCGATCATCAGATAATCAAATACATCGATGGCGGGCACGTGTTGGTTTAGTTCGTTTATTCGCTGCAAGGCCAAAAAAGCAACGGGCATTTTTACCGTACTGGCAGGATAAAAATAATGCTGATCATCTACGTTAAACGAAAATGAATAGAACTGAGGGGTATTATTAGCGTCGCGTTCGATCTGTGTGTAAATAATTTGTACCTCGTATAGATCTTTGTTTTTAATACAATGCGCTAAGGCAGGAGGAGCCTTTTTGAGCAAGTGAGCCAAAGGATCCATTGGTAATCTTGGTGCGCAAGCCCCAACAAGAGTAAAGATGACAAGAAATGAACACAGACGCATACTCGATACTTTGCGGCAAGATAAAATATCTTTGGCAATCGTTAGACATCGAGTCTATGCAGGTCTCAAGATGGCAAAAACAAAAATTACTCGTACGGTACGAGTAATTTTAGAAGACAATGAGTGTTCTAGAGTATATTCGACATCTGTTCTTTTATTTGATCCAACTCAACCTTCATATTGACCACGATTTGTTGAATGGCTGTAAACTGAGCTTTAGATCCGATAGTGTTAATTTCTCGGCCCATCTCTTGGGAGATGAAGTTGAGTTTTTTGCCTGAGTCTTCATCGTCATTCATGGCTTCTCTAAAATAAAGACAATGCTGTTCTAGCCGTATTTTTTCTTCGTGCAAATCCAGTTTTTCGAGATAATATATCAGCTCTTGCTCAAACCGATTGGGGTCAATCATTTCCTTTGCAATCCCCTCCTCTAGCGAACGATTCATTTTTGCTATGAGATCTGCGCGCCTTTTATCTTCATGTGTCGGAATTTCTTTTAGCATTAGTTCAATATTTTGCACCCTTGTTAGCATGTCATTCCCCATGGCTTGCCCTTCGATACATCTAAAATTATCTATTTGACCTAAGGCCTCATTGGTTAGATTTTCAACAAACGCCCATTCGTCGTCATCTATTTCGTTCTCATCAGATTGTAGTACATTAGGTATCCTGAGAATCGCTTGTATATAGTCTTGACCTGCCAATTGATTGCGGTCAGTAAATTGTCGAAGCTGATCATAATATTGCTGAATTAATCCTATATTTAATTGATTATCAGACAATTGACTGCTTAGAGCGTTTACCACCATGTCTACTTTGCCACGTTTTAACTTGTCTAGAACAAGCTTGCGCAGATCGAGTTCTTTAGATTTAAAGTTCGTCGGAACTTTAAGCCGCATATCAGCCATTCGGCTGTTTAAACTCTTTATTTCTATGGAGTAATTTATGCCTTGGTATTCGCCCGTGGAGCGACCATATCCGGTCATTGATCGTATCATGTAAAAATTTAAGAGGGTGAAGATAGAATATATTATGAATATTGATAATATGTAAAAACCTCAAAAAATAATAAATAAATTAGGTTAATAAGCCAAAATTGCGAAATTTGCCGTGACTAAGATCCTAAGTAGGGTTTTATAAGTTATTAAAAGCCAACTATTTAAAAGAGAACTATGCGAAAAGCAGACCTTGTAGCCGTCATTTCAGAAAAGACCGGCGTGCCCAAAGTAGATGTACTTGTGGCATTAGAGACTTTCTTCAATGAGATAAAAGACTCTTTGTCAACAGGCGAAAATGTGTATATCAGAGGATTTGGGTCCTTTATCATAAAAAAGAGAGCCAAAAAAATTGGTCGTCACATTAAGAAGAATGTGGCACTAGAAATTCCTGAACATTTTATTCCAAGTTTTAAGCCTGCGAAAGTCTTCATGGATCAAGTCAAAACAGCGGATATTGATCTTCCGGAGGTAGAAGAAGATGATGAAGATTAATCTTACGCCTCTTCAGTGGGGGAGTATAGTCGTAGCCTTGTTAGTATTGGGGTTACTACTATTTTTTCCTACAAAGCCCAAAAAACTTATACTCGAAGAACAGTCTCGAGCCTTAAATACACAATCTACGGACGTATTCATCCTCAAGAAGGAGGCTTTCGAGGAAATACCCGAAGGATTGGCGTCAAGATTTAGGTTGTTGGACAATCAACTCGAGACCACTGCGGATACATTGTCGAAAATTAGTTTGCTGCAAGGGATATCGGGTGAGTGGTATGAAAACGGTTTTTACGGTATTGCCGGATATTATGCCGAGACGGCTGCTGATCTCTCAGGAAATGCACAAGCCTATGGTATTGCTGGTACTACTTATGCCATTGGAATAAATCGCGCCGAAAAGGAAAAGGAAAAAATATTCTGCAAGCAGAAATCCTTGGATATGATGGAGAAGGCAATTAGCATGGATCCTGAAGAAATAAGTCATCAAATAAATCGCGGAGTAATTTTAGCAGAGCATCCGGATGCAGATAATCCTATGAAGGGAATCCTAATATTGATTGACTTAAATAAAAAATATCCCAAAAACGTGTCTATAATCAATAATCTTGCGAAATTTGCGCTCCAAACTAATCAACTAGATAGGGCTGAGGCTCGATTAATGGAAGCGCTTTCACTGGATTCAAACAATAATGTCACGATCTGTCTACTAGCGCAACTGTACAAAACGATTGGAAATTTGGAAAAAGAATCCTTGTACAAGAGTAAATGTCGAGGATAAATACTTTTATAAAATAAAAAGATAAAGAAATATGCCTTGTGGTAAAAAGCGTAAGCGTCATAAGATTGCTACACACAAACGTAAAAAACGTCTTAGAAAAAACAGACATAAGAAAAAGAAATAGCATTTCTATTAGTAGAAATGATTCATTCATTGTTTTGACAGCTGGAATTTTTCTTTTGACTTAGTCTCCTAATTCTTAAGTTTACTACAATCTAATCTCTCGGTATTCACTAAGATTCCTGCTGGTGCCCTTAGGGGGTTAAATACACGATTGTATAGTGAATAAAGAACTTATTATTGCAACTTCTGGCAAAGAGGTTGAAATTGCTATCTTAGAAGATAGCAAATTAGTAGAGTTACATCGAGAGCGATTAGGTGACTCATTTAACGTTGGCGATATCTATCTGGGTCAGATAAAAAAAACCATGCCCGGACTGAATGCTGCATTTGTTGGCATTGGTCATCCTAAGGATGCTTTTCTTCATTATACTGATTGCGGCCCTAAGCTGTCTTCGGTCGCTCAATACACCAAAGAAGTCCTTACTAGTAAGCGAAGCTCCGCTCAGTTAGATGACTTTAAGTCTCCAAAGGATATTGATAAAGGAGGTAGCATTGAGCAGGTACTAAAAAGGGATGATTTTCTGGTCGTGCAAGTTCTCAAAGAGCCCATCTCAACAAAAGGTCCTAGGTTAAGCTGCGAAATCACTATTCCGGGACGTTATATCGTTATAAGTCCGTTCAAGAATATGGTGGCGGTCTCAAAAAAAATACCTTCTGAAGAAGAGCGAACACGACTAAAAACCTTAGTCGAAAGCATAAAACCTAAAAACTTCGGGGTCATTGTCAGAACAGCTGCAGCAGGTAAGAAAGTGGCGGATATACACGAAGATATGCTCAACCTTACAGACAAGTGGGATCAAGCATTTCAGCGACTCCAAGGGGCAAAAGGGTATAAAATATTGCTCAAAGAACTAGACAAAACGGAATCTTTGTTACGGGATATTTTGTCAGACTCCTACAACAAAATCGTTGTCAACGATCAAGATACCTATAACAGCGTAAAGGATTTTCTAAGCACTATCGCCAAGGATAAGGTCAAAATTCTCGAACATTACAAAGGCTCACGCCCTCTTTTTGACACCTATGGCATAACGAAGCAAATTAAATCAGCTTTCGGCCAGACACACACGATGAAGAGTGGGGCATATTTGGTGATAGAGCATACAGAAGCTATGCATGTCATAGATGTAAATAGTGGACCCAAAGTCAAAACATCTAATCAAGAAGAGGCGGCACTATCCGTCAATTTAGAGGCTGCAGAAGAAATAGCCCGACAACTAAAATTAAGAGATCTGGGGGGCATTATTATCGTCGATTTTATTGATATGCGTTCTGCAGAAAATAAAGCGAAACTGGTAAAAGCCTTTAAAAAGGCAATGGACTCGGATAGAGCCCAGCACACCATCTTGCCATTATCCAAATTTGGTTTGATGCAAATTACTCGACAACGTACTAGACCAGAGCTGAAAATTGCCACCAAAGAGTCATGTCCAAGTTGTGGTGGTACAGGGAAAATCACTTCGAGCCTGTTGGTCACTGATGAGATCGAAAGAAGCTTGAGCAATATACTCGTCACAAGACCCGACAATAAACTCAATCTTGTTGTGCATCCTTACGTAAGGTCATTCTTGACACAAGGAGTCTTCAGTATTCAAAATAAATGGTGGATCAAATATCGAACTCGGATTAAGATAACTGAAAATGCTAGCTTCTCTATCAATACGTTTAAGTTTTTTGATAAGAATGAAGATGAGATACGGATTACATAGATGAGGATATTATGTCGGTGGACAAGCGAATACTTGAGGCTTTCGAGCATCCATTTCATCGAGAAATAAGGCATCAACACATCGTCTTTGCTGTATCAGATTGGGGCCTCGGACACGCCAGCCGGAGCGCTGTTCTAATTGATCGGCTTAGCAAGAATAATACGGTAACCATTGCCTCAAGCGGTATTGCACTTCAATGGTTGGAAGCGCGGTTTGCTACGCTCTCATTTTTGAGATTGCCATCCTACAATATCAAATATCGCATGCCCTTTCGTTGGCTTGATATGATATGGCAAGGTCCTAACTTGCTTATGGTCATCCGAGAAGAGCAAAAAATCATCATCGAATATTGCAAGAAGAACAGTACTACACTGATCTTATCTGATCACCGGTGGGGTTGTCATTTTTCAGCGATTCCTTCAATATTTATCGGTCACCAATTGAACATTCCGCTCAAATCGATGAGCATATCAAAGATCATTAATCGACTCCATGCGAGAATGATTAACCCCTTTAATCTCATTTGGGTACCCGACACCGATGGATTTGAGCTTTCAGGAATTATGGCGTCTAATCCCTACATCGATGTGCCCGCCCGATCTATTGGCTTGCTTTCACATATGAGGGCAAATCAAGATTCGCCGCTACCGACCCAACATGCTATTGTGGTGATACTCTCTGGCCCCGAGCCAATCAGGACAAGTCTAGAAAATAGCTTAATGGGCATTCTAAGTAGTATTTCTTGGCCAATTATCTTTATCCGAGGCACCGATGAACGGTCGGAATTTGTGTCTAAGAAGGATTGGGTAATTATAAATGTAGCATCACAAGAGCAAATCCGGCAAGCCTTGATGAGCGCTAGTTTGGTGATAAGTAGAACGGGTTACTCTACGATTATGGATCTTTGGCAAATGAAAAGCACCTGTGTTTTAATACCCACCCCCGGACATCCCGAGCAAGAATATTTGGCCATGCTGCATTTTGAGCATCCTAAATGGAAAGTTATAAGACAAAATCAGCTCGAGCGCGAGCTACTGACCTTTATCAAAAACTGGAATAGTAAAGAAGCCTATTTGCATAAATAAGGTATGTGTAGTTCTTTTGGAATATTTACGAATCAAAACAACTCAACAGCCTTATCTTCGGTTATTGTTGTTAGATTAATCCTTTCACAAATAATGTTATGCTTCAATCGCTTTTAGACGATTTTAAAATCCAGTTTAGACACGGTAACATGATTACCCGTATCATTCTGATAAATTTTAGTGTGTTTATAGGGGTTTTGATGATTAAAATATTTACCCCTGGTTCTACTTTTGAGCAACAAGTGATTTCTTGGCTGGCTTGGCCCGGTGATCCTATTACCCTTCTCAAGCAACCTTGGTCGGTTATAACATATATGTTTTTGCATGAGGGTATATGGCATTTGGCGTGGAATATGATCATGTTATACTGGTTTGGAAAAATATTTGGGGATCTGCTAGGAGATCAGCGCGTGTTGCCGCTATATCTTATGGGAGGTCTAGTCGGTGGACTGTCTTATTTTGTCTACGCTCAGTTTATAGGAGGGCCTAGTCTTGCTCTCGGTGCATCAGCGGCGGTTATGACCTTGATTGTCGCATCTGCATGGGTTGCACCTGATTATATGATTCGATTATTATTAATCGGTGATGTACGACTCAAATACATTGCTTTCTTTCTCGTTTTGATTGATGTGGCGATGATAAGCGAGGCAAATAATACGGGAGGTAGAATAACGCATCTAGGTGGCGCAGCTTTTGGTGCCATATACATTATCCTGCTCAATCAGGGGACTGATCTTGGTGGATGGATCATTAATCTCAAGAAAAGAATTTTTGATGAGCCAACCACCAGAAAAGCTGCGCATATGAAAGTTGTCCACAAAAAGACCCATAAGGCCAATACAATGACGATTACTAAAGAAGAAAATTTAGAACAGATGGTTGATGAAATCCTGGATAAGATAAAAAGTAAAGGTTATGACAGCCTGACAACAGAGGAGAAAGATGTTCTGTATCGCGCGAGTAAAAAGTAATCAATTGATTCGGCGGTTGTTCATCATATTATCGGTTGTCTTTCTTATCATGCTTGGTGGCGGTCATCTTGCAGCGTATATTGATCCAAGTTATGTGGTAGTGATGTCGCTTTTGGCATTAAGTTTTCCTTATGTTTTTTTTGTTGGTCTGCCGTTAACCTTGGTGTGCTATTCGGTAGATAAAAAAATGGCCTTTATTTTATTTGTTGCCTTGGTATTATCGATCCCAGCCATGCTTCGCTTTTTTAGTTTCAAAGAGGCACAAGATTTGCCAATGAAGAATGATTTGGTAGTGATGAGCTACAATATTATGATGGGCGCAAAGATGACAACTAAAGAAAGTACGCGTCACCCTGAATGGGACGAGTTTAAGAAAATTCTGTTGACAGAACCACGGCCAGATGTTATTTGCTTGCAAGAAGTAAGCGAGCGCGTCGAAATAGAGTTGCGTCAAGAATTTCCAGAGTTGCATATCTATAAGACCGATATGAAAGGCGCAGCTATAGTTTCTAGATATCCTATCTTAAGAAGGGGTGTCTTAGACAATAACCAACGTCGTAATGGTACGCTCTGGGTTGATATAAGCATACGTCAAAAGACAGTGCGCATCTATAATATACATCTTCAGTCTAACCATTTGAGCCTCGCTGGTTATGATAATATCACCGAACCCGACGCCTCATCCGAAAGGGTGTTTAATGGATTAGTAGAAGGCATTAAGAAATATGCACGTTCGGTGCCCAAAAGGGCAGAACAAGGTAAAGCCCTCAAGGAACATATGCATCAATCACCGCATCCAGTGATAGCTTGTGGCGACTTCAATGATTCGCCAATGTCATTTGCTTATCGTCATATTAGAGGAGATCTGTCGGATGCCTTTTTATCATCAGGGCACGGCTGGGGAACGACTTGGCGAGGGCGAATCCCCCTTTTAAGAATAGATTATATTCTTTATGACCAAACTCACTTTATGAATACTGCTTATAGCTGCGACACATCGACCTTATCAGATCATAACCCAACTAAAGCAACTTTTAATTGGTATTAGGCTATTTTTGGGCTCTGTTGTAAAAAATGAACGCTTTTTTAATTATGAACAACTTACAGATATACAACACCATTACCAAGAATAAGGAGCCTTTTCAACCTATCAATGAGGGTAGTATTGGCATGTACGTTTGTGGGCCAACTGTCTATAGCGATGTACATCTAGGCAATATTCGCACGTTCACGAGTTTTGATATTGTGTATCGGTATCTTTTGTTCAAAGGTTTTAAAGTTAGATATGTACGCAATATTACTGATGTTGGGCATCTTGTGGGTGACGAAGATCAAGGAGAAGATAAAATCGCCGAACGCGCTAAGATTGAGAAATTAGAACCAATGGAGGTTGTACAAAAATACACCAATGGTTTTCATGAAATGATGAAGTTGTTTAATACCCTTCCTCCAAGTATTGAACCCAGAGCTACGGGTCATATTATAGAGCAGATTGAGATGGTGCAGCGAATTCTAGACAACGGTTTTGCCTACGAGAGTAATGGATCGGTTTATTTTGATGTGCCGGCCTTTACGCTCAAACACGATGTCTATGGCAAGCTGTCGGGACGTGTGCTAGATGACCTTGTAGCAGAGTCTAGGGTGCTAAAAAATCAAGATGAAAAAAGACATCCAGCCGATTTTGCAATTTGGATGAAAGCTGATGATCGCCATTTGATGAAATGGAATTCTCCTTGGTCATTGGGTTTTCCAGGTTGGCACTTAGAGTGTTCTGCTATGAGCACAAAGTATTTGGGAGAGCATTTTGATATTCATGGAGGTGGTGCAGACTTGAAATTCCCTCATCATGAGAATGAAGTGGCCCAAAACGTAGGATCGTGTAACTGTACACCAGCTAATCTTTGGATGCACACGAATATGCTACTTCTCAATGGAAAAAAAATGTCTAAAAGTGATGGTAATAGTATCATGCCTCACGAACTCATTAGCGGTGACAGCCCACATATAACGAGGTCTTACAGCCCAATGACTATAAAGTTCTTTATGCTTCAAGCTCATTATCGGTCAACTTTAGATCTAAGTGACGACGCCCTCCATGCAGCCGAGAAAGGCTATAAACGAATGATGGAAGCGAACCGGTATTTACAATCATTACAAGCACAAAGGGATGGCAAAAAGGGTAGTTCGATAGATGCTCAAATTGAGACCTTGATTCATCAGACATTTGAGGAAATGGATGATGACTTTAATACGCCGAGAGCACTCGCAAGATTGTTTGAATTGGTGGCCATTATAAATAGTCACAAAGATGGTCGAGCTGAATTTGTAGAAATTACCACAGCAACTATTTTGGCCCTACAACAAGCTTTTGAGCATATGTTGTTTCATATTTTGGGCTTGTTAGATGAGGTAGAGGCGGGAAGCTCTGTCTTACAAGAAGGCATGAACGCTGCGATGCAGTTAATTTTGGAATTGCGTCAAGAGGCACGGATGCAAAAGAATTGGGCAATTGCAGACAAGATTCGCGATAGTCTGTCAGCAGCTAATATTGATATAAAGGATGGCAAAGAAGGCTCCTCGTGGAATCTCAATTAATAAAAAACAAATATTTCCTATGAAAGGAATTCTGAAGGTTTATCTGCTCTGCTTCGCAACTTTTTTTCTGGCGTGCAAGAATGATCCAAAAACAGCTATCCCAAGCAACACTGCCACCAAAGCAAACATACCTGCCATTAATGAGCAAATGGCCTTTGGCTTTATTGAAAAGCAGCTATCTTTTGGGGTTAGAGTCCCTGGCACTGTAGGTCACAAACAGCTTCAAGAATGGATTATCGATCAATTAAACACATTTGGGGCTGAGGTGGTGACACAGAAATTTGAGGCGAGTTTTTTAGGTCGAAAAGATGTGCCCTGCATGAATATTATGGGACAATTCAACCCTAAAGCTACCCGACGAATCCTATTAGCAGCTCATTACGATTCGCGTGCCATCGCAGATAAAGATATTGAGCGACAAGATCAGCCAATTCCAGGCGCGGATGACGGCGCAAGCGGGGTCGCGCTTTTGCTAGAAATAGCCAGAACGATATCTTTAAATCCTATAAATCTAGGGGTCGACTTTATTTTCTTTGATGTAGAAGATCAAGGTGAAGCAGAGGGGTCTGCCACCGGCAACGATTGGACTTTGGGATCTAAATATTGGTCGCAAAACCTAAAGCCCAAATCTTATAAAGCTGATTGGGGCATACTACTTGATATGGTAGGATCTAAGAATGCAACGTTTGGTAAGGAGGAATTCTCAAGAACTTATGCAGGTAAATATGTCGATAAAGTATGGACACTAGCCCAGCGGATGGGATATTCGGACTTTTTTCAAGATTTCAATGCAGGGGCAGTGCAAGATGATCATTTTAATGTTATCGCTTATGCGCGTATTCCTATGATTAACATTATCAACATTTCACCCGATGATCGCAGAAGCTTTGGTCATTATCATCATCGTCATTCAGATAATATAGAGATTATTGATCCAAGAACACTCAAGGTTGTTGGGCAAGTGGTAACAGCGGTTATCTATAAATATTCAGATGGATCTTTGTAGATATAGTGCTCACTAAACTCTCTAGTGGAGCACAATGCTCAATTTTCTCAACCCGGTAAGTTCTGTTTCGCGACTATACTGACGTACGATCAATCTTTGAGGGGATATTTCCCCAATATTAAGCTCATAACTCACTTGACGATGGTTCCCTTTTTTTTCACCTATCCATCTGCCAGCGCCATCTGTAAGCTCAAAAGTGATTAGCTGACGGCTTGTATCAAGTTGATGGGTAGTTATAACTTCTAAATAAACATTCTGGTATTTAAAGCTCAGATCATGGGTAAGTTGAAGCTGAAAGTTTTTTCCAATAACATCTTTTCCTTCTGGTATAACAAAGACAACTTGATCAGTCCAGCTCCATGCATCTGGAAGACTTTTTTGGTCTTCATAGATACTTGCTCGACCACATTGCATAAAAATCAATGACGAACTAAGTAAGCAAAATAGGATTTTATACACTATTCAAAGAAATCTTTCATCCGCTCAAAAAATCCTTTTTCAGACTTGTCCGGATTTGGTTGAAAATTAGGTAAAACGCGAATACGCTCTAATATCTCTCTGTCCTCTGGTGTTAAACTGCGAGGAGTCCAAATGTTGATGTTAATCAATTGATCTCCGCGATTATAACCTTGTACTTCTGGAAATCCCTTGCTCTTAAGGCGAAACATTTTTCCAGCGGGTGTTCCAGGAGGAATTTTGATTTTTACTTTACCGTCCAAAGTAGGTACTTGCACAGATGTGCCCAATGCAGCATCGGCAAAATTGATAAAGAGATCATAGATTACATTGAGATTGTCGCGTGAAAACTCATCATGCGGTGTTTCTTCGATAACAATCAAAAGATCGCCAGACGGGCCGCTATTTTTTCCCGCATTTCCCTTACCTCGCATGGATAACTGCATTCCTTCTCCAACACCAGCGGGTATGTCGATCTCTATGAGTTCTTCGTCGTACATTCTTCCATCACCTTTGCATTTGCTGCAAAACGCCGTGATCGATTTACCTGTTCCGCCACAAGTGGGACAGGCAGCAGTAGTCTGCATTTGTCCTAAAAAGGTACTTTTAATCTGACGTACATACCCTGCACCATTGCATGTCTGGCAAGAATTAATAGATCGTGTATCCTTGGCACCACTCCCGCCACATTGGTCACAACTCGTTTGTTTTTTTACTTTAATTTTCTTTTTTACGCCTGTAGCAATTTCTTCCAGGGTCAAGGCTACTTTAATACGCAAATTGGTGCCCCTTTGGCCTGATGCAGCGCCTCTTCCTCTTCCGCTGCCGCCAAAGAAACTTTCAAACGGACTACCCGAATCTCCAAAAATATCTCCGAAGTGCTCAAAAATATCTTCCATATTCATATTCCCACCTCTAAAGCCACCGCCATTGGCATCGACGCCTGCATGACCATATCGGTCATAACGCGCCCGCTTATCCGGGTCGCTTAACACTTCATAAGCTTCTGCAGCTTCTTTAAATTTATCCTCTGCAGCCTTATCATCAGGATTCTTGTCTGGGTGATATTGGAGAGCTACTTTGCGGTAAGCTTTTTTTATAGAGTCCGCATCGGCTGTTTTGGGTACATTTAGTATGTCGTAAAAATCTCTTTTGGCCATTCTATTTTTTTATTATTTACCCACTACCACTTTGGCATGTCGGATAATCTTGTCATGGATGTAATATCCCTTTTCAATTGTATCGATAATCTTTCCTTTAAGCTCTTCGGTTGGAGCGGGTATCTCGGTTATTGCTTCGTGAATCTCTGGATCAAATAACATGCCTGTACTTTCCATTTCTTTCACCCCCCTAGACACAAGCATTCCCTTGAATTTTTGATACACTAACGAAACTCCCTCACTAAAAGTCTCTTCTTTAGTGGTGTCGTCTGCCATCTTTTTTGCACGGTCAAAATCATCTATCACCGGCAATAAAGCTAAAAGAACATCCTTACTCGCGGTGCTCATAAGCTCCAATCGTTCTTTGACGGTTCGCTTTTTATAGTTGTCAAACTCAGCATAGAGCCGTATATACTTATCTTTGGCGAGTTCGAGTTCTGATTCTAAATTATCGATCAATTCTTTTTTATTTTTCTTCTTTTTTGGCGACACTTCGGCATCTGAATGTTGCTCGTCGTGTAAGACCTCTTGTTCTTCTGCAGTATTATTAAGTTTACTTTCTTCTCCCATAATTTTTCATCTTTATAAGTTGTTGCCGCCGCAATATATTTGCCACGGTAGTTATATGCGTCATTTTGTCACAATATTACCTTGGATTTCTAGGTATGACATGAATGGTATGACAAAATGTGCAATCTATGAAAATCCACTGAGCTTTATTACTCACATTCAATATTTGCCGATACTGCGAACTGTTTTCATGCCAACCTTGTCTTTCTCTATATTAACATGTTATTCTGCTTTGTTAAATAGATGACATGACTTTATCAAAAAGGACCGTTAACACCTATTGTCATCAAGGGCAGCAAGTGGCTATCAATATCCAGGAATAAGCAAATACGTATTTTTAAGATAGCTCTGGTACTCAGGGGATTTGGCGTATTTTACAGCTCTAGATTTTTCTAGAATAGGAATGCCACTTAACCTCGTCAACAGCAAGATGATGACGATTGGACTGACAATCGAAAGCCATTGGATACCATCCAATACGATGCTCGTACAGATAAAAATTCCTATCCAAAACAGGATCTCTCCTAAATAGTTGGGATAGCGAATCTTTTTATATAACCCACCCGTAAAAAATTTGTCAGCATTCCCTGGCATATTTTTGAATTGAGATTTTTGATAATCCGATATTGACTCAAGCAATAGACCTCCTACCGCAATTATCCAGCCACCCATAATCCATATATTGGTCACCGAAACTTGATCTTTACTATAGAATAATATTAGTAGTGGAATACTTATTATCCAAGAACTTACCCCTTGAATGAAGAAAAATCTCAAAAAACGTTTGAAATTGACCCTAATGTTGTCAAATCGCGCATCCTTGCCGAGCTGACTGACTCTTTTTAATAGGAAATAACCAAGCCTTATTGCCCAAAAAATAACTATCGATGCAGTAATTAGTCTGACAGGATCAGCAAATGCATCGCTTCGCAATAATCCGAATGCAGCCAAAAAAATAAAGCTGAGAGAATAAGTGATATCCGTAAGCTTATCAGTTTGCAAACGAAAGGCAATGGGGAAAATAGCTAAATTGAAGGCCACCACTGCTATGAGAGATAATAGTAAGTCATTCATTAGTAAGAAGATTAAGGTCTATTAACTGATTTGAGAACAAAAAGTTGGAAAGAGGCAATACATCCTTGATAGAAGCGAGTTACTGCCGCCCTAATCTAGCATCCCATTGTAGGGCTTGAATATTCTCTACCCGCACAGACTGATAATAATCCTTAAAAAGAGGGTAGAGAACAATGTTGTATTCTTCTTGCATTACTACTGAGGGAACCTGAAGACCAAGATAAGAACCCTTGACACAATGTTGTTGTAGTAGCTTCTTGGTGTTGGGGTGAGGCTGCGGCAAACTATTCCAGTACGGCGGAAGATCGTCAAGCCTTAATTTTAATAAGTGCTCCTCATTAACGTCCAACGTTACTACTATTTTATCGTTTGGCATATAATCATTCTTTCGCAATTGAACGAGTATTTCTAACAAAGCCAAAGATCGGCTCTCAGAACCGTAAACGGCCGGAGTCTCTAGTTCATTCCACCTACCACCAAATTTGGCAGCACCGATTCCTGACAAGACTTGGTCAGCATACTTAATTCGATCGATTCGATACACCTTCATTAAAACGGCATGCCTAAATCTATTTTTGCTAATTCTTGCTTGACCAAATCAATACCAAATGAGGTGTCGAGTAAGGAGTACAAAGTAGCATTATCAAAATATCCAACAGGCGTATCCAGCCAACCATTAAACCTCGAAACATTCCCAAATACATCAATGCCATATTCGTAAAGAGCTTTAAGCAATAAAATATGCTCACTTGTAGATTTGTCAAAAAGGTTTTTTTTGGTGAGCGTAGAATAGCTTGAGGGCAGTATCTCTGCTAATTCTTGCACGCTTCGTCTCATATCCTTGGCAAGATGATTAAGTGACTGACGTGAAATACCCTCACGAGACTTGTAGATGAGGCGGAGTGGGTTAGGTTGCTGAGCATAGGCTAAAGCTGCATCTTCAACACCTAAAATCTGGTACGTGTCTTCATTTTGCATATTTGTGATTGTTTACAACAAATATGCAAAAATTTATTGAGATTATCAATTTTTTATCAAGGGAAACTCCAGTTCGAAAGTCAATTCTTTAATCATAAGGTCGTCATTTCTCCATTCATGCCCCAAATTCATTAAACGGATAGCTTCTTTGTTTACATCATCTAGTGCAGAAGATGTTAATATCTTGAGCTTGATAGGAAGCCCTTGCTCTGTCAATTCAAAACTGAGCACAACTTTCTGAGGGACGCTTATCCCTCTCATAAAAAGCCATTCTCGAGTAATAATCGTCTTTTCACCCAACTCCTTTAAAAAAGCAGCCAGGCCTATTTTGGGTTCAAAAGTATGAGGTGTAAGACCTTGATCATCGTTTTCATTCACTAATGTAAGAGCGATTACGTTGTTCTCTGCGACAATTATTTCTGAGCGGCTAATACTTCCAACTTCCTTTGCGCCTTGAGCAACAAAAGAAGGAGAATCATTCACAGATGCTTTAAAGGATGTGGACTCTTGATCAGCAGGTAAGCTTTTTTCTACAACGGCCGCTAATAGTAAGGATGGCTGAGTCCCTGTTGCCTTACTGAGATCATTCGAAAAGGCGCCATCTTTTTCACCCAGAATAGCCAAATCAACATGTTGATTTGATGCATTTTCGGTAGGCGTAATGGTTTTTTTTGAATCGACGGATGCAGAATTAATATTAGTTTCATCCACTAGTTTACTTCGCGAATTTGTCGAGTTGGAATATTTCGATGGTTTATTTTCCTCCTGTGCGACGTCGACTGCAACGGGCGGATTTAATGTTCGTGCGTCTGAGTCAATGTCAGAAAATGAACTTGCGACTTGTTCGGATTCCTCAGATGTCTGCATTACCACAAGGTCATTAGTGATATCTTTTGCACTGTCTTTAAGAAGAAAATACGTGGAAACAGAAATTAGAACTGCCGCCGCCGCCGCAAAGGGAACAAGCTGTTTGAACCGAATCACTCGTCGCCCCTTTGGCGTATGAATCGATTGCTCTAAGCTGCGAAGTCGTACCTCATGCTGAGCGTTGGGCTGCAAAACATACCCTTCCCAAGCCTCCGCTAAGAAATCATCATCGAGGGCCTCTTTTTCGAGTTGCCATTGTTCTTCTCTACTGAGATCACCTTTGAGGTATTTAATGATATGTGATTGCCACTTCATATTCGATTATTGGCTAAGGACTCAATGCACAGTTTTAAATTTCTACGACCATTTTGAATTTTTGATCGCACTTGGTTAAAATTTATCTGAAGCAATTCTCCTATTTCCTGATAACTCTTTTTTTGATAGTAAAACATTTTTATACATTCCCGTTGAGACAAGTCCAATTGAGCTATACACGTCTCAAGCTTTCTCAATTCTTCTTCACTTTCCACATCATCAAGATGAACAATTTGGTCGGAATGCATAAACGAATGTTCTTTTTCCTTTTTTAAGAGGACATTTCGTCGTCTCAATTCTTCGTAGCAATGATTTCTGCAAGCCGTATAGAGATAGGCCTTAAAATTATTGATTTCAGGGTTTATGGAACGCTTGTGCAATTTTTCAAAAATGTCCATCACTGCATCTTGGGCATCATCACCGTCTTGAAGAAATTTGAGTGCTACCCCATAGACCAAAGAAATGTAAGGATTAAACAATTGCCCTAAGAGCTCAATATCTCGATGGCGCAGATATTCGCGCAGCAATTCATTCTCATCCTTATGGGCCAATGACACTTGAGGTTTGATCAAGATGCAAAAGTAAGGAAATCGACCTTAAATCTTACTTCAATTTAAATGATTAACCTAAAGGATAGCTTTCAAAATCATCGAGGAGAAGAAAAGCATTGACGTCTTACGCGAATTTATTTTTACTTTATTTTATGTTTTTTACCCATGAATTTCATCTTAGGTTCAAACGCTAGTTTATGAAATATCGCCTATCTTCTATCTTAATGTTTGTAATTATTGCTATCCATGCGTGTAAATCAAAACAAGAATTGATAACAGAAAGCTTGCCAGATAAAAAGGAAGTCCTTGAATCCAAGGAGTCCGTTATGGTCGAAGAAAGTAAGTATGAATCCATGGATGTTCTAGCTCCATCGCTAGAAGAAAGTGTAAAAGCCACCAAGGTGGCTTATAACCGATCCGCTCCAAACATCAGCGCAACAGCAATGTCCGCTTACGTAGCAGATGGCCGCATGACCCTAACGACTTCCTCTTCTGTAGTATTTGAAAGATACGCTGCATCGCCAGAAGGAGGGCGAATATCTACCTCGGAGAATATGCAGCAAGCCGCTGCCGGCCAACTGACAGCGGGGGAATGGAATGACTTGAATAAATGGGAGGATTGGAAAGAGCTTACCGCAGACAGTATCTACGGGCAAATGCAGGCCTATTGGCAAATATATCCTCGTTTTCGGTATACCGTTTTTGTTAGAAATGAACAGAATTTTCCCATCGCGAATGCCAAAGCAGAATTATTAAATGCTTCTGATGAACCAATTTGGATCGCCCTTTCAGATAATGCAGGACGTGCAGAATTATGGTATGAACTATATTCGAGACAAAGCGACAAATCTGCGCTCCGCATAAGAATCACTACGCCTCAAGGAGTGCAATACATTGACGGTCCCAAGTCGATTGAAAACGGAGTGAATCAACATGTGGTGCGACAAGTATGTCCTTCACAGCAAGAGATCCAAATAATGTTTGTAGTGGATGCGACTGGTTCTATGGGCGACGAAATTGCCTACTTACAATCTGAATTAACTGATGTTATTCGTCGTGCAAAGGATCAATTGAATGATAGGACACTTAGCATAGGATCCGTATTTTATCGCGATCATGGTGATGAGTATGTCACACGTACACAAGATATGAGTCCTGAGTATCAATCGACTCTAAACTTTATAGCAGAACAGCGTGCTGAGGGTGGTGGCGATTATCCAGAGGCCATTGAAGAAGCCTTAGATGAAGCACTAGATCAGCAATGGAGTGGGACGACCGTTACGCGTATTCTTTTTTTGTTGCTTGATGCTCCACCACATGAGGATGCGAAGACCATGAACCGTATCAAAAGTCAAGTAGCGCAAGCATCTGCAATGGGGATAAAAATCATTCCAATTACGGCCAGCGGTATAAATCGTCAAACGGAATTTCTCATGAAGTTTATGGCGCTTGCCACTAATGGTACTTATGTTTTTATCACCGACCATAGCGGCATTGGAGGAGATCACTTGGAGCACATCGAACCCGATTATGAAGTAGAAAAACTCAATGATATTCTCGTCAGACTAATATTACAATATAGCCAACCTAACGGATGCGAGCATAATACTTCTGAGGCGAGCACTGCTTCTCCATGGACGATCTATCCTAATCCAGCCAGCCAAGTCCTTACGTTTTCTACTAAGCACACTATTGCTCGATTGATCATCGTGAGTAATAGTGGAAAGATAGTTTATCAGCAATTAAACTTGGCGGCGGGCGAATATCAAATACCTCTTTCGGGGCTCATTGACGGCATTTATACGCTGACGACAATTATCGCTGATGCCCAACATAGCCAATCTCTCATAGTCATTCATAATGGATGATTACTCAGCGCATGTAAGTTATGTGCCATAATTAATCTTTACCTTTGGCTCGAAGGAATTAGAGGGATGAAAAAGGTGATATTTTACTTGGTAGATGGCGCGCGTCCAGACATATTAACCAAGTTGTTAGAAGAAGGTAAACTGCCAAACATGGCGGCAATGATCCAAAGTGGCTCTTACAGTCTAGGGACTACAACTTTTCCATCTACCACGGGGCCAGCATATCTTCCTATATTGACAGGGTCGTCTCCTGCCGATCACGATATCACGGGTATTCGGTGGTTCGACAAACCTACGTATTTCGAAAAGGGCAGATGGAGTAGAGATACGATGAGGAGTTATTGCGGGTATGAAGCAAAATATTTTAATGCGGATATGAACCCCGAATTTCCATCGCTTTTTGAATTGCATAAAGACGGCATTAACATATACAATATGATTACCAAAGGCGTCCTTCCAGAAAATGACGTCACGGCAAAGGGTAAAACAAAACTATACTTTAGAGCCCATTTCTACCATGAGCATCACGCCGTCGATTTGGCTGGTCATCAATTATTGTTGAAATCTCTAGATAACAATCCATCTTTTGTATTCGCTGTTTTTCCGAGCGTAGACTGGGATTCTCATACCTATCATTATGATGATGCGCGTACACATGAAGCGTACAGTATAGCCGATAAGAGCTTAGGTGAAATGATCGAAGGGCTAAAATTTAGACAGCAATACCAAGATACTCTTATTCTTGTCGCCTCTGATCACGGCTTGACAGCCACGCATACACATTTAGACCTAGGCAAGTTTTTTAAAAAGAACGGATATCGGGTATTAGAATATCCAACAATTCATGCTTTGTTGCCTGAGGTTGCAGTCTTTATTTCTGGTAATTCATTTGCAACTATCAGCTTCTTAGATCATAAGGAAATGTACCGAGAAGATGGTTTATGGACTAAGCATGGAGAAGTACTACAAACGCTTTTAATTGAACCGGCTGTTGACTTGATGATCTATCGTAAGACCAATAATAGCTTTGTCGTAAGAAATAAAAAGGGATCCGCGATAGTGACGCAATCTTCTGCTGATACAATGACGTATCGCATTGAATCTGATGATGTGCTCGGTCTAGGTAATGATGTTGTTGGAATAACCACAATGGAAGCTTTGCAGAGAAGTAGGGATACTAATTATCCTGATAGCCTTTACCAAATCTCAAAACTTATGCGCAGTGATCGTTCGGGTGATGTAGTCATTAGTGCTACAGTTGGTTATGATTTTAGAGATTTTTGGGAGATACCTGAGCATAAAGGCTCACATGGTTCATTGCATCGTGACCATATGGTTGTTCCGATTATTTCAAACCAATCAGGTTTGATGGATAAATTTGTTAGAACTGAGACCTTATATTCCGTCATCAATAACTGGTTGAAATAGAAATCAAAAATGAATGAACTGATCCCCAAATCTGACAATTCTACGCAAAACAAATTCTTGCTAAGCTCTAAGAATATAAAAAGAGGTACCATCATCTTTGCTACGATCAGTATTGTGACCTTATTGGGTATTTTCCTTTATTCGGGCTCCTCTAACACATTTAAAATATGGTCTCAAGTAGATTGGAAATATTTGTTATTGGGTTTTCTTTTTTTGATAAATGATCTATTTTTAGGGGGATTAAGAAACCACATTTTTGTAAGAGAATTAGTGCCTGGTATTTCTCAATGGGTCAGTATAAAGGCTAATCTCGCCAATATCTTCATGGGCGCAATTACTCCCTCACAAAGTGGTGGTGGCCCTGCTCAAATCTATGTTTATTATAAAAATGGCGTCAAAGTACCTGATAGTGTGAGTGCCTCATTTTTCAATTGGATCTCTACGATCATTTTTTTTCCACTGGTGGGGGCTATGGGATTGCATATCTTAAAGGACAACAGTCCTTCGGGTTTGGTTTTAAGCTTGACAAATTTCGGGTTTAAGACATTTTCTACCTTGTTGATTGTGATGATTGTGGCACTGGTTTCACCA
Source organism: uncultured Saprospiraceae bacterium (assembly GCA_964616755.1). Lineage (GTDB taxonomy): Bacteria > Bacteroidota > Bacteroidia > Chitinophagales > Saprospiraceae > CAYNFR01. Next base: position 57,786 of record CAZTSI010000011.1, on the reverse strand, counting down.
GCAATAATTGGGGGTGCCATTCAAATGCTGAGCAAAGGGGTTGCTCAATTTCATCAACAAATAGGTGATCGTCTCAAAAATTTTGGGATACTAATAAGCCAAAAGTTAAAAGAATATCGTAGTACGTACGCTCAGATGTTAAAAAGCAAACCCTATTTGATGTTGTGGAGTTTTTTGTTGACCATCCTTTTGTATTTTAACAAATTTATCTTGGCAGTGGTAATCCTATGGGCATTTGGGGTAGAAGCTGATTTTTGGGTGGTTATAGCAATTCAAGCTGTTTTGTATTTATTGCTTTATTTTTCACCTAGCCCAGGGGGAAGCGGTATCGCTGAGATAAGTATAGCGGCACTTATGGGTACCATCGTGCCCAATGATGTTATTCCATCCTTTACTGTATTGTATCGAAGTTTTCTGGTTTTTTTGCCAGCCATCATTGGATCCATAGTTGTACTTAAAGAAGTGAATAAATAGCAAAAGCCATCGTAATAGGAGCATTTCTTTCCAATTAAAATTCTATCCTGAATGGCTCATATTATGCGTGATCTTCGAGCTTGCTTAAGTATTAGCCTGCAAACTCAGACGACAGATCAATTTAATTCATTGGGGATGTATTATGGAAACAATCGCAATGCCGAGAAATGAAGTCTTCACACAGAGTATCAATTTAAAAGACATAACAGTTGTAAGAGATTTGCAACAGTCGCTCGCAAGAATTGGGATAGATTATCATTTGTCTAGCCAAGTAATGCTAACGGTTAGATGTACTTGGATTGTTAGCTTTCCTTATGGTGGGCAACCGATAGATACTAAGAATAACCAATATCGGAAATGGCAACAATTAACCTTGCAGCAAAAATTAGGTCAATTTTATGTTCATCATCGATATCAACGCGAACAAGAGCGTTTAGAAAATGTTTTTTTAGAACACGTAAGGTAAACGTGAAGTTGAAGGTAACTTGTTTAAATAGCGGGGCAGATATCGACATATGGTCACATTTCTATTGAATTAAAGGGAATTGGTGAACAATACCTTGTTTTTGGCTTGATTTGAATAGATTTTTTGGGATTTGTACGAAGGATTGTGCGCAATAATTTAGATCTAAATAGACTTTTTATTGCTTTGGGATTTCGGCTTAATAAACAAAGCAACATCCATTTTGGCTATTTACACCATAATATCATAAAACCATACGGGGACAGTCGCAAAGCCAATGATACTTTGCAGTTGCTTATTACTAATTACCTTGATCTGCGTTCAGGGGTACGATAGTTTATTGGTGGCTTATTCAAAGGTTAATACGAACTTGTCGTACCAAAATTCCCCTCGCAAAAACTCCTTTTCTAATGAATCATTAACTCGCCAGCTTTTGCGATATCGATTTAAATAGAGTCCATCAACACGACTGCGTAGCGTATTTTCTATTAAGGCATAGGTAGGATCATGATAGACTGCGCTTGCTATATATTCACCAGAAGAGGGATCAAAAAAATAACGCCACTCATCTTGCGTCGAGTGGTTTGCATGTGTAAGCGGATCATATTCAGCCTTGATCACCTCAACCTTCTGATTATTGAGCAATTGCATTCCTTCATAACTAAGTGTGGTGCCGACATCTAGTAGTTTGAACGGCATCATCAAAACATAATAAGCACTCATTACCGTCATTGCGTCTGCTGGATCATGACCCTTATGTTTTCGGTAATTTCTGAGTTGAAAGGTTTGTCCATGCTCGTATGCTATAATGATTTCTGCTGAATCCTGTGTATACCGAATATTGGCTGCAAACGCTGGTTTCAATTGAAAAGAATGATGTTCGATGCGTTCACTTTCTATTTGCCCGTCGGGATAATATAAAACGGACTTCTTTTGGTAGCTAATTTTTTTTAGGCTGTTATATGCCTCAAGACCGCCAGCTGCATCGATGGCCGACCGTATAACTTGGCGTATTTGTGGGCTTTCAATAACTTCTATTTGTTTTGCCCCAGCAGATTGGTCTACAAGTTGACATGCGATACAGGATATAATCACTATCCAAATACTCGACTTCTTCATCTGATTAGTCAAATTTGAAACAAGGTAGTCGTTTGTTAATGATTTGCGAGGTTTGACTTAGTCGATGAAAAGTAAAAATTTGTCGATCTAATATTAATATGATATTAAAATAATAGTATCTTGCTATCAAAATAATACATACATACATGAATACCAACACAAATCAAAAGGATTTCAAGACACACTCGGGCTTTCCTTATTTATGTTTGATGATTGCCATCATTTTTGGGGGAGCCCTCAGTCTTTATCTTGGATGGGTCTACCCAAATCCGGTAATAATTATTCTTACCATAGTGACATTACTTATACTCTTTTCGGGTTTTGTTATTATCTATCCAAACAATTCTGCGGTTATTACCTTTTTTGGAAAGTATGTCGGTACTGTAAAGAAAAATGGCTTTTTGTGGATCAATCCTCTATATCGGCGCAAGAAAATATCGCTTCGAGCGAGCAACTTTGACAGTGAGCGAATCATGGTCAACGATAAGCGCGGCAATCCGATATTGATTAGCATTATTGCTGTTTGGCGCGTAAGTGACACCTATAAAGCTGCATTTGATGTGGACGACTATGCGCATTTTGTCAAAGTGCAATCTGATGCTGCTGTGCGAAAGTTAGCGGGTCTTTATAGCTATGACCACTTCGATGACAATGATCAGGAGATAACACTTCGATCAGATGTAGGTGAAGTTAGTGAGGCGTTAGAAGATGAATTATCTCAACGACTAGGCATGGCAGGTATAGAGGTAATCGAAGCACGCATTGGGTATCTGGCGTATGCTCCAGAAATCGCAAGCGCCATGTTGAAGCGTCAGCAAGCCGAAGCTATAGTATCTGCAAGATATAAAATCGTCGAAGGTGCTGTAGGAATGGTCGAACTTGCGCTCGAAAAACTCTCTGAGAAGGGAGTTATTGAACTGGACGAAGAACGAAAGGCAGCTATGGTTAGCAATTTGATGGTGGTATTATGTTCCGATAAAGAAGCCACGCCCGTGCTTAATACAGGCACGTTGCATAATTAGGATTACATGCCAAAAAAGAAATTTGTCCTTCGTGTAGATGAAGAAATCTTAGCCGCCCTCGAAAAGTGGGCGGCTGACGACTTTAGAAGTGTCAATGGACAACTAGAATGGATTATATCTAATGCGCTAAAAGTAGCAAAACGGTCACCAAAGATCAAGCCCATTCAAAATGACACCCCTAGTCAGAAGTTATCTTAGCTGGATGTCGAGATCCTTGATTTCTTCTTTTTGTTTTACTGTTAGGTGGATGATATCTCCTTTTGATTTTGCTGACAGCAGTTGGGATATTTGATGAATGGAGGTGATTTTTGTGCCATCAAGATATAAAATAATATCCCCTGGCAATAAGCCACCATACTGCGCTGATCCGTTGGGAGTCAACTCAACTATTATTAAGCCTTCCGAACTCATTTCTACGAAAGCTCCGAGTCCTGCTCTGTTTTCTTCTCTTTTGCCTGTGTTTTTATCCGTGTCAAAAAATGGTGGATCATTTTCTCCATCGAATAATCGGTCATTAAAGAAATCTTCTCCTCTAAAGTCTTCGAACAATTCTTGAAAGGGGGCGAACAGATCTTCAAGATCACTTTGACCGTAATGCTCGCCAAGTCGAATGTCAGGAGCGTTTCCCATCCTAAAATCAAAAGGGCTTGAGGCTTTTAGCTCTATTTCTTTAGGTAGCTCGACACCATCTCTGATGACTAAGAGGCGTACCTTATCTCCAGGCTTGTGCTGATCTAATAACTTGACAATATCTTCATTAGTTGCGATCAATATATCATCTATAGCTACAATAAAATCACCCACTCGTATATCGCCTTTAGCTGCGGTAGACCCCGAATTAACAGATACGACTTGAAGACCTGTGGGAGTAGACTTCGTGCTGATGCCTAATCTTGGCTTATCACTATTCATCCATCGATCGTTAAATAGAGATTGAATATCCCAAGCTCCATCTGAATCAAACCCCAATGAACCTTGTCTTGACTTTGGAGCAGATAATTGTGCATCCTCGAGCATTTTCTCAACATCTTCATCACTAAATTGGCCACTTTTACGAGAGGTCTTCCGACTTACTTCATTGCCATTTAGGTCAATTGTTTTCTCTATAATAATTATTTCTCGTTCTTTTTGTGAATGAACTATGTGTCCTTGCAACAAAAAACAAGTCATAGCTAAGACAATAATTGAGGAGGTCTGACTATTCATAGTTATCAGTTGTTTTACAATGAAAGTAAATAAGAAAAGTTGACTTGGGGCAGTACCTTATGGCTTATCCCATGTCTTATGCCCTTTCATTTGCAAAAGTAAAAGCATACTAATTGTGAAAAAAACGATGCATGGTTAAATAGCTGTTAAACAACCTTATTATTGCATGCTATAGTGCACATTTGAGTTTTTTGAGTCATGACTAAGCGTACTATTCAGTATATTATTGTTTTGATGAGCATTGCCTTGCTAGGGATTGCTATGATACAATATTTCTGGCTAAAGCGATCGATCGACCTAAATGCTAAGAATTTTGACGATAAAGTAACTCTCGCTATTGATAGAATAAAATACCGTCTTGAGCAAGACGCAAAGGACTTAGGGAAATATAGCTCCGAGTTACAATCTAGTTTAAAACTTGGGAAAGAATCAAATTCTGCTGAGAGCCCGGGTGTCAATTTTTTTGATCGTCGTAAGCGCGATCAAATCTTGAGCAATTTAATTTTTCTCAAGCCCCAAGAAGCCCTCAATAATATTGATTTAGTAAGTCTAGATCGGTATGTCAACGCTGAATTGGGGTCTAAGCAAATAGGATTAAAGTATGATTACGGCATATATTCTGTCGAAGAGTCGGACTATATTATCATGAACGGTAAGTTTAACGTGCTTGTCAAGAATGATGACGAGTCGAGTGAAAGTGGAATAGTGCGCAATCTAAATAGGCGTATGTATGAGCAAAGTCTGTATAGCGAAGATGGTATTTCGCCCGTTGCATATTTGCGACTTTTTTTTCCGAGACGAAACAGCTTCTTAATAGCAACGATTTTACCCTCCCTTTTTAGTTCAATAGTTTTTACAAGCATGATTTTATTTTGTTTTGTCTACACGATCAATATCATCCTGACGCAAAAGAAAATATCGCTCATGAAGACGGATTTCATTAATAATATGACGCACGAGTTCAAAACCCCCATTGCTACCATTTCACTTGCGGCAGATTCGATCAATAACCCGATGGTAAGTTCTAAGCCCGAATTAATTCGCAGGTATGCTAATATTATAAAAGAAGAGAACGAACGCATGCTCAATCAAGTCGAGAAAGTATTGCGCATAGCCAAGGTCGATAAGAAGGATTTTGAGCTTCACTTAGACGAGGTGGATATAAACCAAGTGGTGGCTGCCGCCGCGGATTTAGCTGAGTTCAAAGTTTCTTCTCGTGAAGGCAGTGTAGTGCGTTCATTGGCGGCTACGAAGCCTCTTATTCTGGCGGATGAAAATCATGTGAGCAATATTGTTCACAATCTCTTGGACAATGCCGAAAAGTATTCACTCGAAAAACCTTTCATTAATATTGGTACTAAAAATGTCAAAAAGGGCGTTGAAGTTACTATTTCCGATCGCGGAATTGGCATGCACAAAGATGAGCTGAAGCGGATTTTCGAAAAATTTTATCGCGTCAGCACAGGAAATGTGCATGACGTCAAGGGGTTTGGTTTAGGTTTAAGCTATGTTAAAGCTATGGTAGATGCCCATAAAGGAAAGGTAGACGTTCAAAGTGAGCTTGGTAAAGGGAGTACTTTTACGGTTTTTTTGCCTTTCGATCCCAAAAAAGACTAAAAATGATTAATATAGAAATATATGTATATTGTGACTTATTCGTCCAATCTGCATCTAAATAAAAAAAAGTGTTATGTCGCAAAGAATACTTTTAGTAGAAGATGACAGGAATTTTGGAGACGTCTTAAGGTCTTACCTTGAGATGAATGATTATGATGTAACCTTGGCTACCGATGGCGATGAGGGTATTACCGTCTTTAAGAAAAATACATTCGACCTTTGTATTTTGGATGTTATGATGCCTAAAAAGGACGGATTCACCTTGGCTAAAGAAATCAAAGAACACTCAAAGGCCACCCCAGTAATTTTCTTGACTGCCAAGGCGCTCAAAGAAGATGTCATAGATGGTTTTAAATTAGGCGCTGATGATTATATCACGAAGCCTTTCAATTCAGAAGAATTGCTTTATCGTGTGCAAGCTGTCCTCAAACGTACCTCTGGATTCAAAAATCCATTAGAAGACCAAAAGGAATTTGAAATAGGTGATTACCACTTCAACTACCCCTTGAGAATATTAACAATCAAAGGTCAGGATGGTAAAGCAATTAAAGAAAAACTCTCTCCTAAAGAGGCTCAATTATTGCGACTTTTTTGCCAGTACAAAAATGAGGTATTGGCACGATCCGTTGCACTTACTCAAATTTGGGAAGACGACAATTACTTTACTGCTCGAAGTATGGACGTATTTGTCACGAAACTGCGAAAGTATTTGCGCCACGACGATAATTTGGAGATCGTCAATATCCATGGCAACGGCTTTAGGTTGATCAATAAAACAGAAGTAGAAGACTAAAACTCACGTCATTCGTGCAATAAGGAAATCTAAGGCTTGCCGATAACCATCCAAACCTTGACCGACAATGCTGTGAATGGCCACAGAGGTGATGAACGAATGGTGCCTAAATGACTCTCGTTCATAGATATTAGAAATATGCACTTCTACCACAGGCGAATTTATAGCCTTTACTGTATCGTGCAAGGCAATTGACGTATGTGTATAACCACCCGGATTGAAAATAATTCCATCCAAGTGAAATCCAGATGCTTGTAGTCTGTCGATGAGAGCGCCTTCATGATTCGACTGAAAATACTCTATATCATGATCTGGATACTTCGTGCCTAACTCATGCAGATACTCGTTAAATGATTGATGCCCATAAATATTCGTTTCTCGTCTTCCGAGTAAGTTAAGATTTGGACCGTTGAGGATTAAAAAATGCATAGACAATATCAACTAGTTGGCCATTTCTGACAAAAATTTGATACGAACCATTTGTATTTCTTCCATGCTGATATCCTCGTCTTTTAGTTTTTTATAGGCAACATCAATAGAGCCAGTTTCGGCTTTCTTAAAATATTCTTCAATTTCTTCTACTATGTCCTCGTCTAAATTGTCTTCTAAGAAATAATTAATGTTCAGCTTAGTGCCAGACTCGACAATATGGTTCATTTCGACCAAAAGATCTTCCATAGACATTTTGTTGTCGGCAGCAATATCATCGAGGGATAATTTTCGATCAATACCTTGAATAATGGCCACTTTTGATTTGGACTTATCGGCAACTTGTTTCATGATGAAATCAGCAGGCCGTTCTATTTCATTTACTTCTACATATTCGGCAATAGCTTCAAGAAAGGGTTTCCCGTATCGTTCGGCCTTGCCGCGACTTACTCCACTAATTTGAAGCATATCATCTAACGAGACAGGATAGTAGGTAGCCATATCTTGCAGAGATGGCTCAGAGAAAATAACCCAAGGCTGTAATTTAAATTTTTTTGCCTCGGCCAGTCGAATGTCCTTTAATAATTTAAATAGGGTCTCATCCAGTGCACCGCTGCTGGGTTCTTGTATATTGATATCCTTAACCCCATCTGTAGAAAAATCGTGGTTTAGCGTAATGGTAAAGGATTTGTTGGAGGTAATAAATTCTGTACCTTGATCCGTTAACTTAATTAGCCCATATTCTTCTATATCTTTGCGCAGTAGATTCGCGAGAAGGGCTTGTCGAATCAAGCTATGCCAGAAAAGTTCACCTTTTCCCACACCGAATCCAAAGCTTTCTTTTTGGTCGAAGCGAAAATTCTTCATTTCCTGTGTCTTACGGCCGATGATGTATTCGACTAAAAACTTAATACCATAAGACTCATTCAATTCTTTTGTGACTTGAATGACTTTTTTTAGTTCTGGGCCAACCTCGATTTTCTCTTTTGGATGACTGCAGTTGTCGCACATTTTTTTGCAATTCTCGCGACCATAGTCTTCGCCAAAGTAGTGCAGTAAAAATACTCTTCTACATCTGCTGGTCTCACTATATGCCACTATCTCTTCCATTAATTGAGCTGTAAGCTCGCGCTCAGCTACTGGCTTATCTTTTAGAAATTTTTCAAGCTTAAGTATATCTTTGTATGCATAAAAGGCAACACAGCTTGCAGGCAAACCGTCGCGACCTGCACGGCCTGTCTCTTGATAATAATTTTCAATACTTTTAGGAATGTTATAGTGGATCACAAATCGCACATCAGGCTTGTCGATACCCATACCAAAGGCAATCGTCGCCACAATTACGTCTATTTCTTCCATCAAAAAGTCATCTTGAACCTTAGTCCTTGTTTTCGCATCTAAACCAGCGTGATAAGGGGCGGCCTTGATGTCATTGACTTGTAATATTTCAGCAATTTCTTCAGTACTCTTGCGTGATTGAACGTAAATAATACCAGATTCACCTCTTGTTTTTTTGATTAGGTGAACAATTTCTTTGATTGTATGATCTTTACTTACTTTAGCCCGGACATCATAGTATAGATTAGTTCTATTAAATGATGACATATAGATTATAGGATTTTCCATCGCCAAATTCTTGACGATATCCGACTGAACTTTTGGGGTTGCAGTGGCTGTCAGTGCCACAAGCGTAATGTCTTTGCCGATGCCTTCTATCATTGTCCTTATATTCCTATAATCGGGCCTAAAATCGTGTCCCCATTCTGATATACAATGAGCCTCATCTATGGCAACAAAGGAGATAGGTACTGATTTAAAAAAATCTATATTCTCGGCTTTTGTTAATGTCTCTGGCGCTACGAAAAGTAATTTGGTTTTACCACTTAATATATCTTCTTTGACCTGTTTGATCTGAACGCGTGTCAAGGAGCTGTTCAGAAAGTGGGCAATTATATCTTTTTGACTATAGCCTCTGATGGAGTCAACTTGATTTTTCATCAAAGCTATCAGCGGGGATATGATTATGGCCGTGCCATCCATTAAGATAGCCGGAAGCTGATAACATAGAGATTTACCACCACCCGTTGGCATGATCACTACGGTGTCTTGGCCCGCTAAAATGCTTTGAATTATTTCTTCTTGTCTATCCTTGAACTTATTAAAGCCAAAATATTTGTTTAGGGCAGCGTGCAAGCCCTTACTGTTAGTTGTCATAACCTATAAGATCTCTGTTGTTGCAGGATTCTGCGTTTCAATATTCCTTCTAAAGTACCATTTTAAACTGAAACGAAGCTAATCGATATGAAAGATTTTCGCTATTCATATTTATTAGCCCTTTTTAAAGGCGACGGACGCCATATCTCTAAATAAGGGATGCGAAAGTAAGATTTTCTACGAATAATACCAAATTAAATTTTGTACTCAATATAAGTCTTTTTAGTCTTTTATTTTTCGTTGAATTCAGGGCATTTTAAAGCGGTTATCCTTAAAGATGTAGCCGCTTTATTGCATTTTACAACTCAATTGCCTCAAAAATAATAGCTACGCTCAATCGTTTATTAGCATATGTGGACCATTTACATAAAGTCATTTGAAAATTATTTAATGTTAGAAAGAGGATTGAGTCCAAACTCAATTCAAGCTTATTTAGATGATGTCCAAAAATTGAGTCAATGGTTTGTACTCGAGGGAAAATCTTTATCCCCTCTTGATGTGAAATATAAGGATCTGGTCAATTGTATCAATTGGCTGAATGATCTCGGCTTGTCAGATAAGAGTCAGGCTCGGATTATTTCGGGGATTAGAGCATTTTATAAATATTTGTTTTTAGAAAATGAAATCAACGATGATCCTTCAGAGTTGTTAGAGGGGCCTAAGTTGTCAAGAAGCATCCCGGAGGTTTTGGATGTTAACGAAATCAACACTATCCTCGAGGCCATCGACTTGAGTCATCCGCAGGGTCATCGAAACAGAGCCATCTTAGAGACGCTTTATGCTTGTGGTTTGCGCGTGAGTGAATTGGTAGACTTGCGGCTATCGCATTATTTTCCTGACATTGGTGTGTTGCGTGTCATAGGCAAGGGCAATAAAGAAAGGTTAGTTCCCATAGGATCTACGGCCATTCGTTATATCGACTTATATGTGAAAAACGACCGCAAAATGCTATCTCGTATTGCTAAAAACTCTGAAAATATTATTTTCTTAAATCGACGAGGCAGCAAATTGACTCGTGTCATGATTTTCTTAATGATAAAACAAATGGTGAAGGATGCTGGCATTGATAAGAAGGTGAGTCCGCATTCATTTAGGCACTCATTTGCCACCCATCTAATCGAAGGTGGGGCAGATCTAAAAGCTGTGCAAGACATGTTAGGGCATGAATCGATTACCACTACAGAAATATACACACACCTCAATACTCAATATCTTCGCGAAACGATTCTTAATTATCATCCAAGAAATCGACACGTGTGAATTATCATAGATTTTCGTTAATGTTCATGCACTTTGCCTTTTTACTATTGGTTGCAGGATGTGCTAACCAAGTGGCACTGACGGGTGGCCCTAGAGATCAAGAACCTCCTCGTTTAGATAGCACACTTTCCTTCGCTAATGAGCAAGTAAGGTTCTTGAAGCAACCAGTGGAGCTTTTTTTTGATGAATATGTAGAAATACGTGACCCCGTTAAACAAATTGTCGTCAGTCCTCCCTTGCAGTTTCCTCTTCTTACAGAGGCGCGCCTAAGAAAAATTACGGTTTCTTTTGCCGAAGAGGAGGAGTTAAAAGAAGATGTCACCTATATTATCAACTTTGGGGAATCTATCCAGGATTTTACCGAGGCAAACAAACTCAAGAATTTTACCCTAGTTTTTTCGACTGGAGACTATATAGATTCATTAACCTTATCAGGACAAGTAAAAGATGCCTTTACTGGATTGCCTTCAGAAGATGTATTGGTTATGCTTTATGATCGATTTGAAGACTCAATCGTTTATAAGGAAAAGCCTTTTTATTTTGCTCGGACTGACAAGTCAGGAACATTTCAGATTAATAATATTCGTTTAGACACCTTCAAAATCTTCGGGCTGTTAGACAAGAATATAAATTATCTGTACGATCCAGGTTCTGAGAGTATAGCCTTTATAGATAGCCTTATGTTCCTTTCAGATACTACATCTTCTGAAGTTACTCTTCAACTTTTTAAGGAAATTTCACCCCCAGCCTATCAAAGTTATGAGGTCATACATCAGGGTAAAATTCAGCTGGAATTTAGCGAAGTAGGCTCTACAGCCAAGGTTAGAGTCTTAGATGATATTACTCATTTTGTGGAAGAAAACGAAGACACCCCCTTGAAGTACATTTGGTATATGCCGCGAGATTTGCGCAGCGTACCTTTTGCAACTAATAGAAACACAGGAGTCGATACGATTTCAGCTAGGGTCAATACAAGAACTACTGATACATTAAAGAATAATTTGCGTTTGATTAACACGAATCAAGACCGACAAATCGGCTTGAATACTCAAGATTCGCTAACTCTTTTTTTTGATAGACCTGTGATGGAGGTAGATTTGAGTCGTATTAGTTTAATTTTTCAAGTGGCCGATGGTGGGGGGCGAGGTATCGATACTTCTTCTTTGTCACAACAAGATACACTGCCTTTAGAGCAACTTGATACCTTCAGCATTCAATTGATCAATACAGTATTACCAGATATCAAACTCAGACTTCATGCGGACTGGACAGAGGGAAAAAAGTATGTACTAACTTTTTTGCCAGGCGCGTTGATCGACTTTTTTGGCCGAGCCAACGATACTCTAGTCACCATTATAACGGTGGCAAGACCCGAAGATTTTGGCAGCCTAAACCTACAATTTTCGCAAATCGATAGTGTCCAAACCTATGTTCTTCAACTTATGAAGGAAGATAAAGTGTTGAAGACCATACAAATAGATTCAAGTATTGTAGAACATGTTTGGCCAAGACTCGTGCCCGGTACATATGAATTGCGTATCATTGAGGATGAGAATAAAAACGCACGCTGGGATCCTGGCAATTATTTGGCTAAAAAGCAGTCAGAGCGATTGACAAAGCTAAGTCTAGAGCCAATTAGGGCAGGATGGAAAGGCGAGAAAGTGATTGACTTTAAGGAGATATTCAACACGACAAAACCAAAGGATGATACTCAAAACGAAGGGGCTCAGTAAAACATATGGAAGACGCTCAGTAGTTGAAAATGTGAGTGTTGAAATCAATCAAGGCGAAATAGTCGGTTTGTTGGGGCCTAATGGCGCGGGCAAGACCACTAGCTTTTATATGATGGTTGGTTTTATTAAGCCTGATGAAGGGCATGTTTATTTGGACGATCGACAAATCACAAACGAACCCATGTTCAGAAGAGCACGTATGGGCATAGGTTATTTGCCCCAAGAATCCTCTGTTTTTAGAAAATTGTCTGTTGAAGATAACTTGCTCGCAGTTTTACAAATGATGCCCATGAATAAGGTAGAACAAGAAGAGAGAATGGAGAAACTTATTGATGAGTTTCACTTGTCCAAAGTCAGAGGTAATTTGGGCGATTCGTTGTCAGGGGGTGAGCGCCGCAGAACAGAAATAGCAAGGGCACTAGCAACCGATCCTAAATTTATCCTCTTAGATGAGCCCTTCGCAGGCATTGACCCCATAGCTGTCGAAGACATTCAGCTTATTGTCGCTAAGTTGAAAAGACGAAATATTGGTATACTTATTACCGATCACAACGTTCAAGAAACCCTATCAATCATTGACAGAGCATATCTGATGTTCGAAGGAAAAATACTACGCGTGGGGACATCAGAAGAACTGGCCAGGGATGAAATGGTGCGAAAGGTTTATCTAGGGCGTAACTTCGAATTAAGAAAAAAAATGCTCGATCTGTGAGTAGGTGTAGATCAATTTGGTTGTGGCTTATATTGTTCTACTTTTCTTGTCGAAACAGTGCAAGTTACTCATTTTTGTCGCCAGAGGTACAATACATTTCGGATACCTTGGTTGCCCGTCGCCAAGCAGACCTAATAGCCGAATTAGATAGTCTCTGCACGATCAATAAGAAGGAATGGATTGAGGTCGCCATTGACTCTATGTATAGAATCGAAATTGATCGCATCAACAAATTATCCTTCAATCGAGATGAATAAGTCAAGACGAGAAGAACTACCTTCCAATCAAAGCTTTTCTAAACGGACTATGCTGTATTATAGGGTACTTCCGAAATATAGATTTTCGTGCGATCGCAGAAATTCTTTTCCAGCAAACTGTTTAGATTCATTTTGTATTCCGTTTTGCCTTAGTCTTATAGCTATGGCTACGTTCCTTCGTGACTCCTCGTATAAATCAAGTCTAAACCACCTTCAAACTAAGAGTCAGTTGTCGGAAATGCCCAAAACTTGTTTTTCTCAGACACCTCGACCTTTGTTATTATGGGTCATTATGTCTCTCCTTGTAACGCTTTGTTCTTGTATTAATGAGCAAGAAGAAATACTTAGAATGGCGCAGATAGAATATGAACGTAAAATAGAAGTTATTAAGAGGTCTCATACCAATAAATGTAGAGAAGAAGTGATTTGGGCTGCTGAAGAAATCGTTGATTCTTTGATACTTTTGAGTCGTCCACGACCATTGACGTCTGAAGAATATGCTCCAACCATTCCTAACAGACCTACATTTGTTCCGCCAGACACAGCACTTTTGAAATCCAAAAATATTGTTAAACCTGTGCTCAATCAAAAAGGAGATGAGGAATAGATGTTTATTTCGCGTCTCGTCTGCTAAATGGCGAGTCTACTTCTAATAAATTAATGAGCAAGAAAAAATTGTAAGCTATGCAAACAGCAATTGATATTGAAGCAATGAACCAACAGATAGCGCATGACAGTGCTTTTCTTGATGATCTTCAACGTGAAGCCTCCAAGGTCATCGTTGGTCAAAATATCATGATGGAGCGACTCGTTTTGGCCTTGTTGTCTGACGGTCATATTTTGTTAGAAGGCTTGCCTGGTTTAGCAAAAACGCTGGCTATCAAAACCTTAGCCTCTATTATTGATACCTCATATAGTCGGATACAATTCACACCTGATTTGTTACCAGCGGATATTGTGGGAACGATGATTTATAATCAAAAGGCCAACGAATTTAGTGTTCAAAAAGGCCCTATATTCTCTAATTTTATTCTTGCAGATGAAATAAATCGTGCGCCAGCAAAGGTGCAAAGCGCTTTATTAGAGGCCATGCAAGAACGTCAGGTAACTATCGGAAAGGAGACGTTTAAGTTGCAAGAACCATTTTTAGTCCTTGCGACACAAAACCCAATTGAGCAAGAAGGAACATATCCATTGCCAGAGGCGCAAACAGACCGATTCATGCTAAAAGTGAATATTGGCTATCCAACCAAAGATGAAGAACTGCAAATTATTAGACGCAATGTAAATGGTGAAATACATCAGAAGGTAAACGCCGTCGTAAAGGCCGCACAAGTATTAAAAGCTAGGCAAATGGTACGAAAAATTTACATGGACGAAAAAGTAGAGCGATACATTATTGACATTGTCTTTGCCACGCGCAATCCCGCATCGTTTGGCTTAGATTCGCTCAACGGGTTGATTTCCTATGGTGGCTCACCGCGTGCGAGTATTAATTTAGCCTTGGCTGCGCGTGCATATGCCTTTATTAATCGGAGGGGTTATGTCATTCCTGATGACGTGCGAGCGATTTGCCACGATGTTATGCGTCACCGTATAGGCTTGACCTACGAGGCAGAAGCTGAAAATATTAATCAAGAAATGATCATTAGTGAAATACTAAGCAAAGTTGAAGTACCTTAAACGCACATCTATATTTATCGTCGCCTTGATATTATGTTCTAGCCTCAATACTCTTTTGGCACAGGAACAAAGCGGGGTCAAGACTCGTTATTTTGGTATCGTAGACCAAACCCTGCCCACTCTTTGGGAGTGTACCCAAGAAGGAAAGACCTTAGACATTATTGTCAGTTTGCAAAATGGTACACCCGTTTTTATGCTTGAAGGCGAAATCAGTGAAGCAGGCGTGGTAAAACTATATGAGTATGACGAACGAGGGCGAATAATGGGTATTGTCGAAGGCCATTTGACGTCTACAAGTGGTAACTTATTTTGGACAGACAAGGAATCTGTCAGACGCTTGCCTATTCAACTTGAACTAGATGTTCAGGCTTATCAGCGAAATGCCATAATTAAGTATACCTCGCGGCATCCTGTTGACGGAATGGAGATGACAGCTTTTATGAGACCATTAGATAAACAAGTATCCTTTCAAACGCAGAAATCATTAGAGTTGAGATGGATGCGCTATGAATGCAGTGGCTCAGAGTGCCTAGAGTATAAACCTAACCAAGACTTATCTAATCCGGTTGAATTTTCTATTGAAGTAACTGAAACTGATCACTTACTAAAGGTATATCCAACTGGGATTTTGCGCTCTAGCGAGACACTGCGTCAGTCCAATATCAGCCATGCTGGACATACAGGATATGTTTCTATTAATTTTCCAATTCTGGATAACAGCACTTTTGATAAATGGATTTCTGGGACTATTGAAGATAGAATTACACAATACATCAAGGATATTAATAATGATAATGACTACGCAGCAGGAACACGTATGAGCTACTTTGCCCAAGGCGATTATTTCCTTACGGTTCTAACCCCATCTTTGATCAGCGGGTTTTTATATTTTATGACCAATGATCAAATGAGAATTGAAACGATTCCATTTACGTTTGATCGTGAAAAGAACAAAGTTTACCATTTGAAGGATATCTTTAAGAGAGACTTTGACTACGCCTTTTTCTTGAACAGATATTTAGAAAAGTCAAAGAAAAATTTATCTCTATCGGAGCCAAGGCCATTGCGCAGTATGGTCGAAAAAGCTAATTATACACACTTTGTTTTGTCGCCTTCTGGGCTTGTTTTTTTCACTGAGTTTAATATTTTTTTTGGACGACGTAAAATCATTGTGCCATATACACTCATTGAATCATTTATCGACAATGCTAGCATAGAATCGTATTTTTCAAAAAACCTTAAAAAGTGAATCGTACCACTGAAATATTAAAAAAGGTCAGAAAAATTGAGATTAAGACTAAGGAGCTCAGTAAACACCTTTTTTCTGGTGAATATAATAGTACATTTAAGGGACGAGGAATGTCATTTAGTGAAGTAAGAGATTACCAGTATGGCGATGATGTGCGCAGTATTGATTGGAATGTAACGGCACGGTACGACCAAACGCATGTCAAGGTATTTGAAGAAGAACGCGAGCTGACTGTTATATTTTTACTTGATATTAGCCGTTCGTCGTTCTTTGGTACGATACATCAATTCAAGTCAGATATATATACTGAAATCTGCGCCACTCTCGCTTTTTCTGCTATGACCAATAATGATAAGGTAGGTGCAATACTTTTTACAGATAAGGTAGAAAAGTATATTCCACCCCAAAAGGGCCGCAATCATATTTTAAGGATTATAAGGGAGATGATTTATTTTGAGCCAGAGCATCCGGGTACCGATATTTCACAGGCTTTAATCTATCTGAATAATGTCGTGAAGAAAAAAAGTATCACATTTATACTTTCGGATTTCTTGGCGGGAAATTTTGAAACAGCCCTCAAAATTGCAGCTCGCAAACATGACCTTATAGGCATCCAGGTATATGATGAATTAGAATCCACATTGCCCAATGTCGGTCTCATTCAGGTGCAAGATTCGGAGACGGGCGAGTATAAAATATTGGACACATCATCTTCGACGATTAGGAAGGCATATGCTGATCAATGGCAAAGACAGCTTCATTATTTTACTGATAATTTTAAGAAATCAGGAGCATCAATACTTTCTATAAATACGAAGGGTGATTATGTGAGAGATTTGATGAAATTTTTTAAAAGTAGACATAAACGATGAGGCAGTTTTGGTGCTTGATGGTTGTTTTTATCGTGTGCCTCACAGGAGGCGCAAAGGGCCAAGCCTTAGTACGGTTAGAATGGTCGCAAGATAGCATCGTTATCGGCGATACAGTCCATCTAATTATAAGCATCGAAAAGGATCCTGGTGTTGAAGTAATAGCAATCCCAAGTTTTTTTATAGATACGATATACTCCTCTCTTCAGAGTTTTAAAAATGCTGTGGATACATCGAATATTCAGCCCGTAAAAGCAGATTTTGCAATTCGCTCTTTGAATGGATGGAAGGATGCCGATGGTGATAATATTTTCTTCAACAACGAAATGAACTGGCAGAAAAAAAATGTCCTGAGCAAAACAGTGCTAGAACACAGATTTAGTTTGCAGTTATGGGATCCAGGGCAAAATGTCGCCATTATACCTCCAGTCTTAATTAGTGTAAATGGTGCTCAAGATCAAATATATACTCCAGGGCAGGCAGTGATCAAGGTTGTGGCACCACCCGGGGTTACAAGCTCAATGGACTCCTTGGAGATGGCACCAATTAGAAATATCATCGAAGAGCCCATCGGCGTTAGCGACGTGTTGCCCTATCTTATTGGTGTTGGTATTATCTTCTTATTGTTGGGAGGGTATTATTTATACCAGCGGCGCACAAAATCCGTAACTCATGCTCCGATTCCTGCACCGGTCATCGAAACAGTGTTGCCCCATATCAAAGCCTTGAATGATTTGGCGTTATTGCGATCAAAGCAACTCTGGCAGCAAGGTGAAATCAAAGAATATCAATCTGTGCTTACGTTTATCATACGCAGATACTTAGAAGAGCGATTCAATATTGAGGCGCTCGAAAAGACGACGAATGAAATTCGTCATGAACTGGCTACGTCAGTCATTTCTACGGATCAAATGAACCGTTTAATACAAGTGCTAACGGTCGCCGACTTAGTAAAATTTGCCAAAGCAACACCCGAGGAGGAATTGCATGAATCATTTATGAATGAGGCTATCACCTTTGTTCATCACACCAAAATTGAACCAACTGAAGAGAAGCAATGATAGAGTATCTGCAACATCTTAGCTTTCATTCGCCTTGGGCTCTATGGCTCATGCCTTTATGGCTATTGTTAGGATATTATTACTATCGGTCGAGAAATAGTCGATTTCCTAGGTTGTATCTTTCTTCTATTCAATCCATAAAACCTTTCGAGACCTGGAAGAGCAAGCTTTGGCCGTACTTACCAGTGTTGAGAGCAATTTCTGTTATCTGTATGACGATTGCTCTGGCTCGACCGCAATTAAGTTTAAAGGAGGAAGTCGTGACAGCCGAAGGCATCGATATTATACTGGTTACCGATATTAGTAGTAGTATGTTGGCGCAAGATTTTCAGCCAGATCGATTAGAGGTGAGCAAACGCGTAGCCAAAGAATTTATTGATAAGCGATCGTACGATCGTATAGGTTTAGTCGTATTTGCAGGGGAGAGCTTTACACAATGCCCCTTAACGACGGATCATCGTATCGTCAAGGAGTTTTTGGATGGTTTGCAATGTGGCATGTTAGAGGATGGCACCGCGATCGGCATGGGTTTAGCCTCTGCCGTGAATCGTTTAAAAGATAGTGAGGCGAAAAGTAAAGTGGTCATTTTGTTGACTGACGGTGTGAATAATAGTGGGTATGTCAAGCCCTTGACGGCGGCAGAGATTGCCAAACAGATGGATACAAAAGTGTATACCATTGGAGTCGGTTCGCGGGGTCAAGCGCTGTCGCCCGTCAGCAAGCGCTCAGATGGCCAATATATCTTTGGAATGGCTAATGTAGAAATTGATGAGAGACTGATGAACGATATAGCCGAATCGACCGGCGGTAAATACTTTAGAGCCACGGATCAAGCTAGCCTAGAGGCCATTTATGGCGAGATTGACGCTTTAGAAAAAACAAAAATTGAGGTCACAACCTTTAAACGATATAGCGAGGAGTTTAGAAGCTTTCTATTGTTTGGGCTGGGACTTTTCCTTTTAGAATGGTTGTTAAGAATGAGTTTTTTTAAATCTTTACCATAAGCAAGTATGTTTAGATTCGAATCATCTGCTTATCTTTTCCTATTGTGGTTGATACCGCTCATGAGCTTGGTGTATTATGTTTATTTGCGCCACAGATCACAAAGACTTAAAGATTTAGGCCAAGTTGATTTGCTACAAAAATTGATTGTAGGCTGGCAACCGCGAATGAATCTTTTAAAGACGGGCTTTTTATTTGCCGCGCTCGGGATGTTGGTTTTGGCATTGGCTAATCCGCAATGGGGTAGTAAAAAGGAAAAGGTCAAAGCACAAAGTTCCGATGTATTTATTGCTTTGGATATTTCTTTTAGTATGCTTGCCGAAGATATTTCTCCCAACCGTTTGGAGAGGGCTAAGAAACTTTGCAACAGTATTGTTCAAGGGTTGAAAGGAAATAGAATAGGCCTTATACTTTTTGCTGGGAACGCCTATTTACAAATGCCTTTGACGAACGATTATGCGGCTGCACAATTATTTATCAATAGTGCCAATACTGGACAAGCAACAACACAAGGAACGGCTATCGCGGAAGCTGTTCAGTTGGCTGAACGGGCCTATCAAAGCGACAAGCCTGCGCAGAGGGCGCTGATCATCGTGACAGATGGCGAAGATCACGATAGTGAAGCCATTAGGGTCATTAAAGAGGCTAAAGAAAATGGTCTCTTTGTTTTTACCATCGGGGTGGGAACCAAAGAGGGAGCAGTGATTCCTTATTTCGCACAAGGCCAACAATTGCTCAAAAGAGATCAAGACGGCAATACGGTCACCACAGCGCTCAACGTTGATCTGGTCAATGAAATGGCTCGAGCGGGTGGTGGTGAATCGTGGCTCATAGGTCAGGGAACAGAAATCGTGACAGGTATTAGCCGACGAATCGACCAGATTGCCAAAAGGGATGTAGAGCAGCGATCGTTTACGGAGTATATCAGCTACTTTCAATATTTATTGGCATTGGGAATTTTATTCGTTGTCATCGAGTTGTTTTTAGCGGAAAAGGCAAAACAATCAGAGCCAAGATGGAGCGAACAAATAAATAGTAAATAAAACAACGGCCAAATGAATTTTTTGAACCAAATAATAAAATCATAAAAATGAAGTGTGCACATAGCTTACACTGGCCAAGTATTATTGTTTCAGCATTTCTATTATTTATGATTTCCCCGTTAAATGCTCAATCGACACACAAACTTAAGCGAACGGGGGACAAAGCATACAAAGCGGATCAATTTACTACGGCAGAGGAAAACTATAGAAAAGCCATAGAAAAAAAGGCAGACAGCAAAGCTTTCTTCAACTTAGGCAATGCGGTTTTTCAACAAGACAGATTTGAAGAAGCTGCACAGCACTATGAGTCGAGTGCGGGACAGGCTAAAGAATCATTTCAAAAAGCCGAGGCATTTTATAATAAAGGCACCGCTCAACTAAAGGAGGGTAAATTTGAAGAGGCTGTTGATGCCTATAAAAATACTTTGTCCCTTAATCCAAATGATCAAGATGCCCTGAGAAATCTCTATATGGCCAAACTCTTAAAAAAACAGCAAGAGCAGCAGCAACAGCAACAACAGGAGAACCAACAACAACAAGATCAAATTGATCAGAAAGAAGAACAGCATCAACAAGAACAGCAAAACCAACAACAAAACACATCAGATTCTTCTGAGGAACAACAAGAATCAAGTCAAGCCACTGATTCACAAGAAATGTCAAAAGAAGATGCAGAAAAGCTTTTGCAAGTAATTGAAAATGAAGACAAAAATGTTCAAGAAAAAATGCGCAAAGCATCTGGCAATAAAATGAAACCTCTAAAAGATTGGTAATGTCGTACACGAGTAAGCTCTCGAAACTTAGAAATATCGTAGTCGTTCTTCTGTCATTTTTTTGTAGTCAAACCATGATAGCACAGGAGACAGGTTTTTGGGTAGAAGTAAATAGAGATACGCTGCTAGCCTATAATTATGTACACGTACGGTTTTCAATTGTCAATATTCAGGGAGATTTTATACCGCCTAGTTTTGAAGATTTTGAAGTGCTTTCTGGACCGAATACCTCTAGTCAAATTAGCATGGTCAATGGTGAAGTTTCTCAATCAGCGAGCTATTCATATATACTTGCTGTAGGCGGAGAAGGAGTTTGCACAGTGCCATCAGGAAAGTTAGATACTGGGAAAGAAATTTTGACAAGTGAAGCCAAGCTTATCCAAGTCTTACCTAATCCGCTGCATTTGGTTGAACAAGAGAAAGGCCTGATGCCTCAACGAATGAGTCCTAGACCTAGTAGAAGCCAAGGACAAGACACTACAGTGATGACAGAGCAAGATTCCATGAGAATGAAATTTAAAAAACTTAAAACGCGCAAAATCTAAAGATGCGACAAGGATTGACGGCTTTGTTTGTGTGCCTCATTTCGTCCGTTTGGTCGCAGTCGGTTCGATTTGTTGCCGCCACTGATGCCAAGCAAATTGTTCAAGACAACTATTTTCAAGTAAGTTTTACCCTTGAGAATGCTAATGGGCAGGGTTTTCAAGCACCAGCTTTTGACGATTTTGATGTTGTCGGTGGCCCTTCTCAATCCACCCAAATGACTATCATTAATGGCAGGACAAGTCAAAAGCTTAGCTATAGTTATGTGCTCACTTCTAGTAAGCCTGGTCGATATACCTTAGGGTCAGCACGTATCATAGTAGATGGAAAAGAGTATAAAACTGAGCCTATAACTATTGAAGTGATAAAGGGCAATAACGCCGTAGCTTCATCAGCATCCAATACCAATATCTTAGAATTATTGATTAGTCATGATACGGCTTTCATTGGGCAGCAGGTTACCTTAAGTTATGTGTTATTGACCACAGAGGATGTGCGATCGTATGATTTTTCGAGACTGCCGGAGGTGGACGGTTTTTATCGGCAAGCATTGGATAGAGTTAGTCCAGAGGCTGAGCGGGTCGTACGCAACGGTGTCCAATATGTGAGTAGAATGTTAGGCGCCTTCGCATTATTTCCTCAGAAAAAAGGTACGTTTACTATACCATCTACAACAGTTGAGTTGGGTATTTCTGAACCAGGCGCTCGAACAAATTTTTTCTTTAATACTCGATTAAGACAAGCTAGGGTTGGTTCTGAGCCCGTTACCATACATATCGCCGAACTGCCCGCGGATGCTCCTACCTCCTTTTGTGGTGCAGTGGGAGACTTTTATCTAGGCACATCTGTAGACAAGAACAGCATTACAATGGATGATGCGATCAATTTGACCTTGCAGATTAGGGGATTTGGTGATCCTAAGTTTATTGAAGCTCCAAAGCAACCTTTTACCGCGGATTTTGAGATCTACGAACCCAATCTGCTTGCCGAAGAGGCCGTACAGCAAAATAACAAAATTCAAGTGACCAAAACATACGAGTATTTGTTGTTGCCAAAACGTACAGGTACTATAAATTTCCAACCGGAGATGAGCTTTTATAATCCAGATAGTGGTACTTATGAGCGAGTCATGAGTCAGGAATATTCGGTGAATGTCTTACAAGGAAGCAATCGCACCAAGACAGACTTGGCATCTCAAAGGATTGAGCTTCCGCCGATATACGCCACAAGTCACCTTAAGTCTCCTTCCAAGCCATTTGTAAATTCTATTGGATACTGGATATTAAATGGCATCTGTGTCCTTGCGCTAATGAGTTTATTTGTCTACCATAAAGTGGTAGAAAAGCGCGAAAGTATAGACATAAAAGACATCCGCCAAAAGCGGGCGCGAAAGATTGCCTTACATCAATTGTCCGCTGCCAAAGATGGCTTATTAAAAGGCGATATCCAAAAGTACTATATTGAATTACGCGTAGCGGTGTTACAGTATTTGGCTGACAAGCTGAAGCTAGATACCAAACAATTGAGCAAAGCGGACATTGCAGCATTATTAGAAGAACACCTTCTACAGGAACTTACTCCTTCATTGATGACACTACTCCAACGAGGCGAGCAGGCCTTGTATGCAGCGCTTACCCCAGACAATGCGCACGCTGATTATGAGATGGCTCTAGGTATTATTGAGGGTATTGAACTTAGCCGAACTGTGACTAGCTAAAAAGCCTAAGATACATGCTAGATAATATCAGATATTTTGGATAATGCTTATTTTTTAAGCCCAATCTCTCTGAGTCGTTCATCTAAATATTCTCCAGCTGTAGTTGGTTCGTACTGCAAAGGGTTATCCTTAGTAATACAAGTTGATAGACAAGTGAGATCCATTTCTGCCACAGGATGCATAAAAAAAGGAATAGACAACCTTGGTTTGTGCCATTCTTCACGAGGTGGATTGACAACTCTGTGCGTTGTTGATTTCAAAAGATTGTTGGTCAAGCGCTGAAGCATATCGCCAACATTAATCATTAATTCGTCTGGCTCAGGGACGGCATCTAACCATTGACCATCTTTATTTTGAAGTTGAAGTCCACCAGATGAAGCTCCAACTAATAGGGTTATTAGATTAATATCCTCATGTTGCTCCGCACGTATGGCTGAAGCGGGCTCGACTGTAATGGGTGGATAGTGAATGGCGCGCAAAATGCTCGACCCTTCTCTTGTTTGCTTAGCAAAATAATCTGGCTCTAGATCTAAAAATATAGCAATCGCCTCTAATAAATAACTGCCAACCCGCTCAAAGTCCTGATACAACTCCCAAGCTTTTTGCGAAAACTGCGGTACTTCTGCGATCGAGACATTGTCAGGATATTTTGATTTTGCCGGATGATCATCGCTAACTTGTTGACCTATTTGGAAAAATTCTTTTAAGTCAGCCACCTTTGAATGTTTAGCATGTTCCTTGCCAAAAGAGGTATACCCTCTTTGTCCCGCCATTCCGGCTATTTCATATTTCTCTTTAATCTCTACGGGTAATGCAAAGAAGTGATTAGAGTAGGTATAGAAGTCATCTATCAAGGTTTGACTGATACCATGATTTTTAACGGCCACAAAACCGATGGTCTTGAAAGCATCCGATAAGGAGGTAATAAATTGCTCTTTTTGATCTGGATTTCCCAAAACATATTGCTGCAAATCGACTACGGGAACAACTGGACTAGACATAATTAATTATATATTGACATTCAAGACTATAAATATATTAAATAATAATAATGTATAATATAATTTTATCCTAATCGTACATTATTTTGCGACCTTTATCTTCTGTAATGATGTTCATTCACGCCCTCTTGTACGTTCTATTTCGAGCTTTACTTCATGGATAAGCATAGAAAATTTTTTATTGATACTGACGCAGGCACGGATGACGCGATTGCCTTGATGATGGCTTTCGCGGCTGCGGATGCACGAGTAATGGGTATTTCTACGGTTGCAGGTAATGTATCGCTAGATCGCGTCGTTCAAAATGTTTTATTCCTTAGAGAGCTATGCGTCTATGATTGTCCTGTGTTTATTGGCGCTGGCACTCCCTTGAGTCGTACGCTAGATGTGGCAGATTTTATTCATGGCAAAGATGGACTCGGTGATATTGGCCTTCAAGCATATGGTCGGTCGGCTGACGAAGGGGATGCGGTAGAGCAATTGGCGCAGATGGTAAATCAATTTCCGCACGAAATAGAGTTGATCCTCTTAGGGCCGCTGACCAATTTGGCGCATTTTTGTCTTTTACATAGGGGTTTGATCCCTTTGGTCAAGCACGTATACATCATGGGTGGATTAGTTGAGCTTCCGGGTAATATTACCCCATTTGCCGAGTACAATATATGGGCGGATCCAGAAGCAGCCGACATCGTACTTTGCTCGGCATTAGCCAAGACGATGATTGGTTGGGACGTTACGTGTCAGGCAGCCGGATTGACCTTGCAAGAAGTAGAAAACATGCGAAATCTTGGAACATTCAAGGCACAATTGGCAGCAGACATCCAACAGACTCGTATTAAGTGGTCTCTGGCCAACGAGCCTTCGACAGTGGTGACATTGGCGGATCCAATAGCTATGGCCATAGCTATTGATCATAACATTGCCATTCATTCACGATATTATTCAGCCAGAGTAATAGGTGGCGATGACCGTTCACCCCATCGGGGATTTGTAGAACTCCAAGAGAGCGAACAAGGTAAAAATCTCAAAATTGTAACCACGGCAGATGCATTTAAGTTTAGATCTCTACTGACGTCTTCGCTTCTGGCTTAATGTAATTGCGACTGACTATCACATCATTAAAGATTATACTTCTTTGCGCAAAACCTCTAGCGGTGACTTATTGATGACCTCTCGACTATTAAACAAGCCAATAATCACCGTTATGCTTACTACTATAAGGAAAATCATAACAATGGGCCACCAATTCAGTGAGAAATCTAGCTCCAACTGATTTTTAGCTAAGATAAAGCTGCCAAGGATAGCCAAAACGATACCTGTGCTTGCAGATAAAATACCTAGAAGGGAATATTCAGTGGCACTGATCAATAATATTTGGCGTGATGTGGCGCCTATAGTTCTCAATAATACGCTTTCTTTAATACGTTGATATTTGCTGAGCAATAAGGAGCTGAGGAGGACAATGAAACCTGTCAAAATGCTGAACGCTGCCATAAACTGGATAATGTAGCTCACTTTTTTAAGAATTTCATTCAAGGCCACAAGAATACTGCCTAGATCAACTACAGATACATTCGGAAATTTTTTCACCACGGCACTGCGATATTTTGCCGTGGTTTGGGTGTCAGGGGATTTAGTGACTAGGACATGAAACTGTGGGGCACTTTCTAAGACTCCTAAGGGAAATAAGACGAAAAATCGCGTTTGCATCGAATTAAAATTGATCTCTCGTATGCTACCAACGTAGGTTTTGATGCGGGCACCTTGAACATTCCACAATATTTCATCGCCTAAATCTACATCTAGCCCTTCTGCCCAACTATCTGCTAGAGAAATAAAAATGGAGTCACCAGGGGCTACAATGCCCGTGTATTCTCCTCGAATGAGTTTTTCGTCTGGATTAATAGTGTCCCGAAAAGTTACGCGAGCCTCTCTGTTCATGGCCCATCTGCTAGCAGTTCGACTGGTATCTGCAATCCATTCTTTTTTAGTTTTGCCTTTCCAACCGTCAAGATTCATCGTGATGATAGGTACTTGTTGGATGAGCGGCAAATCGTATTCAGTTGTAAGTGACGCTAACTCATCTTTTTGATTTGTTTCAATACCATAAAGGATCATATTTGGCTGACTACCTGCATCCATAGAAGAGACATTCTTGAGCAGCAAACCTTGAATAATAAACAGCGTTGTAAGCACGGCTGTTCCTAAACCAATAGAAAGAATGAGTAGAGTAGTCTGATTATTGGGCCGGAAGAGGTTAGATAATCCTTGTCGAAATACATAATTCCAACTGGTCGGAAAAAATATGCGTATCATCCTAACAATCAATTTAGATACACCGTATAAGATTGCAAATGCAACACCTAAGCCGATTGTAAAAAATGCCCCACCAACTGGATCGCCTGTCAGACGCCATAAGAAAAAATAAATACTTGCGACGATGCTGACGTACACAAGCCATCTCCAAGGGTCTTTGGCACCTTCTTCTGAATCGTCGGAGGTGCGCAGCGTCATCAAAGGACTTACTTGACGCACGCTCAATAATGGCCCGAGGGCAAAAAGCATGGTTATCACTAAGCCGATAACGATGCCTTCCACAAAAGCCTTTGCTGAAAAGGACATCGTCACTTCATATGGCAAAAAGTCTTTAAAAATGACGGGCAAATACATCTGAATGGCGCTACCTAAAACCGCGCCGATAGCCACTCCTACTAAACCTAAAATACCTATTTGAATAAAATATACTGCTAGAGCCTGCTCACCTTTCATACCAAGGCATCGGAAAACGGCTATTGAAGGTATTTTTGTTTTGACATAGATTAATACACTGCTCGCGACTCCAATACAGCCCAACAAAAGAGATACTAGAGCTACTAAGTTTAGAAAGTAATTGAGATTAGAAAACGCCTCGTTCAAATCCTCTTTTCGACTCTCAATAGTCTCGATTCTAACACTTTCATCTCGAAAAGATTGACGATGATTATTGCGCCACTCTTCTGCATCTATCTCCTTAGGTACCTTGTAATAGTACTCATAGTCCACTAAACTTCCAGGAAGAATTAATCCTGTTTCTGTTAAATAGCGTTTAGCGATATATACGGTTGGTGCAAATGTACTACCTATGGCAGCACTACCAAAAAGGCTTTGTAGTCGACCTACAATGGGAAAACCTATACTCCCCAATCGCAAGGTATCGCCAATCTCCAAACCATATTGCAACATCATCCCTTCATCTACGACGACACTTTGAGACTGACGAAAATCAACGCTAGCACTAGCCGGTTCAGTTTTTAATTGACCATAAAAAGGAAAATTACCCTCCAAAGCCTTAATACTCACAAATTGAGTCGCATCTAAATGAGGAATATACCCCATAGAGAATAACTGCATTTGCGAAGACTTTTCACCGGGAAGTGAATCTGCCACCGTCAATATGTCAGTAGGGATCGGTTTATTGTCAGAGATAACGATATCAGCGCCTAATAAGCCAGCGGCTTGTTTATCAATATCTTCTACAAGATTATAATTAAAGGAATTGATAGCAACGAGGGCAGCAATACCCAAGACAATGGAGGCCATAAACATCGCCAATTTGGCAAGATCCTTACGACTGTCTTTTATGGCTGTACTGAGTAAATAAGTCCAATTAGCCATATTACGAAGAAACAGTTGAAGTGGCTAGATCAGAGATAATTTTTCCAGATTTGAGCCGAATGATACGACTGGTCTTGCGGGCTAGTTCTGGATCATGTGTGACTATGACTAGGGTTGTGCCTTTCTCGGTATTCATTTCGAAAAGTAAGTTTTCTATACTTTCTCCAGTTTCGCCATCTAAATTTCCTGTAGGCTCATCCGCGAAAAGAAGCTTGGGATCATTAGAGAAAGCTCTAGCGAGCGATACTCGCTGCTGTTCTCCGCCAGATAGTTGACTAGGGTAGTGGTGTGCTCTGTCACCCAAACCCACTCGATCTAAAAGCTCTTTAGCCCGAGTTCGCGCTTCCTTTGCCTTGCCTTGTAATTCTAAGGGCACCATAATGTTTTCGTAAGCCGTTAGCGTGGGGATCAACTGAAAATTTTGAAAGACAAAGCCAACATATCGATTCCGTACTTCGGCTTTTTGATTTTCTGTCATTTCTGAGATCACTTGATTGTAGATCGAAATCTGACCGGTACTCGGGTTGTCAAGCCCTGCGCAAAGACCCAGTAAGGTGGTTTTCCCACTGCCTGAAGGGCCAACTATTGCAACTGTTTCGCCTTCGTCGATGTTGAAGTTAATATCATCTACAACTGTAAGAATGCGTTCACCATTCTTAAATGTTTTAGAAATTCCTTTAGCTTGCAGGATGGTTTGCATGTTTTTTATCAACAGAATTAAATTAATATGTCCTTACGTTTAAACACCGCTTTCTTGATCTTTATCTTCTTGATGGGATCATGTAGCGATAAACGCACTAATACACCACAAGTTGCACAAATTACCTCTAGCACGACTGAAACATCGACTAAGCCCATGAGTTCATCTACAAAAAGGAAGAAGATACTTTTCTTCGGAGATAGTCTGACAGCGGGTTATGGGTTGGAAGAGGACGAAGCTTTTCCTTCCCTTATTCAAGATAGAATTGATTCCCTCAAACTGCCCTATGAGGTGATCAACGCAGGACTGAGCGGCGAAACGAGTTCTGGTGGGAAAAATCGCATTGATTGGGTGTTGCGTGAGCCCGTAGATGTTTTTGTGCTAGAGCTAGGGGCAAACGATATGCTACGAGGGTTGGCACTTGATGAAACCGAGAAAAATCTGCGGGCTATTTTAGATGTGGTTAAAGAAAAATCACCAGCAGCATCGATAGTCGTAGCCGGCATGGAGGCCCCCCCTAACATGGGTCAAGATTATACAAGGAGTTTTAGAAATGTGTTTACCAAAATCGCTCAGGAATATGGTGCATCCAGAATTCCCTTTTTGCTAGAAGGGGTGGCAGGTGATGAATCGTTAAACCTAGCAGACGGAAAACACCCTAACGCTGTTGGGCAGCATATCGTCAAAGAAAATGTTTGGCGCGTGATTGCTGATTTACTAACCTCTTAGCATCAAACATTGGCAACACAAAATACAATTCAGTTTGTTCATGCGAATGCCTATGCGCCTGGTTGTTATCAAAAGTTTCTATCGCTCTTAGGGAAGGAGGAAATTAGTACTCCATATTTGCGACCACTGTGGTCTGATAGTGATCCGCGCACTTTTCGGACTTGGCATCAGTTTGCTGAGGACTTGATATTGTACATGGATATGCGCGGTTTAAAAAATGTGATCGGCATTGGACATTCGCTTGGAGGAGTTACATCTTGGTTAGCGGCGCTCAAACGACCAGACTTGTTTTCGAAGCTTATTCTCATTGATCCCGTGATTTTGCGGCAAACTCGATCAAGAGGAGTCTCTTGGTTTCCCTACGAGCTTAAGAAAAAGTGGATACCTATTGTCAAGGTTGCAGCCAATCGTAGAGATGAATGGGCTGACAGGCAAGCAATTATTGATCATCTAGGGGCAAAGAAGATTTTTAAGCGTTTTGAACCAGAAGTTTTTGAAGATTTTTTGACCTTTGGATTTAAGCCTAAAAAAGGGCAATTGACACTCTCCTATCCGCGAACATGGGAGGCGAGAGTATATGCTTCTCCACCCAATCTTTGGCCGCTCTTGCCTAAAAATAATGTGCCCGTTACAATCATCCGCGCACAGTATTCGGATGTTATTGACGACCTTGGCTGGTCAGAAATCCAACAAATAATGCCAAACGCTACATTCATTCAAATGGATGATGTCGGCCATTTGATTCCTTTTGAGCAACCTGGACTCTTAAGCGATTTGATTCTCGATATTATCTAATAAGGTCAGTGACGCTAAAAGTTTATTTCAGAGGACAGTATCATTGACTCCCTTAATTTTTACACCAAAACCCCCTTTTTGGGTGATTTGTGGGAGCTTCGCACGGCCTACCTTTACCATTACATGGTACTTTAATGATTAATTCTTCGAAATGAATAAGAGCGTTTCAATTATTCTGTTAATTGTTTTTTCATCTGCGAGCATAGTCATAGGTCAAAGCAATGTCCTTGAACTAGATGGTAAGCTTCGCATTAATTCTGTTGAAGCATCAGCTAGCGATAGCCTTTTAGTCTGGCGGTCGGATAGCACAATTGGGTTCAAACTTCTAGCACCCGCTACTCCGCCCGCATTGCCTGGAATAGATTCTTTCATGATTTCCAATAACACTCTTTTCATTTCCTTAGTCGGTGATAATGTTAGTGCAAAATCTGTTGACCTTTCTTCTTTTAATAATACTATGGCATTGCGCGATAGCATGGTTTCCGTTCGTTCTTCGGGGTATTTAACATCTTTTGTCGAACAGGACGGAGATGTCACTAACGAGTTACAGCACCTCGATACGTTTCAGTTAGTCGGGAATGAGTTGCGTATATCTATGGTGAATGACCAAAGGAAGTATCAATCGATTGATTTGAGCAAGTTTGATAATTTGAGCGCTCTTGGCGATAGCATGATCCAAATACGATCCATTGGTTATTTGACAAGTTTTCAAGAGCAAGATGGCGATATTACGAATGAGCTGCAGCGGCATGACACTTTTGAGCTTGTTAATCATGAATTGCGTATTTCATTATTGAACGACGGAGTCGGAATTCACACTGTCAATCTCAGTCAATACAATGATCTTCCAGCGTTACAAGATAGCATGTCAAGTGTGAGAGCAGCTTTACAAGATAGCATGTCAAGTGTGAGAGCAGCTGGGTATCTTACTAGTTTTGTTGAACAAGATGGCGATGTTATGAATGAAATTCAACAATTGGACACTTTCAGAATCTTGAATAACGTATTGCAAATCTCCTTGCTACAGGATGGTGTGGCCGCCTCGACTGTCGACTTAACTTATTACGACGACAAACAAGAATTAAGAGACAGCATAGCACAAATTAGAGCATCAGGATATATATCAAGTGCTGCAGGTCTTGATGTAAGTACGACGAATGAAATTCAAATGATCAGTCTTGTCGAAGATAGCTTAATCCTAAGTTTAGAAGGCGGCAGTGTCAGGATAGACACGAGCAGCACCAATGAACTTCAGTCACTTAGCGATGTATTGTCTAGGGGTAATTCGGCAAACATGACTTCTATTACGGATCTGTTAGATCCATTTAACTCACAAGACGCAGCAACTAAGTATTATGTCGATCAAACAGAGAAAAAGCTCCTCGACATATTGTTCCGCTTAGAAACATCTTTAGGTATTGATAGCATTTCAGATATAGAAGGCAATTATTATAAAATTGGCAAGATCGGATCGACCTATTGGATGCTAGAAAATCTTAGAACTAGGAAATACCAAGATGGCACAATGATAGATTCTATTTCTGATGGGACGACTTGGGGGACGACGACGAATGGTGCGTGGACATATTATAATTTGGATCCGAGCGTAAATGATACCACAGGCAAACTTTATAATTTTCATGCTGTAGCCAATAGCCGTGGTCTTTGCCCTGCGGGTTGGGAGGTAGCCAGTGATTTCAACTGGACAGAATTAGTGCAATTTTTGGATCCGGCGATGATTGATCCTGACACGATCGGTGTACAGAGTTTGGTGGCGGGAGGCTTTTTAAAATCTACAGATACTAGAGATACCCTATTAATGACTGGGACTGGTTGGATAATTCCCAATACTTCGGCTTCCAATTCAGTCAACTTTTCGGCAGAGCCGGGTGGCTCTCGCGATAGCTCAGGTCTATTTCAAAGCGATTTATGGTTCTTTGGTTATTGGTGGACCTCCTCTCAATCAAGTAGTACGAATGCATTCTATAGAAAAATTGGATTTGACAGTGGGGAGATTATTCGGGGCTCTAGCGATAATTTGCAACCGGGATATTCGGTCAGGTGCGTTAGAAATTAAATATTCGATATCAGAACCTTATAAATAATCTAAATCTATGTTTCAGGAGGTTTGTAAGATATATCCTAAATGATCAATTACCATTCCTTAGACTGATAATACCGTGTATCTTTAGAATAAAAAATGCTAAAGTCGTCTAATGGTAGAGTATTGGTGTTGCATTTGATGATGGGAATCCACCCTTTTTTATTCAGTCAAGAAGCAAAAATACTTCTTTGGCCTGATCAAGCACCAAATGATAAAGGCATTGCACATGAAGAAATCCGTAAAAAGGAAGGTATTCTGCTGATTAGCCAAGTGCGCTATCCAAGTATTGAGGTTTATTTACCATCGCCGAATCAATCAACCGGACAGGCAGTAGTGATTTGCCCTGGTGGTGGATATGGTGTTTTGGCCTATGATTGGGAAGGGACTGACATAGCCAAGTGGCTCAATAGTAAAGGTATTTCTGCCCTTGTGCTGAAGTATAGATTGCCGCTCTCTTCGTTTCAAGATCAAGCGCATCTGACACCCTTAATGGATGTTCAACGAGCGATACGCCTAGCTCGCGGTCATGCGAAAGAGTGGAACATTGACCCCGCGAACATAGGCATTATGGGTTTTTCGGCAGGTGGGCATCTTGCAGCTTCTGCCTCTGTTCATTATGATTACAACGCTTATGAAGCTGTAGACGGGCATGACGCCCTTTCTGCGCGACCCGATTTTTCGATACTAGTATACCCTGTGATAAGCTTTACACCTGAATTCGCTCATGGCGGATCGAGAGAGAATCTGATTGGCAAAGCAGCCTCTGACGAATGGTTGAATTTTTTTTCTAACGAACACCACGTCGATAGTTTTACGCCACCCGCTATTCTGATTCACAGTGCTGATGATCTCGCCGTTCCTGTGCACAATAGTATCCTTTATTATGAGGCTTTGCAGAAAATCGGAGTATCTGCAGAAATGCACCTTTATCCTTTTGGCGGCCATGGATATAGCTTAGCCCTTGATAAAGGAAGATTAAGTACTTGGCCGGATAGAGTAGCTGAATGGCTTAAGGAATTGTCCTATCCGAAATAGTGAAACGTCATAGATAGGTCACCCCCTATCTTGCAACAAGGAATACTGCGATGTCCTAATTTTATCCGTCTTTACTCAATTAAGTTAGACTAATCGACCCCGTGACATTGTTTGTTGTGCTGTTATCTTAGCCTCGAGCACACTGATTAATACCTCCAACTCTTCAAATCAGCGCCCTTTGGTGCTCTTGTTTTTACTTCTTCAGCCCATTTTGGGATGAACATTCTATTGTATCGCAGTCGACTTATGTAATTGGGTTGTGTATGATCCCCATTCCAGCAATGTTCGGCGCGATCGCCATAATCTACTTCTCCATTGTAGTAAGGTGCAGTAGTCTCTTCGAGTATCTCTTCAGCGAGATAGACAGCATTGTTGAGATAGTAGTTGTCCATATCGCCACAATAAATATGAATTTTACCTTCCCAATCTTTTCCATGCTTTGCCCAGTCACGCTTCATGATATAAGCTAAATCAAAATTCTCGCGCCAATGTGCCGCCACCTCCTTATTTATTTCGCCGGTGATTTTATCCCAAATAGGTTGTGGATAACCATCGGCACCTACTGGCGAGTAGACCGCTTCCCAAATATCCCATTGTTGCCCCGATCTTGTCTTGGTGCCAAGTACTAATTCTCTATAATTCATATCACGAAGAGTGGCATTTACCTCACCCAAATAATTGCGATGGCCGGGTACAAGGGTTTTTCGAAATGGACCTTCTTTATAATAAGCATTTTTGTCTTCATAAATATTGGTCAAACAAAAGGCGCGAAAATCGATCGGATCAGGACATGCAGCATAGCATCCGTTGTATTCATTGGGATATTTCAATTGCACGGCCAATGCTTCCCATCCACCTGTTGATCCTCCATAAGTGAATCGTGCCCATCCCTCACCGATTCCTCTGAATTGTTTTTCGATATGCGGAATGAGTTCATAAGTAATGGCATCTCCATACGGGCCGATATTCTCGG
This sequence comes from uncultured Saprospiraceae bacterium, assembly GCA_964616755.1. Classification (GTDB taxonomy): domain Bacteria; phylum Bacteroidota; class Bacteroidia; order Chitinophagales; family Saprospiraceae; genus CAYNFR01. Next base: position 23,556 of record CAZTSI010000011.1, on the reverse strand, counting down.
AGTTGACAGCATACGAATCATCATAAAAAGGATTGGCATGTTGAATTTCTATCGCAATGACTCTAGGAAACTTTGGCCCCGTCCACATTTTGTAAAAATCATAGGCTTCTTGCTGAACCATTATATTGTATCCAGAAATCTTGAAGCGATCTGAGTAGTCGGGAGTGAGAGTTGGATCTGGCGGTGTCGTACGCCAACCACCAAAATCATCTGGAAAGTGGCCATGAAAGATTGCTAATGGATACTTGACTGAAGGATGATCAGCCCATCCATGCGGCAAGAGTACGTGAGCACCTAAATACATGTCGCGACCCCAGAAATCAGATAACAGCTTAGATCGGATTTTGATATGTTTGACATATTCGCTGTCCTCCGCCTCGGCAATGGGAGGGATTTTAGTGTCAAGCGTTATTGATATCTCTGTTGTCGCTCTAGGGTCGATATTCATTTTTTGAGGGGTAGAGTAGAGGTTGCCCGGCGCTAGATTCCATTGTTGACCTTCCCCTCGATCCATGGGCATTTTTACCGTATGACCGTCGCCTCTGACGAATGTCTCGTACTGGTGAAAGAAGACTTGAACTGTATACTCACCTGCGTCAATATCCAAAAATCGGTTGATCGGATAACCAAAAGAAGATAGATCAAACAAGAGCGGACTTCCTGGTTGCCAGTTTTCAATATCCATCCCAAAGGCTTGACAGGTGTTGACATTATCGTTGAGCTGAAACCTAGGCTCCTTTGTATCGTCCGTAGCTAGAAGTACAATCATACGTCCATCTAAAACTTCGCTATAATGCTCTGATGGATAAGCGATTGTTAGTTTTGTCGCGATGCTTTCTTCTGAAGCTCTAGGATTGCAAGAAAAAATTATCGCGAAAATAATTAAGGATAAAAGGCAACGTCTCATGGCCGGAAGTTAAAGATGTTCATTTTTGATTTGATCTGCCCAAAGTACACAATAGATTTTATTTATGGTAAAAATTATTGAATGGATTCTTTAGAGAGGTCTAGGATTTAGTTTTTTCTGGCTCGCCCTTGTGCTCTAAAATGGCATTTGTAAATGATGTATATTTGTTGAATTGATCATCAACAATAAAATGGGTATTATGGCAACATTGCGACTAGGGGATATAGCGCCTGATTTTAGTGCCGAAAGTACAGATGGCACTATTAATTTTCATCAATGGTTAGGTGAATCTTGGGGAGTTTTGTTTTCTCACCCAGCGGATTATACCCCCGTATGTACCACTGAGTTAGGGACAGTAGCAAAGTTTAAAGCAGAATTTGATCAACGAAATGTGAAAGTAGCTGCATTGAGTGTCGACGGCTTGAAGGATCATCACGATTGGATTGAGGATATTAATGAGACTCAAGATACGGAGGTCAATTTCCCCTTGATTGCTGACGAGGATCGAAAAGTAGCAGAATTATATGACATGATTCATCCTAATGCGAACGATAAATTGACCGTGCGTTCTGTCTTCATCATTGGTTCTGACAAGAAGATTAAACTTATGATTACGTATCCCGCCTCGACGGGTCGCAATTTTCATGAGATTTTAAGGGTCATTGATTCGCTTCAACTAACGGCCTATCGCAAACTTGCTACTCCCGCAAATTGGGAAAAAGGAGATGATTGTGTAATCGCTCCTGCAGTCACGAATGAAGAAGCTGTAGGTATGTTTCCTAAAGGGTTTAAAATTGTCAAGCCCTACTTGCGCATGACTCCAGATCCAACAAGTTAGTCAGTTAAGAGTAAGAGGTGTTAATGATCCTTTCGGATTAATTGACCGAAAGTTTTTGCAGTTCAAATAGAGTGATTAATTTGGGCTTAATCAATGCTTTTGACGTGAAAAGGCTCATTTTTTTCTTTTATTTAGGAATTCTTTGTTCGTGTGCTACACAGCGGAGCTCTATTGATTTAGGATCCGCAAAACCTTCAGTAGATAGCCTCTGTCTTCAGCATCTCACAGATTACCATTATCCAGGCTTGTCCATCAGCGTGTATCACAAGGGTAAGCGCCTGATGAATCGTGCTTATGGATATGCAAATATTGCCACCCAAAAAACCATAGACCCCGCAAGTAGCTTATTTAGAATCGGTAGTATTTCAAAGACCTTGACGGCATCTGTGGTCTGTCAGTTAGCTGATAGAAAGTTGATAGATTTAGATGCCCCCATTAAGCAGTACCTTCCTGATATTCCTGATGATAAGGCGCAGTTAACCTTACGACAATTAGCGGGTCATTTGGCTGGTATACGACACTATTACGGCCTTGAATTCCTGAGTAATGTGTCGTATACGAGTATTGAAGAGCCTATGGAGGTATTTATTCGAGATAGTCTCCTTTTTGTCCCAACGACCAAATACTCGTATAGCACTTATGGATGGACATTGATTAGCGCAATCATCGAAAAGGCAACAGGCAAAGCATTCCTAGCCTTGATGGACGATGAACTATTGACGCCGGCCAAATTAAAGAATCTCAGGGCAGATATAGTAGATAGCCTTAATTACCCGAGAGTTTCATTTTATATCGAAGAAGGCAATAAACTCGTGCCAGGTCCAGTGATAAATCAATCAAATAAGTGGGCAGGAGGTGGATATTTAGGTACAGCAGAGGAGGTGGCAAAATTTGGGGTTATACATAGTCGCCCTGGCTTTTTAACGAAATCGGCGCTAGAGACCTGCACTTCAAGTCAGCATTTGGCTGATGGCACAAAAACAAATTATGGTATAGGATTTAGCTCCGGGATTGACGATCAATCGAGATATTGGTATGGTCATAGCGGTGGATCAGTAGGTGGCACGAGTATGTTGCTTATTTATCCTGAGGAGGAGTTAGTAGTTGTTACCTTGGTTAATAAATCAGCTGCGAAGATGGATAACTTGGCTTGGAAGATTGCGAAAGAAATAATCGACGAACAGGAGTTATAGAGAAAGGAAAATTATCTATTTAATAATCATTTTTGAATATCGCACTAAAGTAAGCTTTATGCATGTATCTCTTAAGCCTATATTTCTTATGGCTCTAATGCAGAGCATTGTTCTTTTTGGTGGTAAAGTCAACGCCCAGCAAGGATCAAAAAAAACTTTGTCTATTGAAGCGCTGTCTACTGATCCACTGTCTATTGATGCATTGAGTATCGAAACCTTGGATAACACTCGCCGATACGACTTTTGGCTGTCAATGGGTATCGATATATTTGGTCGAGAAATTCAGATTCCCGTAATCGTCATCAAAGGAGCACAATCAGGCCCTACTATAGGCATCACTGCCGCTATCCATGGCAACGAAGTCAATGGTGTTGCAGCTATTCATCGTGCGCTTGAGGATATTGATCCGCGGATCATTAGGGGCACTATACTAGCTATTCCTGGGCTTAATCCTTCGGCGATATATAGATATCAACGCGAACATGAAGATGGTACAGATCTTAATCGAATATTCCCAGGTGACGCACAAGGCAACGAAAGCGAACAGTTGGTAGCGATGATAACTAAAAAGATTTTGCCACACATATCATTTTTAGTTGATCTACATACGGCCAGTTTTGGTCGAGAGAATAGTCTATATGCTCGTGGTGATTTGCGAAATCCAGTGCTTCAAGCAATGATGGAGGTATTGGACGCTGATATAATTCTGGCGAGCTCAGGTGGGGCAAGCACGGGAGTGAGCAACAGTGCGGGTCGCACTCTTCGTACTCAGGCGGCCTTGGCTGGGGTAGATTGTATTACGATCGAGCTAGGCAACCCTCAGGTATTTCAACTTGATATGATTGAGCGAGGCGCTCGTAATATTCATCATATCATGACCTATCTTAAGCTTTGGGATAAACCTTGGGTGAAGCCAAGTATATCACCGATACGATGCCAAAAGTCTTATTGGCTATTCACAGATCGCGGCGGGCTCTTAGAAATGAAAACCTCACTGAGTCAATTAGTGGAGAAAGGGCAAGAATTGGCTATATTGCGTAATATGTTTGGTCATGTAATCCAGCGGTATTATGCACCCGAAAAGGGAGTGATTATTGGCCAGTCGACTAATCCTATTAACAATGCCGGTGGCAGAATCGTGCATCTCGGGATACTCGAATGATCTACCCAAGATTGTAGATTGACTATACTAAGGTAATTAGTGTTGGATCTTGTAGGTGAGAGGTCACATTATAACTGACCAACGAAAATTTATCTTTCGAAAAAACATACTCTGAATACGAGGTATTTCTCACTTGCCATGCAAGTTTTACCACCTCTGTATCTGGCAGACCCAAACTCATACCTAATGCCGCACCTACAGGGCCGCCGGATGTATAGACGGCAATATTCTCACCTTTTTTGGCATCAGCCAGTATATGTTGCACGGCCTGGGTGAAGCGATTTTTAAAGACGGACCAGGGCTCTATATTCCCTAAAATCTGAGTATCCAATTGATTTAAAACCCACTTTTCGGCTAGCTCGAAATACGTCCTATAGTAATCTCGCTTGTATTCTTCTAGCTTTTCTGACGGGATTTCTCCTCTAAATTTGAACTTATCGGGGTAGTACGCTCCTACGATCGCAGGCCCATGATGCTCATTTAATCCAGCCAATTGCGTAAATTGTAGAGGATGGTTATCGTTAGATAAACTATGGAGCGCGGTGTCTTTTTGACGTTTTAGAGTGCCAGAATATACTCTATCAAATTGCCATCCGCGCTGGTTAAAGTATTCCCCAAGAAGTTGTGATTGTTGGACACCTTTATCAGACAGCTGGTCGTAATTTTCCTTATGAAAGGAGGCTTGTCCATGACGAATGAAGTAAATGCGTCCCAAATGATGTATTATTTTTGATGTAAGATAAACATGCGACTGGTAGATGTGGCAACCAATGTTCCGTCCATTTTGAACGCTGACCCAGAAAGCATCAAGAACTGTCTTGTCTTATTGACTAATCGCACCTCAACCTCTATACATTCGTCTGCAGGTCGGATGGATTTCAAGAACGAAACATTCAAATCTAGAGAAGTTGTTGGTGCGCCAGCCTCAATGCCCGAAAACGGCCCCATGACCATATCAAAATACATAGCATACATGCCGCCAAAAGTGATACCAAAGGGATTGTTAAATTTTTCATCCAAGGCAAAGCGCATGCGCATTGATTGCCCCATTGTATAATCGACTAGCTCACCATTCAGCAAGGCTGCTACTTTGGGTGGAAACTCTCCTCCCATCATCGACATCATAACGGCGAGTTGATCTAAAACTGTTTCATTCATCATCCAACATAACTGATGCACGAATGATTTGTTTTGGGTGATAAAGGAATTAATTGTCGATAACTTTTTTTCTAGTCTTCCCAAATAACCTTCTCTGAAGAGTTGCACCACGACTCCATGCGATCGCCATATTTGTCATGGATCGATCCCCTCTTCACCTTGAGCGTGGGTGTCAGCATCTCATTCGCATCTGTCCAGACCTCTTTGGCGATAACGATGGCTGATATTTTTTCATGCCCTTGCAATTCTTTATTGACTTGATCTAATTGGGTCGTTAAGGTCTGCGCTAGGATTTCTTTAGGAGTTTTTTTCGCTATATCGCTCAAGCAAATCATTGCTACTGGCTGAGGTATACCCAAACCAGCTACACATATTTGCTCAATAAAATCACTTTCGCTAAAGTGTTCTTCTAGAGTAGTAGGCACTATAAACTCACCTTTAGAAGTCTTAAATGCATCTTTGACACGCCCCACTACGGAAATATAGCCCGTTTCATCCATTTTACCCTTATCCCCTGTGCTCAGCCATCCGTCATTCAATACTTCGGCGGTTAATTCATCATCTTTATAATAGCCCTTCATCATCCACGGCATTTTCATTTGAATTTCTCCTGTTACATGATCGATTCTACCCAAAGTATTTGGTAGAGGTTTTCCGACAGTATTGGCTTTGTGTCCTGGTTCGGGCATGAGGGTAAATCCACCAAAATTTTCAGTCATACCATAAACCTCTCTTAGCTTGATATCCAATCGACGATACCATTGTTTAAGAGACTCTGGCGTAATCGAAGCACCTGTGAGTACTACATCAGCGCGAGATAAGCCTAAACCTTTTTTTATTTTTTTCTTCACTAAGCCCGATATAATGGGTAGCTTGAGGAGTGTGTCTAATTTCTTCTGTGGCATTTTGTTAAGAACGCCAAGCTGAAACTTAGTCCAAATTCGCGGCACAGCAAAGAGAAAATGTGGTTGTGTATCTTGTAAGTTTTTGGCGAATGTATCAAGGTTTTCAGCAAAAGAAATGCTCCCTGTAGTAATGAGCGCCCCGAGTTGAACGGCGGCGCGTTCAGCAATATGATTCAAGGGTAAAAAAGAAAAATATCTTGGAAATTGGTTGTTTTTTGATCCAAGTGAATTATTGATCTCTTCATTTCGCGCCACAAGTGCGCAATTGCGATGCGTATGAATTACCCCTTTGGGCGATCCTGTAGTACCTGAAGTAAACAAAATGCTCCAAGTTGTATCCAAATTGGGCAGATAACTTTCTTTCATCGGTTCATGGGTGGCTATCAAATCGTCCCAAAGGTCACCTTCTGTCACAATCGCATTGCCTTCATAGTGACTAAATCGGATGATTGGCAGTCCCGCAGGCACACCATGTTTTTTTTCATCCCATTCGTCAAGTTTGCCGACAATCAGCATCTTTGCATCACTTTTATCGAGCACTTCGGCCAACTGCCCAGACGTCAGGTTGGGATAAAAAGGGACAGAAACAGCTCCAACCATCATGATGGCGAGATCCGCCAAAATCCAATGATAGCAGTTTTTTGAAATCAAGGCAACATGATCGCCTTCTGAAATGCCCTTGCTTTTGAGAGCAGTCGCCATTCTTCTCGCTAATTGTCCGCTTTCACCATAACTGAGCTCTTGCCATTGATCACCATAAGGCTGGCGAAGAAAAACTTGGTTAGGGTGATTTTTTTCTCCATCGTAAAAATATTCTACGAGAGATTTATTCTTTTCAAACAAAGCGGACATAATTTTTTGTATTAATAGTTTGGAGCTCCAAGAAAGTAAATTTCATGAAATGTTACAGTAACAAAACAAAAATTATTTGGTTCGTTCTAAAAGAAAAATGATTTTTTGCCTCACGATTACTCTTCGGAAAGTAACGAAACGGAAAGATTGCAGTCAAATTTGATCTTTTAGAGACGAAAACGGGCGTGCCTGAATCAATACCAAAAAATTAGCGGCCCTTAGGTTCGGACATAGAGACTTTGCGTGTCATCTAGTTTGGGTATAATCGCACTAAACATGATCCATTTGGGGTCGGATTCGTTCGTAGAGATGAATTTAAATTCTAGCGTTAAACGATTGTTCTGGCAGCTCTTTAAAAGTTCTTTTTCAATACTTTCGATGCGAAACTCAGAAAAAAATTTTCCCACAATGAGGTCATGCTTGATCCAATCGATTCGGATATCACAAGGGGTATTTACTACTTTCTCAAATTGATTCTGATCGCGCACAAGTTCAAACTCTTTATCATCTGGAGTTAGCACTAAGTATCGGGTGTGCGCACAATTTTGGCTCTCTAGATCATCTATCTCTACTGGGCCTGGAAGACAGTCAATACCATCAGAGCAGGCTTGGAGATGGATCAGACAGAAAAAAAAATAAGTCGCACATCTTACAAGCTTCATACAAAAAAATGTTCTCATTTGTGAATGCAGGAATGAAGATAACAAAAAACGGATAATTCAGAATTATGTCATCGACCTGACCTCTGTGAATATAACGAACAAAACGGCCATTTGTAGTGGTTAAATGACCAAAGAAAAGTCGGTTTTGGCCAAAAAATCTTCTAAAAAGCCCCAAAATTTGTGAAAAACTCTTTCTCACCAAATTTTAACATTTTTTAGAATACAATTCCCCTCGATTTTTCTACCTTTTCGACGAAATTATTTATTCATTACTAACCAACTTGATTAATGCGAAACATAGGGTTTATTATTCTGGGCATTTTGTGGCTTTTAATAGGCTATAAGATGTGTACAGATCAAGAGCGTTGTTGTAATACGGCCGATGCGGTCATCGAACAACCAACGCCAGCCGCACCAGCAGTTGTGGCAAAGAAGGAGTGTCCAAGGCGGAGTATTTGCTTTGATGCAAATGACTGTCAGGCATATTATGGGGAAGATTTTGAGGGATTAAGAGACTCTCTAGCTGCCCTGCTTACAGAAGGAAAACGTTTGTTGATTACAGGTATTTACAGCACCGACGAAACGTATTCTGGTGAATATCAAAACTTAGGAATTTGTAGGGCAGAAACCGTTAAACAACGATTATTGTCTGCTATTGGAGCCGATAAGATCGATATCAGCAGCGAACAATCGGTAGGTGTAGCATTAACACCACCAGATAAGATTCGTTTTGGTGTCAGTACGGTGGTACGCAATGATATACCTGAGAGCACCCAAATCTACTTCCCGTTCAATTCAACTAATAAATTAGACGATAACAATGTCGAAACTTATCTCGATAAAGTAGCTGAACGAGTAATCTCATCAGGAGAAAAGGTGCGTCTTACTGGTCATACTGACGATATTGGTAGCGATTCATCTAATCTTGTATTAGGAAGACGGCGTGCACAGGTAGTCAAAGACTATCTTGTGAGCAAGGGGGTCAAATCGGCTCAAGTAACTGTCGATACCGCCGGCGAAGCGCAGCCTGTTGCCTCTAATGACACAGATAGCGGACGAGCGAAGAATCGTAGAACAGAACTTCAAATCATTAAGTAAAATTTAAATTTAAAATCATGTTAATACTATTTATAGATTTTTGTACTTGCCCTTGGTGGCTACCGTGGCTTCTTTTGCCTTTGTTGGGACTCTTAGCTGGATGGCTCTTATGGGGTAGATTAATTGGAGATCTAAAAGCGCGAATTACCGATCTAGAGAACAAATTGAAGGCAGCTACTACTAGAATATCAGGTTTAGAAGCTGAACTAAACGGCTGCAATGATCGCAACGCCTCTCTAAATAGCGATATTTCATTGTGGAAAGGTAAACTCGCGGAAATAGAAAGTGCAAAAGTTTCAGCTAGTACCGTGGTGCATAAAGTCGTAGCGGATGTCGTGCCAGAGGCAAAAATAGCTGTACCAACACCAATGTCTGTGCCAACGCCTGCACCTAAACTTTCAGCTTACAGCAATATTAAAGAGGACGATTTACAAATCATTGAGGGCATTGGCGAAAAACTTAACGCAGTGCTTAAAAATAATGGCGTTAACACTCTTGCGCAGTTAGCATCCAAAACTCCAGAAGAATTGAGATCTTTATTAGATAATGTAGATGCGGCTAAGTACAGAATTATTGACCCGACATCATGGCCACAACAAGCACAATTAGGTGCTCAAAAGCGATGGGCTGAATTGGTGATTTTACAACGTCAATTAGATTCAGGTAGAGCCACTACAGGCGACGGAGAGACCGATGCAAAAGTAGAAAAGTATCTCATCAAGATGGGTTGGCTAAAAAGATGGAAGCAAGATGATTTGAAAGCTGTAGAAGGTATCGGGCCAAAGATAGAAGAGCTATTGCATGAGGCTGGTATAACCACTTGGCGTCAATTATCACTCACCTCTGTCACGGCGATTCAAACTATCTTAGATAATGCAGGGAGTCGGTTTAGCCTTGCTGATCCAGGTACATGGCCTAAACAGGCCGAAATGGCCGCTGATGGCAAATGGGATGAGTTACAAGAATATCAGGATTTCTTGCAAGGAGGTAAATAATGTACCTTACATAGAAAGAATATTATTGTTTCTTAAATATAAAAAGCCTTGAACCTTAGTGGTTTAAGGCTTTTTTTTATGACCTTTGCCTTCGATGGCTGCCGGATTGGCTATTTCGGCGCACTGTCCTTAACTAATATGAGGCAAGTCTTTTACATATTCAACTACCTTTATAAGCACCACTATTGGGTCTATAAGCCGTTGTATTTTATCTATAAGCAATTGACAGATTATACTAAGATAAAACGGATGAAGAGGATCATTCTTCCAGGGTCAGTGGTGCTAGATATCGGCGCCAATATAGGATACTATAGCCTTCAGTTTGCTAAAATGGTCGGAAAGGAAGGAAAGGTCTATGCCTATGAGCCTGACGCCCGAAATTTCAGTTTATTAAAAAATAATATTTCAGAATACGAAGCGCAGATTGACGCATTCGAAGTAGCCGTAGGCGAACATCAAGGAACGCTCAAACTCTATCACTCAGATGGGTTGAATGTAGACCACCAGACTTATGATAGTGGCGAAGGGCGCAGATGGACTGAAATTCAGGTTGTTAGGCTTGACGACGCACTGCCAAAAACCTTGTTAGTTAACTTTATCAAAATCGATATTCAGGGATTTGACTTTTATGCCATAAAGGGCATGAATGAGCTCATCACACGATCTGAAAAACTTATCATCTTGGGCGAATTATGGCCGTATGGATTAAAGAAATCGGGCACTTCCGTTTGGGATTATTTAGCCCATTTAGAATTTTTAGGGTTTGATATTTACTTTTTTGAGCCTCTTGATGAGACCAAATTAACCCTAATGGAAGGTCAATTAGAACATTATTCTGACTATTTGGCCTTCAGATCCGCTTTTTTTTCAAAGAATTGGATCCAAAAGACAACAGAGAATCTTCAGTTGTGGTCTACTCAAAAGCATTATGAAGCAAGGTGATAAGTCAAAATAATATTTTATGTTAGCACTTCCTACAAATGTAAAAATGCTTGGCGCTCGAATATTATATCAGGGGGCTAAAGTTGCATTATTTCTACAAGGGAAAAGTGGCTCGCGTCATGTTGTAACTCGGCATAATATTAAGTATGAACTTGACTTAGAAGAAGGTATTGACTTATCTATATTTGTTTTTGGTGCTTTTGAAAAATCGACATCCCAAACGTTGAGGACTACTATTCGTCCTAGCCAAACCGTCCTAGATATTGGCGCGAATATTGGTGCCCATACTATGACAATGGCGGAAGCCGTTGGCAACAAGGGTAGGGTAATCGCAATTGAAGCCACCGATTGGGCCTATACCAAGCTTCTAAAGAACATTTCTCTTAATCCACATCTGGAATCGAGAATAATACCTCTTCAATACCTACTCACGCATGATATAAGTGCTGAGACGCCAAGGGAGCTATATTCGAGTTGGAATGTTATACCATCGGCTGAGCAACATTCAGTGCATAAGGGCAAATTGAAAAGTACAGCATCTGCGCGTGTGGTGCGGCTAGATTCCATCATACAAGAATTGAATATTGACAATATTGATTTTATTAAAATTGATGTGGACGGTTTTGAATATTGGGTATTGCTCGGGGCTGCTGATATATTGAAGCAATACAGCCCTACTATTTTAATAGAGCTGAGCCCGTATGTACACCTAGAACATGGAAGTTCTTTTGAAGCATTGGTCCAATTACTTTACAAATATAATTATCGATTTTATAGTGTTGAAGATGGCACATTGTTGCCAAAAATTATTAAAGAATTGACCGCAATGATTCCAAAAAATGGTGGGATTAATGTAATAGCCAGAAAGTTGTTCGATCAAATAGAATAGAAATGACAGTAAAGAGACAAAAAGGGGTAATTGAATATTTTAATTCTATAGCTGGTGATTATCGCGGCTATCGACGAAGACATGCGTATTATTGGAAGGATTCCTTAGACTATTATAATTATTTCATGACAGGTGACGAGTCTGTGGTCATGATCGGATGTGGCACAGGTGACTCACTGGCAGCGATAAAGGGAAAACGAAAGTTGGGCATCGACTTTAGTGAAAATATGATTGAAGAAGCAAGAAAGGCGCACCCTACTATTGAGTTTAAAGTCATGGACGCGGCAGCTATTTCTTTGACAGAGACCTTTGATGTGATTGTGATTTCTAATACCATTGGCTTTTTTGAAAATGTATTGGACGTTTTCTCCGAGATTAAAGTATTGTGCCATCCGCGCACCAAAGTGTTTATTGGCTACTACAGTAGATTGTGGCAGCCTATTATAAAATTGGGCGAACTTCTAGGGTATAAAAAAGGAGCTCCGGAGCAAAATTGGCTATCGAAGGTGGATATTCAAAATCTACTCTATTTGAGTGGATTTGAAATGTATAGAAGTACTATGCGCATGTTGATGCCTGTGTACATTCCCATACTTTCTACGCTAATCAATAAATACATTGCACGGTTACCATTTTTTAATATGCTTTGTCTGTCGCAATATCTGGTGGCTAAATTAGCGCCGACTTCTGATATTGCAGAGTATTCCGTAAGTGTAGTGATACCTGCTCGAAACGAAAGTGGTAACATAGAAGCTGCTATATTAAATACGCCAGATCTTGGAAGGGACACGGAGCTCATTTTCATCGAAGGCAATTCAACAGACGATACGTGGGATGTAATTCAGTCAATGGCTAAAAAATATGAACACACGCGAAAAATAAAAATTGCTCAACAAGACGGCAAGGGTAAGTACAATGCTGTAAAAAGGGGTTTTGATATCGCCGAAGGTGAAGTTCTGATGATCCTTGACGCTGATCTGACCGTGCCACCCGATGATTTGACAAAATTTTATGAAGCCATAAAGACGGGTAAAGGGGAGTTTATCAATGGCTCTAGACTAGTTTATCCTATGGAGGAGGAGGCCATGCGCTTTTTGAATATGCTCGGTAATAAGTTTTTCAGTTATGCTTTTTCGTGGTTGTTAGCGCAGCCAATTAAGGATACCCTCTGTGGCACAAAAGTGATGTTTGCTCGAGATTATGCAAATTTGAAGAAGAATCGAGCCTATTTTGGCGATTTTGATCCATTTGGCGATTTTGACTTGCTCTTTGGTGCCTATAAATTGAATTTAAAAATCATTGACCTACCCATACGATATCGCGAACGAACCTATGGAGACACAAACATTTCTAGATTTAGGCATGGCATTATTCTCTTACGAATGGTGGCGTTTGCCATGAACCGCATCAAATTTGTTTAAACTATAACTACATCAATATGTCTAAGCGCAACAAAAGAAATAGAAAAGGTGCAATCGATGCGAATATTCCTGCTAAGGGAAGTAGTGTGGGGTATAGTACCCCATGGTTGGCACGTGTAGAGAATTGGCTAGAGCCTCGATTGAAATGGGTCTTTGGTTTTGCTTTAGCTATATTTTTGTTGATCGGCTTTTTATTGTTCGATGGGTTTATTATTCCAATGGCAGACGATGCGAATTTCATTGTAGAGGCAAGCAATTTTTTGAAATACGGTGTTTATCCTAGCTTTAGTTCGGTTTTTTATACAGCTATCTTAGCCGTACCTGCTTTTCTTTTTGGCTTTAATGTTATCACCTACAAGTTGTTTTCATTTGTGATGGCCAGTATTGGAATTTGGTTTTTTTATAAATACTTTAAGCAACAATTTCCCCATAGTGTCGTGCTTACGGTTCTGCTCATTATTGCCACAAATTACGGCTTGCAATTTTATAGTAGTTCGACGATGTCAGAATCATTTTTTATGATGATGCAATATGCGTTTATGGGATTATTGTTTTTTCTTATGAATAAATATGCACATGTAGATTTGAGTGCGAAATGGAAGGATCTGGATGTTAAATTTTGGGCGGCTTTTGGTCTGTTCCTTGTGCTGTATTCGATAACTAAAAATATTCTGATCGTTGCGCCGATTATTGCAGCGGTCTATTTTTTACTGTCGGCTCGATATAAGCTTGCGGCGATGATCATTGGGGTTTATGCTGTTTTTAGAGCCGTATATACGGTGTTTATCAAAGTTGTGTTTGGCGCGTCATCTGTTTCAGGGCAATGGGAGACCCTTCTTTTAAAGAATTATTACAACGCCGGGGAAGGCAAAGAAAATGTAATGGGCTTAATCAGTCGATATATCGCCAACTTTAATCATTACATATCTAATGACCTCTTGCGAATTTTGGGCTGGCGTGCTGAGGGTATGCCATTGACGGCTATGCCGCTATTTTCATTGTTATTTTTTGCATGTGTTATGGGTGTTTTGTACTATTCTTTTAAACATAAACACGACAAAATATTTTTTGTAGGATTGTATTTAATCGGTACGATCAGCGTGGTCTTTTTTGCTCTCCAAGCACATTGGATGCAGGATAGGATGATTTTGGTGTTCATACCGTTAATCTTAGTTTTTTTGCTTTCGGGGTTATTCGAATTTGTAAAAACCAAGAATAGCATTTGGCAAGTAGGATACCTGTGTTTGCTTCCTCTATTATTCTTAGTACAATTGAGACATTTGCCTAAAAAGGTAAGCTTAAATCAACCAAAGTTGACAGCCATCATGAGTGGGGACATATATGGTATTTATACACCCGATTGGCAGCATTATTTGAAAATGAGCAAGTGGACTGCAGACAATTTACCTGCTACGTCAAAGGTTCTTTGTCGCAAACCCAATACCTCTATAGTTTACGCTGACGGAAAGAATATATTTGAAGGGCTTTTTAGAAGTACACAAGAATCAGGTGACATCGTATTAGCTAATTTTCAAAAGCAAAGCGCCACACATTTAATGGTGTGCAATTTACGGGCTAATCCAGCGCAAGCTGTTGAAGGTCAAGTGATAGGTACAACGCATTCCTATTTGCGTTCTATTTATGAATACGACCCAGCAAAATTGGTGCAAGTGCACACTATTGGCAACACGGAGCCTTGTTTTCTCTATCAAATAAATTACTAAATGATAGATCGTCGAGATTTGTCAGGGCGTCAAGATGAGTTAGTATTCTCTATAATTGTTCCTGTATATGATCGTCCTGAAGAAGTCGATGAATTGCTAGCGAGTCTAAGCGAACAAACCGATCCCAATTTTGATGTTGTCATAGTAGAAGATGGGTCAAAAGTCCTCTGCGATGATATCGTAAAGCAATATTCCTCTAAGCTTTCGATTCAATATTATTATAAAGCTAATAGTGGTCCAGGGGGCAGCCGCAATTACGGCATGGCGCTGGCTAAGGGAAATTATTTCATCATTTTGGATTCGGATTGTATTATTCCATCAAAATATATCTCTATAGTTCGTACTTCACTACAAGCTCGCTACATGGATGCGTATGGTGGGCCGGATAAAGCATTGCCTAGCTTTACTCCTTTGCAAAAGGCGATTAATTATTCCATGACCTCATTTTTTACGACTGGCGGCATCCGGGGAGGCGGCGAAAATCTGGATAAATTCTTTCCGCGCAGTTTCAATATGGGCATTTCTTTGCCAGTCTTCAAGCGCACTGGTGGTTTTGCGGATATGCGATTTGGGGAAGATATCGACTTGAGCATTCGTTTAATGAATGAGGGATTTAGCACGGGATTGATAAAAGAGGCCTTTGTCTTTCATAAGCGGCGTACTAAGCTTTCACAATATTATAAGCAAGTGCATAATTCGGGCATTGCCAGAATACATTTGTCTAAGAAACATGCGGGAACGCTTAAGCCTGTGCATCTGGCGCCGACTGTTTTTGTGTTAGGTACGATAGGCATGATATGTCTTGGTTTTTGGATAGACTGGCAATTTTTGTGGCCATTAGGGCTGTATGTTGCTATCATCTTTGTCGATTCCTTGATCAAGAATAAAGACGTAAGTGTTGCACTCTTATCCATAGTTACGAGCTTTGTTCAACTGATTGGATACGGCCTCGGATTTATACGTGCTTTTTGGGAAGTGATAGTCCTAGGAAAGTCTAAATTTGTGGCGTTTGAACGCAATTTTTATAAATAAACCTGACAAATGAAATGTAAACGGAAAAAACGAAACCACTTTTGCTGTTTTTGTTTTGCCGAGCTACGATACTCAATAAGAAAAAGTTAGAACCATGAAGGAATTATTAAAAAAATCACTACCCCATATTTTAGCCATAGTTGTATTGTGTCTGGCGAGCATGGTATATTTTTATCCGCAACTGGAGGGTAAGCGACTAAGCATGGATGATATTGTAGCCGGTTCGCAAGCAGCTGGCGAGGTAGAGGAATACACCAAAAAAACTGGTAAAGAAACCTACCTCTGGAGCAATGCTCAGTTTGGTGGCATGCCCCGCCTTATGTGGGTGCCGATGAAGCACAATAAGATTCATTCAGTCTTACGGGTATTTGAACTCGGCATGGACGCACCGATTGGTCTATACTTCTCAATCATGATCTTTGCTTACTTTTTATACTTTCAGCTCGGCTGCACGCCACTAATTGCGGTACCCCTGGCCATCGTAACGGCTTTGGCGACACCTAATGTCATGTTGTGGCAAGCTGGGCATTATAGTAAAATCGCTACATTGGCGGCTACACCCTTGTTAATTTTAGGGGTGTTTAAGATTTTTGAGCAGCGGCGGTATTTATTTGGCTGGCTTATATTTAGTTTGGGCTTAACGGCAGCCCTCTATCAACAGCATCCTCAAATGACCTATTATATCTTCTTGATGTTTGGGGTCTATGCAATAGTTAAACTGGTAGAAGCGATTCGCAGCAAACAATTTGACACCCTTCTTAAGGGAGGTGCTACAGTTCTATTGGCAGGGGCTATTGCTTTTGGCGCTAATAGTACGCGAATGCTGAGCGTATACGACTATTCTAAACAAACGCTGAGGGGCCCAATGATTTTAACTCCCGAGGCTGGAGCTGAATCCAAAGATGGAGGTCTTGATTTTGAATATGCCATGCAATGGTCGAGCGATTGGCGAGATGTTATGGCGTCCTATGTTTTACCAGGCTTCGTTGGTGGCGGCTCAGCAGAAAAGGTCAGTCGTAATAGCGAAAGTTTTAAGAAATATCGCATTGAGCGAGCACCCTTGTATTGGGGACAGTTACTCACGACAGTAGGTCCTATGTACATGGGAGTAAGTTTATTTTTCTTATTTGTCTTAGGCCTATTTCTTGTCAAAGGGTCAATAAAATGGTGGATTGGGCTAGGTACTCTTTTTCTGACTCTTTGTGCGATGGGTAGTCATATAGCGCCACTCAATAAGCTCTTATTTGACATTTTGCCTATGTACAATAAGTTTCGAGCTCCTCAATCAATCCTTAATGCTGTGTTGTTTTTCTTGCCACTACTCGCTATCATGGCTTTTATGACTATTGAAAAAGTGCGATCAACGAATACCAAAACGACGGCAGCGGAGATTGCAGAAATGACCAAAAAATTATACATCGCAACGGGTATGTTTTTAGTGCCGTTATTGGGCTTAGCTTTATTTGGCACTAACATGTTTGACTTTAGTGCTGCCTCTGATCAGCGCTATGTTGGGCAAGGGGTGGATGTGTCTATATTTGTCAGTGATCGTAAAGATTTATTTAGTGGTGATGCTTGGCGCTCCTTCTTTTTAGTAGCTTTAGTAAGTGGGTTTATTTGGTTGTACCTTCAAGGAAAACTTAAAAAATATATTGCTTTCCCTATCATAGGGGTGTTGATCGTATTTGATGTGTGGGGTGTCAGCAATCGATACATTGAACATAGCGATTTCAAAAATGCAAGTCGTTCTAAGGAGGAAAATTTTGCAATGCGTCCAGTGGATCAACAAATCCGTAATATGGAGAAGGATAGAGCCCGCTATCGTGTCCAAGACATGACCATCAATACCAATAATAGTTCGCAAGCATCGTATTTTCATAATACAGTTGGTGGTTATGATCCTGCCAAATTGCGACGCTTTCAAGATGTGTTAACTAAGTATATCGCGGCTAATAATCAAGCGATATACAATATGCTCAATACGAAATATTTCATTGTTAATACAGATGATGGGCCTGGACTTCAAGTCAATGTCAATGCACTTGGCAATGCTTGGTTTGTAAAAAATATTGCCCCAGTTCAGAACCCCGATCAAGAGTTTAATACACTAGCGAGAATGGATCCAGCTAACTCGGCGGTAGTACTAGTGGAGGAGTTTACGGATCAAGTGGGGGGCTGGCAACCAAGCTTTGACCCAGCGGCTACCATAGAGTTGGTCACTTATGAGCCAGATAGATTGGTGTATCGAACATCCGCCGCTAGTGACCAGTTAGCTGTTTTTTCAGAAATTTGGTACAACGGCAACCGGGATTGGAAATCCTACATTGACGGTCAAGAACAAAAGCATATCAGAGCCAATTACCTACTTCGAGCGATGCGCGTTCCCTCAGGTCAGCACGAAATTGTCTTTGAGTTTAAGCCAGTCGTTTATGCCCAAGGAGAGTCTATCTCGATGGTATCTTGGTGGTTATTGGTAATGGGATGTTTAGGTGTATTGTATTTCCTGTTACGGCCGGAATGGGATCGATATAAAGCACAAAAAACGGCCTAATTGAATACAGCTAATCACACTATTTTGCTATCGGTGATTACGATCAGCTATAATAATGTGGCTGGACTTATAAGAACATTCAGTACCATTGATCCACTTCAAGAATGGATAGAGTTCATAATCATTGATGGAGGATCCAATGATAGTACTTTGCCTTTTTTGAAGAATGAAATTCAACGGCGTCCCCATTTGCATTATACAAGTGAGCCAGATGAAGGCATTTATGATGCCATGAATAAGGGATTAAGGAGGGCAACTGGTGAATATGTGATATTCATGAATGCGGGGGATAGATTTTATAGCGAAACCACTATTTCGACGCTAATAGAGAATATCCTAGAAGATCATCGCGACATATATTATGGTGAAACCATTCTTGTTGATAAAATGTATAATGAGTTAGGCACAAGATCAGATTATACAACGCGAAAACTACCATTGAGCTTAAGTGTATCGAGTTTTCGAAAGGGAATGGTCGTTTGTCACCAATCGTTTGTAGTAAAGCGCGCCTTGGCGCCGCTGTTTCGTGCGGATAATTTGAGCGCTGATTTGGATTGGATGATTACTTGTGTACAACGCTCGAAGAGTTGTTTTAGGATCCCATTTTATATCAGCAGTTATCTTACGGGCGGGACATCGCAACAACAAAAAATTCGATCATGGGTAGATCGCTTTGGTGTGTTTAAAAGGCATTTTGGCGTATTAGATACTATATGGCTACATCTGTTAATAACTGTAAGAGCCGTATTTTTGCATTAAATCCTGTTAAATCATCATTTCAGTATGAACGATAATAGAGATTACCAATACAAAAATGGATTTATCGAAAACAGACCAGAATATCCTTGTGTATTATCGTATATTGATCAAGGAGCTTCTGTTATCGATTTAGCTTGTGGCGAGGGTTCGTTAGCTTTAAAAATGATAGCCGAGAAACAAGCAACTGTAAAGGGTATTGAATTTTCAACTTCAGGTGTAGAAGTTTGCAAAGATCGAGGTTTAGATGTCGTACAAGGTCGTATTGATGAAGTTATTGCTTTTGAAGATAAAACTTTTGATATAGCTCTTTGCAATGTCACCATTCAAATGTTGATGTATCCGGAAGTTGCTCTTAATGAAATGAAGCGTTTGGCCAAAAAATCTATTGTGCTATCGTTTCCTAATTTTGCCTATATTTTGAATCGCTTCGAGCTTTTATTCAAGGGGCGAATGCCAAGAAAAATGTTATATGGTTATCATTGGTATAGCACTGGCCATATCCATCAACTTTCTTTATCAGATTTAAAACAATTAGTGGAAGAGACAGGTGGGCTTGATATCGTGGAGTATAAAGTTGTCCCTAGCGGACATAGATGGCTGGATACCTTAGCAGGCTATTGGCCAAACTTATTTGGAAAAGTATTCGTTATCAAACTAGCTATTCATGAGTAAATTGAAATTGATACTTGCTAGACAAATGTTTTATCCGGGGATCATTGGTATTGTTATTAATCCCTTTTATCATGCACGTAAGGGTTTGGTTGATGGGGTGCGAAAATATGCGCATTATCTCAAGGGTCAATTGCTAGACGTCGGCTGTGGTGCTAAGCCATATCAAGAGTTATTTCAGACGGACTCGTATATTGGCATGGATACAGATTCGTCGGGTCATGATCATAAAGATGAGCATATTGATGTTTATTTTGATGGAAAACATTTCCCTTTTGGCGATGCCACGTTTGACAGTATATTATGTAATCAAGTTCTTGAACATGTTTTTGAACCGCAATTAATGCTATCAGAAATACATCGGGTCTTAAGGCCTGGCGGCTATTGTTTATTGACGGTGCCATTTATTTGGGATGAGCACGAGCAGCCTTATGACTACGCGCGATATAGTTCATTTGGACTTCGATACATTTTTGAAAAAAATGGATTTAAAGTCATCGAGCAAGATAAGTTGACCAAGGATGTCAGTGCCATCATGCAATTGTTGAATGCTTATATTTACAAACTCACTCGACCCATTCCAGTGGTGAAACAGTTATCTACACTATTGATCATGTGCCCCATTAATATTTTGGGTATCATCCTTAAGCTACTGCCCGCTAATCCTGATTTTTATCTGGATAATATTGTGGTTGCTCGAAAAATGGAAGAATGAGTCAGCGATTAAATTTTTGTACTCTTTTTGATAGTAATTATTTGACGAGAGGTATAGTGTTGTATGATTCATTGGCGACGAATTGTGCAGATTTTCATTTATACGTGCTCGCTTTTGATAGTTTGTGTGCGCATGTACTAGCGGCATTATCTCTTCCGAATATGACAGTCGTACATTTAGCTGAATTTGAAGATGAGCGAATGTTGCGTATAAAAAATGATCGCACCACTACGGAGTATTGCTGGACATGCGCATCACATTTTACCCGCTATTGTATAGTGCATTATTCGCTAGATATTTGTACATATGTCGATGCAGACATGAAGTTTTATAATGACCCCTCAGTGATTTTTGAGGAAGACCAGGGAGCGTCTATTTTTATAACTCCACATCGATATACCCATAAATATGATATATCCAAACTAAGTGGTATATTTTGTGTGCAGTTTGTGTCATTCAAAAATGATAAGCTAGGCATGACGGCGCTAGATTGGTGGTGCGATGCCTGCGAAGAGTGGTGTTATAATCGGCATGAGGATGGGAAGTTTGGTGATCAAAAATATTTGGATGATTGGCCTACAAGATTTGAAGGGGTTCATGTGGTTCAACATCTTGGGGCAGGTCTTGCAGTTTGGAATATTCAACAATACAATTGCGAAAGCGAAGGGGATGAAATTATCTGCCAAGAGCTTACAACGATGAGGAAATTTGAGCCTATATTTTACCATTATCATTATTTAAAATTTTATACTGACCATACGGTAGAGCTTGGCCGTAAAGAAATATCATCGGCGTTTTTGAATGTTTTTTATTCGCCGTACATAAAGGATCTTTTAAAGATGAACGCGAGAGTATCTGAGGTTTATGAGCGTCGCGATTATAATGGTACGCGACAGACCCCCTCAGGATTAAAGCACATACTTGTTAGCTTGTGGCGTAAGGTCATGGGCATTTACCATATTTACTCATTGAATGATTATGCCTAGGTATGCCTGAATTGATACAGCTAAAAAGTTTTGCCGATAAGCGAGGAAATCTTACGGTCATAGAGAAGATATTGCCCTTTGATGTCAAACGGATATTTTATATCTATGGGGTAGATGACTCAGTGCGAGGAGGTCATCGTCATGTGCAAACAACGCAAGCCGCTATTTGTATTCACGGGAAGTGTTGTATTAGCAACAATAATGGCCAAGAAAAAGCTGATTTTCATCTTGATAATCCGCAAAAATGTTTACTGCTGTTTCCTGAAGATTGGCATACGATGCATCATTTTTCTCCCGACGCTGTTCTTCTCGTGCTCGCTTCGAGCTATTTCGATCCGGAAGATTATATTTTTGAACCCTATGAAGATGTGATATGATTGAATATGAAAGCTTAGCAAAAGTAAATGCCCCCATTTTTGATGAGTTGAAGGCAGCTGCATCTAAAGTGATTGATAGCGGATGGTATATTTTGGGTAATGAGGTTAAGCAATTTGAAATATCGTTTGCCAACTATCACCAAGCCAAACATTGCATAGGCGTGGGCAATGGTTTGGAGGCTATGGTGCTGAGTATTTTATCGCTAAACTTGCCAAAGGGCGCCGAGATCATCGTGCCATCGAATACTTATATTGCTACAATTCTCGCCGTATTACAGGCTGGTTGTAAACCTGTTTTTGTAGAGCCTGATATAAGAACCTATAATATCGATCCAAGCTTAATAGAAACGGCCATTAGTCCAAAGACCAAGGCAATTATTGTCGTTCATCTTTATGGAAAATGTTGCGAGATGGACCCCATTGTAGAGATCTGCAACAAGCATGAACTTATACTCATAGAAGATTGTGCACAATCGCATGGGGCAAAATACAAAGATATCCTAAGCGGTACTTTTGGGGATTTTGGTTGTTTCAGTTTTTATCCAACCAAAAATTTAGGTGCTCTTGGTGATGCCGGAGCCATTATTTGTCAAGAGGATAATAACCAAACCAATTTGCGTCGTCTGCGAAATTATGGTTCCGATGTTAAGTATTATAATATAGTCCCGGGACATAATTCTCGACTAGATGAAATTCAGGCCGCGATGCTTACGGTCAAATTGAAGTATTTAGATCAACTTGTCAATCATAAGCGAAAACTAGCTACTATTTATTTCGACTATTTGAATGACTCCTT